>MKJX01000235.1 GCA_001942415.1 Pseudonocardia sp. CNS-139
CTCGTCGGGTTCTTCGTCAACACGCTCGTGCTGCGCGCGGACCTGTCCGGCGACCCGACGTTCGCCGACCTGCTCGACCGCGTGCGGCGCACCGACCTGGCCGCGTTCGACCACCAGGACCTGCCGTTCCAGCGGGTGGTGGAGGCGCTCGCGCCGCCGCGGGTGGCCGGGCGCAACCCGCTCTTCCAGGTGATGCTCGGCTACCACCCGGTGGCCGGCGGCACCGGCGGGACGGTGCTCGGGCTGCCGGTCGTCGGAGTGCCGGAGGCGAGCACGGAGACCGCGAAGTTCGACCTCGACTTCATCTTCGCCGACGAGGCCGAGCACGAGCGGCTCTCGCTCACGCTGGAGTACGCCACCGACCTGTGGGACGCGACCACGGCGGCGGCGATCGCGCGGCGCATGGTCGCGCTGCTCGAACAGGTGGCGGCCGACCCGGACCGGCCGGTGCGGGAGCTGGACCTGCTCACGGCGCAGGAACGCGCGCAGGCGCTCGACGCCGGCCCGGCGCTGCCGGTACCGGCGAACACCGCGGCGGGGCTCTTCGCCGACGCCGTCCGGCGGTGCCCGGACGCGCTCGCCGTCGTCGCCCCCGACGCGACCTGGACGTTCGCCGAGCTGGACGCGCGGGCGAACCGGCTGGCCCGGGTGCTGCGCGCGCAGGGCGCCGGGCCGGAGCGGGTGGTCGGGCTCGCGCTGCCGCGCAGCGCCGACGGGGTGGCCGCCGTGCTCGCGGTGCACAAGGCGGGCGCGGCGTACCTGCCCGTGGACCCGGACAACCCGCGCGAGCACGTGGCCGCGGCGCTGGCCGACGCGGGGGCGGTGCTGCTGCTCACGACGTCCGCGCTGGCCCGGTGCTGCCCGCCGGGCCCGGACACCTGCTGCTCGACGCGGCCGACACGGTGGCGGCGCTCGACGCGGCCGACCCCACCCCGCCGGAGGTCGCCGTGCGCCCGGAGCATCCGGCGTACGTGATCTTCACGTCGGGCTCGACCGGGCGGCCGAAGGGGGTGGTCGTGCCGCACCGCGGGCTGGTCAACCTCTTCCACAGCCACCGCCGCGACCTCTACGACGCGGCGCGGGCCGTGCGCGGGGCGGGCCCGCTGCGTGTCGGGCACGCCTGGTCGTTCTCGTTCGACGCGGCCTGGCAGCCGCAGCTGTGGCTGCTCGACGGGCACACGCTGCACATCGCCACCGACGACGAGCGCGCCGACCGGTGCTGCTCACGAAGTTCGCGCGCGACCGCGGGATCGACTTCCTGGAGGTCACCCCCTCGACGCTCACGCAGATGGCCGAGGCGGGGCTCTTCGACGCGGGCTGCCCGCTCGCGGTGGTCGGGTTCGGTGGCGAGGCCGTCTCGGCGGCACTGTGGCGGCGGCTGCGGGCGCTGCCCGTGCGCGCGTTCAACCTCTACGGGCCACCGAGGCGACGGTCGACGCGCTCGTCGGGGACGTCGCGGCGAGCGCCGAGCCGGTGGTCGGGCGGCCGGTCGCGAATGCCCGCGCCTACGTGCTGGACGACGGGCTCGCGCCGGTGCCGCCCGGCGTCACCGGGGAGCTGTACCTGGCCGGGGCGGGTCTGGCCCGCGGCTACCACAACCGGCGCGGGCTCACCGCGGCCCGGTTCGTCGCCGACCCGTTCGGCGGGCCGGGGGAGCGGCTCTACCGCACCGGCGACCTCGTGCGCCGCGGCGCCGACGGGCTGCTGCGGTTCCTCGGGCGGGCCGACGACCAGGTCAAGATCCGCGGCTTCCGGATCGAGCTCGGCGAGGTCGAGAGCGTGCTCGGGCGCCACCCGGACGTCGCGGAGGCGCTGGTCGTGGCCCGGGACCGGCCGCGCGGCGGCCCGGTGCTCGTCGGGTACGCCGTGCCGGTGCCGGGTGGCGCCGCCGACCCGGCGGACCTGCGGGCGCACGTCGGCGCGGCGCTGCCGGAGCACATGGTGCCGGCCGCGGTGGTGGTGCTCCCGGCGTTCCCGACACTGCCCAACGGCAAGGTCGACCGCCGCGCGCTGCCCGACCCCGTAGTGGAGCGGGCGCCGTCCCGCGAGCCCGCCACTGTCGCCGAACGGGCCGTTCTTGCGATCATGCGGGACGTGCTCGCCGCCCCCGACCTGGCCGTGGACGACGACTTCTTCGCGTTCGGCGGCGACAGCCTGCTCGCGATGGCCACCGTCAACCGGGCCCGGGCCGCGGGCCTGGAGATCGCCGCGCGGCAGGTGCTCACCGAACGCACGGCCGCCCGGCTGGCCGCGCACCTGGAGGAGGACGCATGACCGGCGCGCTCGGCGTCGACGAGGACCGCTACACGGCGTTCTTCGCCGCGCAGGCCGCGAGCCCCACGCTGGCCGCGATCTACGAGGACGCCTACGGCGAGGACCACCCGGCGAGCCTGCAGCCCTTCGGCTTCGTCACGTGGACCGACCTGCGGCGCATCCGCGACCTGGTCGGGCCGCTCGCCGGCGCGTGCTGGCGGACGTCGGGTGCGGCCGCGGCGGGCCGGGCATCTGGGTGGCCCGGGAGACCGGGGCGCGGCTGGTCGGCATCGACGTCGTCGCGGGCGCGGTGGCCGACGCCGCCCGCCGGAGCGTGGAGCTGGGGCCACTCCTGGGGCCCTTGGATGCCCGGTTCCGCGTCGGCGGGTTCACCGCCACCGGCCTCGCCGACGGCTCGTGCGCGGCGGTCATGAGCGTCGACGCGCTGTGGATGGTGTGGGACAAGGAGGCCGCGGTGGCCGAGGTCGCGCGGGTGCTCGAACCGGGCGGCCGGTTCGTGGTGACGTCGTGGGAGACGCCGGGCGTCGACCACGCCGCACTGCTCACCGCGGGCGGCTTCACCGTGGAGGAGAAGGTGGAGACCCCCGACTGGCTCGACCGCCAGCTCGCCGTCTACGCGGGCATGCTCGCCCACGAGAACGAGCTGGTCGCGGAGATGGGCGCCGAGGCCGCCGCGGTGGTGCTCGCCGAGGCCCGCGAGACCCCGCCCCGGCTGCCGTCGACCCCGCGGGTGCTGGTCGCGGCGACGCTGGCGGCCCGGTGACCGCGGCCGTGCTCACCCCGCCGCGCGCGGAGCGGGTCGACAGCCGGTCGCCGCGCGCGTTCCTGCGCTGGTGCCTGCAGGTGGAGTGGCCCGGCTTCGCGGTGGCGGTCGCGCTGGGCGTGCTCGGGCAGGTGCTGCTGGTCGCGATCCCGTGGGCCGTGCAGCACGCGCTCGACGACGGCGTCGCGACCGGCGACATGCCCGTCACCGGGCTGTGGGCGCTCGCCGTCGTCGGGCTGGGGCTGCTGATGACCGGCGCGCAGATCGCCGAGCAGCGGTGGAACTACCTGTGCGGGGCCCGCGTGCTGCAACGGGTGCGGGTCGCGATGGCCGACCGGGTGCTCACGCTCGACCGGCGCGCGCTGGCCCGCTTCGGCGCCGGCGACCTGGGCACCCGCCACGGCCGCGACGTCGACCAGGTCTGGATCTGGATCGGGGGCGTGCTCGCCACCGCGCAGCTGGGCGTCGGGCTCGTCGTGATCCTCGGCGCGCTCGCCCAGCTGGACCTGCTGCTCGCGCTGCTCGGGCTCGCCGCGATCCCGGTGGTGGCGGCGGTGAACCTGTACTACCCGCGCCGCTACGAGTCGGCCCACGAGCGGCTCGCCGAGCTGCACGGGGCGCGCGGCGACGCCGTCTCCGACCTGATCACCGCCGGTGCCGCCGTGCGCGGGCTGGGCGGGGAGTCCGCGCTGGTGGTGCGGCACCAGGGGCGCAGCGACGCCGTGACCGCGCAGTCGGTGCGGGCCGCCGGCATCCGCGCCGACTGGGTGTCGCGCGCGCCGTTCGCGCCGATGGTCGCCACCGGCGTCGGGATCGGCGTCGGCGGGCTCGCCGTGATCGACGGCTCGCTGACGGTCGGCGGGCTGGTCGCGTTCGCGTCGTGGATGGGGCTGCTCGCCACCGTGGTCGGCGACCTCGCCGGCCAGCTCACGGCCCGCGGCCAGGCCGCGGCGTCGGCCGGGCGGATCTGCGAGCTGCTGCGCGCCGAGCCGACGCTGCCCGAGCCCGCCCGCCCGCGGCCGCTCCCGCGCCGCGCCGTGCTGGACGCCGACTCCGTCACGCGCACCGAGGACGGCCGGCCGCTGCTCGCCCCGGCCGACCTCACCGTGGCCCGGGGGCGGCTGCTCGCGGTCACCGGCCCGACCGGGTCCGGCAAGTCGACGCTGCTGCGGCTGCTCGCCCGCCTGGACGACCCGAGCGCCGGGCGCGTCACGCTCGGCGGCGTCGACCTGCGCGACGCGGCGATCGACGACGTGCGGGCCCGGATCACGCTGGTGCCGCAGCGCCCCGTGCTGGTCTCCGGGACCATCGCGGACAACCTGCGGGTCGGGCGCACCGACCTGGACGACGAGGCGCTGCGCCGCGCGTGCCACGCCGCCGCCGTCGACACCGACGTGGAGGGCTTCCCCGACGGCTACGACACGGAGGTCGGGGAGCGCGGCACCACGCTGTCGGGCGGGCAGGTGCAGCGGCTCGCGCTGGCGCGGGGCCTGCTGCGCGGCGCGGACGTGCTGCTGCTCGACGACGTCACGTCCGCCGTCGACGTCGCGACCGAGGCGCTGATCGTGGCGCGGCTGCGGGCGGCCGCCCCGGACGCGGCGATCGTGGTCGTCACGCACCGCAGCTCGCTCGCGCAGCTGGCCGACGACGTGCTGCGGCTCCCGGAGGTGGCCCGATGACCGAGCCGGCCGACCTCGATCTCGCCGAGGAGCCCGACCGCCGCCGCGCCCTGCGCGCGATCCTCCCCTACGGCCGGGCGCACGCGGGTCTCTTCGCCGCCGGGACGGCCGCGAGCCTGGTCGCGACCGGCGCGCTGGTCGCCGTGCCGCCGGTGATCGGGTGGGCGACCGACGCCGTCACCGGCGGCGACCGGACGGGGCTGCTCGTCGCCGCGGGTGTGCTGGTCGGCCTCGCGGTCGTGCGGCTGGTGGGGCTGCGGCTCGCGGAGCTGTGGCTCGCGACCGCGGGCGAGCGCATGGTCCGCGCCTGCGCGACACCGTGGTCGGCCGGCTCGCGGGCGCGCCGCTGCGGTTCATCGAGCGCCACCGCGGCGGCGACCTGCTCAACCGGGCCACCACGGAGCTGGAGAACCTCGCGACGTTCGTGCGGGTCTACCTCTCCGAGCTGCTCGCCGCGGTCGGCTACCTGGTGCTCGCCGTGGTCACTCTCCTGGTCTACTCGCCGCTGCTGACGCTCGTGCTGCTCGTCGCGTTCGTCCCCGGGGCGCTGCTGGTGATGCGGTCGTTCGACCGGGCGTCCGGCCCGGCGTTCGCCGGGGAGGCCGACGCGCAGGCCGGGCTCGCCGCCACGTTCACCGAGGGCATCGAGGCCGCCGAGACGCTGCGGATGAGCGGCGGCACCGGCTTCTGGGCCGAACGGGCCCGCCGCGGCAACGCCACGCTGCTCGCCGCGATCCGCACGACGGTCGGGGCGCTCAACCGGATGCCGCTGCTCGTCGCGTTCGAGGCGCTCACCACGGCCGTACTGCTCGCGCTCGGCGGCTACCTCGTCGCGGGCGGCGCGATCGGGCTGGGCGTGCTCGTCGTGTTCGTGCTGTCGACGCGCAACCTCTTCGACTCGTTCCTGCAGCTCACGGGCCTGGTCGGGACGATCGCCGAGGCCACGGCCACCGCCGCCCGGCTGCGCGACCTGCTCGCCGTGACGCAGCCGCCGCCCGCGCCGCCGGCCCGGGACCTGCCCGCCCGCGGGATGCTCGCCGCCGTCGGCGTGACCTTCGGGTACGGCCGCGACGCCCCGGTGCTCGACGCCGTGTCGCTGACGTTGGCGCCGGGGGAGCGGGTGGCGCTCGTCGGGCCCACCGGCGCGGGCAAGACCACGCTCGCGAAGCTGCTCGCCGGCCTCTACACACCGGCCGCCGGCACGGTCGAGTACGCCGGCGTCCCGCTGCGCGACCTCGACCCGGCGCAGGTGCGCCGGCACCTCGCGCTCGTCCCGCAGCGGGTGCACCTCGTGGCCGGCACGCTGCTGGACAACCTGCTGCTCGTGCCCGGGGAGCCGGACCGGGCGCGCGTCGAGGCGGCCGTGCGCGACCTCGGCCTCGACGACTGGGTGGCCGGGCTGCCCGCCGGGCTCGACACCGACCTCGGCAACCGCGGCGAGCGCCTGTCGGCGGGGGAGCAGCAGCTCGCCGGGCTCGTGCGGGCGGCGCTCGTGGACCCGTCGGTGCTGATCCTCGACGAGGCCACGGCCGACGTCGACCCGGTCACGGCGGCCCGGCTGGAGACCGCCGTCGACCGCATGTGTGCCGACCGGACGCTCGTCGTCGTCGCGCACCGGCCTGAGACGATCGCCCGGCTGCGGCGCGCGGTCCGCGTCGGAGAAGGCCGGGTGGCGGACATCGCGGCGGAGGGAGTGCGTTCGTGACGGCGACGACCGAGGCACCGGTCCGGGCGTCCGTGCGGGTCTCCCGGGCCGCCGGGCTCGTGCTGCTGCTCGCGCTGCTGGGGTTCTGCGTGCTGCTGAGCCTCGCGGTCGGCGCGCGGGCCATCCCGCTCGGCGTGGCCTGGGACGCCGTGTGGGACCCGGCCGGCACGCCCGAGGCGCTCGTGATCGCCGACCTGCGCTGGCCGCGCACCCTGTTCGGGCTGGCCGCAGGTGCGGCGCTGGGGCTGGCCGGGGCGCTGATGCAGGCGCTCACCCGCAACCCGCTGGCCGACCCGGGCCTGCTGGGCGTCAACATCGGGGCGTCGACGGGTGTGGTGCTCGCGATCGCGGTGTTCGGCATCGGCAGCCCCTCGGGGTACGTCTGGTTCGCGTTCGTCGGGGCGGCCGGGATCTCGGTGGTGGTCTACCTCATCGGCGCGTCCGGGCGGGTCGCGTCGCCGGAGCGCATGGTGCTCGCCGGGGCCGCGGTCGTCGCCGTGCTGGGCTCGCTGTCGGGGATCCTGCTGCTGCTCGACCCGGCCACGTTCGACCGGTTCCGGCACTGGATGGTCGGCTCGCTGGCCGGACGCGAGCTGTCGGTGCTCGCCCAGGTGGGGCCGTTCCTGCTGGTCGGGGCCCTGATCGCGCTCGGGCTCGCGCGGGCGCTCAACACCGCCGCCCTCGGCGACGAGACCGGCAGGGCGCTCGGGCTCAACCTCGGGCGCACCCGGTTCCTGGGCGCGGTCGCCGTGACGCTCCTGTGCGGCGCGGCGACGGCGGCCGTCGGCCCGCTGGCGTTCCTCGGGCTCACGGTGCCGCACGTCGCGCGCATGCTGACCGGCCCGGACCACCGCTGGCTGCTGCCCTACACGGTGCTCATCGCGCCGATCGTGCTGCTGCTCGCCGACGTGGTCGGGCGGGTGCTGGTCGCGCCGGGGGAGCTGGAGGTCGGCGTGGTCGTCTCGGCGATCGGCGCGCCCGTGTTCGTGGCGCTGTGCCGACGCCGGAGGTGGTGCAACTGTGACGGCGCCGGGGTCCGTGCTGCGGGCGGTACGGCTGCGCCGGGAACGGGTGTCCCTGCGCGTGCACCCGCGTTCGGTTGTGGTGTGTGCGGCGCTGGCCGTGCTGCTGCTCGTGCCGGCGGCCCTGCTCATGACACTGGGCGACCGGTTCATCGGCCTGCCCACCGTGATCGGCACGATCCTCGAGGGCGGGCGCTCCCAGTTCGTCGTGGTGCAGCTGCGGCTGCCGCGGATGCTCACCGGGCTGCTCGTCGGGTTCGCGCTCGGGGTGTCCGGGGCGATGCTGCAGCGGCTCACCCGCAACCCGCTGGGCAGCCCCGACGTCGTCGGGCTCACCGTGGGCGCCGCGACGGGCGCGCTGCTGGTGATCCTCGTCTTCGGCGGCGCCATGGTCTCGGTCGCGGTGGGCGCGCTGGTCGGCGGGCTGCTGGCCACCGTGGTCGTGTACGCGCTGTCCTACCGGCGCGGGGTGCAGAGCTTCCGGCTCATCCTCGTGGGCCTCGGGGTGGGCGCCGGGCTGGAGGCCGTCAACGCCTACCTGATCACCCGCGCCGACCTCGACGCCGCCCGCACCGCGCAGGTCTGGCTCACCGGCTCGCTCAACAACCGCGGCTGGGAGGACGTGCTCGCGATCGCCGCCGCGGTGGTCGTGCTCGTGCCGGTGGCGCTGCGGGTCGGGCGCGGCATCCCGCTGCTGGAGCTGGGCGACGACGCGGCCCGGGCCCGCGGCCTCTCGGTGGAGTCGACCCGGCTCGGGCTGGTGCTGGTCAGCGTCGGGCTGGCGGCCGTCGCCACGGCGGCCGCCGGCCCGATCAGCTTCATCGCGCTCGCCGCCCCGCAGGTCGCGCTGCGCCTGACCCGCTCACCCGGCCCGGGCCTCGTCGCCGCCGGGCTGACCGGCGCGCTGATGCTCTCGCTGAGCGACCTCGCCGCCCAGCACGTCATCCCCGGGGTGGCGCTGCCGGTCGGCCTGGCGACGGGCGTGGTGGGCGGGTCCTACCTGGTGTGGCTGCTGGTGAGGGAGTTCCGGAGCCGCCCGGAGTGACCGCTCACTGCTCCGCGTAGAGGGCTTCCAGCTCGGCCGTGAACGCGGGGGTGTCGTGCTCGCGGTGGAGCCAGTAGCCGCTGAACTCCACCCGCTTGCGCGGCACCCCGCGCTCGCTCACGAGGTGCCGTCGCACGGCCTTGACCATGCCGGACTCCCCGGCCACCCACGCGAACACCGGGCCCGGCGGCAGCTGCGCGGCCGCCAGCGCGGTGACGACGACGTCGCTGCGCCCGGCCGGCACGCCGTCGCGGTGCAGCCAGACGAGGTCGACGTCGGCGCCCGAGCGCAGGTCCTGCTCCTCGTCCGGGTCGGCGATCTCGACGAACGCCACTGCCCGCGTGCCCGGCGCGAGGCCCTCCAGGATCGCGCCGACGGCGGGCAGCCCGGTCTCGTCGGCGACGAGCAGCTGCCAGTCGGTGCCGTCGGGCACCTCGGCCGTCGCGGCGTCCGGGTAGACGCCGAGCGGGTCGCCGGGCGCGGCCCGCCCGGCCCACGCCGAGGCCGGGCCCTCGTCGCCGTGCAGCACGAAGTCGACGTCCAGCTCGCCGGTGGCGGGGTCGAACCGGCGGACGGTGTAGTTGCGCAGTGCGGGCCGGTGCACCTGCGGGATCGCGTGGTAGCCGCCCCACCAGTCCGGCCCCTCGGGCAGTACGAGCTCCTGCCCGGCGAGCGGCAGGAACATCCGCACGACCTGGTCCCGGCCCGCGGTGGTGAACCGGGCGAGGTCGGGCCCGCCGACCGTGATGCGCCGCATCAGGCGGCTGAGCTGCTCGACCCGGACGACGTGCGCCGCGAGCACGGAGGAGCGGTTCGACATGGAAGTGGGCTCACCTTCGCTGGTTGCCGTTGGGTTATCGCCGTCTTGCCAACGTGATCTGCAATGTAGGCTCCGCTGGCTGTTGATAAGGCGAACCTAACCTAGATGACCGGACGGAGTCTCGACATGTCGCTGAGGCAGTTGCGCTGGCGCACGGCCGCGCTGGCCGTTGCCCTCTCGCTGGGCCTCGCCGGGTGCGCCGGCGGAACGACGGAGCCGGAGCAGCCGGCCGCACCCGCCGGCGGCGCCTTCCCGGTGACCGTGACCGACCAGTTCGGCGACGTGACGGTCGAGGCGGCCCCGAGCGCGTCGTCGCGCTCACGATGTCGGACGCGACGTGCTCGTCGCCCTGGGCGTCACCCCGGTGCTGATCGAGGCCCCGACCTGGATCCCGAACGGCATCAACCCGTGGCTCTCGGAGGCGCTCGGCGGGCAGCGGCCCGAGGGCTTCACCGGCGCCGACGGCCTGCCGCTGGAGCAGATCGCGAACGCCGAGCCGGACCTCATCGTCGGCATCAACTCCTACGGCATCGGCGAGACCTACGAGCAGCTCTCCGCGATCGCCCCGACGGTCGCGTGGGACGAGGAGCAGCGCCAGCTGCCCTGGCAGGACCAGACCCGCCTGATCGGCCAGGCGCTCGGCAAGTCCGCCGAGGCCGACGCGCTGGTCAGCCAGACCGAGGCGACGATCGCGGGCTTCCCGGCCGACCACCCGGCGGTGCGCGGGAAGTCGGTGCTGTTCGCGGTGGGCGCCTACGACGGCGTGCTCGGGATCGGCGTCGGCGACACGTCCTACAACGACCTCTTCACCGAGATGGGCATGGTCGTCCCGGACGGCTTCGACCCCAGCGTGGCCGAGAACGGGCTGAGCTTCGAGCAGCTCGACGCGCTCCAGGACCTCGACATCATGATCTTCCAGCCGACCGACCAGGCCGAGTACGACGCGTTCCTGGGCCTGCGGCTGGCCCAGACGCTCCCCGTGGTGCAGAAGCACGGCATCGTCGCGCTGCTCGACCCGGTCGACGCGGGCTCCACGGTGATCGGCATCCGCAAGCCCACCCCGCTGAGCATCCCGTGGGTGTTCAACCGGCTCGGCGACCGCATCGAGGAGGCCGCGGTCAACTCGGGCGCCTGACCCGGCTCGCCGCGGGTCAGCCGACCCAGCGGTAGCCGTTCTCCGGCCGTCCCGCCTGCCCGTACCGGGGTCGCACCTCCGCGAGCCCGGTACGGTCCAGGTGCTCCAGGTAGCGGCGCGCGCTGACCCGGGCCATGCCGCACCGCTCGGCCACCTCCACCGCGGACAGGTCGGCGCCGTCGGCGGCCCGCAGCGTCGCCGCGACCAGGTCGAGCGTGCGGGCCGACAGTCCCTTGGGCAGCCGCTGCGGCGCGAGGGTGCGCTGCCGCGACTGGAGGATGCGGTCGACGTCGCTCTGCGCCAGCTCCGCGCCCGCGTCGGAGGCCCGGCGCAGCAGGTCGGCCCGGTTGGCGGCGTACAGCTCCAGCCGCTCCCGGAACGCCGAGAACGCGAACGGCTTGACCAGGTAGTGCACCACCCCGCCGGCCATCGCGTCGCGCACGGTCTCCACCTCGCGGGCCGCCGTGATCGCGACGACGTCGACGGGCGGTCCGGGCACCGCGCGGATGCGCCGCAGCACCTCGATGCCCGACAGGTCCGGCAGGTGGATGTCGAGCAGGACGAGGTCGGGTGCCAGCGCCCCGACGGCCTCGACGGCGTCCAGCCCGCGGTGCGCCTCGCCGACCACCGCGAACCCGGGCATCGACTCCAGGTAGCCGCGGTGGATCGCGCAGACCGCGAAGTCGTCGTCGACGACGAGCACCCGCACCGGCGCCGTCACCGGGCCGTCACCGGTGCGCCCACCGGGCCCAGCCGGACGATCACCCGCGCGCCGCCGAGCGGGGACGTGGACATCCCCGCCTCGCCCCCGCGCCGCCGCGCGATCCGGGCGACGAGCGCCAGCCCGATGCCGCGGCCCTGCGCCGGGTCGGCCGCGGTCTTCGTCGTCACACCGGCCTCGAACACCCGACGGCGGTCGGCCTCCGGCACGCCCGGCCCGTCGTCGTCCACCCGCACGAAGATCCCCCCGTCGTCCTCCTGCTGCACCAGCGCGACGACCTGCCCGCCGTGCCCGGCCGCGTCCACGGCGTTGTCCAGCAGGTTCCCCAGCACCGTCACGACGTCGTCCCCGCCGTGCGCCAGCGCGCTGTCCGGGTCGAGCGTGAGCCGCACCTGCCGCTCCCGCGCGACGGCCGTCTTGGCCAGCAGCAGCGCCGCCACGGCCGGGTCGTGCACCGCGCCCAGCGCGCTGCCGCCGAGCAGCCGCCCGCCGCCCCCGATCCGGTCGATGAACCGGACGGCCTCGTCGCGCCGGTCCAGCTCGACCAGGCCCTGCAGCACGTGCAGGTGGTTGCTGAACTCGTGCGCCTGGGCCCGCAGCGAGTCGGTGAGCGTGCGCTGGCCGTCCAGCTCGCGCAGCGCCGTGACCAGCTCGGTCCGGTCGCGCAGGGCCAGCAGGTCCGCGATCGGCCGGCCGCCCACGGTGGCGGCGGTCCGGTTGGCCAGCAGCATCCGGTCGCGGGCGAGCACCAGCTCGTCGACGACGTCCGGTCCCGGTCGAGCAGCGGGAGCAGCGCCGGGTCGAGGCGTCCGCGGCCGGGCGTCCCGTCGGGTCGCCGTCCAGGCCGAGCAGCCGCTGCGCCTCGTCGTTGGCCAGCACCACGCGCCCGCGCCGGTCGACGGCGAGCACGCCCTCGCGGATGCCGTGCAGCATCGCCTCGCGGGCCTCCAGGAGCCGGGCGATCTCGTCGGGCTCCAGCCCGTGGATGCGCCGGCGCACCATCCGCGCCAGCAGCGCCGACCCGACCGTGCCGAGCAGGGCCGCCCCGCCCAGCCAGCCCACGACGGCCGGCAGCGCCGCCTGCAGGTCGGCGGCGAGCTCGCTCTCCAGGATCCCGACGGACGCGGCGCCGATCACGGTCCCGTCCGCGGCCCGCACGGGGACCTTCGCCCGCAGCGTCTCGCCGAGCGTGCCGGTCTCGGTGCCGACGAACACCTCGCCGGCCAGCGTGGGCGTCGGGTCGGTCGAGACGTGCTCCCCGATCCGGGCCGGGTTGGGGTGGGCGTAGCGGATCCCCTGCGCGTCGGCGATCACCACGAACGTCATCCCGGACGCCTGCCGGATCAGCTCCGCGAGCGGCTGCAGGGTGGCCGGCGGGTCGGGGGCGGAGAACGCGTCGACCACGGTGGGCAGCTGCGCGACGCTGGTCGCGACGATCAGCACCTGCTGCCGGTAGGCGTCGCGGATCTGGCGCTCCTGCAGCGCCACCGCGAGCAGCCCGGCGACCACGACCGTGGCCAGCACGATCGTCACCTGCAGCAGGAGCAGCTGCAGCCCGAGCGACATCCCGCGGCGCACGCGGCCCAGTGTGCCGCACGCGCGCGGCGCCCCGGCCGTGACCGAAAAGACCAGTACGACCGCTACGACCGCGAGGTTCCGCCACCGGCCCCGGCGCTCCTACGGTCCGTCCGCCGAGCCGCCCGGGCCGACCGTCCGGGGGCTCCGATCAAGGAGGATCGATGGAACGCACCCCGACCCGCGCCCGGTGGGCGGCGCTGGCCGCGGCGGTCGCGGCGCTCGCCGTCGCGGGCTGCTCGGCCGGCCCGTCCGGCGCCTCCGGTTCCGCCGAGGTGAACCGGCTGCAGGTGATGGCCCCGGCCGACCCCGGCGGCGGCTGGGACCAGACCGCCCGGGCGCTCGCGAGCGCCGCCGAGGACGCCGACCTCGTGCGCAGCGTCCAGGTCTCGAACGTCGGCGGGGCCGGTGGCACCGTCGGGCTCGCCCAGCTCGCGACCGAGCGCAGCGAGGACTACCTGATGGTGATGGGCCTGGTCATGGTCGGTGCGGTCGAGACCAACCGGTCGCAGGCCACGCTCGCCGACACCACCCCGATCGCCCGCCTCACCGCCGAGGACGAGATCGTCGTCGTCCCGGCCGGCTCGCCGTACCGGACGATCGGCGACCTGGTGGCGGACATGGCCGCGCGCGGCCAGGCCGTGTCGATCGCCGGCGGCTCCGCGGGCGGCACCGACCACATCCTCGCCGGGCTCGTCGCGCAGGCCGGCGGCGTGCCGATCCGGAACGTCAACTACATCGCGTTCTCCGGCGGCGGCGAGTCGCTCGCGGCGCTGCTGGGCGGGCAGGTCTCGGCGGGCATCTCCGGGGTCGGCGAGTACGCCGAGCAGGTGCAGGCCGGCCGGCTGCGCGCGCTGGCCGTCTCCGGCGCCGAGCGCGTCGACGGCATCGACGCGCCGACCCTCGCCGAGGCCGGCATCGACGTCGAGCTGACCAACTGGCGCGGGGTCGTCGCCCCGCCGAACCTCTCCGCCGAGGCCCGCACCCGGCTCACCGGCCTGGTCGACCGGCTGCACGCCTCCGGTGCCTGGCAGGAGCAGCTGCAGCGCAACGGCTGGACCGACACCTACCTCTCCGGCGCCGGGTTCGACGCGTTCCTCGCCGAGGAGCGGACCCGGGTGCGCGGGGTGCTGACCGACCTGGGCCTCGTCTCGTGAGCACGTCCCCCGGACCGGCCACCCGCACCCGCGGGTGGCGTGGGCGGAGGCGGTGTTCCCGCTCGTGCTCGTCGCGCTCGGGGTGTTCGTGGTCGTCGAGGCCGCGACGATCCGGGTGCCCCCGTCCGCGAACGTCGTCGGCCCGCAGGTCTTCCCGTACGCGATCGGGGTGCTGCTGGCCGCGACGGGCGCCGCGGTGCTCGTCGGGCTGGCCCGGGGCCGGCGCGGCGAGGCCGAGGCGGGCGAGGACGTCGACCCGGACGCCGGCACCGACTGGGCGCGGGTCGCCCTGCTCGCCGGCTCCCTGCTCGCGCTCGTGGTGCTGGTCGAGCCGCTGGGCTGGCCGATCGCGGCGACCGTGCTCTTCGGCGGCGCCGCCGCGACGCTGGGCGCCCGCCCGCTGTGGCGGCCGTTCGCGGTCGGGGCGGTGCTCGCCCTGGTCACGCAGGTGCTGTTCACGCAGGCCCTCGGGGTGTTCCTGCCTGCGGGGCCGCTGGAAGGGGTGCCCTTCCTTGGGTGACCTCGCGCTGCTGCTGGACGGGTTCGCCACCGCCCTGCAGCCCCAGTACCTGCTCTTCGCGCTGCTCGGGGTGGTCCTCGGGACGGCGGTGGGCGTGCTGCCCGGCATCGGACCGGCCATGACCGTGGCCCTGCTGCTGCCGCTCACCTACTCGCTCGACCCCGCCGCGTCGCTGATCATGTTCGCCGGGATCTACTACGGCGGCATGTACGGCGGGTCGACCACGTCGATCCTGCTCAACACCCCGGGCGAGGCGGCGTCGGTGGTCACCACCCTCGACGGCAACGCGATGGCCCGGGCCGGGCGCGGCGCGGCGGCGCTGGCCACCGCGGCGATCGGCTCGTTCGTCGCCGGGACGGTCGCGACCGTCGCGCTCACGCTCGTCGCCCCGGTCGTCGCGGACCTGGCCGTGCAGCTCGGCCCGCAGGACTACGTGGCGCTGATGGTCGTCGCGTTCCTCACCGTGGCCGCGCTGCTGGGCGGCTCGCCGTCCCGCGCCTGGCGGCGCTGGCGGTCGGGCTGTTCCTCGGCCTGGTCGGCACCGACACGCTCACCGGCCAGCAGCGGTTCACGTTCGGCGTGCCGGCGCTGGCCGACGGGATCGACGTCGTCGTCGTGGCCGTCGCGTGTTCGCGGTCGGCGAGGCGCTCCACGTCGCGTCCCGGATGCGCCGCGGCCCGATCCCGCTGGTCCCGGTGGGGAAGCGCGGGATGACCCGCGAGGACTGGCGCCGGTCGTGGCGGCCGTGGCTGCGCGGCACCGCGATCGGGTTCCCGATCGGCACGATCCCGGCGGGCGGCGCGGACGTCGCGACGTTCCTGTCGTACTCGGCCGAGCGGCGGCTCTCGAAGCGCAGGCACGAGTTCGGCAGGGGCGCGATCGAGGGCGTCGCCGGACCCGAGGCGGCGAACAACGCGGCCGCCGCCGGGGTGCTCGTCCCGCTGCTCACGCTCGGCCTGCCGACGTCGGCGACCGCGGCGATCATCATCGCCGCGTTCCAGAGCTACGGCATCCGGCCCGGCCCGCTGCTGTTCCAGAACGAGTCGGCGCTGGTCTGGGCGCTCATCGCGAGCCTCTACGTCGGCAACGTCCTGCTGCTCGTGCTCAACCTGCCGCTGGTGCGGATCTGGGTGAAGGTGCTGCAGATCCCGCGGCCCTACCTCTACGCGGGCATCCTGACGTTCGCCGCGCTCGGCAGCTACGCCGTCAACGCGTCGGCCGTCGACCTGCTCCTGCTGCTCGCGCTGGGCGTGCTGGGCTGGGTGATGCGCCGCTTCGGGTTCCGATCGCCCCGGCGGTCGTCGGGCTGATCCTGGGCCCGATCGCGGAGGAGCAGCTGCGGCGCACGCTGGCGATCAGCCAGGGCGACCCGTCCGCGCTGGTCGGCAGCCCGTTCGCGGTGGTGGCGTACGGCGCGGTGGTCGTGCTGCTGGCCGCCGGCGGCTACCTGCGGTACCGGGAGCGGCGGGCCGCCGCGCACCTGCGGGCCGAGCCGGTGGAACGGGCGGCCGCCTCCTAGGCATCGAGCTCGGGACGGCCCGCGACCGCGTCGTCGACGTCGTGGAACAGCGTGAGCAGCTCGGCGACGCCGGACACCTGCATGGGCCGGATCACCGGCCGGGTCGAGTCGACCACGACCCGCAGCGGGAGCGTCGCGACGGCCGCCCGCCGGGCCTCCAGCAGCACGGCCAGCCCGTGGGACCCGAGGAACGACACGCCCGTCAGGTCGATGACGACCGGGCTCGTCCCCGCGTCGGCGAGTGCGGTGCCCACGGCGTGCCGGAGCCGTCCGGCGGTGACCATGTCCACCTCGCCCGCGACGGTGACGACCACGCACCCGGCGCGGACGTCCTGCCGCAGCGAGATCAGCTCCTCCGGGGGCGGGGCACCGCCCGCGCCGTTCTGGTCGCTCCTCACCGGCGGGGACCGTAATCGCGGCGCCCGGCGCCCACAACCGCGTGCCTGGGCGTCCGGGTGGACCGGTCGGGGGTGAGCTGCGGCAGCACCCGCACCTCGGTGTCGGGGAGGCGGAGCCGGCGGTGGATCCCGGCACCGCCGAACCCGCCGTGCCCGACGATCGCGCTGCGGCCGGCGTCACCACGGCGCAACACCGCGGCCGTAGCGTCACGGGGCGTGGCGACCCCGTACCGCCCCCGGCGCCGGCTCGGCGACGACGCCGCAGCGCTCATCGCGGCGCTGCGGACGCGCGACCCCGCCCGGCCGGGGGCGCTGCTGCGCGAGCTGCGGCGGGTGATCCTGGCCGGTGACGCGCCGCCCGGCCTGGCGATCCCGCCCGACGAGGTCGGCGCGGTGTTCGGGGTGAGCGTCATCCCGGTCCGCGAGGCGCTCAAGACGCTCGTCGGGGAGGGGCTCGTCGAGCACCGCCCGCGCGGCGGCTACACGGTCGCCCGCCTCACGGCCGCCGAGCTGCACGAGCTCTACCTGGTGCGCGGGGTGCTGGAGCAGGCGGCGCTCGCCGCCGCTGTCTCCCGCGCCTGCGGCGCCGACGACGAGCGGGCCCGCTCCGCGCACGACGCGCTCGCCGCGGCCTGCGCCAGGGCGACGACCGCGCCTACCACCGCGAGAGCCGCCGCTTCCACCTCGCGATGGTCGCGCCCGCCGGGATGCATCGCTTGCAGGCGATGCTGGAGTCGGCGTGGAACCTCACCGAGCCCTACCGGCCGATGGCGCTCGTACCGGCCGCCGAGCGGGCCGAGCTGCACGCCGAGCACGAGTGGATGCTCGCCGCGTTCGTCGCGCGCGACGCCGCGGCGCTGCTGGACCGCGCCGCACGCCACCACGAGCACCTCCGGCGCGCCATCGGCAGCCTGTTCAGCCACCCCGGCGGGCAGCCCGACCGGTCCGACCAGCGGGAGCCGCCGTGCACGTCCTCGTGATCAACCCCAACACGTCCGCCCCGATGACCGAGCTGATCGGCGCCTCCGCCCGCACCGCCGCCTCGCGCGGCACCACCGTCGAGGCCGTGCACCCGGCGATGGGACCGGCCTCCGTCGAGAGCCACTACGACGAGGCCCTCGCCGTGCCCGGGCTGCTCGCCGAGATCGCCCGCGCCGAGGCCGGCGGGACCGTCGACGGGTACGTGGTGGCCTGCTTCGGTGACCCCGGCCTGGACGCCGCCCGCGAGCTGGCGACCGGCCCGGTCGTCGGGATCGCCGAGGCCGCGATGCGCACGGCCGCCTACCTCGGGCGCGGGTTCAGCGTGGTCACCACCCTCGACCGCACCCGCGGCCGGGCCCTGGACCTGGCCGAACGCTACGGCTGCGCCCGCGCCTGCCTGGCCGTGCGGGCCTGCGAGATCCCGGTGCTCGCGCTGGAGGAGCCCGGCGCGTTCGACCGGTCGCCGCCGAGTGCCACGCCGCCGTCACCCAGGACGGGGCCGACGCGATCGTGCTGGGCTGCGCCGGCATGGCCGACCTGGCGAAGGCGCTGACCGCGGCGGTCGGGGTGCCGGTGGTGGACGGGGTCGCCGCCGCGGTGCGCACCGTGGAGACGCTCGCCGCGCTCGGCCTGGCCACCGGCAAACGCGGCGATTCGCGCGGCCGCCGGCCAAGCCCTACACCGGGCTGCTGCAGGAGTTCCAGATCGGCTGAACGGTTATATGTTGCCGTCTCGTGGCCGGATGGACGGTCCTGTGAACACTGCCGCCGATGTCCTTTTCCGCGTTCCGGGCCGACCTACCGTCGCGCTCATTCCCCGGAACGGAGAGGAAACCCATGAGCGAGGCGGTGGGACAGGACGAGGCGGTCGGCGTCGTCAAGGCCGGATACGACGAGCGGCTGGTCAACGAGGATCTCGCGCCGCTTCGCGAGCAGCGTTGGAGCGCCTACAACTTCTTCGCGTTCTGGATGTCGGACGTGCACAGCGTCGGCGGGTACCTGACGGCGGGCAGCCTGTTCGCGCTCGGCCTGGCCGCGTGGCAGGTGCTGGTCGCGCTGCTGATCGGTATCACGATCGTCTACGCGCTCTGCAACCTGGTCGCGCGGCCCAGCCAGGCCACCGGGACCCCGTACCCGGTGATCTCCCGGGTCTCGTTCGGCGTGCTCGGCGCCAACGTGCCCGCCGTCATCCGCGGTCTCATCGCGGTGGCCTGGTACGGCATCCAGACCTACCTCGCGTCCGCGTCGCTCGTGGTCGTCGCGCTGCAGCTGTGGCCGGGGCTCGCCCCGTACGCCGAGGTCGGGCGGTACGGGTTCGCCGGGCTCTCGCTGCTGGGCTGGGTGGCGTTCCTGCTGATGTGGGTGCTGCAGGCCGCCGTGTTCTGGCGCGGGATGGAGGCGATCCGCCGGTTCATCGACTTCTGCGGTCCGGCCGTCTACGTCGTGATGTTCCTGCTCGCCGGATATCTCGTGATGGAGGCCGGCTGGACGAACATCGACCTGAATCTGGCCGAGGTCAGCATCACCGGATGGGCCGTCGTCCCGACGATGCTCACCGCGATCGCGCTCGTCGTCTCGTACTTCTCCGGGCCGATGCTCAACTACGGCGACTTCTCGCGATACGGCCGTTCGTTCGCCGCGGTCCGGCGCGGCAACCTCCTCGGGCTGCCGGTGAACTTCCTGGTGTTCGCGCTGCTGGTGGTGATCACCGCCGCGGCGACGCAGCCGGTGTTCGGCGAGCTGCTCACCGACCCCGTGGAGACCGTCGCCCGGCTGGACAACACCTACGCCGTGGTGCTCGGCGCGCTCACGTTCATGATCGCGACGATCGGCATCAACATCGTCGCGAACTTCGTCTCCCCGGCGTTCGACTTCTCCAACGTCAGCCGCAGCGGATCAGCTGGCGGACCGGCGGGATGATCGCCGCCGTCGGGTCGGTGCTGATCACGCCGTGGAACCTGTACTCCAGCCCCGAGGTGATCCACTACACGCTCGACACCCTCGGCGCGTTCATCGGGCCGCTCTACGGCGTGCTGATCGCGGACTACTACCTGGTCAGGAAGCAGAAGGTGGTCGTCGACGACCTCTACACGATGCGGCCCGACGGCACCTACCACTACACGCGCGGCGTGAACCGTGTCGCCGTGCTCGCGACGGCGGTCGGCGCGGCGCTCGCGATGCTGCTGGTGCTGCTCGGCTCGTCGGGGGCGGCCGCGTTCAGCTGGTTCGTCGGCGCGATCGCCGCGTTCGTCCTGCACTGGGCACTGTCGCGGCGAACGGTGCGCCGGTAGGACCGCGAACGCGGCACGAACGGCCCGTTCCCAGCATCGGGGGGATGAACGACACCCGAGCCGAGGGAACCGCGATGTCCGCATCCGCCGCCGAGGACCTGCGTCCGGTGGTCCGGCGCGGGCTCGCGCAGTCCGCCGCCGTGATCGTCGCCTACGTCCCGTTCGGGCTGACCCTGGGCGCCACGCTGGCCGCCACGGACGTGCCGCCGTGGGTCGCCTGGCTGTCGTCGCCGCTGATGTTCGGCGGGGCGGCGCAGCTCGTCGCCGTCACGATGCTCGGCGGCGGCGCGGGCGCGGTGCTCGTGGTGCTGTCCGCGCTGGTGGTCAACACGCGGATGGTGCTCTACAGCGCGTCGCTGGCGCCGTACGCGGCGCAGTGGCCGCGGCGCTGGCGGCTGGTCGGGGCCTACCTGCTCGCCGACCCCGTGTACGCGCTGGCGCTGGGCCGGTTCGGCCGGCCGGGCGCGGCGGGCCGGGGGCGCGCCTCGCCTACTACCTGGTCGTCGGCGGCACGCTGTGGGTGGGCTGGCAGGTGCTGACCGGCGCCGGGGTGCTGCTCGCGGGCGTGCTGCCCGCGGCGCTGCCCTGGACCTCGCCGCGCCGCTGACGTTCCTGCTCCTGCTGGTGCCGATGCTGACGAGCCGGGCCGCGTACGCCGCCGCCGGTGTGGGCGCCGCGGTCGCGCTCGCCGCCTCGGGGCTGCCGCCGGGGCTCGGCCTGCTGGCCGGCGCGCGGCGGGCGTGGCGGCCGGCGCGCTGGCCGGAGGCCGCCATGGGTGAGCTCGTGGTCCTCGCCGTCATCGGGCTGGGCACCTACCTGATGCGCGTCGCGTTCCTGGTGGGCGCCCGGAGGGAGCCGCCCGCCCGGGTCGCCCGGCTGCTGCCGCACGTCGGGCCCGCGGTGCTGGCCGCGATCACCGCTCCCGCGCTCCTCGTCCCGCACGGGGCGGTCGTGCCGGTCGAGACCCTGACGGCGGCGCTCGCCGCGGCCGTCGCGTGGGCGCTCTGGTGGCGGACGCGCAGCCTCCCGCTCGCCCTGTTCGGCGGCCTCGCGCTCAGCTGGCTCGCTGGGCTGGCGCTGCCGTAGCCGCTTCCCCGCTGCCCCGATCGGGCCAGGCCCGGGCCGTCCGTCCGGGCCTGGCGTCCGCCCGTCCGCCCGAGCACCCTGGGCCCTTGCCGAGACAGCCGGCGGCGCGGAGGTGAGGCCGCGATGCTGCAGGTCGCCCTCCTGGGCGAGCAGGCCATCAGCGACGCGAACGGCGCGGTGCGCGCCCGCTCGGCGCGCACCCTGGAGCTGGTCGGGTTCCTCGTGGTCCACGCCGGACGGCCGCAGACCCGCCAGCGCATCGCCGCGCAGATGTGGCCGGACTCGACCGACGAGCAGGCGCTGACGAACCTCCGGCGCGAGCTGCACCACCTGCGCAACCTGCTCGACGACGGCCCGTCGCTGGTGGTGACGCCGCGCGAGCTGTGCTGGGAGGACGACCCGGCGTGCGAGTCGACGTGCGGGTCTTCGCCGCCCACCGCGACGCCGCGCTGGCCGCGGCGGCGAACGGCGACGTGGCGGACCTGGTCGGGCACGCGGACGCCGCGCTGGACCGCTACCGCGGCGAGTTCCTCCCGGGCAGCTACGACGACTGGGCGCTCGACGCCCGCGCGGAGCTGGAGGAGCAGTGCGTGGACCTGCTCGACCGCGGCGTCGAGGCCCGGGCCGGGGCCGGCGACCTCGCGGGCGCGGTCGGCCTGGCCCGCCGCCGGGTGCACGTGCGCCCGCTGGAGGAGGTCGGCCACCGCCGGCTCATGGAGCTGCAGGGCGACCTCGGGGACCGGGCCGGCGCCGTGAGCACCTACCACCACTGCGCCTCCGTGCTCGAGCGCGAGCTGGGCGTCGAGCCGGACCCGGTCACCCGGACCACGCTCAACCGGCTGCTGGCCCGCAGCGGGCCGCCGGCTGCGGGGACGGGCCGGGCACGCACGGTGCCGGCCGGCCCGCAGCTCGTCGGCCGGGCCCGGGAGGTCGGGGCGCTGCACGAGCGCTGGCGCGCCGCGGCCGCCGGCCACCCGGGTCTCGTGCTGGTGCGGGGTGCCGCCGGGGTGGGGAAGTCCCGGCTCGTCGCGGAGCTGGCCGGTGCCGCGCGGGGCGGTGGCGCGGTCGTGGCGGGCGCCGAGTGCTTCGGCACCGCGGGGCGGCTGGCGCTGGCGCCCGTCGCGGACTGGCTGCGCACCCCGGCGGTCCGTGGCAGGCTCGCCCGGCTGGACCCGGTCTGGCGGGCGGAGGTCGAACGGCTGGTGCCGGTGGTGCGGAACCGGGCCGGGCCCGGCCCGGAGCCGGTGGCGATGGTCGACGCCTGGCAGCGCCACCGCTTCTACGAGGGGGTGACCCGCGCGCTCACCGGCGCCGGCCGTCCGGTGCTCCTGACGCTGGACAACCTGCACTGGTGCGACCCGGAGACGCTCGCGTTCCTCACGTTCTGCCTGCGCCTGACACCGGACGCCCCGGTACTGGTGGCCGCGACCGTGCGCGACGGGCCGGACGGGTACGAGCCCGGCCTCACGCGGTGGGTCGCCCAGCTGCGGGCCGCCGGGGTGCTCACGGAGGTGGCGCTGCAGCCGTTCGACGCCGCCGCGGTCACCGGCCGCCGCCCCGACGCCGGGGCCGCCGCGGCGCTCCAGGCGGCGACCGGCGGGTTCCCGCTCTACATCGTCGAGAGCGCGCGGGCCGGCGAGCCGGCCGGCGGGCTCGCCGCCGTGCTCGCCGACCGGCTCGCGCAGACCAGCCCCGCCGCCCGGGACGTGGCCGCGCTCGCCGCCGCCGTCGGGCGGGACTTCACGCTCGACCTGCTCACCGAGGCGGCCGACCTGGACGCCGACGCGGTCGTGCACGCCGTCGACGAGCTGTGGCGGGCCCGCATCCTGCGCGAGACGGGCGAGGGCTACGACTTCTCCCACGACCTGCTCCGCGACAGCGCGTACGGGCAGGTCAGCCCGCCGCGGCGGTGGCTGCTGCACCGGCGCGTCGCCCAGGGGCTCGAACTGCTGCACCCCGACGACCCGGACGCGGTGTCCGCGCAGCTCGCCGAGCAGTACGCCCGCGGCGGCCGGGGGGAGCGCGCGGCCGGCTACTACCGGCGGGCCGCCGCCGTCGCCGCGGGCATGTTCGCGCACGGCGAGGCGATCCGGCTCCTGGAGGAGGCCCTGTCGATCGTGCGCGCCCTGCCCGAGGGGCGCGACCGCAGCCGGCGCGAGCTGGAGCTGCTGGAGGCCATGGCCGGGCCGCTCAACGCCTGGTTCGGCTACTCCTCGCCGCGGCTGCGCGCCACGCTGGAGACCACGATCGCCCTGGCGGAGGCGCTCGGCCACCGGGACGCGCTGCTCAACGCGCTCGTCGGGCTGTGGGCGTCCCAGTTCGTGCACGGCGACACGGCCGACGCGCACCGGACGGCGGGGCGCGCGCTCGCGCTCGTCGAACCCGGCTCGGAGCTGAGCGGGCCCGCCCACTTCGCCTTCGGCGGCTCCGCCCTCAGCCTCGGGCGGCCCGCCGAGTCGCTGGAGCACTTCGCGCTCGCCGAGGCGTTCGGCGGCACCCACCCGCTGAGCGTCGGGACCCGGCCGGACGTGCACGGGCAGGCGTTCGCGGCGCACGCGCACTGGCTGCTCGGCGACGCCGACGCGGCGCTGTCGAGCTGCACGGGCGCGATCACGCTCGCCCGCACCACCGGCACCCCGTACCACCTCGCCGTCGCGCTCGCCTACGGCGCCATCACCCACCAGCTGCGCGGCGACCTGCCCGCGCTCGGCGCGGCCGTCGAGGAGCTGCGCCGGCTCTGCGAGCGGTACGCGTTCGCCTACTACGGCGACTGGGGTCTCGTGCTCGACGGCTGGTCGCGCCGGGACGGCACCGGGATCGACCTGGTCAGGGCCGGTCTCGCCAGCCTCGACGGGCACGGCCGGCGGGCCCGCATGCCGTACTGGCTCTCGCTGCTCGCGGACCTGATGGCCCGCGACGGGCAGCCGGACGCCGCCGCGGCCACCCTCGACGCCGCGCTCGCCGCCGGGCGGACCCACGACGACGCGTGGTGGATGCCGGAGGTGCTGCGGCTGCGCGCCGCGTACGACGGGCCGGACCGCGCGGTCGAGCGGCTGCGGTCGGCGGCCCGCCTGGCCGGCCGGCACGGCAGCGCCGCGCTGGCGGCCCGCTGCGCGGCGGACCTCGACGGGCTCGGCGTTCGCCCGGACACCTGAGGCCGACCCCGCCGGCCGAACGCTCCGTGAACGCCGCGTTCCTAGCGTCGCAGGGCGTCGGTGCCCGAGCGGACGGCGCCCGGAGGACAAGGACCCAGCCGTGACCGCCACGCACACCTATCCCTATCCCGACCTCGCCGCGGTGATGCGGGGGGAGCTGATCACCCCGGACGACCCCGGCTACGACGCCGCCCGCGCGTCTACAACGGCATGATCGACCAGCGGCCGGCGGCGGTGGCCCGCTGCTGCGACACCGCCGACGTCGTCGCGGCGGTCACGTTCGCCCGCGCCAACGGGCTGGAGATCGCCGTGCGCGGCGGCGGACACAACGCCGCGGGCTTCGCGTCCGGGACGGCGCGCTCGTGGTCGACCTGTCGCCGATGCGCAGCACCACGGTCGACCCCGAGCAGCACACCGTGCGCGTCGACGCGGGGTGCACGTGGGGCGACGTCGACCACGCCACCGTGGCGTTCGGCATGGCGACGCGTGCGGGTTCATCGCCTCCACCGGGGTCGCCGGCCTGACGCTCGGCGGCGGCATCGGCTACCTCGCCCGGCGCTTCGGCCTGACCGTGGACAACCTGCTCGCCGCGGACGTCGTGCTGGCCGACGGCTCGTTCGTGACGGCGAGCGAGACCGCGCACCCGGACCTGTTCTGGGCGCTGCGCGGGGGCGGCGGCAACTTCGGGGTCGTCACGTCGTTCACGTTCCGCTGCCACGACATCGGCGAGAACGGCGTGGTCGTCGGCGGGCCCGTCCTCTACGACCTCGCCGACGCCGCCGAGGTCATGCGCTGGTACCGGGCGCTGAGCCCGTCGCTCCCGGAGGAGCTCAGCGGCTGGATCGGGCTGCTCACGATCCCGCCGGCGCCGCCGTTCCCGGAGGAGCTGTGGGGCCGCAAGGCGTGCGGGATCGTCTGGTGCTACACGGGGCCGCACGACCGGGCCGACCAGGTGCTGGAGCCGGTCCGGACGTTCGGCTCGCCGCTGCTCGACGGCGTGCAGCCGCTGCCCTTCACCGCGCTGCAGAGCGCCTTCGACGCGCTCTACCCGGCCGGCCTGCAGTGGTACTGGCGGGCGGACTTCTTCCACGAGATCTCCGACGCCGCCATCGCCGTGCACGAGAGGTTCGGCGCGCGGCTCCCGACCGGCCACTCGACGATGCACCTCTACCCGATCGACGGCGCCGCGGCCCGCGTGCCCGAGGACGCCACGGCGTTCGCCTACCGCGACGGCGGCTGGGCGGGCGTGATCGTCGGGGTGGACCCCGACCCGGCCAACGCGGCCGCGATCACGCAGTGGGCCAAGGACTACTGGGAGGAGCTGCACCCGACCTCGGCGGGCGGGGCCTACGTCAACTTCATGATGGAGGAGGGGCAGGACCGGATCCGGGCCTCCTACCGGGGCAACTACGACCGGCTCGCCGAGGTCAAGCGCCGCTACGACCCCGACAACGCCTTCCACCTCAACCAGAACGTCACGCCCGCGCGCTGACGGCTCCGGCGGCCTCAGCCGGCGCCCGTCACGACCTGGACGACCAGGAACCCGTTCAGGCCGATGATCACGGCGGCGGCCAGGCCCGCGCCGAGCGTGGTGAGCGGGGCGTCGGCGAGGTCGCCCATGAGGTCGCGGCGGCGGGTCAGCAGGAGGAGCGGCACGAGCGCGAACGGGATCCCGAACGAGAGCACGACCTGGGACAGCACCAGCGCCCGGGTCGGGTCGACGCCGAGCGCGAGCACGGTCAGGGCCGGCGCGAGGGTGAGCGCGCGGCGCAGCAGCAGCGGGACGCGGCGCTGCAGGTAGCCCTGCAGCATCACCTGGCCGGCGCGCGTGCCGACCCCGGAGGAGGCGAACCCGGACGCGAGCAGCGCCAGCGCGAACGCGAACGCCGAGACCCGGTCCACCGCGGCCAGGCTCGTGTGGACGCCGTCGAGGGAGTCGACGGGCGCGGCGGCGCCGTGGAACAGCGCGGCCGCGACCAGCAGCATCGCGATGTTGACGAGGCCGGCCAGGCCCATCGCCAGCACGACGTCCAGCCGCTGGTAGCGCAGCCGCCGGCGGAGCGTGGCGGCCGGGCCCGGCCGCGGGTCCTGCGTGAGCGCCGAGTGCAGGTAGATGACGTGCGGCATGACCGTGGCCCCGAGGATGCCGGTGGCCAGCAGCACCGAGTCGGGGCCGGCGAAGCCGGGCACCAGGCCGGCGAGCGCGGCCGGCCCGTCGACGTCCACCCTGGCCAGGTCGACCAGGAACCCGAGGACGATCACCGCGAAGAGGCCGGTGACCGCCAGCTCGAAGCGGCGGTAGCCCAGCGAGTGCAGGGCCAGGAGCGCGGACGCCACCAGCCCGGTGATGATCCCTCCCTCCAGGAGGGGCAGCCCGAACAGCAGGTTCAGCGCGATCGCGCCGCCGATGACCTCGCGACGTCGGTGGCCATCGCGACGATCTCGGCCTGTGCCCACAGGCCCCACACCACGGGCCTGCGGAACTCCTGCCGCGACATCTCGCAGAGGTTCCGGCCGGTGGCCAGGCCCAGCTTCGCCGACAGCGACTGGATGAGCATCGCCATCAGGTTCGCCGTGACGATCACCCACAGCAGCAGGTAGCCGTAGGACGAGCCGGCCGAGAAGTTCGTCGCGAAGTTGCCCGGGTCCACGTAGGCGATCGCGGCGACGAAGGCCGGGCCGAGCAGGAGCAGGCGTCGCCGCACCTGCCCGGTGTGAGTGTCCATCACCCCCGACGTTAGACGTGGCTCACGATCGTTAGTAGGTGCGTCTCATAGTGGGACGGGCCGGGTTCGGCAGCCGGTCCGACACGTCGAGCACCGCTCAGCGGAAGAACCGTTGCCATTGCGCACGACTGTGCCCATCCTTCGACGGTTGTCGTACCTGCATGGAGGTGACCCCAGTGCCCGATTCCGACGGGGACAGCGACGTTCTCGCCAACGCCGGCCGCCTGCTGGAGATGGTGAACAGCAGCTGGATGCCGCAAGCCCTGCGCACGGCGGCCGAGCTCGGCCTCGCCGACCTGCTGGCGCCCGGCCCGCGCTCCGCGGCGGACCTGGCCGAGGCCACGAGCACGCACGCGCCGTCGCTGCACCGGCTGCTGCGCGCGCTCGTCGCGATCGACGTCGTCGCCGAGCGCGACGACGGGTCCTTCGCGCTGACCCCGTCGGGCCGGCTCCTGCAGGCCGACGTCGAGGGCACCGTCCGGTCCTGGGTGATCTACCAGGGCCGCGACGTCTGGGACGAGTGGGGGCTGATGCTGGAGGCCGTCCGGACCGGCCGCAGCGGCCGGGAGCTGGCCACCGGCAAGCGGGGCGACTGGAAGCCGGGCTTCGAGCCGCTGCGCGACGACCCCGAGCGGGCCGCGATCTTCAACAAGGCCATGGCGGAGCTGACCCGTCTCAACACGCGCTCGATCGTGGCCGGCTACGACTTCGGCCGGTACCCGCGGGTCGCGGACGTCGGCGGCGGCTACGGCGAGCTGATCGCCGCCGTCCTCGCCGCCCACCCGGACCTCCGGGGTGTCCTCTTCGACCTCCCGCACGCCACCGAGAGCGCGCGGCCGCACCTGGAGAAGAGCGGCGTGCTGGACCGCTGCGAGGTGGTGAGCGGCAGCTTCTTCGACGAGGTCCCCGCCGGCGCGGACCTCTACGTCATGAAGAGCGTGATCCACGACTGGGACGACGAGCGCGCCGCGGAGATCCTCGCCACCGTGCGCCGGGCCATGGGCGCGTCGGCGACGCTGCTGCTGGTCGAGCGGCTGATGCCCGAGCGGATGCAGCCGGGCCCCGAGTTCCGGGCGCTCGCCCGGGCGGACATGAACATGCTGGTGGCGCACGCCGCCCCGGAGCGCACCGAGGCGCAGTGGCGGCGGCTGCTGGAGTCGGCCGGCTTCTTTGTGGCCGGGGTGCGTCCCGTCACCGCGACGGCCACCGGGATCGAGGCGGTGCCGGCGGGCTGAGCGCCCGCCCGCCGACTGCGCGGTGTGGCGTCGGCCGGCCGGGCTTCGCCGGCCGGCCGGTGCCGGGCAGGATCGGTGTGCGCGATGTGCGTGGCAGGGCGACGGCACCGGCACGGTCGAGGAGATCAGGTTGCGTTACATCGTCATCGGGGCGGGTGCGGTCGGCGGGACGATCGGCGGGCGGCTGCACCAGTCCGGCCGCGACGTCGTGCTCGTGGCGCGCGGGGAGCACCTCGCGCGGCTGCGGGAGGAGGGACTGCTCCTGGTGACGCCCGACGGCGAGCACAAGCTCGACGTGCCGGCGGCCGGCGGGCCGGAGGAGCTCGCGCTCACCGCCGAGGACGTGCTGGTGCTCGCGGTCAAGTCGCAGGCCACGGAGGCGGCGCTGCGGACGTGGGCGGACGCGCCGGTGCGCGGCGGCGGCCGGGCGGGCGACCGGCTCGCGGTGGTGACCGCGCAGAACGGGGTGGAGAACGAGCGGGTGGCGCTGCGGCTCTTCCGGCACGTCTACGCCATGTGCGTGTGGCTCCCCGGCACGTTCCTGGAGCCCGGCCGGGTCGTCGCCGAGGCGGCGCCGCTCTCCGGGATGCTCATGCTCGGGCGCTACCCGTCCGGGGTGGACGCGCGAGCGGAGGCGATCGCGGCCGACCTGGACGACAGCCGGTTCGCCGTGTTCTGCGAGCCGGACGTCATGCGCTGGAAGTACGGCAAGCTGCTCACCAACCTCGACAACGGCCTCGACGCGCTGTTCGGCCGCACGTCGGGCGCCGAGGGCCTGGCCGAGGTCGCCGGGGCCGTGCGGGAGGAGGCCGCCGCCGTGCTGGCCGCCGCCGGCATCGCCGCCGTCAGCGGGGAGGAGCAGGCCGCGCGCCGCGGCGACCGCGTGCGGGTGCGGCCGGTCGCCGGCCACCGGCGCCAGGGCAGCTCCACCTGGCAGAGCCTGGCCCGGGGCACGGGCGACGTCGAGGTGGACCAGCTGAACGGCGAGATCGTGCTGCTCGGCCGCCTGCACGGGATCCCCACCCCGGTGAACGAGGCCGTGCAGACCGCGGTCCGGGACGCCGTGCGCCGCCGCCTCGCGCCGGCCACCTACCCGATGGACGACCTGCGGGCCCTCATCGCGAGCTGAGTTGCAGCAAAGCCACCCTCACGCCGGCTCGCTGCATGAGGGTGGCTTTGCTGCAACT
>MKJX01000236.1 GCA_001942415.1 Pseudonocardia sp. CNS-139
CCGTGAACGCGGACGCTTCACCACCGCACGCCGCCTCTAGACCACGTCCGCTCCCCACTGGGCGGCGGCCGGACGGGGTGACCGGCCGCCGCCCGACCTCCCGGACGGGCCCCGGTAGCGTCCGGCCGTGCCCCGCACGCTGCTCGTGACGAACGACTTCCCGCCCCGCGCCGGCGGCATCCAGACCTACCTGCACGCCCTCGCCGAACGGCTCCCGGCCGGCGAGCTGGCCGTCTACGCGCCCGCGTGGCCGGGTGCCGAGGCGTTCGACGCGGCGTTCGCCGAACGCACCGGACACCCGGTGCACCGGCACCCGACGTCGCTGATGCTGCCCGAGCCCACGGTGGCCGCCCGGGCGGCCCGGCTGGCCCGCGAGCACGGCGCCACGGCCGTCTGGTTCGGCGCGGCGGCCCCGCTCGCGCTGCTCGGCCCGCACCTGCGCCGCCGCGGCGGCGTCGAGCGGGTGGTCGCCAGCACGCACGGGCACGAGGTCGGCTGGTCGATGCTGCCCGGTGCGCGGCAGGCGCTGCGCCGCATCGGCGACGGCACCGACGTCCTGACGACGATCTCCCGCTACACGCGCGGCCGGGTCGCGGCGGCGTTCGGCCCGCTCGCGGCGCTGGAGGTGCTCCCGGCCGGCGTCGACGCCGAGCGCTTCCGGCCCGACCCGGCGGCCCGCGCGGAGCTGCGGACGCGCTACGGGATCGGAGACGCGCCGCTCGTCGTCTGCGTCTCCCGGCTGGTGGCCCGCAAGGGGCAGGACGCGCTGGTGCGGTCGCTGCCGCTGGTTCGTGAGCAGGTGCCGGGTGCGCGGCTGCTGCTGGTCGGCGGCGGCCCGGACGCCGACCGGCTGCGCCGGCTCGCGGCCGCCGCCGGCGTGGCGCCGTACGTCGTGTTCGCCGGGCAGGTGCCGGACGCCGAGCTCCCGGCCCACCACGCCGCCGGCGACGTCTTCGCGCTGCCGTGCCGCACCCGCGGCCGCGGCCTGGACGTGGAGGGCCTCGGGATCGTGCTGCTGGAGGCCGCCGCGTCCGGGCTGCCGGTGGTCGTGGGCGACTCCGGTGGCGCGCCCGAGGCCGTGCAGGACCGCCGCACCGGGCACGTCGTGGCCGGCCGCGACGTGCGCGGGCTCGCGGCGACGCTCGCCGGGCTGCTCGCCCGCCCGGCCCGCGCGCGGGCGATGGGCGCGGCCGGGCGGGAGCGGATGCTGCGGGAGTGGGCGTGGCCGGTGCGGGTGGCGCGGTTGCGGTCGCTGCTCGCCGGGACGCCCCTCCGCGTCAGGCCGTAGGCGTCCCGGCCGGCTTCGGCGTGTTGTAGATCGCGGCGATGTCCGCGGCGAACGTCTTCGCGACGACGGCCCGCTTGACCTTCATGGTGGGCGTCATCTCGCCGCCCTCCTCGGTGAAGTCGACCGGCAGGATCCGGAACTCGCGGATCTGCTCGGCCCGCGACACGGCCTTGTTGGCGTCCTCGACGGCCGCGCCGATCTCGGCGCGCAGCGCCGGGTCGTCCACCAGGTCGGCGACGTCCGTGGCGGGCCGGCCGGCCCGCTCCAGCCACCCGGCCAGCGCGTCGGTGTCGATCGTGACCAGCGCCGCGATGAACGGCTGCGCGTCGCCGACCACCATGCACTGGCTGACGAGCGGGTGCGCCCGCAGCCGGTCCTCCAGCACGGCCGGGGCGACGTTCTTACCGCCCGCGGTCACCAGGATCTCCTTCTTGCGCCCGGTGATCCGCAGGTAGCCGGCGTCGTCGAGCTCGCCGATGTCGCCCGAGTGGAACCAGCCGTCCTCGAGCGCCTCGGCGGTGGCCTCCTTGTTGCCCCAGTAGCCCTGGAGCACGATCCCGCCCTTGATCAGGACCTCGCCGTCGTCGGCGATGCGCAGCGAGGTGCCGGGCAGCGGCCGCCCGACCGTGCCGACCCGCTGCGTGCCCATCGTGTTGACGGACGCGGCCGCGGTGGTCTCGGTCAGCCCGTAGCCCTCCAGGACCGTCCAGGCCGACCCGCGGAAGAAGTGCCCGAGCCGCTCGCCGAGCGGCGCGCTGCCCGAGATCGCGGCCTGGAGGTTGCCGCCGACCGCCGCGCGGAGCCGGGTGTAGACGAGCCGGTCGAAGACGGCGTGCCGGATCCTGAGGCCCAGCCCGGCGCCCCCGGTGTCCTGGGCGCGGCTCCAGGCGATCGCGGTGTCGGCCGCGGCGTCGAAGATGCGGCCCTTGCCCTCGTCGTGGGCGCGCTGGCGGGCGCCGTTGTAGACCTTCTCGAACACCCGGGGCACGGCGACGATCACCGTCGGGCGGAACGAGGCCAGGTCGCGCTGCAGGTCGGGGATCGTGGTGTGGCCGACCACGGTGCCGGTGCCCACCGCGCAGCACTGGATCGCCTTGGCGAGCACGTGCGCGAGCGGGAGGAACAGCAGCATCGTCGCCTGGGCGGAGAGCAGCTCGGGGAAGAACTGCTGGGCGCCCTTCACCTCGGCGAGGAGGTTGCGGTGGGTGAGCTCGCAGCCTTCGGGCGCCCGGTGGTGCCGGACGTGTAGATCAGGCTGGCGAGGTGGTCGGCACCGACCTGCTGCCGGCGCGCGTGCACCTCGTCGGCCGGGGTGTCCGCGCCCAGCTCCTTGAGCTGGGCGACCGCGCCGCCGGCCGGGCCGTCGGTCTCGATCTGCCAGACGTGGCGCAGGCCGGGCAGGTCGGCGCGGACGGACTCGGCCAGCTCCCGGTGCCCGGCGGTCTCCAGGACGATCGCGACGGCGCCGGAGTCGGAGAGGATCCAGCTGATCTGCTCGGCCGAGGAGGTCTCGTAGATCGGCACGGTGACCCCGCCCACCGCCATGATCGCGTAGTCGACGAGGGTCCACTCGAAGCGGGTGCGGGAGAGCAGTGCCACCCGGTCGCCCACACCGACCCCGGCCGCCACGAGGCCCTGCGCCACGGCGGTGACCTCGGCGGTGAACTCGGCCGCCGTCATGTCCGACCACGAGCCGTCCGCGCCGCGGCGGCGGAACGCGACCGCCCCGCCTCGCCGGGCGGCCATGTCGTACACCGGGTTGACGAGGTTCTCCTCGTCGCCCAGCCCGAAGGATGCGGGGACGCTGTACTCGCGCACGGTCGTTGACCTCCTGGCCGGCACTGGCTGCTGTTCCGCGCAACCTACCGCTCGGACAACCACCCTGGCAGGCCCGAACGGTGTCTGGTTCGTCCGGTCCGGCCGGTCGGGGGAGGATGGGCGCGTGCCGAGCGTGGACGTGGTGGACGAGACCTTCCTCGCGGTGGCCCCGGAGGTGGTCGCCGCGGAGTTCGCCGACCCCGCGCGGTGGCCCCGGCTGTGGCCGGACCTGCGGCTGGCCGTGATGACCGACCGCGGCAGCAAGGGCGTCCGCTGGACGGTCGAGGGCGCGCTCGTCGGGAGCATGGAGGTGTGGCTGGAGCCCGTGCTCGACGGCACGCTGCTGCACTACTACCTGCGCGCCGACCCGGCCGGCCCGGACGGACGGCCGCGCCCGGCGTCCCTGCGCCGCGCCGTCGCCGAGGCCGGCCGCCGCCAGCGTGCGGCCAAGGCCATCGCGCTCGCGTGCAAGCAGCGGCTGGAGGGCGGGCGGCACCCGGCGAGCCGCCCGCGTAGGTTTGCCCGCATGCGCGTGCACGTGGTCTCCGACGTGCACGGCAACGCGGACGCGCTGGCCCGGGCGGGGGACGGGGCCGACGCGCTCGTCGTGCTCGGCGACCTGGTCGACTACGTCGACTACCGCGACCCCGCGGGCGGCATCCTCGGCCGCGTGCTCGGGCCGGCGGCCAGCATCGAGTTCGCGCGGCTGCGCACCAACGGCGACCGGGCGCAGCTGATCTCCTACATCGGCGCCGCGTGGGCGCGCGTGCCGGACGCGCCGGCCGTGGTCGAGCAGGCCGTGCGCGAGCAGTACGACCGGCTCTTCGCCGCCGTCAGCGCGCCGACCTACGCGATCCCCGGCAACGTCGACCTGGCGCGGCTCTGGCCCGAGTACGCCCGGCCCGGCGTCACCCTCCCGGACGGCCGGGTGGTGACGATCGGCGGGCTGCGGTTCGGGTTCGTCGGCGGCGCGCCGCTGCCCCCGGGGGTCGCGCCGCGCCCGGGCGGGCCGTGGACGCCGCACCTGCTCCCCGCCACCGACTACGCGGCGGCCGTGCTCGGCCTCGAACGCGTCGACGTGCTGTGCAGCCACGTGCCGCCGGCCGTGCCCGAGCTCGCCTACGACGTCGTCACCCGCCGCGCCGAGGCGTCCGCGCCCGCGCTGCTCCAGGTCGTGCACCGGGACCGGCCGCGCGCCGCACTCTTCGGCACGTGCACCAGCCGCTCGCGCAGCGGGCGCGGATCGGGCGCACGGAATGCGTCAACGTGGGGCACTTCCGCCGCACCGGCGTGCCGTACGTGCTGCGGTTCTGACCGTCCCCGCTCACCGTGCGCCACAGCGGTAACGTGCCCGCCATGGCCGACGCTACGACCTCCTCGATCACCATCGCCGCCCCGCCGGACCGGGTGATGGCCGTGATCGCCGACTTCCCGGCCTACCCCGACTGGGCCGAGCAGGTGACGAGCGTCGAGGTGCTGAGCAGCAGCGGAGACCGGGCCGAGCGGGTGAAGTTCACCATGGACGCCGGGCCGATCAAGGACAACTACACGCTCGACTACACGTGGGCCCCCGACGGCCGCTCGGTCAGCTGGACCCTCGTGAAGGGGCAGATCCAGAAGCGGCAGAACGGCTCGTACACGCTCGTCGGGAGCGCGGCGGAGACGACGGTGACGTACTCGCTCGCCGTCGACCTCAACATCCCGATGATCGGCATGCTGCGGCGCAAGGCCGAGAAGGTGATCATCGACACCGCCCTCAAAGGGCTGAAGCGGCGCGTCGAGAGCGCCGCCTGACGGCCCCGCTGACGCTTCGGCCGCGCTCGCGCGGCTACCCTCCGGGTCGTGCGCGTCGTGCTGTTCACCGGTAAGGGGGGCGTCGGGAAGACGACCCTCGCCGCGGCCACCGCAGCCGTGCTCGCGCGCTCCGGCCGCAAGGTGCTGGTGGTCTCGACCGACCCCGCGCACTCCCTCGGCGACGCGCTGGAGGCCGACCTCGCCGGCGACCCCGCCGAGCTGGAGGAGGGCCTCTACGCCGCGCACGTCGACACGCGCGCCCTGCTCGACGGCTCGTGGGGACGGCTGCGTGAGCACCTGCGCACGGTCCTCGCCGGCGCCGGCGCGACGAGATGGTGGCCGACGAGCTGACCGTGCTGCCGGGCGTCGAGGAGCTGCTCGCGCTCGGCGAGGTGCGCCGGGCCGCGGAGACCGGGCCGTGGGAGGTCGTGGTCGTCGACTGCGGGCCGACCGCCGAGACGCTGCGCCTGCTCGGGCTGCCCGAGGCGATCTCCGGCTACCTGGAGCGGCTCTTCCCCGCGCACCGCCGGGCCGTCCGCGGGCTGCTCACCGGGCTCGCCGGCGGCGGCCGCGACGCCCGCCCGGCGTGGGACCGCACCGTCGACGCGCTGGACACGCTCGCCGAGCAGCTCACGGCGCTGCGCGGGATGCTCGCCGACCACACCACCACCTCGATCCGGCTCGTCCTCACCCCGGAGCGGGTGGTCGCCGCCGAGACCCGCCGCACGCTCACCGCGCTGGCGCTGCACGGGCTGCACGTCGACGGGCTCGTCGCCAACCGGGTGCTGCCCGCGCCGCCGCCGTCCCTGCGCGGGCCGGCCGCGCGCTGCTGCGCGAGCGGCACGCCGAGCAGCAGGCGGTGATCGGGGAGCTGGCCGGGCTCCCGGTGCCGCTGCGCACCACCCCGTACACGGCCGCGGAGCCGACCGGCGTGCCCGCGCTGCTGGAGCTGGGCCGGTCGCTCTACGCGGGCGCGACCCCGTCGGGCCCGCCGCCGGGCCCGGTGCGCCGCTGCTGCAGGTGCGCCGCACGGCCGGCGCGGGCACGTCGGCGGACTCGGCGTTCGAGCTGGTCATGCGGCTGCCGGGGGCCGCGTCCGGGCCCTTGGACCTGGCCCGCGTCGACGACGAGCTGGCCGTCACGGCCGGGGGCACGCGGCGGATGGTGGCGCTGCCGTCCGCGCTGCGCCGCTGCACCGTCACCGGCGCGCACCTCGACGGCGACGACCTCTGCGTCGCGTTCGCGCCGGACCCGAAGGTGTGGCTGCGGTGACGGCGACCGCCGAGGAGACCTGCGGCCGGCACGACACGCTCGGCGAGGAGCTGCGCGCGCTCGTGCTCACGGCGCTCGACCGGGTCGGCCCGGTGCTCGACCGGCTGCGCGAGGAGCCGGCCACGCCCGGCCGCGGGAGCTGCGCGGCGTGCCCCGTCTGCGCGGTGCTCGCGGCGCTGCGCGGGGAGCGGCCCGAGCTGGCCGTGCGGCTCGCGGAGCAGGCCGCGGGGCTGTTGGCCGTGCTGCGGGCCGCGCTGGACGACGAGGCGCCGGCCCCCGCGGACCCCCCGCCGCCGGCCGCGGCCCGGCGCGTCCAGCACATCCACGTCGACCGGCCGGCGAGCCGGTGCTGACGGTTGGCGTCGACGTCGGGGGCACGAGCGTCCGTGCGGGCGTCGTCGACGCGGAGGGCAACGTGCTCGACACCGCGCGCACCCCGACCCCGCGCGGCGAGGCGGCGCTGGAGGACGCGCTGGACGGCGTCGTCGGGGAGCTGGCGGCGCGGCACCGGGTCGCGCGGTCGGGCTCGCGCTCGCCGGGTTCGTCACGGCCGACCGCGCCGGCGTGCGGTTCGCGCCGCACCTGGCCTGGCGCGACGCCCCCGTCGCCGAGCGGATGGCCAAGCGGCTCGGGCTCCCCGTGGTCGTCGAGCACGACGCCAACGCGGCCGCGCTCGCCGAGCGGCACTTCGGCGCCGCGTCCGGGGCGGCCACCGTCGTGTTCGTGGCGCTCGGCACCGGGATCGGCTCGGCGCTCCTGGTCGACGGGCGGATCTACCGCGGCGCGTTCGGCGTCGCCCCGGAGCTGGGGCACCTGCGCGTCGTGCCGGACGGGCGGCCGTGCGCGTGCGGGAAGAACGGCTGCTGGGAGCGGTACTGCTCGGGCACCGCGCTCGCGACCACGGCCGTCGAGATGCTGGCCCGCGACCCGGGCCGCGCACCCGTCCTGCGCCGGCTTGTGGCCGGCGACCCCGGACGCGTCACGGGCCGGCGGGTCGCCGCGGCCGCCCGCGACGGCGACCCGGTGGCGTGCGAGGCCGTGGCCGAGCTGGCGCGGTGGCTGGGAGAAGGGCTTGCGCTGGTCGCGGACGTGTTCGACCCCGAGCTGGTCGTGATCGGCGGCGGGGTGTCCGGCTCCGCACCGCTCTTCCTGGACGAGGCCCGCGAGCACTACGCGGCCACCGTCACGGGCGCGGGCCGCCGGCCGCTGGCCCGCATCCGCACGGCCCAGCTCGGCGAGGCCGCCGCGGTGGTCGGCGCCGCCCAGCTGGCCCGCGACGCGCGCGCCTCTGACCGCGACTCGCGTACTCCCAGCCCGCGACTCGCGTGCACTCAGGCCGCGACTCGCGCACACTTTTCCGGCGACTCGCGGGCCTTTCCCGCGAGTCGCGCCGAAAGTGCGCGCGAGTCGCTGGATTACTGCACGCGAGTCGCGCTCTGGCGGTACGCGAGTCGGGGTCGGACGGTCAGACGACCGCACCGTCGTCGTCGCCGTCCCCGCCGCCGCGTGACGGCGGGTCCGGCCACAGGCGCAGCACCAGCCACCCCAACCCGGACGCGAGCCCGACCAGCCCGAGCGGCAGCCCGTAGCTCCGGGACGATCAGCCCCGGCGCCAGCACGAGCACCAGGCCCAGCACGATCAGCCCGAGCCCGACGAACGCGGGCGGGCCGAGCCGGGGCAGCGGCGGCGGCTCGGGCGGCACGAAGTGGTCGTCGTCGACGGGCTCGGCCGGCCCGGGCCGGTGCGGGTACGGGGACCGGGCCGCGGGCGGGACGGCCGGCGGGGCGGGCGGAGACGTGGGCGGCGGCGTCGGTGCCGGCGACGTCGGCTCGAACAGCTCGCGGGACGCGGTGGGCGGCGGCGAGTCCGGGGCGTCGGAGGGCCACTCGGGCACCTCGCCCTCGCGCCGCCACGCCGCCACGATGGCGTCGACTCGGTCGGGGCGGCGGCGTCGGAGGGGGGCGCTCGTCGGGATCGCGGTTCACGCGGGCTCCTCCCTCCGGTGCGCCGCCGGCCGCGGGCGGAAGCCCTGCGACGGCTCCATCCTGACACGCGGGAGCGAGGATGAGGAGACGGCCCGTTGTCGCCGTGACCGGCTCCTCCGTAGGCTGACGCCGTCGAGCTGGAGGGGGCACGCCAACGTGCTGTACTGGTGGTCCAAGTTCGTGCTCCTCGGTCCGCTGCTCCGGCTGTTCTGCCGGCCCACGATCGAGGGGCTGGAGCACGTCCCGGCCCGCGGCGGCGCCATCCTCGCGAGCAACCACCTGGCGGTCGTCGACTCGTTCCTGCTCCCCCTGCTGGTCCCGCGGCGCATCACCTTCCTGGCCAAGCGCGAGTACTTCATCCAGCCCGGGTTCGTCGGCCGGCTCAAGAAGACGTTCTTCACCGGCGTCGGGCAGGTGCCGATCGACCGGTCCGGCGGCTCGGCGGCGCAGGCCGCGATGGACACGGCGGTCCGGCTGCTGCGCGACCAGAAGCTGCTCGGCATCTACCCGGAGCACCCGCTCGCCCGACGGGCGGCTCTACAAGGGCAAGACCGGCATCGCGCGGATGGCGCTGGAGGCCGGCGTACCGGTGATCCCGGTCGCGATGATCGGGACGGACAAGGTCAACCCGATCGGCTCGCGCATGTGGCGGCCGCACAAGGTGCACATCAAGATCGGCGAGCCGCTCGACTTCTCGCGCTACGCCGGTATGGCGGGCGACCGGTTCATCGAGCGCTCGATGACCGACGAGATCATGTACGCGCTGATGGAGCTGTCCGGCCAGACCTACGTCGACATGTACGCGGCGTCGGTCAAGGAGCGGGCGGCCGCGGCGGGGGCGACGCCGAGCACGGACGTCACCACGAAGGGTGACGACGGCGGCCGGGACGCCTCACGGTTACCGGGCACTCGGGCGAGCTGACCAACGCCTGCCCCCGAACGGTCCACGGAAACCGGCCCCGGCGTATAGGCCAGTTGCACTGTGTAATAGAACGTCCTGGTGGAGCGATGGTCTCGTGTGGTCAGACGGAACGACTCCCCGCCGGATGACTCGCACACCTCGTACGTCCCCGCTGCCGGCAGCGGTGCGCTCGACAGCCCCACCACGGCCGTCGGACGAGGTGAGCAGCGACCTCTTATGTGAACGTCGACGCGCTCCCGACGTCGATCGTGCGGCAGGACGACATCCCGACGTCGTACCTGCCCGCGGTCACGCCGGGGATCACTCCGGCGCCGCCCCCGAAGCGCCGGAGCACGCTCGCGATCGTCTCGACGTGGGCCGGGTTCGCCGTGGTCGCCGTCGTGGTGGTCGCGGGCGACGTCGGCGTGGGCCGGGTCGCTGCGCGGGTCGGACGGCCAGGCGGGCGCACCGACGCTCGCGAGCGTGCCGACGCGCCTCGCGCAACCGGGCCCGACGGGCGCGGTGGCCGAGGAGCCCGCGGCCCCGGCCGAGGAGGAGGCGCCCCCGGCGGAGGAGCACGACGCCCCGGCGCAGCCGCGCCGCACGCCCGCCGCTCCGGCGGCCCCGGCGCCGAACGTGCCTCCGCCGCCGCCCGCTCCGCAGCCCCTGCCGCCGCCGGTCGTACCGGTGACGTCGGTGGTGGTCCCGCCGCCGCCCGAGCCGGAGCCGACCGAGGAGCCTCCGCCGCGGGCGTGTTTCAACAACAACCGACCCAACGTGCCGCGGGGTTGCACGGTCGCCCCGACCACGCCGCCGGCCCCGGTCGGGCCCGACGACGGTCAGGGTGGCGAAGACACGACCACCCCGACGGCCGAGCAGCCGTTACTGGCCCCGTAGCCGCGGTTGGTCGGCCGTTCGTCCGCCGCCCGGCGCGCCCGGCGATCACGCGGCGGCCGTTCGGCCACGGACGGTCGGGAGGTCGACTAACCTCGCTTGGTGCGGTTCTTCTACGACTGCGAGTTCATCGAGGACGGGACGACGATCGACCTGGTGTCGATCGGCGTGGTCGGGGAGGACGGGCGCGAGTTCTACGCCGTCTCCACGGAGTTCGACCCCGGGCGGGCCGGCCCGTGGGTGCGGGCCAACGTGCTGCCGAAGCTCCCGCCGCCGGCCGACGGGGCGTGGCGCTCCCGGTCCCGGCTGCGGGCCGACCTGCTGAGCTTCCTGACGTCCGCGCCCGGCGACGTCGAGCTGTGGGCGTGGATCGCCGCGTACGACCACGTGGCGCTCTGCCAGCTGTGGGGCGCGATGCCGGCGCTGCCGCGCGCGCTGCCCCGGTTCACCCGTGAGCTGCGGCAACGCTGGGAGGATGCGGGTCGCCCGCCGCTCCCGCCCCCCACCGCCGATGCGCACGACGCGCTGGCGGACGCCCGGCTGAACCTGCGGCGGTGGGAGGCGATCGAGACGGCGGTGGCCGCCCGATAGGTCGTCGGTCGCGGGCGGCCTGGGCAGGGGTCAGACGAAGACGCTCACGCCGCCGGGGCCGACCAGCAGGCCGACCACGATCAGCACGATCCCCCACAGGAGCTGGCGGCGCAGGATGGCGAGCACCCCGGCGACGACGAGCACGACGGCAATGATCCAGAGAAGAGTTGCCATGGAGATCGGGTAGCCGGATCACGCGCGGCGGGAACGCCGCCGATCGAGTGATCACGCTGCTCAGGAGGCCCGTCCGGAGCACCGTACGCCGCCGTACGGACGAACCGGGCGCGTCGTGGCCCACACCGTGGCCCGCCCGGGCACCGCTTAGGCTTGCCCTGTGAACTGGACGGTCGACGCCCCGGTCGAAGTGCTGCCCGAGCTGCCCCCGCTGCCCGCCGAGCTGCGGGCCCGTCTCGACGACGCGCTGTCCCGTCCGGCCGCGCAGCAGCCCGACTGGCCCGACGCCGAGCAGGTCGTGCACGTCCGCACGGTGCTGGAGAGCGTCCCGCCGGTGACGCTCCCGCCGGAGGTCGACCGGCTCGGCGAGCGGCTCGCGGCCGTCGCGCGCGGCGAGGCCTTCCTGCTGCAGGGCGGCGACTGCGCCGAGACGTTCGTCGACAACACCGAGCCGCACCTGCGTTCGACGATCCGCACGATCCTGCAGATGGCGATCGTGCTGACCTACGGGGCGTCGCTGCCGGTGGTGAAGGTGGGGCGGATCGCCGGCCAGTACGCGAAGCCGCGCAGCTCACCCACCGACGCGCTCGGGCTGCCGTCCTACCGCGGCGACATCGTCAACGCGCTCACGCCCGACCCGGCGGCGCGGGTGCCCGACCCGTCGCGCATGGTCCGCGCGTACGCCAACGCGGGCGCGGCGATGAACCTCGTGCGCGCGCTGACCGCCACGGGCATGGCCGACCTGGCGATGGTGCACGACTGGAACAAGGACTTCGTGCGCACGTCGCCCGCGGGGGAGCGGTTCGAGCACATCGCGTCGGAGATCGAGCGGGCGCTCAAGTTCATGGACGCGTGCGGGGTGGACGACCACAACCTGCACAGCGTCGAGTTCTACGCCAGCCACGAGGCGCTGCTGCTCGACTACGAGCGCGCGCTGCTGCGGCTGGACACCACGCACCGGGAGCCGCGCCTGTACGACCTGTCGGCGCACTTCCTGTGGATCGGCGAGCGCACCCGCCAGCTCGACGGCGCGCACATCGCGTTCGCGGAGCTGGTGGCCAACCCGATCGGGCTCAAGATCGGCCCGACCACCACGCCCGAGCTGGCCGTCGAGTACGTCGAGCGGCTCGACCCGAAGAACGTGCCCGGCCGGCTCACGCTGATCAGCCGCATGGGCAACGGCAAGGTCCGCGAGGTGCTGCCGGCGATCGTGGAGAAGGTCGAGGCGTCCGGGCACAAGGTCATCTGGCAGTGCGACCCGATGCACGGCAACACGCACGAGTCCACCACCGGCTACAAGACCCGCCACTTCGACCGCATCGTCGACGAGGTGCAGGGCTTCTTCGAGGTGCACCGGGCGCTCGGCAGCCACCCGGGCGGCATCCATGTCGAGGTCACCGGCGAGGACGTCACCGAGTGCCTGGGCGGGGCCCAGGAGATCTCCGACGCCGACCTCGCCGGCCGCTACGAGACGGCGTGCGACCCGCGGCTCAACACCCAGCAGTCGCTGGAGCTGGCGTTCCTCGTCGCGGAGATGCTGCGCGGCTAGTGCCCCGTCCGGGAAGGTTGGGGCGGGAATCGGCGGATCCAGGCGTCCGCTGGCAAGGCGCCGGCCGGGCCTCGTACCGGGCGTACTCGGCCCGGTCGGCAACGTGGCCGGCGGGCGGCTGGGCCGTCGAGTTCCGTGGCGAACCTTTCCGGACGGGGCACTAGATCGTGTCGAGCGTGACCGTCGTGCCGGGGTCGACGAGCGAGCCGGCCCCGGGCTGCTGCCCGACGACCACGCCGTTGCGGCGGCTGAACGGGAAGCCACCGCGGTTCTGCTCGACCTCCAGCCCGTCCTCGCGCAGCACGCTCGCGGCGTCCTCGAACTCGCGGCCGATCAGCAGCGGCACCCGGACGCGCACCGGTTCCGGCTGCGGGCCGCGGCTCACCACCAGCGTGACCGGGTCGCCGATCGGCAGCGCGGCGCCGGCGCCGGGGCTCGTCCGGATCACCGCGCCGGCGGGGACCGACGAGCTGTACTCGTCGCGTCGGAGCTGCGCACGGGGTTGAGACCGGCGGCGCGCACGGCGTCCTCGGCGGCCCCGGCCGCGGTGCCCGGCGCGATCGGCGGGACGGTCGGACGCCCGACCGAGACGGTCAGCTCGACGACGCTGCCGCGCAGGAGGCGGGCGTCCGGCGGCTGCTCGCTCGCGGCGACCGTGCCGGCCGCGACGCCGTTGTCCGGGGCCTGCGTGAAGCGGGCGACGAGGTCGGCGTCGCTGAGCAGCTGCTGCGCGGTGGTCTGCTCCAGCCCGACCACCGTGGGCATCGCCGTCCAGCGGCCGACGCCGAGCCACCACGCCGTCAGCCCGACGACGGTGGCCAGCACGAGCACGATCGCGATCCACACCGCGAAGACGCGCCGGCTGCGGCGGCGGGCCTGCTGGTAGGGGCCCGGTCCGTGCGCGGCGACCGCCGGGTGCACCTCGTCGACGGGCGGGCGGGGCATCGTGCGGGTGCCGCCGGGGCCGGCGGCGCGGGGCACCGGGACCGACCCGGCCGGCAGCCGCCGCGGCGTGGCCGGGACGGTGTCCTGCTCCTCGATCGGGCGCGGCGGGGGCACCGGCGGCGGCACCCGCGGCACCTCCAGCCGGATCGCCAGCCGGCGCAGCTCGGCGAGCATCGCCGCGGCGTCCAGCGGGCGGGCGGCCGGGTCGCGGCGGGTGGCGCGCTGCACGAACGCGTCCAGCTCGGGCGGCACCTCGCCGGCGATCTGCGACGGCGCCGGCACGTCCGAGTTCACGTGCCGGTACGCCACCGAGATCGCGCTGTCGCCGGTGTAGGGCGGCGCGCCGGTGAGCAGCTCGTAGAGCAGCACGCCGGCCGCGTAGACGTCGCTGCGGGCGTCGGCCTGGCCGGTCGCGACCTGCTCGGGGGAGAGGTACGCGACCGTGCCCATGATCATCCCGGCGTGGCTCATCCCGGCCTGCGCCGCGGCCGTGACCAGCCCGAAGTCCGCGACCTTCACCTCGCCGGCCCGGCTGACCAGCACGTTCTCCGGCTTGACGTCGCGGTGCACGAGGCCGAGCCGGTGCGCCCCGGCGAGCCCGGCGAGCACCTGGTCCATCACGGCGAACGCGGCCGGCACGCCGAGCGCGCCGCGGGCCCGCAGCACGTCGCGCAGCGTGCCGCCCTCGACCAGCTCCATGACGAGGAAGAGGGTCTGGCCGTCGGGGCCGGCGTGCTCGCCCTGGTCGTGGACGTCCACCACGGCGGGGTGGTCGATGCGGGCCGCGGCCCGGGCCTCCCGCTCGAACCGCGTGCGGAACACGGGGTCGGCGGCGAGCCGGGGGTCCATCACCTTGATCGCGACCGGTCGGTCGAGGCGGATGTCGGTGCCGCGGTAGACGGTGGACATCCCGCCGCGGGCCAGCACGGGCCCGACCTGGTAGCGCTGGTCGAGCAGCGCGGCCGGCGGGGCGTTCACGCGACGACGGTACCGTCCCGGCCAGATGCTGCCGGGAGCACCGCGCCTGTGGCATCGTATCGCCTCGTGAACGAGGTGTTCGGGCTGTCCGAGGACGTGGCGACGCTGCCCGTCGCGGAGGTCGCCCAAATGCTGCAGCAGCCCGTGTCGCGGGTGCACCAGCTCGTCAAGGACGGGCACTTCCTGTCGTTCCGGCGGGACGGCGAGGTCGTGATACCGGCGGAGTTCTTCGACGACGCCGGCGCCGTCGTGAAGGGGCTCGGCGGCACCATCACCCTCCTGCGCGACGGCGGCTACACCGACCCCGACATCCTGCGGTGGCTCTTCGCGGAGGACGAGTCGCTGCCCGGCACGCCCGTGGCGTCCCTGCGGGCCGGCCGGCACCGCGAGGTCAAGCGCCGAGCCCAGGCCATGGCCTTCTGAGCGCGACTCGCGCGCACTAATCCAGCGACTCGCGTGCAGTAAGCCAGCGACTCGCGGGGCGCTGCGCGCCCATGCCCGCGAGTCGCCGGAAAAGTGTGCGCGAGTCGCGCTCTGGGTGCGCGCGAGTTGCTACGCGCGGCGGGCCAGGGCGCGGGCGGCGACGGCCAAACGGCGGTGCGGCGGGACGCTGACCCGCCGGTGCAGCACGTGGTACCCCGCGGCCTCGATCTCGTCGAGGATGCCCTGGTAGAGCGTGTACGCGCAGCCGATGCACGCCCGTGACCGGGGCTCCAGCATGCCGATCCCCGGCGCGGCCCGCCGGTAGACGGCGCGCGTGTGCGCGACGAGGTAGGCCATGGCGCGGCGCACCCGGGCGTCGGGCCGGCGGGTGCGCCGGCACCAGGCCAGGAGCTCCCGGTCCACGCCGAACGCGGCCAGCTCGGCGGCGGGCAGGTAGACCCGGCCGCGGTCGAGGTCCTCGCCGACGTCGCGCAGGAAGTTCGTGAGCTGGAACGCGACGCCCAGCGCGGCCGCGTGCGGCTCGGCCTCCGCGCGCGGGACGGTCGTGCCCAGCACCGGGAGCATCTGCAGCCCGATCACGGCCGCCGAGCCGTGCACGTAGGTGCCGAGGTCGTCGAACGTCGCGTAGCCGGTGACGGTGGTGTCCATCCGCATGGACGCGAGGAAGTCCCGGAAGAGCTGCGGCGCGATCGTGTACCGGCGGGCGGTGTGCGCGACCGCGGCGAGCACCGGCCGGTCGGCGGGGCCGCCGGCCAGAGCGGTGTCGACGGCGACGGCCAGCGCGTCGATGCGGGCCGCCTTCGCCGCGGCCGGACCGGTGTCGCCGAGGTCGTCCACGATCTCGTCGGCGTAGCGGGCGAACCCGTAGAGGGCGTGCACCGCGGGCCGGCGGGGCCGCGGCAGCAGCCGGGTGGCGAGGAAGTAGGTGCGTCCGTGGCGGGCGTTGAGCTCGCGGCACGCGGTGTACGCGGCCCGCAGCGCCGGGTCGGTGATCCCGGCGGCGTCGAGCTCAGCCGGCGCCGCGCTCGGCACCGGCCGGCGCGGAGGCCGGCTCGGCCGGTGCCGCGGATGCGCGAGGAACGGCCGCGGGCGCCCGCGGCCAGCCGCAGCGGGTCGGGGCGCTGCAGCGAGACGGCGGCGAGCGCGGCGACGGCCACGGCGACGGCGATGTAGGGCCAGTTGTAGAGCGCGTCCTCGCCGTTCGGGTAATACGCGATCACCAGCATCACCGACGCGAACACGACGATCTGCAGCCCGCGCATCGACCAGGCGATGCCCGCGAGCAGCGCCATGCCCCAGCTCACGTACCAGGGCAGCATGGCCGGCGACAGCACGGCGACGGCCAGCAGCACGATGCCGGCGCGGCGCACGGCGTCCGGGCCGCCCTCGCGCGCGGCCCACCACTGCCGCCCGGCGATCCACACCAGGACCAGCGCGCCGATCACCCGCGTGACGTCGATGAACGGCTGCTTCGGCACGGTCACGACGAGGTTGACGAGCGTGTGGGTCAGCTCGCCCACGCCGGTGGGCAGCGACATCCAGTTGACGATCATCGACGGCGCCCGCAGCGCCGGCAGCCAGCCGAGGTCCACGCCCGCGGCGAGCGTGAGGGCCGCGAACACCCCGACGAACACGCCGATCCCGGCCGCCGCGGCCTTCGCGATGCGCGCCGGCAGCGGGCCGCTCATCCGGGCCGCCCACACCAGCACGAGGAACGGCAGCGCGATCACCGCGCTCGCCTTCACGGCCATCGCGATCGTGACGAGCGCGATGCCGCCGGCGTGCGCGCCGCGCAGCGTCAGCAGCGCGCCGGCCGCCAGCAGGCCCACGACCAGCAGGTCGTTGTGCCCGCCGCCGACCATGTGGATGACGGTCATCGGGTTGGCGACGGCGACCCACAGCGCGACCGACGCCCGCCCGCCCATCCGGCGGGCCAGCTCCGGCAGCGCCCAGACCAGCAGCACCAGCCCGGGCAGCAGCGCCAGGCGCATGAGCACGACGCCGAGGATGATGTTCTCGCCGGTCAGCCAGGCCACGGCCTTGGCGACCAGGATGAACGCCGGCCCGTAGGGCGCGGGCGTCTCCTGCCAGAAGAAGTGGACGTTCTCGGAGATGATCCCCGGCAGCGCCTGCGGGCCCACGGCGTACGGGTCGAACCCGGCGAGCGGCAGCCCGCCCTGCGCGAGGTAGCTGAAGATGTCGCGGGTGAACAGCGGCGGCGCGGCCAGCATCGGCACGGTCCAGACCGCCGCCAGCGCGACGACCGCGCGGCCGCCGACGCGCTTGGCCAGCACGTCCCGCCCGACCCGGACCCACGCCCAGAAGAGCAGGCCGACGCCGGTGTAGACGAGGATCGTGGCCAGCTCGCGGCCGTGGCCGTAGCGCCAGAAGCCGAGCGGGGAGTTCGTCAGCACGGGGTCGTGCACCAGCACCCCGCCGGCCCCGAACCCACCGATGAGCAGCAGGAACGACCCGGTGAGGCCCATCAGCAGGGGGCCACGGGGAGGCGGCCGATGCGGTCGAGCCACGAGGTCCGGGCCGGGGCCGGGCGCTCGTCCGGGAGGGGCGTCGTGACGGTCCCCGCAGCCGGCCCACCGGCCGAGGCGCGCGGCGCCGCGTCGGGGAGCGCAGGTCCGTCGACCGGAGGTGGTGGGTTCATGACGCGATCCATGCTCGCACGTCCCTGTCAGGGGGCGGTGGGTACCCTGCGCGCCCGCCCGGATGCGCCCGTGATGCGCTGGGCGGCCAGCCGTCCCGAGATCAGCACGGGCGGGATGCCGACGCCCGGGGTCGTGCCACACCCCGCGAGCACGGCGTTCGCCAGCCCGCGCACGAGGTTGCGGGGCCGGAACGGCCCGGTCTGGGCGACGGTGTGGGCGAGCGAGAACGGGGTGCCGGCACCCAGCCCGGCGGCCGTCCAGTCGGCCGGGGTGACGAGCCGCGACACGGCGATCTCACCCGGGAGGGTGGCGAGCTCCGGGTGCCGGGCGGCGAGCACGCCCAGCAGCTCGTCGCGGTAGGCCGGGCCGACCCGCGGCCAGTCGATCCGCGCCCGGTCGGTGTTGGGGCACGGCGCGAGCACGTAGAGCAGGTCCGCGCCGTCGGGCGCGAGGTCCGGGTCGGTCGCCGTCGGGCGGGTGACCAGCAGCGACGGGTCGCTCATGAGCCGGCCCCCGTCGACGATCTCGCGGAACGTGCGCTCCCACGCCGCGCCGAAGGAGATCGTGTGGTGGGCCAGCTCCGGCCGGGTCCGGGCCACGCCGAGGTGCAGCACCACGGCGCTGGGTGCGTACCGCAGCGGGACGGGCCGGCGCGGCGCGCGCCCGAGCAGCCGGTGCACGGCGGGCAGGTCGGGCGTGAGCACGACGGCGTCGCAGGCCAGCCGTTCGGTCGGGCCGCCGCCGGCCGGCGCGTGCCGCACGGCCGTGACGCGCCCGCCGCACCGTTCCAGGCCGGTGGCGGCGCGCCCGTAGTGGACGCACGCCCCGGCGGCCGTCGCGGCGTCGGCGAGGGCCTGCCCGACCTGCCGCATCCCGCCGCGCGGGAAGACCACCCCGCCGACCGTGTCCATGTACGCGATCACGCCGTACGCGGCCAGCGCCCGGTCCGGCGGCAGCCCCGCGTACAGGGCCTGGAACGAGAAGATCCGGCGCAGCCGCTCGTCGGGCAGCAGCCGGGCGACGCGCGGGCCGAGCCGCCCGAACCCGCCGAGCGCGGCGAGCCGGGCGAGGTCGGGGAGCGGCAGGTCGAACGGGGAGTCGAGGTTGGCGCCGATGAACGACTGGATCTCGGCCCGGTAGAGGTCGGTCAGCCAGCGGCGCATCCGCCGGTAGCCGGCCGCGGCGGCCGGCCCGCACACCGCGCGCACCTCGTGCTCCATCGCGGCGGCGTCGGTGTGGACGTCGATCGCCGAGCCGTCGGCGAAGCGGGCGCGGTAGGCCGGGTGCAGCTCCACGAGGTCGAGCCGGTCGGCCGCCTTCTCCCCGACGGCGCCGAACGCCTCGTCGAGCAGGCCGGGCATCGTCAGCACGGTGGGCCCGGTGTCCACGCGGAACGTGCCGGCGTCCGCGGTCAGGTCGAGCCGCCCGGCCCGGCCGCCCGGATGGTCGGCGCGTTCGAGCAGCGTGACGCGGCGGCCGGCGCCCAGGAGGTGGAGCGTGGCCGCGAGCCCGGCCAGTCCGGCGCGACGACCACGACGTGGTCCGTCGGGCCGGGCACGGTCCGGGTCACCGGCGCACGGCGGCGGTCAGCTCCGGCGCCGGGTGGCCGCGATCGCCAGCTCCGCGAGCTGGGACGCGGCCGGCTCGGCGACGTCGGCGGCCGAGAGCGCGTCGAGCGCCGAGCCGGTGAGCGCGGCGATCCGCTGCTCGACGGTCTGCACGGCGCCCAGGTCGGCGAGCAGGTCGCGGATCTCCTCGACGCGGGCGACGTCCAGGTCGGGGGCGCCGATCGCGGACTCGATCGTCTCCCGGGCCGCGCGCCGGCCGCGCTCCTCGGCACGTTCGAGGGCGATGGCCAGCAGCAGCGTGCGCTTGCCCTCGCGCAGGTCGTCGCCGGCCGGCTTGCCGGTGACGGCCGGGTCGCCGAACACGCCGAGCAGGTCGTCGCGCAGCTGGAACGCGATGCCGATGTCCGCGCCGAAGCGCCGGTAGGCCGCGACGAGGTCGGGCGGCGCGTCCGCGATCGCGGCGCCGATGTGCAGCGGCCGCTCGACGGTGTACGCGGCGGTCTTGTAGCGGTCGATCTGCAGGGCCGCCCGCGCCGACGGGTCGCCGGTGGACTGGGTGTGCACGTCGAGGTACTGGCCGCCGAGCATCTCGGTGCGCATGGCCCGCCACGGCGGCGCGACCCGCCGCAGCGCCGCGCCGGACAGGCCCGCCGCGTGCAGCATGTCGTCGGCCCAGGCCAGCGCGAGGTCGCCGAGCAGGATCGCGGCGGCCGCGCCGAACCGGGCCGGCATCCCGCGCCAGCCCTCGGCGGCGTGCCGGCGGGCGAACTCGACGTGCACGGTGGGCGGCCGCGGCGGGTGGCCGAGGCGTCCATGAGGTCGTCGTGGACGAGCGCGCAGGCCTGCACCAGCTCCAGCGCGCTGATGGCCCGCACCACTGCGACGGCCTCCGGCGAGCCGACCTGCCCGCCTGCGCCGCGCCAGCCCCACCACGCGAACGTCGGGCGGATGCGCTTGCCGCCGCTCAGCACGAACGTGACCAGCGCGTCCGTCGCCTCGGCGAAGGCCGGGTCGATCGCCGCGGCGTCGGCCGAGCGGGCCTCCAGGAAGGAGGAGAGCGCGGACTCGATCGCGGCGCCGAGGCCGGCGTCGTCCGCGCGCGGGACCCGCCCGGACGGTTCGGGGGTGGCGTGGACCGCGCCGGCCCGCGTCACCGCGGGCTCCCGGCCGGACGGGGGAGCGAAGGGCATGTTGAGCGCGCCACGACAGGAGGGTAACGGCGTCGGCCCCGTCCGTCCCCTTCGCGAGGTCGACCCCCGTATATTTCAGATCGTGAAGGTCACCCAGCGCATCAGCGGCGACCGGCCCGTGTTCTCGGTGGAGTTCTTCCCGCCGAAGGACGCCGCGGGCGAGGCGGAGCTGTGGCGGGCGATCCGGCGGCTGGAGCCGCTGGACCCCGCGTTCGTCTCCGTGACGTACGCGCCGGCGGGTCGAGCCGGGACCGGACCATCCGCACCACGGCCCGGATCGCCACCGACACCACGCTCGTCCCGATGGCGCACCTCACGGCGGTGTCGCACTCGGTCGCCGAGCTGCGCCAGGTGATCGGGGCCTACGCGGCGGCGGGCATCCCCAACGTGCTCGCGGTGCGCGGTGACCCGCCCGGCGACCCGCTCGGCGAGTGGGTGCCGCACCCGGACGGCCTCACGTACGCCGACGAGCTGGTCCGGCTCGTGCGCCGGCTCGGCGACTTCTCCGTGGGCGTCGCCGCGTTCCCGTACGGGCATCCGCGCTCGGCCGACCCGGACAGCGACCTCGCGCGGCTCGTCGACAAGTGCCGTGCGGGCGCCGACTTCGCGATCAGCCAGCTGTTCTTCGAGCCGGAAGGCTTCCTGCGGCTGCGCGACCGGATGACCGCCGCCGGCTGCGACACCCCGCTGCTGCCCGGCGTCATGCCGCTCACCACCGTGCGCACGCTGCACCGCGGCCCGGAGCTCTCGGGCGCGCCGCTGCCGCCGGCGCTCGTCGAGCGGCTGGCGCCCTACGCGGACGACCCGGCCGGGTTCCGCGTGGCCGGCATGGAGGAGACGGCGCGGATGTGCGCGCGCCTGCTCGACGAGGGCGTGCAGTGCGTGCACTTCTACTCGCTGAACCGGTCGACGGCCACGATCGAGCTGGTCCGCGCGCTGGGGCTGGCCCGGGACCGGGCTCGCCGTCAGCGGGAGTCCGGCCTGACCGGCTCGTTGCGGGTGCGCCGGGCCGCCACGACCACCACCAGCACCGCGATCGCGACCAGCGCGCCGAGGCCGAGCGTCCAGTTGACGGCCGAGGGCGCGTTGGGGTCGGTGTAGGCGACGACCGTCGCGATGTCGTCCACCTCGCCGGGGGTGAACGTCCAGCTCACCTCGCCGGTGTCGGCGTCGCCGTTGGACTCGACGAGCGTGCCCGGGAAACCGATCTTGAGCTGGAAGTCGGCCCGGTCGACCGACACGGTCGTGAGGTCGATCGCGCCGGTGATGTGCACCCGGTTGCCGGCCCGGCGCAGGTCCAGGCGCACGGCCTCGCCGGCCGGGCCCGCCGCCGCGTAGAGCTGCGCGACCTCGGCGAACGTCAGGCCGGAGAAGCGGTAGACCGAGCCGACGTAGCCGTCCTGCCGGTACTCCGAGACGTCGACGTCGGACTCCAGCGCGGCCGGCAGCGTGATCGCCGGGCCGGCGTCGTCCGGGCCCTGCTCCGGGGTGGCGACGACGACCTCGCCCGTCACCGTGTCGTCGGGCTGCACGGCGAGCGCGGCCCGCACCCGCGCGCACCCGCTGAGCGCGACGGTGGCCACCAGCAGGGCGAGCAGCAGCGGGAGGACGCGGCGGCGAGCGGCGGTCGTCGGCACGGGGCCATCGTGCCAAAGCCGGGGGCCGGCGCCGGGCCGCCACTCCGGTGCCACCCCGTCCGGCGAACCGCGAGCAGGAGCGCCGTAGGCCCGCCGCGCGGCTCAGTGGCCGGTGTGCGGGTCGGCCGGCCGGTCGAGCGGCAGGCTCCGGCCGAGCACCGCGAACGGGCGCGCGTCGCCGGTGAAGCGGTGCTGGCGCAGGACGTCCTGGAAGCCGAGGCGGCGGTAGAGCCGCCACGCCCGGCCGGGCGGCTGGGGGCCGTACTCGGGCGTGGACAGCAGCACGCGGCGTCGGCCACGCCGTCCAGCAGGGCGCGCAGCATGCCCTCGCCGAGCCCGTGGCCCTGCACGTCGGGGCGGACGTGCAGCTCGGTGAGCTCGAAGTAGTTCTGCAGCCACGGGCGGGTGCCGGCGCGCTGGGCGGCCAGCCCGCGGCGGACCTCCTCGTACCACCACTGGCCCGGACCGCCGGAGTAGCCGTACGCGATGCCGACGAGCATGCCGGCCTCGTCCAGCCAGCCGACGGCCCGCCAGCCGGGGCGGCGGACGTGCTCGAGCCAGAGCGTGCGCCGGTGCCGCGCGGTGCTCGCCGGGTAACCCATCGCGGTGACGTAGACGTGCAGCGCCTCCGTCAGGCGGGCGGCGAGGTCACCTGCGCCGAGCTGTACGAGCTGCCCGCGCCGGGGCCCTGGTCACCGGTCCATCTCACCACGCCCGGGGCGTCGCGTCCCGCCCGGTCGCGCGCCGGACTTGCGTCCGGCCCCGCGCACGCTCTACTGGACATCGATCGAACATGCGTTCGATCACCGCCCCGGCCGGTGGGGTGGGGGAAGCGCCCCGCCGCCGGGAGCGGCAGGTGCGCGTCGGGAGGAGCGTGGGGGCGCCGCATGAGTCCCTTCAACGTGTTCGGGTCGCGCCGCCCCACACCCATCCAGGTGCGCTGGCAGGACGGCGAGCCGGTCGAGTTCGAGCGGCGTCCGCAGCGGCGCGGCAGCCGCTACCTCGTCACCGACGTGCAGGAGCGCTGGATCGAGGAGTCGCCGTGGCCGTTCCCGTCGCCGATGCCGGTGGGGGGCGACCGGCTGCGGTGCTGGCGGGTGCTGGCCCGGTCGGTGGGCGAGCCGGAGGCGCCCGCCCGCGAGTTCGTGCTGCGGATGCGCGCCGGTCCCGGGGTGTGGGACCTGGTGCGGGTGCCGGAATGAGGGAGTGAGCGCGACGATGACGATCACCACGACGACGATCACCGCCGGCAGTGGCACCGGCAGCGGCACCGGCACCGGGCCGGCCGCCGGATCGCGCGTGCCGCGCCCGCGCGCGCCGCTGCCCGCCCGTCCGGTCGCGGCGCCGGTGTCCCGCTCGGCGCTCAGCCTACTGCGCCAGGCCGCCGACGGGCTGGCCGACGCGCACCGCCAGCCCGACCCGCTGCTGCGCTACCCGGCGGCCTACCTCGCGGCGCTGCGCGCGGCGGCCGCCGTGCTGGCGGTCCGGGCCCGCCCGCAGCCGCGCCGGGGTGCCACCCGCAACGTCTGGCAGCTGCTCGGGCAGGTCGCGCCCGAGCTCGCGGAGTGGGCGGCGTTCTTCGCGTCCTGCTCCGACACCCGGGCCGCGGCGGAGGCCGGCATCGCCCGGCTCGTCGGGCGCCGTGAGGCCGACGACCTGCTGCGCCAGGCCGAGCAGTTCGTCCGGCTGGTGGCCGACTCGATCCCGCTGCGCTGAGGCCCGCGCCGGCCGGCCTCAGCGGGTCGCGGGCGGGGCGATCGGCTCGGGGGCCTCGCGGCGGCTGCGCTCGGCCCGCAGCACCCGGCCGAGGAGCAGCGTGAACACCGCCGACGCCTCGCGGGCACCGGGCGTGTCCCAGCGCTGGATCGGCAGGCACGCGCCCTGCGCCTGCTGGATCGCCGAGCGGTCGGGCAGCACCCCGGTCAGCACGAGCGGGCCGAACAGCTCCCGCAGCTCGCCGATCCGGAACTCGTGCTCGGTGTTGCGCGGCCGCACCCGGTTGATCAGCACGCCGAGCGGCTGGAGCTCGGCGTTGCCGCGCTGGCGTTCGGTCTGCACGGCGTCGAACGCGCGCTGCACCCCCGACACGGCGAACATGGTCGGGTCGGTCACGAGCACCGCCCGCTGGGCGGCGGCGAGCGCGCTGCGGGTGAGCTGCCCGAGCGACGGCGGGCAGTCGATGATCACCAGCCGGTAGGGCTCGGTGTGGTCGACGGCGCCGATCTCGTCGGGGTCGTCGGTGTCGTCCTCGCCGTAGCCGCCGGGCCGGATCAGGTGCCCGTCCGGCGCGCTGAGCCGCTGCAGTGCCCGGGCGAGCCGGTTGAGCTGCTTCGGGCTCGGGTCGGGGTGGTTGTGCCGCTCGCTCTGCTCGGAGCCGACCAGCACGTCGAGGCCCTCCCCCCAGCCGCTCGGGGTGATCGCACGCTCCAGCACCGGCCGGCGCGGCTCGTCGAGCACGTCGGCGACGGTGGCGGTGGTGGGGCCGGTGTCGAGGGCGATGGTGGCGTTGGCCTGCGGATCGAGGTCCACCACCAGGGTGCGCACGCCGTGCTGCAGCGCCGCACCGGCGAGCCCGAGCGCGACGGTGGTCTTGCCCACCCCGCCCTTGAGGCTCAACGTGGCCAGGACCTGCACGCGATCAACCTACCCTTCCTCGCCCGACGCCGGAGCGCACCAGCGCACTAGTCTGCCGCTGTGGGCGCGGCAGGGTGAGGCTGACATGGTGAGCGCATGGTGAGCGGCGCGACGGCAGAGGTGACCGGCGTCGCGGGCGGCGGTGTCGTCCACCGCGCGCTCGCCGCCGAGGTCTCCCGCGTGCGCGACCGCTCGCCGGGCCGGCCGCCGCGCGTGCTCGACGTCGGCGGCGGGAGCGGGGCGTGGGCCGTGCCGCTGGCCCGGCTCGGCTGCGCCGTCACGGTCGTCGACAACAGCCCCAACGCGCTGGCCGCGCTGGCCCGCCGGGCCCGCGAGGCCGGCGTCCACGAGCTGGTCACGCCCGTGCAGGGCGACGTCGACGCGCTCGGCGAGGTGGCCCCGGAGCGCGGCGCCGATCTCGCGCTGGGCCACGGGCTGCTGGAGGTCGTCGACGACGCCGGCGCCGCGGTCGCGGCGCTCGGCGCGGCCACGGCACCGGGCGGCGCGGTGTCGGTGCTGGTCGCGAGCCGGTACGCCACGGTGCTCGCCCGCACGCTCGCCGGCCGGCTCGCCGAGGCCCGGGCGGTGCTCACCGACCCGGACGGCCGGTTCGGCCCGGACGACGCGCTGCGGCGGCGGATCGACGCGGCCGCGCTGCGCGGCCTGCTCGGGGCCGCGGGGCTGCCGGTCGAGCTGCTGCAGGGCGACGGCGTGCTCGACGGCTGGGTGCCCGGCGCCGTGCGCGACGGCGGGCCGGCGGCGGCGCGCGCGGTCGCCGAGCTGGAGGGCTGGCCGCGGGCGCGCCGGCGCTCCTCGACGTCGCCGCCCGGCTGCACGCGCTCGCCCGCCGGCCCGGCTGATCCGCTGATCCGGCTGCTCGCCGGACGTTCACACGACGATCACCCGTCTGCCGCCGAGTTCACCCTGCTGGTCCAACCGGGTGTGAGGGAATCGGCACCGCGGGTGCTCACGCGGTCCGGAGATCGCCTGTAGGCCGTTGCGCCGCTGTTCGACCCCCGACCGGGCGATCTTTGCCGGGGTTCGGACACCCCGTGCGATCACCGTTCGGGGTAGATCGACCCGTCCGCTTGACGAGTCCGGGTAGTCGGCGGGCGTTCTGGCTCGTATCCTCTGCATCAGACGCCCAGACAGGGCGCTCGTCGCGTCGTTCCGGCACCATGGAAGATGACCCGACAGGATGAGCTAGTGCCGGAGGTGAAGCCGTGCCCCTCTCCGAGCACGAGCAGCGGCTGCTCGAACAGATCGAGCGCGCTCTCTACGCCGAGGATCCGAAGTTCGCGTCGACCGTCCGGGGTGGACGGTTGCGCAAGCCCACCCGCCGCCGTCGCCTGCAGGGTGTCGCCCTGTTCGTCGCCGGCCTGGTCCTGCTCGTCGTCGGTGTCGCGGTACCCCAGCTCTGGCTGGCGTCCAGCTTCCCGGTGCTGAGCGTCGTCGGGTTCCTCATGATGCTCGGAGGAGCCGTGCTGGCGATCACGTCCGTGGGCAACAGCGGCCAGGCGGCCAAGCCCAAGGGCGGCGAGCCGGACAAGAACCGGTTCACCGGGCGGATGGAAGAGCGTTTCCGCCGCCGCTTCGAGCAGGAGTGACCTTCCCGGTGCGATGAGGCGGGATGGCTCCCCGGCCGTCCCGCTCGAAGACCGTTACCGCCGCCGCCCGTCAGTTCCGGGAGGCGGCGGTCTCGCGTCCACGGTCCGGGGTCCGGCCGCGGTCGCGCAGCCGGCGCAGCACCGACGGCGGCAGCACCCGCGCCCGCAGCCGCAGCGCGCTCCCCGCCGCGATGCCCGCCGCCACCGTGCGCACCGGCTCGTCCAGCTCGCCGGGCTCCGGGTGCTCCCCGCCGTACCAGCTCGCCTCCACGGCGCCGACGACCTCCCGCAGCGCCTGCTGCGCGTCCGGGTCCAGGCGGTGTTCCCGCACGAGCCGCCGGGCCGCCGCCCGGACCGTGTCGGCGGGCGGCACGTCCACGCCCCGGTCGGCCGACTCGGCGAGCAGCTCGTCCCACCCGGCGCCGGCCGCGGCCGGGCCGCCGGCCGCCACTGCGGCGTGGCGACGGCGGCGGTCGACCACCCGCAGCAGGGCCGGCACGGCGCCGACCACCACGAGCCCGACGAGCACGAGCAGCGGCCACAGCGGGACCCCGCCGCCGTCCTGCGGGGCGTCCGGGACGGTGGCGCCCGGCCCGAGGTCCTCGGGGTCGACGGACGGCAGCGGCTCGTCGAGACCGGGCAGGTCCTCCGCGCTCAGCGCGTCCTCGGGCAGCGGGCCCTCCTCGCCGGCGACGTCGGAGCGGGCCTCCTCGACGTACGGCGGGTCGATCGCGCGGCCGTCGGTGAGCGGGGTCGGGTCGAACGCCGTCCAGCCGATGCCCGGGAACCACGCCTCCACCCAGGCGTGCGCGTCGGACGTGCTGATCGAGCGGTAGTCGCCGGCGTCCACCCCGGCCGTGAACCCGACCGCGACCCGCGCGGGCACGCCGACCGTCCGCAGCATGACGGCCATCGCCGACGCGAACTGCTCGCAGTAGCCGACCCGTCCGACCGTCAGGAACTCGACGAGCGCGTCGTCGCCCGAGCCGGGCGCGGTCTGCAGGCTGTAGGTGAACTGCGTGGCCGGGCCGGTGAAGTACTCCTGCAGCGCCATCGCCCGGTCGAAGTTGTTGGTCGTGCCGGCCACGACCTGCTGGGCGATCTCGCCGACACGCGGGTCGACGCCCGTGGTGTCGAGGTACTCCGGCCCGATGCCGGTGCTGCCCTGCGCCGCCCGCAGGTCCCCGACGGTCGGCACGGGCAGCAGCGCCTGCTCGCGCCAGCCGTCCTCCTCGCGGGGGCGGCCGGTGTAGCCGGTGTTGCTGCCCCGGTCGTAGAGCCACTGGTCCTGCGGCACCCCGTCGACCGCGATCGGCTCGCCGTAGAGCGGGAGCCAGTAGTCGCGGAACGCGCGGTTCTCGAACTCGACGTCGACGACCTCGCCGGACACCGGAGGGCGGTCCTGCACCGGGCCGGGCAGCGCGACGCCGGGCTCGGGCCGGGTGGCCTGCCAGCCCGCGTCGGGGACGAACTGGCGCAGGGTGAGCGCGCGCAGGTAGGTCGGGCGGGTGAGCCCGCGCACCCGGAACAGCTCGACGGGCGTGGACTGGTCGAGCTGCCCGCGCAGCGACGCGAACGGGCTGAGCCCGATCGCCCCGCCGGCGCCGCCGATGCCCGCGCCGCCCTCGAAGCGGCCGGCCGTGCCGACGAACGCGGCACCCGCCCCGACCAGCAGCGCGACCGCCGCGGCCAGCGCGACGAGCGCGCCGCCGCCCGAGAGCTGGCGCAGGAGGCCCGTCGGCGCGACGAGCAGCAGCCCGAACCCGGCGGCCGCGCCGAGCATCGCCCACCACGGCAGCAGGTCGTCGGCAAGCGCCGCGGGCACCGCGAACACCGCGAGCAGCGGCACGCCGGCCGCGGCCGGGGCCTCCGCGGCCACGGCCGCGAGGTGCACGGCGACCGTGAGCATCCCGAACGCGACGGTGACCAGGAAGAGGATCTCCGGCGTGGCCGGGACCGGTGCGATCCCGGAGTCGATCTGCGCGCCGCACCCGTGACGAGCCGCCCGAACGCGGGGAACACCGCGGGCCCCGGCAGGAACCCGAAGAGGCCCTCGTCGGTGAAGAGCGCGGTGAGCAGCCCGAGCATCGCGGCGCACTGCCCGATGGTGACGATCGCCGGGCCGAAGCGGTGCAGCGCGACGCCGAGGGCGACGACCACCGCGACCACCAGCGCCGCGTAGCCGAACCAGCCCGTGCCCTGCACGACCGCCGAGACCGGCCCGCCGGCGAGCAGCACGGCGACGCCGCAGGTGACGGACACGACCCACGGCGGGCTCTGCCCCGGCCGCCGCGGGGGAGCGGCGGGGCGCCCGGGCGGTCCGGCCGGGGGCCGGGGGCCGGGGGTGCGGGGGCCGGGCGGTTTTTCCCCCAGAACACCCCCGGGTTCCGAGGCTGGGGGCCGAGATGGCCCCCACCCGAGGTGGAGCCGTTGACCGCGCATCGTTCGTCCGACGGTGCGTCACCGAGCACGGTCGCCGGGCCGGCTCACCGGCACCGGACGCGGCCAGGCCAATGGGTGGCCAGCGACGTGCTCAACGCGTGGTGG
>MKJX01000237.1 GCA_001942415.1 Pseudonocardia sp. CNS-139
CGGCCCGGCCGGTGAGCAGCACGTGCGCGTGGCCGTGACGGCGGTCGACGAGCGCATCGACGCCGCGATCACCCGCCTGACCGACTCCTGACGCCCGCCTCACTCCAGCCTGACGGCCGCATTGTGGAGCCATATTGCACTCTCAGGCCGTCCCCCAGTGCATTCTGGCTCCAGAATGCACTGGTGGGGGCGCCTGAAGTGCGTTTTGGCTCCAGAATGCGGTGGTGGGGCGCCTGAGTCAGAGGGCCGTGGCGGTTGCTTCCACCTTCTGCCAGGCGGCGTGCCAGCAGGCGCGGTTGGCCTCGGCCTTCTCGTGCTCGCGCTCGACCAGACGGCCCGCCACGAACACGACGTGGGCGTCGATGGCCTCGCCGAGGCCGTCGAGCAGCTCGCGGATGCGCAGCTCGGCCACGCACGCGTCCTGGTGGTCGCCGAGCACCTCCTGCAGCTCGGCCGTGGCGGCGAGCAGCTGCTTGACGGTGCGGGCGGGCGCGGAGCGGCGCAGCGCGGGCTGCACGAGCTCGCCGGTGTAGCGGACCCGCTTGGCCCGGATGCGCAGGGCGTGCAGCACCTCGTCCGGCGGGTCGTCGCCGCGTCCGCGACGGCCCGGCTCAGCTTGCGGAACTCCGCGCGGGGGAGAGCGAGCAGCTCCGGGGCGGGCGCGGTGGCCGAGCGGGTGGGCAGCGGCAGCCGGACCGCGTCGGCCAGGCGTTCGAGCAGGGCGGCGTAGCGCGGGGAGTCGAGCGCGGCGAGCATGGCCGTGCGGGCCGCGAGATGCTCGGTGCGCAGCTGCCCGAGCAGGACGTCGCCGGCCTTGCGTTCGCGCCGCGGGAGCGTGGCGATCTCGCCCTCCAGCCGCAGCAGCATCACGTCCAGGTCGCGGACGGGGCCGAGCGCGCCGCCGAGCCAGCCCAGCTCGGCGCGCAGCGCGTCGGCCCAGGCGGCGTCGAGCAGCGGGCGGGCGGCCTTGAGCGTGGCCCGCATCCGGCGGACGGCGACCCGCATCTGGTGCAGGTCCTCGATGTCGGCGCCGCTGCGGGTGCCGGGGTCGTGCCGGAGCAGGGCGCGGAACCGCAGGTCGAGGGCCGCCCGCACGTGCTGCGCAGGCGGTTCGGAGGGTCGCGCGACGATCGGCGCCGGCAGGGCGGCCTCGACGAGCGGGAGGGGGGCGACGGCGGACATCACCGTCCAGCGTAGCGGGCGGAAACCCCTATCCGGTCAGATCGACGAAAGGTTTTGTTCACTCGGCGTTCGCGTCGACGAACCCTAGTTCGCGTGCAGCGTCGGGTTGAGCTCGACGCCGTCGCCGGTGCGCGGCAGCACCTCGACGGCCCCGGTGAGCGAGTTGCGCCGCAGCAGCATCCCGCTGCGGCCCGAGAGCGTGCGGGCGGCGGCCGTGGTGCCGTCGGGGAGCAGCACCTTCGTGCCCGCGGTGACGTACAGGCCGGCCTCGACCACGCAGTCGTCGCCGAGCGAGATGCCGATCCCCGCGTTCGCGCCGATCAGGCAGCGCTCGCCCACGGAGATCACCTCCTTGCCGCCGCCGGAGAGCGTGCCCATGATCGACGCGCCGCCGCCGACGTCGGACCCGTCGCCGACGACGACCCCCAGCGAGATCCGGCCCTCGACCATCGACGCGCCGAGCGTGCCGGCGTTGGCGTTGACGAACCCCTCGTGCATCACGGTGGTGCCGGGCGCGAGGTGCGCGCCCAGCCGCACGCGGTCGCGTCGGCGATCCGGACGCCGCTCGGCACGACGTAGTCGACCATCCGCGGGAACCGGTCGACGCTCAGCACGGTGACCGGCCCGGCGGCCCGCAGCCGGGCCCGGGTGCGTTCGAAGCCGGGCAGTGCGCACGGCCCGCGGTCGGTCCAGACGACGTTCGCGAGCAGCGCGAACAGACCCGTGAGCGTCACCTCGTGGGGAGCCACGATCCGGTGGCTGAGCAGGTGCAGCCGCAGGTAGACGTCGTGCGCGTCGACCGGCGGGTCGGCCAGCGACTCGATCGCCGTGCGCACGACCACCGTGGTGACCTCCCGCGGCTCGTCCTTGCCGGCGAGCGGCGCGAGGTCGGCGGCGAGGTCCGGCGCGTCCGGCCCGAGCGCGGGCTCGGGGAACCACGTGTCGAGGACGGTGCCGTCGGCCGTCAGCGTGGCGAGGCCGGTGCCGGAGGCGCCCTCGTGGCGAAGTGCGGTGCTCACGGTCCACGACGGTATCCCCGCGGGTGCGCCGGCCTCGCCGCGGGGACGTAGCGTGCCGCCGTGGCCGTACCGCAGCTGGACCTGACCGCCGACCCCGTCGACCTGACCGCCGCGCTCGTCGACGTCCCGAGCGTCTCCGGCGACGAGGCCGCGCTCGCGGACGCGGTGGAGCGGGCGCTGCGGGCGCAGGCGCCGCACCTGGAGGTCGTCCGCTCGGGCAACGCGGTGCTGGCCCGCACCCACCTCGGCCGGGCGCGGCGCGTGCTGCTCGCGGGGCACCTGGACACCGTCCCGATCGCGGAGAACGTGCCGAGCCGGCGCGCGGGCGAGGTCCTGTACGGCTGCGGCACGTCGGACATGAAGGCGGGCGACGCCGTGTTCGCGCACCTCGCGGCCACGCTCCCGGCGCCGCGCCACGACCTGACGCTCGTGTTCTACGACTGCGAGGAGGTCGCGGCCGACCGCAACGGGCTGGGCCGCGTCGAGCGCGAGCACTCCGGCTGGCTGGCCGCCGACCTGGCGATCCTCGGTGAGCGACGAACGGCGCGGTCGAGGCGGGCTGCCAGGGCACGCTGCGGGCCGAGGTCACCACCCGCGGCCGGCGGGCGCACTCGGCGCGCTGGTGGCTCGGCACCAACGCCGTGCACGCCGCGGAGGAGGTGCTGCACCGGCTCTCCGGGTACGCGGCGCGGGAGGCGCAAGTCGACGGCTGCGTGTACCGGGAGGGCCTGCAGGCGGTGCGCATCGCGGGCGGCGTGTCCGGCAACGTCGTGCCGGACGAGTGCGTGGTCACGGTGAACTTCCGGTTCGCGCCCGACCGGGACGCCGCGGCGGCGGAGAAGCACGTCCGCGAGTCTTCGACGGGTTCGAGGTGGCGGTCACCGACCTCGCGCCGGGCGCGCTGCCCGGGCTCGGCGCCCCGGCCGCGCAGGAGTTCCTGGCCGCGACGGGCGCCGTGCCCGCGGCCAAGTACGGCTGGACGGACGTCTCGCGGTTCGCCGCGCTGGGCGTCCCGGCGCTGAACTACGGGCCGGGCGACCCGAACCTCGCGCACACCCGGGAGGAGCACGTCGACGTCCGGCGCATCGCGGAGGCCACCGACGTGCTGCGCCGGTTCCTGGGAGGGTCCTGATCGCCACCGGACCGCAATCCGCTGCTCGCCCGGTCGTCCGATGGGGACGGGCGCGCGTCGATACTGTGAACTGCATGACCGAGACGGGGGAGTGGCGTCCCGACGAGCCGCGACGCGCTGACGAGCAGCCGAAGGAGAAGCTCCGCGGCCCGGTGGTGCTGCGCCGGGAACACCGCAACGAGCCCACCACCACCGACCAGCGGCTGCTGGACTCGCGCGGGCCGAGCGACTGGGTGCACACCGACCCGTGGCGGGTGATGCGCATCCAGGCCGAGTTCGTCGAGGGCTTCGGGATGCTGGCGGAGCTGCCACGGGCGGTCACGGTGTTCGGCTCGGCGCGCACGGCGCGCGACAACCCCGAGTACGCGCAGGGCCGCGAGCTGGGCGCCGCGCTGGCCGCGGCCGGGTTCGCGGTGATCACCGGCGGCGGGCCGGGCGCGATGGAGGCCGCCAACCGGGGCTGTTCGGAGGCCGGCGGGTTCTCGGTCGGGCTGGGCATCGAGCTGCCGTTCGAGCAGGGCCTGAACGACTGGGTCGACCTGGGCATCAACTTCCGCTACTTCTTCGCCCGCAAGACGATGTTCGTGAAGTACTCGCAGGCGTTCGTGTGCCTGCCCGGCGGCTTCGGGACGCTCGACGAGCTGTTCGAGGCGCTGACGCTCGTGCAGACGAAGAAGGTGACGAAGTTCCCGGTCGTGCTGCTGGGCACCGAGTACTGGGGCGGGCTCTACGACTGGATCTCCACCACCGTGCTGAACAGCGGGAAGATCGGTGAGCGGGACCTCGCGCTGCTGCACCTCACCGACGACGTCGACGACGCGGTGAAGATCGTGCAGGAGGCGTGGCGGGCGTGGGAGGAGGCGCATTGACCGGCCGGACTTTCGCCGTCTGCGTGTACTGCGGGTCGATCGAGGGGCTGCCCGAGCGGTATCTGGACCTGGCGTCCGAGGTGGGCCGGGCGGTCGCGGCCCGCGGGTGGACGCTCGTGTCCGGCGGTGGCCGGGCCGCGATGATGGGCCGGCTCGCCGCGGCGGCGCGGGCGGGCGGGGCGCGCACGGTCGGGGTGATCCCGCAGGCGCTCGTCGACCTGGAGTGGGCCGACCACGACTCCGACGAGCTGCTGGTCGTCGAGACGATGCGCGAGCGCAAGGCGCTGATGGAGGCGCACGCCGACGCGTTCCTGGCGCTGCCCGGCGGTGTCGGGACGCTGGAGGAGCTGTTCGAGGTATGGACGTCGGGCTACCTGAAGATGCACGCCAAGCCGGTGGTGCTGCTCGACCCGGACGGCCACTACACGGGCCTGCTGGACTGGGTGCGCGACGCGGGCGCGCGGGTTCGTGCGGCCGGAGGCGGTCGCGCGGCTCGTCGTGGCCACGGACGTCGCGTCGGCCCTGGATGCGTGCGCGCTCCCGGTGGACGCGGCGCGGCAGCAGGGGTGAGGCGGTGATCCGGTTCGGCACGCGCGAGCCGGCGCAGGACCGGGCGCTGGTGATGGCCATCGTCAACCGGACGCCCGACTCGTTCTACGACCGCGGCGCCACGTTCGCCGACGGCGCGGCGATGGCGCGGGTGGACGCCGCGGTGGCCGAGGGCGCCGACATCGTCGACATCGGCGGGGTGAAGGCCGGCCCCGGGCCGGACGTCGACGTGGCGGAGGAGGTGCGCCGGGTCGTCCCGTTCGTCGCGGCCGTGCGCGCCCGGCACCCGGACGTCGTGATCAGCGTCGACACCTGGCGCGGCGAGGTGGCCCGGCTCGCGGTGGCGGAGGGCGCCGACCTGCTCAACGAGACGGTGGGCGGTGCCGACCCGGCGCTCGGCGAGGCCGCGGCCGCGGCCGGCGTCGGCGTCGTCTGCTCGCACACCGGCGGCACGGCGCCCCGGCACCGGCCGCACCGCGTGCGCTACGCCGACGTCGTGGCGGACGTGCTCGCGGACGTGTGCGGGCAGGCGGAACGGCTGGTGAAGCTGGGGGTGCCGGCCGAGGGCATCCTCGTCGACCCGACGCACGACTTCGGCAAGAACACGTTCCACGGGCTCACGCTGCTGCGCCGCTGCGACGAGCTGGTCGCGAGCGGCTGGCCGGTGCTGATGGCGCTGTCCAACAAGGACTTCGTCGGCGAGACGCTCGGCGTCGCGCAGGTGACCGACCGGCTGGAGGGCACGCTCGCGGCCACGGCGCTGGCCGCGGCCGCGGGGGCGCGGGTCTTCCGGGCGCACGAGGTGGCCGCGACCCGCCGCACGGTCGACATGGTCGCGTCGATCGTGGGCACCCGGCCGCCGGCCAGGACTGTGCGCGCGCTCGCGTAGGGATGTCAGGCGGGCCCCGGCCTGCGAAGCTGGGTCGACGGCAACGGCGCCGGATCCCTTCGACCGGAAGGAGAGGCCCGTGGAGCCCGCTGTCGAGAACTGGTTCGGCCGCCGCACGTGGCAGGAACCGGCGTGGACGGTCGCCGAGCTCGTCGCCGCGAAGGGCGGCCGGCGGGTGTCGGTGGTGCTGCCGGCGCTGGACGAGGAGGCCACCGTCGGCCAGATCGTCACCGCCATCGTCCCGCTGACGCAGGGCCCGGCCCCGCTGGTGGACGAGCTGGTGGTGGCCGACTCCGGCTCCACCGACGGCACGGTCGCGATCGCGGCCGCGGCGGGCGCGCGGGTGGTGCTGCGCACGGACGTGCTGCCGGAGATCGAGCCGGTGCCGGGCAAGGGCGAGGTGCTGTGGCGTTCGCTGGCCGCCACCACCGGCGACGTCGTCTGCTACCTCGACTCCGACCTCGTCGACTTCGACCCGGGGTTCGTGCCGGCGCTGCTCGGCCCGCTGCTCACGCGGCCGGGCGTGCACCTGGTGAAGGGGTTCTACCGGCGCCCGCTGCGGCTGGAGAGCGAGGAGGTCGGCACCGGCGGCGGGCGTGTCACCGAGCTGCTGGTCCGGCCGCTGCTCGCGGCGCTGCAGCCCGAGCTGGCCGGGGTGGTGCAGCCGCTGGGCGGCGAGTACGCGGGCACCCGCGAGCTGCTGGAGTCGGTCCCGTTCGCGGCCGGCTACGGCGTGGAGATCGGGCTGCTGCTCGACACGTACGCCAAGCTCGGCCTGGACGGGCTGGCGCAGGTGAACCTGGGGGTGCGCAAGCACCGCAACGCTCGCTGCTGCAGCTCGGGGTGATGGCCCGGCAGATCCTCGCGGCCGCGCTGGCCCGCTGCGACGTGCCCGACGCGGGTGGCGCGTTGACCCAGTTCACGCAGGTGGACGGGGAGTGGCTGCCGTCGTCCACGACCGTCGGCACGGCCGAGCGACCCCCGATGCGTCAGGTGCTTGTGCGCTGATCATCGTCGCGTGGTGGGCGGCCGGGTGGGACCGCCCTGATCTACCTGCTCGTCGTCGCGGCCGTGGCGGCCGCGCTGTTCGGGCTGGCCGCGGTGGTGTTCGGCCGCGGCGAGGAGCTGGCGCCGCTGCCGCCCGGCGCCACGCCCACCCGACTGCCCGCCGGCGAGATCGACGGCGACGACGTCCGTGACCTGCGCTTCCAGCAGGCCCTCCGCGGCTACCGCATGGAGGAGGTGGACTGGGCGCTCGACCGGCTGGCCGATGCGCTCGACCGCACCGGCGTGGAACGCGACGGGCTGCTCGCCCGGGTGGCCGAGCTGGAGGCCGAGCTCGCCGCCGTGATGCGGGAAGGCGTGCGCAGCGAGGGGGAGCGGTGACGGCCGTCGACGTCACGCGCTGCGGCTGGGCCGGCTCGGCGCCCGAGTACGTCGCCTACCACGACGACGAGTGGGGCCGCCCGCTGCGCGGTGTGGCGCCGCTGTTCGAGCGGCTCAGCCTGGAGGCGTTCCAGTCGGGCCTGTCGTGGCTGGTCATCCTGCGGAAGCGGCCGGCGTTCCGGGCCGCGTTCGCGGGGTTCGACCCGGGGCGGGTGGCCGTCTTCGGCGACGCGGACGTGCAGCGGCTGCTCACGGACGCCGGCATCGTCCGCAACCGCGCGAAGATCGACGCGACGATCAGGAACGCGCAGGCCGTGCTCGCGCTGGACGTCCCGCTGGACGAGCTGCTGTGGTCCTTCGCGCCCGACCCGGCCACGCACGTCCGCCCGGCCACCCTGGCCGACGTGCCGGCCACGTCGCCGGAGTCGACGGCCATGGCGCGCGAGCTGAAACGGCGCGGGATGCGCTTCGTCGGCCCGACCACCTGCTACGCGTTGATGCAGGCCGCGGGGCTGGTCGACGACCATGTGCAGGGCTGTTGGCGTGCAGCGATGGGATGACTTCGCAGGGTGAACGACGCGCGGGTTGATCGCTCCGGTTTCACCCTCGTCGGATGAATGCGGAAAGATGTTCGCAGCATCCCCGCCGCGCGCTCTCCCCGCGCAGCGGCACCCTGCACACGACGATGGAGGAGGCAGGAGATGGCGGCGATGAAGCCCCGGACCGGTGACGGTCCCCTGGAGGTGACCAAGGAGGGTCGGGGCATCGTGATGCGCGTCCCGCTGGAGGGCGGTGGCCGCCTGGTCGTGGAGATGTCGGCCGAGGAGGCCAGCGACCTGGGCGACGCCCTCAAGGCCGCCGCCGGCTGACCGGCCCGCACCCGCACGGCCCGCGCCGCACGCGGGCACCTCTTTCGCCGACGGCACCCGTCGGACGGCCCACCGGCCGCCCGCGGGTGCCGTCCGTCGTTCCCGGACCCGGGCGGCGAGCCCCGGGAGCCGGTCTCAGCGCCGCGTCGCGGAGTCGCCCACGGCGGCCTGGACGTCGGACCTGTCGAGCGTGACGAGCTCGACCGACACCGCCCCGCACATGCAGCGGCGGTAGCGCACCCACCCCTGCGACGTGTGGTGGGTCGACAGCACCGCCGCCTCCGCCACGGGCCACCCGCACTGAGCGCACCGCATCGGCGCGTCCCTTCGCTCGTAATATGTATCCTGAGTTGGCATCTTACAGGCCCGGCGCCCAGGAGTAATAGGCCAGTGAACTTCATCGGTTACCGCAGCGATGCGCTCGGCGCCGCCGTCGAGCTGGTCAACGCGGTGGTGGCCGAGCCGGACGGGTCGCCGAAGCCCGACCGGATGCGCGCGGTGCTGGTCGCGCACGGGTTCCTCGCCCGCCGCGCCCCGGCCTCGGTCGAGCCGGCGCTGCGGGCGTGGGCGCGCCGGCTGCGCACGGTCTTCGACGTCGCCGACGTGGCGGCGGCGGCCGTCGCGGTGAACGCGCTGCTCGCCGACGTGCGCATCGAGCCGCATCTGTCCAACCACGACGACCAGGGCTTCCACCTGCACTACTCGCCGCCGGAGGCCGACGTCGTCGGCCGGGTGCGGGCCAGCACGGCGTTCGCGCTGGCGATGCTGGTGTCCGAGTACGGCGTCGACCGGCACGGCCGCTGCGCCGCCGAGGGCTGCTCGCGGGTGTTCGCCGACACCTCGCGCAACGCCGCCCGCCGCTACTGCTCCCCGGCCTGCGCCAACCGCTCGGCCGTGGCCGCGCACCGGCCCGGGCGAAGGCGGCCAAGTGATCGCTAGGTGATCGCCCGGTAGATCTGCACCGTCCGCTCGGCCGCCTGCGCCCAGCCGAACTCCCGCTCGGCGCGCTCCCGGCCCGCCGCGCCCATGGCCGCCGCCGTCGCGGGGTCGCGCAGCAGCCGGTTGACGGCGTCGGCGAGCCCGGCCCGGAACGCGTCGACCCCGTGCTCGTCGAAGTGCACGAGCAGGCCCGTGCGGCCGTCGGCGACGACCTCGGGGATGCCGCCGACGTCCGACGCGACCACGGCCGTGCCGCACGCCATCGCCTCCAGGTTCACGATCCCCAGCGGCTCGTACACCGACGGGCACACGAACACGGTGGCCGCCGCGAGCAGGCTGCGCACGTCCTCGGGCGCGAGCATCCGGCGCACCCACACCACCCCGGCCCGCGCCGCGGCGAGCTCGGTGACGGCCTTCTCGGTCTCCTCGGCGATCTCGGGGGTGTCCGGGGCGCCCGCGCACAGCACGACCTGGGCGTCCCGGTCGACGTCGTGCGCGGCCGCGAGCAGGTGCGCGAGCCCCTTCTGCCGGGTGATCCGCCCGACGAACACCACGCTCGGCCGGTCCGGGTCGACGCCGAGCGCGCGCACCGCGCCGGGGTCGGGTCCGGGCCGGTAGAACGCGGTGTCGATGCCGTTGTGCACCACGTGGACCCGCGCGGGGTCGATGGCCGGGTAGCACTCCAGCACGTCGCGGCGCATCCCCGCGCTCACCGCGACGACCGCGTCGGCGGCCTCGTAGGCGGTGCGCTCCACCCACGACGAGAGCCGGTACCCGCCGCCGAGCTGCTCGGCCTTCCACGGCCGGCGCGGCTCCAGCGAGTGCGCCGTGACGACGTGCGGCAGGCCGTGCAGCACCTTGGCCACGTGCCCGGCCATGTTGGCATACCAGGTGTGGGAGTGGGCGAGGTCGACGCCGGAGAGCGCGGCGACCATCGAGAGGTCGACGCCGAGCGTCTGGAGCGCCGGGTTGGCGTCGGCGAGGTCCGCCGGGACGCCGTGGGCGTAGGTGTCGGCGCGGCCGGCGCGCGGCTCGCCGAAGCAGTGCACGTCGACGTCCACGAGCGCGCGCAGGGCCGGCACGAGGTGCCCGACGTGCACGCCTGCGCCGCCGTAGACGTCAGGGGGGTACTCGCGCGTGAGCAGGCCGATCCGCACCGGGGCACCGTAGGACATCAGGGGGTCCCACCGGCGGTGACGCTCGCCGCCGGGATAGCGCCTTCCGGTGGCCCGGCACCCGGAGGGCGCACTAGGGTCGTTTCCGTGACGACGCTGCCGGCCGGTCCGGCCATGCGGGACGCGACGGGAGCGGGCGCATGACGGCGGCGCGGCTGTCGTCCGCCTCGCCGCTCGCGCTCGGGGCCAACGTGCTCGGCATCGTACTGGCCGGTGGCGAGGGGAAGCGGCTGTGGCCGCTCACGCCGACCGCGCCAAGCCGGCCGTCCCGTTCGGCGGCAACTACCGGCTGATCGACTTCGTGCTGTCCAACCTGGTCAACGGCGGGATGGACCGCATCTGCGTGCTCACGCAGTACAAGTCGCACTCGCTCGACCGGCACATCTCCACCACCTGGCGCCTGTCCAGCGTGCTGGGGCAGTACATCACCACCGTCCCGGCGCAGCAGCGGCTCGGCCGCCGCTGGTACACCGGCAGCGCCGACGCGATCTTCCAGAGCCTCAACCTCGTCTTCGACGAGCACCCGGACTACATCGCCGTGTTCGGCGCCGACCACGTCTACCGGATGGACCCGGGCCAGATGCTCGCCCGGCACATCGAGACCGGCGCGGGCGTCACCGTCGCGGGCATCCGGGTGCCGCGGGCCGAGGCCAAGGGCTTCGGCGTGATCAGCTCCGACGCCGCCGGCCGGATCGTCGACTTCCTGGAGAAGCCGTCCGACCCGCCGGCCGTGCCCGACGACCCGGACGTCACGTTCGCGTCGATGGGCAACTACGTCTTCACCACCGAGGTGCTGCTCGACGCCCTGCGCGCCGACGCCGAGGACGGCGACTCCGACCACGACATGGGCGGCGACATCATCCCGCGGCTGGTGGCCCAGGCGACGCGGCGGTCTACGACTTCGCCGACAACGTCGTGCCCGGCGCCACCGACCGCGACTCGGGCTACTGGCGCGACGTCGGCACGCTCGACGCGTACTACGAGTCGCACACGGACCTGGTCTCGATCCACCCGATCTTCAACCTCTACAACGACCGCTGGCCCATCCGCACGTCCGTCGCGCCGCTGCCGCCGGCGAAGTTCGTGGAGGGCGGCATCGCGCAGGACTCGATCGTCGGCGCGGGCACGATCATCTCCGGCGCGATCGTGCGGCGCTCGGTGATCAGCCCGAACGTCCGGATCGAGGCGGGCGCCGAGGTGTCCGACTCGGTCGTGCTGCCCGGCAACCGGGTCGGGCGGGGCGCGGTCGTGCGCGGCGCGATCCTGGACAAGAACGTCGTCGTCCCGGAGGGCGCGCTGGTGGGCGTCGACCTCGGCCTGGACCGCGCCCGCTACACGGTCAGCCAGGGCGGCGTCGTCGTGCTGGGCAAGGGCGCCACGGCCCTCTGACCGTCCCTCCGGTCAGGGCTCAGGCTGTGGTGTTCACCGCAGCCAGCACCCCGTCGCCCAACGGCAGGAGCACCGGCACGAGCCGGTCGTCGTCGCGCACCTGGCGGGCCACCTCGCGCAGCGCCACGGTGCCGGCGTCGTCCCCGTCGGCCATCCCGCCGAGCACGCCCCCGAGCGCGACGATCCCGCCGGGGCGCAGCAGCCGCACGGCCTCGTCGAGGTAGCGCGGCTGGTCCGCGGCGGCGGCGTCGACGAACACGAGGTCGTAGCCGCCGTCCGTCAGCCTGGTCAGGACGTCGAGGCCCATGCCGTTGATGAGCCGCAGCCGCGACGGCCCGTACCCGGCCGCGGTGAACGCCGCGCGGGCCGTGCGCTGGCGCTCCGGATCGATGTCGATCGAGGTCAGGACGCCGTCGGCGGCCATCCCGCGCAGCAGCCACAGCCCGCTGACGCCGGTGCCGGTGCCGATCTCGACGACGGCGCGCGCGGCGATCGTCGCGGCGAGGAACCGGAGCGCGGCGCCCGCTGCCGGGCTCACCGGCACGCACCCCGAGCGGTCGGCGGACTCGCGTGCGGACAGCAGCACGTCGTCCTCGGCAAGGTACGATTCGACGTGGTCGCGCAGCGATGAGAGATCAACGTCTGCGTCCGGACGGCCCAACATGCCCGAAAGGCTACTGGGCTGGGCGTTCGGCGCCCGCGCAGGCGCGACGGAGAGCGTGCCGAAGGTTTCGGGAGCGGCTTTATCAGGCTCCTCTCAGACGACTCTCACCCATCCTTCACAGGCATGGGGCACCGTGTACGTCATCGGCCGGGGTCGTCGGCCGTGAGGGGATCGGGAACTCAAGAGCCACCGGTCCTCGTTGGCCCGAGGCACGACCCGCTGCAGGAGGTGCGACCCCAACGATGAGCGACAGCTCAGCCGCGCTGCTGCCCGGTGCGACCGGGGAGACGGTGCTGCCAGGAGAAGGGGCCGACTGGACGCCGCCCAGCTGGGACGAGGTCGTGCGCGAACACGCCGACCGCGTCTACCGGCTCGCGTACCGTCTCACCGGCAACCCGCACGACGCCGAGGACCTCACGCAGGAGACCTTCGTGCGCGTCTTCCGGTCGCTCGCGTCCTACAAGCCCGGCACCTTCGAGGGCTGGCTGCACCGCATCACCACCAACCTGTTCCTCGACATGGTCCGGCGCCGCTCCCGCATCCCGGATGGAGGCCCTCCCCGAGGACTCCGACCGGCTGCCCGGCAGCGGGCCCGAGCCCGAGCAGGTGTTCTCCGACACGCACCTGGACCCCATGCTGCAGGACGCGCTCGACGAGCTTCCCCCCGAGTTCCGGGCCGCCGTCGTGCTCTGTGACGTCGAGGGTCTCTCGTACGAGGAGATCGGTGCCACGCTCGGCGTGAAGCTGGGTACGGTGAGAAGCAGGATCCACCGCGGTCGCGCCGCCCTGCGCAGTGCGCTGGAGCGTCGGCGGGCCGCCGCGATGGCCGATGTGAAGGAGCTGGAGGAGGTATCCGGGTGACTCATGGGCGTTGGCGGATCTCGGTGACCGCCCCGACTGGGACACGGCCATCTCTCCCTCGACGCCATCGTCGCCTACGTCGACGACGAGCTCGCCCACGGTCCGTACCTGCGGGCCACCCGGCACCTCGCGCAGTGCGCCGAGTGCGCCGCCCAGGTCGTCGCCCAGGGCCAGGCCCGCGCGGCGCTGCGCACCGCGGGCGTGCCGAGCCTCCCGTCCTCGCTGCTGACGAGCCTGCGTGCGATCCCGCAGGACACCGACCTCCCGTCGCCCCCGGCCGACCTGGCCGTCACGGCCGACGGGCAGCTCGTCTCCGTGCTGCGGCCGGAGCGGGCCGCGCCGCTCGTGCAGGAGCCGCCGGCCGGCACCGGCGGGCACCCCGTCGGGCACCACGACGCCGCCGACGGCGAGCACCACGTCCGGCGTTCGCACCGCAGGCGCCGCATCGGCACCGGCATGGCCGTCTCCGGGCTCGCGCTCGGCGCGATCGCGCTGGCCGCCCCGTCGGCCGTCGCACCCGAGCCGCCGGCCCCCGCCGCCACCACGGGCGCGCTGGGCGGGTCGGTGCTGGGCGGCGGCCCCGCCAACCCGGTCACCGGACCCGCGCCGTCCGTCGTCGACGCGCAGCTGCGGCTGTCGGCTCCCGCGGGCCCCGGCCGCACCGTCCCCGCCCGCACCTCGGCGCTCGACCCGCTCGACCGGATGCCCGGCTCGTTCCTGGGCCTGCGCCCCTGACGGCTGCGGCGTCCCGGAGATCGGGCCCCGGCCTCGCCCACGCGGACTTCACCGCTGCTGAGGCACGCTTGGCCGGTCCGGCAGGCCCACCCCAGGAGTCCACAGCGCGATGAGCGAACCCGACGCCGAAGCGAGGCGTCCGGACGGTCGCCCGGACGCGCCGGAGACCCCGTCGCCGCCCCGGCTCGGCCCGCGCCCGCTGGACCGCCCGCCCGTCGACCCCACCGCGGCCGCCGCGTTCGGACGGCCAGCAGGGCTGGACGGCGGGTTCGCGCCCACCCGCGGCGTCCCCGACCGGGCCCGGCTCGCCGCCCCGCCGCCCGCGCGCTCGCCAGCGCGTTCGGCCGGCCCGAGGGCGACGTCCCGCCGCTGCAGCGCCCGCCCGTCAACGGCAGCGGCCCCGACGGCGCGGGCGGCCCGGAGGCGTTCTGGGCCGACGACGCCGACCGGGACCCGTGGCGCAACCCCGACAGCCCCGTCTCGCTCGGCCCGCCCGCGGACGCGGCCGCAGCCCGACCCGGGCCGCACGCCGCCGCGCGCGCTGAGCATGCGGGAGGTGCTGTTCGGCCGCCGCGTCGAGCCCGGGCGCTGGCCGGGCTCGCGCTGGTCGCCGTGCTGATCGGCGCGGCCGGCGGCCCGGGCGCTGGCCGGGCTCGCGCTGGTCGCCGTGCTGATCGGCGCGGCCGGCGGCGTCGTCGCCGGCTCACGGCCGAGGGCGCCGACGGGCTCAGCCCCGGGCGCTGGCCGGGCTCGCGCTGGTCGCCGTGCTGATCGGCGCGGCCGGCGGGCTCGTCGGCCGGCTCACGGCCGAGGGCGCCGACGGGCTCACCGACCCGGATCCGACCATCACGCAGACCAGCGACGCGATCGCCCGCCCGCCCGGCTCGGTGGCCGACATCGCCCGCCGCACGGTGCCGGCCGTCGTCTCGATCGAGATCCGGGTGGGCGAGGAGGGCGGCACCGGCTCGGGTGTGGTCATCGACCCGGCCGGCTACGTGCTGACCAACAACCACGTGATCGCCCCGGCCGCCACCGCCAACGGCGCGCAGATCGAGGTGCTCTTCCACGACGGCACGCGGGCGCCCGCCCAGGTCGTCGGCCGCGACCCGAAGACCGACCTCGCGGTCGTCCGGGTGGAGGTCGCCAACCCCGTCGTCGCGACGTTCGGCTCGTCGTCTGGGCTCGTCGTCGGGGACAGCGTGATCGCCATCGGGTCGCCGCTCGGCCTCGCGGGCACCGTCACCGACGGGATCGTCAGCGCGCTGAACCGGCCCGTCCGGCTCGACGGCACCGGCACCGACACCAACGCGGTGATCGACGCCATCCAGACCGACGCCGCCATCAACCCCGGCAACTCCGGCGGTCCGCTCGTCGACGCGACCGGCGCCGTCGTGGGGATCAACACCGCGATCCGCAGCCTCGGCACCGGCGAGGGCGGCTCCATCGGCCTCGGCTTCGCCATCCCCATCGACGACGCCCGCGGCATCGCCGAGGAGCTGATCCGGCACGGCGCGGTCTCGCACGCGGAGATCGGCGTCAACGCCCGCTCGGTCAGCGACGGCACCACCGACGGCGCCCAGGTGCAGAACGTGCAGCAGGGCGGGGCCGCGGCGGCCGCCGGGATCGTCGAGGGCGACGTCATCGTGCGGGTCGGCGACCGGGCCATCGCGGGCGCGACGAGCTGATCGTGGCCGTCCGCGAGCGCAACCCCGGCGACACGGTGGACGTGCAGCTGATCCGGGACGGGAGACCTTTGACCGTCTCGGTGGTGTTGACCTCGGACTGAGCCGTACTGTAGCTGCCGTGTTCGACAGCATCGGCTGGGGCGAGATCATCGTGTTGGTCGTCGCCGGGCTGTTCATCCTCGGCCCGGAGCGGCTGCCCGCCGCCGCCGCGTGGGTGGGCAAGGCGGTCCGGCAGGTCCGCGAGTACGCGACGGGCGCACGTGAGCAGCTGCGCGGCGAGCTCGGGCCGGAGTTCGACGAGCTGCGCAAGCCGCTCGAGGAGCTGCGCGGGCTGCGCAACAACATCAACCCGCGCACGGCCATCCGCCGCACCCTGTTCGAGGACACACCGGGGTCGAGCAGCAACGGGCACAGCTCGACGCCCTCGTCCTACACGCCACCCACCGCGGCGACGGAGCGCCTGGCGAAGAACGAGCGCCCCCCGATCGACCCCGACGCCACCTGACCGTCCTTCCGGTCAGGAATCGCGCAGCAGTGGGCCGAGTGGGCCGAGGTCGATGTTGAGGTCGTCCGGGCGCAGGCCGAAGTGCTCGCGCAGCTCCGCCATCGCCTCCTCCAGGCGCATCAGGCCCAAGCCGAGGCGCTCGACGGTCTCGTCGTCGAGGTCGCCCTCCTCGACCCGGCGGATCGCCTGCCGTTCCATGAGCTGGCGCAGCAGTTCGACGACCGTCAGCACGAGCCGGCCCAGGTCGCGGGCGACGGTGTCGGGGTCGGCGTCGATGCGTGCCGGGGGCCGGGCGGGTTCGGTCACGGCGTGGGCCGGCCGTCCCGGGCCAGCGTCTCGACGGAGCTGATCAGCGCCCGCAGCGAGACGTGCACGAGGTCCACGTCGGCCAGCGAGATCGTGACGTCGCCGGTGAGCACCACACCTCCGGCGAGCAGCCGGTCGAGCAGGTCCACCAGCGCGAGCCGGTCGTCGGGGCGGGCGAGGGTCACCGTTCCTCCGGGTGGTCGAGAGTGGCGAACGAGTAGGGCACCCACGGGCCGGTCAGCTCGACGTGCAGCACGGCGTCCGAGTCCGCCGCGAGCGCCCGAAGGTCCTCGGCCGCGCCGCCGTCCACGAGGTAGGCGGCGTTGAGCACCATCTCTTCGGTGCGCCCGGACAGACGCGGGTCCTGCGGCGGGTAGCGGCGGCTCGCGACGGCGGACCCGGCCAGCCGCCCGTGCAGGGCGGCGGCCGCGTCGAGCGCCCGCTCGCGGCCCGACGCCGTGGCGTCGCGGCCGGCGCACCGCCGCATCAGGTAGGAGGTGCCGGGCCGGTCCGGGTCCGGCGCGGCCGCGGGGGCACCGTTGTCGGGGCGTCGGGCGGTGAACGCCTTCACGCCCCACTCCGTGCGGCCGCGGATGCGGTCGAGGGCCGCGCCGATCTCGTCCGCCCGGTCGCGCAGCAGGGCGTACACGCGGGCGTCGTCGTGGTAGATCGTCGCCATTCGCAGGGCGCGACCCCGCCCGCCGCCCCGCCCGCCGCCCCGGTTGCGGCCACGACGCCATCATGCGCACGGGCGATCGCCTCCAGCCAACGCAGGTCCTCCAAGCCGTGCCGCAGTGCGTCCTCGCCGAACCGCTCCCGGTCGACGTCGCTGACGAGCGCGGCCAGCGGGCCCTGGGTCAGCACCCGCACCGCTGCACCGTCCACCCCGGGCACGTCCGGCGCGGCGAGCCCGGCCGGGCCCACCGCGTACACGTAGACGGAGCGGTCAGGCACGGCCCTCCCCGGCCTGCAGCTCCCCGATGCGCCGGCGCAGCCGCTTGTTCTCGGCCACGAGGTCGCGCCGGCCGGAGCTGAGCGTCGGGTCGTGCTCCCACCAGTCGATGCCCATCTCACGGGCCTTGTCCACCGACGCCACGAGCAGCCGGATCTTGATGGTCAGGAGCTCGATGTCGAGCAGGTTCACGCGGATGTCCCCGGCCGATGACGATGCCCTTGTCGAGCACCCGTTCCAGGATGTCGGCCAGGTTCGCCGACTCGGGGCGGCTCACGGACCTGGCCTGGTTGGGGGCGGGGAGCGTCACCTCGGGGACTCCCCGTCCGCGTCCGGTCGCACGTCGCCGGTCGCTCGTGCTGGGCGCTCGCCCGTCATCGCGCTCACCGCCCGCGTCCGGCCATCATGCGCTGCAGCAGCTCCTCCTCGGCGGCCGCGGCCTCGTCCACGGTCAGCTCACCGCTGCGGCGGGCCTCGTCGACCTGTTCGAGCTGCGCCCGGATCCGCGCCGGGTCGTAGTACTGCTCCTCGGCCTGGTCCCGGATCTGCCCGGCGAGCCACACCACCCCGCGCACCGGGGCGAGCGGCAGGCCGAGCAGCCCCGAGAACACACCCACCCGTCAGCCCTCCGCCGTCACGAAGTCGTAGGGGCCAGCGGCCCGAGCAGGCGCATCCGCACCCGCCCGTGCAGGTCACGGCCGATGTCCTCCACCGCGTCCTCGAACTCCCGCTGCCGGTTGCGCTCCACGAGGAACGCCGCGTCGACGACCTCGTCCGGCTGCGCCGGCGTGCGCGGGACGGTCGCGACCGCGAACGGGTCCAGCCGCGCCAGGAGGGCCGCGGACTCCGCGTCCCGCCGGGCCTCCAGCGCGGTGACGACCAGCTCGCCCAGCCGCACCCGGTCGTAGTACGAGGCGTCCTCGGGCAGCCCGCGGACCCGTTCCCGCAGGGCGCCGATCTCGGCGTCGCCGGCCACGACCTCCCGGACCGCGACGTCGTCCAGGTAGCGGCCCTTCAGCGTGAACTGCACCCGCCCCGCGAGCTCGCGAGATCCTCGGTGAACCGGTCGTGGTGCGGCGCGAGCAGTTCCTCGACGACGCCGGCCTCCTCGACGACCGCCGGGAACCGCATCGGCAGCACCGCGGTGACCGCGGCCAGCCCGTCGACCGTGCGCTCATGGGCCAGCAGGTCCGCGCGGGTGCCGAGCGGCCGGTCGTCGGGAACGTCGCCCACGACCGCGGCGATCTCGCCGTGCGGGACCGTCCACACCCGGCCCGTCGGGCCGAGGCCCTCCAGGTCCTCCGGCAGCTCGGCGCCCGCGGGGACCAGCCCGTACACGTACACGCCCGTCACTCCGCACGCTCCCGGCTGCGCGGGCGCCGGCCGTCGCTGTTCTGCCGGCTGCTCGGCCGGGGCCGCGGCTGCGCCTCCCGTTCACGGCCGCCGTCGAGCATGTCGCCGACCTTGTCGACGGCCGCGTCGAGCACCCCCGCGGTCTTGCCCTTCGCGCCGCCCTCGGTCACGCCCTCCACGAGCCCGGGCAGGTCCTTGCCGCCCTTGGCGTACAGGTCGAGGCGGTCGGTCGCCTCGGCGAACCGCAGGTAGGTGTCGACGCTCGCGACGACGATCCGTGCGTCCACCGTCAGGATCTCGATCCCGACGAGCGACACCCGCACGAACACGTCCACCACGAGGCCCTTGTCGAGGATCAGCTCGACCACGTCGGCGAGGCTGCTGGAGCTGCCGCCGCGCTCGACGTAGCCGCCTCCGCCGCGCTGCTGGGTCGCCACCGTCATCGGTCATCGCCCCGTCCGGCCCGGGCGGGCTCGCGCTCGTCCTGGTCCTCGTCCGCGTACTCGTCCTCGGGCTCCTCGTCGGCTTCGTCGTACTCGTCGGCTTCGTCGTACTCGACATCCTCGTCGTAGGTTTCGTCGCCCGCGTCGACGTACGTGGGCCGGTCCTCGGCTTCGCGCTCCTCCTGCTCCCGGCTCAGCGCGTCGTCGTGGGACACGACCACCTCGCCGTCGCGGATCTCGCCGCGCCAGCCCTCGACCTCGTCCTGCCTGGTCAAGACGCTGGCCATCGCGTGCCGGCGGAAGTGCTGGAACTCCAGCCGGGCCCGGCGGCCCTGCGCGCGCCAGATGTTGCCGGTCCGCTCGAAGAGGCCTGCGGGTGGTACTCGAGCAACAGCAGCACACGCGTCAGGTTCGGGCCGAGCGCGGTGAACGTGACCGCGCCGTCGACGTGCCCCTTCGCGCCCTTCGACCGCCACACGATGTGCGAGTCCGGCACCTGTTCGACGATGTTCGCCTCCCAGGTGCGGTGCGACCAGAAGACCTGCGCCTTCCAGTTCGTCGTGGCGTCGTCGGCCTGCTCGACGCTCTCGACCTTCTTCATGAACGACGGGAAGTCGGAGAACCGCGTCCACAGGTCGTAGGTGGTGCGCAGCGGCAGGCCGACGTCCTGGTCCTCGCAGACGACGGTGACCTTGACGTTCCGGCCGCTGCCGCCCCCGCCGCCCCCGAGCGCGTTCTTGATCGACTCGGTGACGCCGGTGAGGCCGCCGGCGAGCGCCGCCCGCACGGGCGACTTGCCCTCCGCGAGCGCCGTGCCGCCGCTCAGCACCGCCTTGAGACCCGGGCCACCGTGCTCGGCGTAGTCCGTCAGGCGGTCGGCCAGCCCGTCGACGCGGTCGGTGGCGGCCTGCGTGGCGCGCTGGATGAGCAGGGTGAGCAGCTTCTGCCCGGCCTCCTTGAGCGCGTCGGTGGGCAGGGCGTCGGTGGCCGTCTCGGTGCCGCCTTTCGCGGCGCGGGTCGCGTCAGCCATCGTGGTCCCTTCGTGCGCGGGTGCGGGTGGCCTGTCCGGCGGCCTTGCCCGCGGTGCGGGTGGCGGTGCCGGTGCCGCGCCGGGTCGCGCCGGTGGCGGCCGCGGTCCGCCCGCGGTTCCCGCCGGACGGGCGGCGCGGAGCGGGCGGCGCCTCCTCCTGCTCCTCGGCCACGTCGTCGGCCGTGTCGACCGTCTCAGCGGCGTCCTCGACGTCCTCGCGCTCCGCCTCCGGCGCCTCTTCGGGCTCGGCCTGCTTCGCGCGGCCGCCGGCGGCGTCGGTCAGCGACGTGACGCGGTCGGTGACGCGGTCCGTGAGTGCCTCGACCTGCCGGGTGGCGACGGCCATGGCCGCCTGCTTCCCGGCGCGACGAGCCGGCCGCGCACCTCGTCGGTGAGCTTGGCCAGCTCAGGGGACCGGCCGAGCAGCCGGGTGCCTTGCGAGAGCAGCTCGCCGGGTCCGCCGGCGCCTCGGCCGGCCGCCATTCCGGCGAGCATCATCGCAAGCTTCATCTTCTTCGTGCGTCCGAGGAAGTAACCCCCGGCAACTCCGAGGGCCACGCGGGCTCCGCATTTCACAGGTATTCCTCCGGTCCGGTCACACGTGATTGGCGGGCGGTCTACCCGACCCCATGATCACGAACACGTGATGTGCGGACTGGCGCCAGAGTTGCGCCGAACGGCGGCAGAACACCCGCGCTTCGGGCGTATACCGCCTGGTCGGCGGCACTGCACCGCGCCGGGGCGGGGCGGACCGGATTCCGGAGAATGTCTGCCGGTCGGCCGTCGGAACTGCGGCGGACGGCCGAAGATCTGTTGCGGTGAGTGGGTCCCGGAAAGCGAAGGGCGCCAGGTCGTCGCGCTATCGCGGGCGGCGCAGGTGCCAGTCGGTGGCCTGCTGGAACGCGTGCGCCGCCGCGAGCACGAGGCGTCCGCGTGCCGCGGTCCCACGATCTGCAGCCCGACCGGCAGCCCCGCCGCCGTGAACCCGCACGGCACGCTCGCCGCCGGCTGCTGCGTCATGTTGAACGGGTACGTGAACGGCGTCCACGACGTCCACCGCTCCCGCGGCCACCCCGCCGGCACCTCCGCGCCCGCCTCGAACGCCGGGATCGGGAGCGTCGGGGTGAGCAGCAGGGCGTGCCGCTCGTGGAAGGCGCCCATCCGGGTGCCGAGGTCGTTGCGGACGGCCAGCGCGCCGAGGTAGTCGAGCGCCGACATCCGCGCGCCCTGCTCCGCGATCGCGACGAGGCCCGGGTCCATCCGCGCCCGCTGGTCCGGCCCGAACGGTTCGAGCGACTTCGCGGCGCCCGCGAACCACAGCACCTCGAACGCGTCGACCGGGTCCGTGAACCCCGGATCGGCCTCCTCGACGTGCGCGCCGAGCGCGGCGAAGACCTCCACCGCCGCCGCGAACGCGGCCGCCACCTCCGGGTCGACCGCGACGTGGCCGAGCGCCGGGGACGCCGCGACCCGCAGCCCGGCGACACCGCGGCCGATCTCGGCGGTCACGGGCGCGTCCGGGGGGAGCGCCCACGGGTCCCGCGGGTCCGGCCGCGACGTCACGTCGAGCAGCAGCGCCGCGTCGGCCGCGGTCCGGGCCATCGGCCCGACGTGCGCGAGCATCCCGAACGGGCTCGGCGGCCAGTGCGGCACCCGCCCGTACGTGGGCTTGAGCGCGGTCGTGCCGGTGAACCCGGCCGGGATCCGCACGGAGCCGCCGCCGTCGGTGCCGAGGCTCAGCGGCCCCATCCCGAGCAGCACGGCCGCCGCGCTCCCGCCCGACGAGCCGCCGGTTGTCCTCGTGAGGTCCCACGGGTTGCGCGTGACGCCGGTGAGCGGGCTGTCGGTGACGCCCTTCCATCCCAGCTCCGGGGTGGTCGTCTTCCCGAAGAGCACGGCCCCGGCCTCACGCACGCGCGCGACGTGCGGGCCGTCGACCGGCCACGGCCCGGCCGGGTCGGTGGTGCGCGAGCCGCGCAGCGTCGGCCAGCCCGCGGTCAGCAGGATGTCCTTGATCGAGACGGGCACGCCGTCGATCGGGCCCGCCGGCTCGCCGCGGCGCCACCGCTCCTCGGACGCCTTGGCGGCGGTCAGCGCGGCGTCCGGGTCCACGAGGTCGAACGCGTTGACGGCCGGGTCGCGCTCGGCGACCCGCGCGAGCACGGCCTCCGTGGCGCGCGGGCGACAGCTCACCCGCCCGGTAGGCGGCGTCGAGCTCGGTGGCGGTGAGGTCGGCGGGGTTGCTCACGTGCCGCTCACGTAGCCGAGCGTCTTGTCGACGACGTTGCGCAGCGGTGCGCCCGCGCGGTAGCGGGCGAGGTTGTCGGTGAACAGCTCCACCAGCGACTCCTGCCATCCGACCTGGTCACCGGACATGTGCGGGGACACGATCACCCCGGGCAGGTCCCACAGCGGGGACTGCCGCGGCAGCGGCTCGTGCGCGAAGACGTCGAGCGCGGCGCCCGCGATCCGGCCCGCCCGCAACGCCTCGACCAGCGCGTCCTCGTCGACGAGCGCGCCGCGCCCGACGTTGACCAGCCGCGCGGACGGCCGCAGCAGCGCCAGCGCCGAGGCGTCGAGCATTCCGCGTGTGGCGGGGGTGAGCGGCGCGGCGAGCACCAGCCAGTCGGCGCGGGGGAGCAGGGCGGGCAGCCCGTCGAACTCGCGCGCCCGACGAGGTCCACCTCCATCCCGACGGCCGTGAGCAGCCCGGCGACGGCCCGGCCGATCGGCCCGCCGCCGACGACCACGGCGCGCCGGCCCGCAACGGGCTCGGTCTCGCGGTGGCGCCACTCGCGGCGGCCCTGCGCGGCGAGCGTGCCCGGCAGGTCCTTGGCCGTGGCCAGCACCAGCCCGAGCACGTACTCGGCGATCGGGCGTTCGAACACCCCGCGCGAGTTCGTCACGACGACCGGGGAGTCCCGCAGCTCGGGGAACATGAGCCGGTCGACGCCGGCGCTCGCCGCGTGCACCCAGCGCAGCGCGTCGGCGGCGGGCCAGGCGGCGCGCACGGCGTCGGACGTGAAGTCCCAGACGAACAGCACCTCGGTGCCCGGCAGCACGTCGGCGAGGGTGTCGCCGGTGGTCGGGCGGACACCGTGCAGACCCGGCGGGACGTCCCCGGCGTGGAGCACGGCGATCCCGGAACCAGGCGCCTGACCTGCGGAATCAGACAAAGCGGAGGCACCTTCCGAGCCGGGTCGCGACCGTTGACACGCTAGGAACCGCTCGTATGATTGTCAACAATCCGCGGTGCTGCGGAGCCCGTCGGATCCGGAGTCGCCCATGTCGAAGTTGCTCCGCATCAGCCTGGCCCGCCGCGGGGTCTCCTGCGTCGCCGAGCTGCTGGAGAACGGAAGCCCCGCGCACCAGCGCCGCGGTGTGGGACGCGCTGGGCCGCGGTCCGCTCGCCGGCGACGCGCAGCACGCGAAGTACGCCCGCAACGAGGTCTACACGATGGTCCCGCGGTTCGCCGCGATCGGCCGCGAGAACCCGACCGTCACCCCGATCCCGGGCGACGTCGTGCTGTTCGACTTCGCCGGCGGCATGCTCGACGCCGCGTTCAAGGACGACCAGGGCATCGACCAGGACGCGGGTGCGATCGACCTCGCGATCTTCTACGGGCGCAACAACCTGCTGATCAACGGAGACGTCGGCTGGGTGCCGGGCAACGTCTACGCCGCGATCACCGACGGGCTCGCGGGCATGGCCGAGGCCTGCCACGACGTCTGGCGGTCCGGCAGCGTCGGCGAACGCCTCGTCTACGAGCGTCTCGACGGTTAGCCGCCGTGCCCACCGAGCTGTCGGTCGGCCTCACCGAGCCCGGTCCGCAACAGGGCATCGGCGTCGTCGCACCGTTCGACTTCGCGCTCGACCGCGAGCTGTGGCGCTGGGCGCCCGACGACGTGTCGCTCTACATGACCCGCCTGCCGTTCTTCACCACCCCCGTCACCGTCGAGATGGCCGTGGCCTGCGGCGACCGCCGAGCGCTGCGCCGCGCCACCCGCGACGTGCTCACCCCGGAGCCGGGCGTCGTCGCCTACGCGTGCACGTCGGGGAGCTTCGTCAGCGGCGTGCTCGGCGAGCAGGTGCTGCGCCGCACGATCGAGGGCGCGGGCGCCCCGGTGTCCTGCACGACGTCCGGCGCGCTCGTCGACGCGATCACCGAGCTGGGCGTCGGCCGGCTCGCGATCGCCACCCCGTACATCGAGCCGGTGACGCGCCGGCTCGTCGCGTTCCTGCGCGAGCACGCCGTGCAGACCGTCTCGTGCCAGGGCCTCGGCCTGCTCGGCAACATCTGGCGCGTCTCGTACGCACAGATCGTCGAGGTGGTGCGGGCCGCCGACTCGGACGACGCCGACGCGCTGTTCATCAGCTGCACCAACCTGCCCACCTACGACCTCATCGAGCCGTTGGAACAGGTGCTCGGCAAGCCGGTGCTGACCGCCAACCAGGTGACGATGTGGGCCGCGCTGCGCGCCCTCGGGCGTTCGGCCGTCGGTGGCGGCAGGCTCCTCCATCCGGCCGGTCAGCTCGAACCAGGAGTTGCATGACGACGATCGGGATCCTCTACCCCGGCTACTCCGCCGAGGACGACTACCCGCGCGCCGAGGCCATCCTTGCTGGGCCGCGGCTGCCGCTCGTCCACACGGAGATGCGCGAGGACGCCCACCGGGTCGACGCGCTGCTCGACATCGGCGGCGACGACGTGCTCGCCGCGGGCGTCCGGGCCCTGCCCGACCGGCTCGACGCCGTGGTGTGGGCGTGCACGTCCGGGAGCTTCGTCTTCGGCTGGGACGGGGCGAACGCCCAGGTCGAGGCCCTGTCGACCACCGCGGGCGTGCCGGCGTCGAGCACGTCGTTCGCGTTCGTGGACGCGTGCCGGCACCTCGGCGTCACCCGGGTCGCGGTCGGCGCGACCTACCCCGACGACGTGGCCGAGCGGTTCGTCGCGTTCCTCGGCGCGGCCGGGATCGAGGTGCTCGCGCTCTCGGCGAAGGGGATCGTGACCGCGGCCGAGGTCGGCACCCTCGCGCCCGCGGACGTGCTCGGGTTCGCCGCGGCCGCCGACCACCCCGACGCGCAGGCCGTGCTGCTGCCCGACACCGCCCTGCACACGATCGGCCTGCTCGACGACCTCGCGCCCGCGTCGGCAAGCCGGTGCTCACCGCCAACCAGGTCAGCGTGTGGCAGGGGCTGCGGCTCGCCGGCGCCGACCGTCCACGGGCCGGGCTCGGCGCGGTGTTCGCCTGAGGAGACACCAGTGGACCTGAGCGAGCTGGAACCGGTCGAGCGCCAGTCGACCGCGGCCATCGTCGCCGACCGCATCCGCACCGCGATCATGCGCGGCACCTTCCCACCCGGCACCCAGCTGGGTGAGGTCGAGCTGGCCGCCCGGCTGGGCGTGAGCCGGGGGCCGCTGCGCGAGGCCATGCAGCGGCTCGTGGCGGAAGGGCTGCTGCGCAGCGAGCGGCACCGCGGCCTGTTCGTGCGCGACCTCGACGCCGCCGACGTCCGTGACGTCTACATCGCCCGCACCGCCGTCGAACGCGCGGCCGGCCTCCTGTTGCTCGCGGGCGACCGGGCCGCGGCCGCCGAGCGGCTCGGCGTCGCGCTCGCCGAGATGGAGGCCGCCGCGGACGACCCCGTCGCGCTCGCGGACGCCGACCACCACTTCCACCACGAGTTCGTCGCCGCGTCCGGCAGCCGGCGGCTGCGGCGCATGGCCGACGCGCTGCTCGTCGAGACCCGTATGTGCCTCGCGGCGCTCCAGGAGACCCTCCCGCCAGCCGCCGACCTCATCGCCGAGCACCGGGAGCTGCGCGACGCCGTGCTCGCGGGCGACGCCGTCCGGCTGACGACCGCGCTGGAGGCGCACATGGCCGACGCCGTGGCGCGGATCCTCGCGCAGCATCCGAAGGCGCCGCCGAGCGTCCCGGCCTAGCTTCCCGGTCACGCGTCCCAGGTGACCGGCAGGCTCTTCACTCCGAAGATGTCCGCGAGCTCCGGGCGCAGCGGGACCTCGTCCGCGGGCACGGCCAGGCGCAGCGTCGGGAAGCGGTGGACCAGCGCGGGGAACGCGACCCGCATCTCGACGCGGGCGAGCTGCTGACCCAGGCACTGGTGGATGCCGTGGCCGAACGCCACGTGCCCACCTTCCTGCCGCCCGAGGTCGAGCACGTCGGGCTCGGCGAAGCGCTCGGGGTCGCGGTTGGCGGTGTTGATCGACAGGATCACCGCCGTACCGGCCTCGACGGTCCGGCCGTCCAGCTCCACGTCCTCCAGCGCCATCCTGAAGAACGTCTTGGCGACGCTCAGGTACCGCAGCAGCTCCTCCACGGCCCGGTCGGTGAGGGCGGGGTCGGCGCGCAGCGCGGCCAGCTGCGCCGGGTTGCGCAGCAGCGCGAAGGTGCCCATCGCCAGCATGTTCGCGGTGGTGTCGAGCCCGGCCGCCAGCAGGATCAGGCTGATCCCGCGCAGCTCCTCGTCGTCGAGGTCGCTGTCGGTGAGGTCGCTGAGCAGGTCGTCGGTGGGGTTCGTGCGCTTCGCCGCCACCAGCTCCGCGAGGTACTGCTGCACCTCGGTGTAGGCCGCGATCATGTCCTCGTCGCTCGTCTCCCCGTTCATGAACTTGTCGACGTTCCCCTGGAAGCGCCGCGGTCCGCGTACGGCACGCCCAGCAGCTCGCAGATCATGATCGCGGGGATGGGCTTGGCGAACGCGGTCACCAGGTCCGTCGGCGGCCCGGCCTTCTCCATGGCGTCCAGGTGCTCCGCGGTGACCTGCTCGACGCGCTCCGCGAGCATCCGCATCCGCCGCACGGTGAACTTGCCGACCAGCGGCTTCCGGTAGCGGCTGTGCCGCGGCTCGTCCATGAGGAGGAACTCGCCGGGCGGCGCCGGCGGAAGCTCGATGTCGCCGTACTGGCTGTAGTCGATGTACGGGTGGTGGCGCATCAGCTCCTTGCGCGAGCTGAACCGCGGGTCGGCCAGCACCTCCCTGACCAGGTCGTAGCCGGTGACCAGCCAGCCTGGTGACCGTCGGGGAACGGGAAGCGGCTGATCGGGCCGTGCTCGCGCGCCTCCAGCAGCTCCTTGGGCGGGTCGAAGGGGCAGCTGGGCTCGCGGGTGGTCGGCAGCGCTGTGACGGTGTGTTCCACAGGAGCCATGATGGCACCAGAATGGCGCCATGTCGAGCCAATCCGGCGTCATGCCTATCGAACATATGTTCGAGTATACTTGAGTCGTGTCCACGGACCGGCTCGCCACCGCGCACCGCCTCCTCACCGAGGCGGTCGCCGAGCTGGCCGGGGTGGTCGCCGCGGGCGGCGGGGAGCTGTTGTCGGTTCTGACGGTCGCCGAGGGGGTGGCGCGGCAGTGGAGCAGGTCACGGTGGCCGCGACGGCGGCCGCGGACCGGCGGGGGACGTTCACCGAACGCGGCTACCGCTCGACCGCCGCCGGTCTGGGTGACCTGCTGGGCTGGGAGCGTTTCGAGGCGCGCCGCCGGGTCGTTGCCGCCGAGCACGTCTGTCCGCGCACCGGGCTGGACGGTGCGGTCGTGCCTGCGCGGCTGCCGGCGACGGCGGTGGAGTTCGGCGCGGGGCGGGCGGGGTTGCGGCATGTGGAGGTGATCGCCCGGCTGCTCGCCTCGCCGGCCGCCTCGCGCCTGGCGCTGGAGGTGTGGGCCGGCGCCGAGACCGAGCTGGCCGCCAAGGCCGGCGACTACACGCCCACCGAGCTGCAGGCCTGGGGCACCCGGTTGATCGACCTGCTCGACCAGGACGGCCCCGACCCCGACCACCACCCGGCGATCTCGGTCAATGAGCTGCGCCTGCTGCGGTTCCGGAACCGCCCGGGTGGGCGGCTGCAGGGCCGGTTCGACGACCCCGCCCTGTTCGACGCCATCGCCGTGGCGATCGACGCGAGATCCGCACCGGCCGACGGCGCCGACGAGCGCACGCCGCCGCAGCGGCAGGCCCAGGCCCTGGCCGAGGTGTGCGCACACGCCCTGGACACGGGGCGGATCGTGGCGCGCCCGCACCTGAACGTCACCGTCCGCCTGGAAGAGCTGGAAGGCCGCTGCCGCGCTGCGGTGCTGGACTTCGGCGGTGCCGTGTCTGCGGAGTCGCTGCGGATGCTGGCCTGTGACGCCGCGGTGATCCCGATCGTCATGAACGGCAACGGCCAACCCCTGGATGTCGGGCGGATGACCCGCACCATCCCCGACGGCCTGCGCCGCGCGGTCGCCGCCCGGGCGGGTGGGTGCGAGTTCCCCGGCTGCGACCGCCCACCCTCGTGGTGCGAGGTCCACCATG
>MKJX01000238.1 GCA_001942415.1 Pseudonocardia sp. CNS-139
TGCTGGGCGACCGCTGGGTGTGCGTGGTCGGCGCGCACAACGACGGTCTCGGCACCGACACGGCCGATCTCGACGCGCTGGCCCGGGCCACGTGGGTGGTGCCCTACCACGACGACGCCGAGTTCCCGTCGGTCGTGCCGGTGAGCCGACAGCTCGCGCACCTGGGCATGCGGCCGCAGGTGGCCGTGCGGGTCGACAGCTTCCAGGCCGTGCCCTACCTCGTCGCGTCCACCGACCACGTCGCGCTGATGCAGGAGCGGTTCGCCCGGGCCTGCGCCGAGTACCTGCCGCTGCGGATCCTGGAGTGCCCGCGCCCGCTGGAGCCGTTCGAGGCGCGGCTGTGGTGGCACGAGCGCCACGACGACGACCCCGGCCACCGCTGGTTCCGCCGGCTCGTCGTGCGCGCGGCCCGGCAGAGCACGTCGCGCACCGGCGCCGGCCCCGAGGGCCGCCCCGGCTCGCTCGATCTCGACGAGCTGCCGGAGCGGCCGGAGGCCCCTGCGCGGTCGGGGTAGCGCGTCAGCTGCCGTGTGTGCTCGCGCTGCGGTACTCGGTGTAGGTGTAGGGGTTGTCGAGCACCTTGGTCTCGGGGACGTCGGGGTTCATGCCCTTGGCCCACGCGTCGTCGCCGAGGGTGGCGCGCAGGTGCTCGACGGTGTCCTCGACCTCGCGCCGCACGGCGGCCATGTCGATCCCGACCAGCTCGTGGTCGCGCTTGACCACCCGGCCGTTCACCAGCACGGTGTGCACGTCGCGCGCTGGGCCTGGAACGCCACGTGGCCGTAGGGGTGCAGCAGCGGGAACGACACCGGCGACCGGTCGTTCTTGATCAGCACGACGTCGGCCTTCTTGCCCGGCTCCAGGCTGCCCAGCTCGCGTCGCGGCCCAGCGCCTTCGCGCCGCCGCGGGTGGCCCACTCGACGACCTGCTCGGCGCGCAGCGTGCAGTGCGTGATCGTGTCGCCCTTGGCGTGCGCCTCCAGGTGCTCGCGTGACCGGTCGGCGCCCAGCGTGGTGCGCATGGCGGAGAAGAGGTCGCCGCTCCACCACACGCTGGTGTCCATCGAGAGCGACACCGGGATGCTGTGCGCCCGCAGCGCCCACGTGGGCGGGTAGCCCTGGCCGGCGCTCTGCTCGCTCTCCGTGGAGACCGACACCGACCCGCCGGACGCGGCGATGCGGTTGTACGAGTCCGCCGAGAGCGTCGCGGCGTGCACGAACACGCTGGTCTCGTCGAGGAAGCCGGCCTCGTGGGCGAGCCGGATGCCGTCGTCGTTGGTGGCGCCCCAGACCCCGGCGTGTGTGGTGACGGGCACGCCCAGCTCGCGCGCGACCTCGTAGGCGGCCCTCTCCGGGAACGCCGGGTCGCCGGTGACGTCGAACGCCATCTGGAAGGTGAGCTGGTCGTCGGCCGCGTCGAGCTGGCGCTTGGCGAACGCCCGGAAGTCCGCCGATCCCGACCACTCCCACGGCGCCTGCTGGATGTTGCCGTACGCGAGCACGAACCGGCCGGGCACCGACCGCAGCGCGTCGGCGGCGGCCTCGGCGTGCCCCACGGTCTGCAGCCCGTGCGACCAGTCGACGGTGGTGGTGACGCCCGCGTCGATCGCCTCGGCGGCCGAGAGCAGGTTGCCCGCGCGCACGTCCTGCGGGCGGAAGTGCCTGCCCGACTCCAGGTAGTACCAGACGAAGTACTGGGTGAGCGTCCAGTCCGCGCCGTAGCCGCGCATCGCCGTCTGCCACATGTGGCGGTGCGTGTCGATCATGCCCGGCATGACGATGCCGCCGGACGCGTCGATCTCGACGGTGCCCGGCGGCACGTCGAGATGCTCGCCGACGGCCGCGATCCGGTCGTCGACAACCAGCACGTCGGCGCCGGTCAGCACCCGGTGCGCATCGTCGAGGGTGAGCACGACGCCGCCGCGCAGCACCACCGGGGGGTTGTCGGTCATCGCACTCGCTCCTTCGCGGTTCGGACCAACCGAGGAGTGACCCGGACGTGCGTCCGTCTGTCGGTCACTTGACCGGCGCCACTCTTGCTCAGCAGGGTTGCCCTGTCAATCCGCTCGGCGGACGGGGCTGCGGGCCGTCGAGTGCCGGATCTGTCCGCCCTCCGGACGGCGGTTACGCTGTGGCCGCGACACCTGACGAACGGAGCCCACGATGCCGCGCACCGGAACCGGACCGGACTTCATCGAGGCGCTCGCGCGCGGGCTCGAGGTGATCGCGGCGTTCCGGCCCGGCCAGCGGGCGATGACGCTCACCGAGGTCGCGACGGCCACCGGCCTGGCCCGGCCGACGGCCCCGGGGCATCCCTGCTCACGCTGGAGGAGCTGGGCTACGTCCGCGCGGGCGACGGCGGGTTCTCGCTCACCCCGCGCGTGCTGGAGCTCGGGGTCGCGTACGTGCGCGCGAGCGGGCTGTGGGAGATCGCCCGCCCGCACATGGAGCGGCTGGTCGAGCGCACCCGCGAGTCGTGCTCGGTGGCCCAGCTCGACGGGTCGGACATCGTCTACGTGGCCCGAGTGGCGGTCCCCAAGATCGTCGGGCTCACCGTGCAGATCGGCACCCGCTTCCCGGCGCTGCCGACGTCGCTGGGCAAGGTGCTGCTCGCCGCGCTCCCGGCCGACGAGCTGCACCGCGTGCTCGCCGAGCCGTCGCGCTCCGGGCTGGACGCGCGCTGGCACCCGGAGCCGGCCGAGCGCGAGGCCGTCCTGCGCGAGGTGCGGGCACGCGGCTGGTCGCTCACCGACGAGCAGCTCGCGCTGGGCATCCGGTCGGTCGCGGCGCCGCTGCGCGACGGCGCCGGCCGGGTGGTGGCCAGCATCAACGTCAACACGCACGCCGCGGAGACGCCGGTGGAGCGGCTGCTGGAGGAGCACCTGCCGATGCTGCTGCAGACCGCGGGGGAGATCAGCGCCGACTTCGCCCGCCTCGACACCGTCCCGCACGTGGTCCGCCCGGCGTGACGGGCCCCGCTCCGGCTTGACTCACCCGTGCGATGTGCCAGGATCGCCGTATGACGGACGAACGTCCGGTGTTCGGACAGGCAACTGACGGGGCGTCCGGCGAAGCCGGCCCGACGGGCGGGACGGCCGGGCCGCTCGCCGGCCTGCTCGTCGCCGACTTCTCACGGGTGCTCGCCGGCCCGTACGCGACGATGCTGCTGGCCGACCTCGGCGCCGACGTCGTGAAGGTCGAGGGTCCCGGCGGCGACGAGACGCGCACCTGGATGCCCCCGGTCCGCGAGGGCGTCTCCACGTACTACCTCGGCGTCAACCGCGGGAAACGGTCGGTGGCGCTCGACCTGCGCGACGACGCCGACGCCGCGCTCGGCCGCGAGCTGGCCCGGCGCGCCGACGTGCTGATCGAGAACTTCAAGCCCGGCGGCCTCGCCAAGTTCGGGCTCGACTACGCGTCCGTCAGCGCGGCGAACCCCGCGGTCGTGTACGCCTCGATCAGCGGGTTCGGGTCCGGGAAGGGCGCGCACGTGCCCGGCTACGACCTGATGGTGCAGGCCATCTCCGGCCTGATGAGCCTCACCGGCGACCCGGCCGGTCCGCCGTACCGGGCCGGGATCTCCGTGTTCGACGTGATGGCCGGCAACCACGCCGTGATCGGCATCCTCGCCGCGCTGCGCCACCGCGACGCCACCGGCGCCGGCCAGCACGTCGAGGTCAACCTGCTGTCGTCGGCGCTCACCGGCCTGGTCAACCACAGCTCGGCGTTCGTCGCGGGCGCCACGGTGCCCTACCGGATGGGCAACGCGCACCCCAGCGTGTTCCCGTACGAGCCGCTGCCCACGGCCGACGACGACATCATCATCGCCGCCGCCAACGACGGGCAGTTCCGCCGGCTGTGCGAGGTGCTCGACATCCCCGAGGTGTCCGCGGACCCGCGCTTCGCCCGCAACGCCGACCGCACGGCGAACCGGGAGGAACTGCGCCCGGTCCTCGTCGAGCGGCTGCGCACCCGGACCGCCACCGAGTGGTTCGAGGCGCTCGTCGCCGTCGGGGTGCCGTGCGGGCCGATCCAGACCATCGACGGCGGCTTCGCGATGGCGGAGCGGTTCGGGCTCGCCCCGGTCGTGCCGGCGGGGGAGGGGGACCGGGCGATCCCGACCACCCGCCACCCCATCCGGTTCTCCGCGTCGCCTGTCAGCTACCCGCTCCCGCCGCCCGAGCTGGACGAGCACGGCGCCGAGCTGCGCAAGTGGCTCTCCACCCAGGAGGGCAGCGGTGCCTGAGTACCCGACGGCGCAGCGCTATCCAACGGCGCAGCACTATCCCACGGCTCTGGGCGCGTCCGACCTCAAGACGATCACCCTGCTGGGCCGGGACCTCGCCGCCGACGTGATGGGCACCGTCGGCTTCGGCGAGCTCGCGTTCTGGCTGGCCACCCAGGAACGCCCGACGCCCGGGCAGGTCCGGGTGTTCGAGGCCGTGCTCGCCGCGCTCGCCGACCACGGGTTCACGCCCACGGCGATCGTCACCAGGCTCACCTATCTGTCCGCTCCCGACTCGATACAGGGCGCGCTCGCCGCCGGGCTTCTCGGCGGCGGGTCCCGGTTCCTCGGTGTCACCGAGGACTGTGGGCGGTTCCTGCACGCGGTGCTGTCCCGCGTCCAGGAACCGCCCATGGACGACGCCGGCTGGGACGCGCTCGCCCTGGAGACGGTGCGAGCGGAACGCGAGGCGAAGCGGCTCGTCCCCGGGCTGGGGCACCACGTCCACAAGGAGGGCGACCCGCGCACCCCGCGGCTCATGCAGATCGCGCGCGAGGAGGGGCAGTTCGGGCCGCACCTGGAGCTGTTCGCCGCGATCGGGCGGGTGCACCCGCAGGTGCTCGGGCGCACGCTCCCGCTCAACGGCGCAGGCGTCTGCGGCGCCGCGCTCGCCGACCTCGGCCTCCCGCTGCCGCTGCTGCGCGGGTTCGCGCTGCTCGCGCGCACGGCCGGGCTGATCGGGCAGCTCGCCGAGGAGCTGCGCAACCCGGTCGGCAACGACATCTTCCTGTCGGTGGACCTGAACAACCGCTCGGTGCCGCCGACGCCCTGGGAGGAGCGATGAACGGCCCCGCCGCCGTCGTCCACACGGCGGGGCAGGCCCCGCACCTCGCCGGCCATACGCCGGCTGACCCGGGCGAGGGCGAGCTCCTCGTCGCGGTGCACGCCGCCCCGATCACGCCCCTTGACCTGCTGTGCGCGTCCGGCACGTCGTACTTCGGCACGCCGGCCACCCCGTACGTGCCCGGTGTGCAGGGCGTGGGCGTCGTCGAGGTGGGGACGGCCGCGATCCCGGCGGGCACGCCCGTCTGGTTCGCGACGCCGGCCGGCATGCGCCCCGGCGACGGCAGCATGCGCGCCCGTGCGACGGTGCCCGAGGCCGACGCCGTGCCGCTCCCCGCCGGGGCCGACCTCGTGCAGGTCGCCGCGCTGGGGCTCTCGGCCGTCGCCGCGTGGATGGCCCTGACCTGGCGCGGCGGGCTCGCCGCCGGCGAGCACGTGCTCGTGCTCGGCGCGGGCGGGATCGTCGGGCAGTCGGGCGTGCAGCTGGCGCGGGCCGCGGGCGCGCGCGTGTGGTCGCGGCCGCGCGGTCGGCGGAGTCCCGCGACCGCGCGGTCGGCGGAGTCCCGCGCCGCGCGCAGCGGCTCGCTCGGCGCCGTGGTCGCGCTCGACCCGGCCACCGACACCGTCGACGGGCTGGCCGAGCGCATGCAGGCCGCCTGCGACGGCCCGGCCGACCTCGTGCTCGACCCCCTCTTCGGGGTGCCGGCCGCCGCCGCCCTGCGCACGCTGCGCCCGGGCGGGCGGCTGGTCAACCTCGGCAGCTCGGCCGGTGAGACCGCGCCGATCGACTCGTCGACGCTGCGCAGCCGCTCCCTGCGGGTGCTCGGCTACACGAACAACGAGCTGACGCCCGACCTGCGCCGGGAGGCGCTCACCCGGGTCGTCGAGGAGGCCGTCGCCGGACGTCTCACGGTGGCGCACGAGCCCGTGCCGCTCGCCGACGCCGCGCAGGCCTGGACCCGGCAGGCCGAGGGCAGGGCCACCGGACGGATCGTGCTCAGGCCGCAGGCATCGACGTGACCGATGGAGGTCCCGTGACCAGCCCTCAGAAGCTCCCGCTGTTGCCGACGTCGCTGGTGGGCAGCTACGCCCAGCCGGAGTGGCTGATCGACCGGGCCAAGCTCGCCGGGCGCTTCCCGCCGCGGGTGCGCGCGAAGGAGCTGTGGCGCGTGGAGCCCGCGCTGCTCGCGCAGGCCCAGGACGACGCGACCCAGCTCGCGATCCGGGCCCAGGAGCGGGCCGGGATCGACCTGCTCACCGACGGCGAGATCCGCCGCGAGAGCTACTCCAACCACTTCGCCACCGCGCTGGAGGGCGTCGACATCGACAACCCCGGCACCGCGCTGGACCGCAGCGGCCACCCCAACCCGGTGCCGCGCATCGTCGGCCCGATCCACCGGCCCGCGCCCGTGCAGGTGCGTGACCTGCAATTCCTGCGGGCCAACACCGACCGGCCGATCAAGATCACCGTGCCCGGCCCGTTCACGATGAGCCAGCAGGCGCAGAACGACCACTACCCCGACGCCGAGTCCGCCGCGATGGGGTACGCCGCGGCGGTGAACGCCGAGGTCAAGGACCTGTTCGCGGCAGGTGCCGACGTCGTGCAGATCGACGAGCCGTACATGCAGGCCCGGCCCGACGCCGCCCGCGCCTACGGGCTGGCGGCGCTGAACGCGGCCCTCGACGGCGTCATGGGCACCACCGCCGTGCACATCTGCTTCGGCTACGCCGCGATCATCCACGAGCGCCCGGAGGGCTACTCGTTCCTGCCCGAGCTGGCCGGGAGCCCGGTGCAGCAGGTCTCGATCGAGACCGCACAGTCGGGGCTCGACCTCGGCGTGCTCGCCGACCTCACCGGCAAGACCGTCGTCCTCGGCGTGGTCGACCTCTCGACGCCCGAGGTCGAGACCGCGGAGACCGTCGCGGACCGGGTGCGCCGCGCGTTCGCGTACCTCCCGCCCGAGAAGGTCGTGATCGCCCCGGACTGCGGGATGAAGTACCTGCCGCGGGAGGCCGCGGAGGGGAAGATGCGCGCCATGGCCGGGGCCGCCGCCCTGCTGCGCGCCGAGCTTTCGGAAGGACGCTGACGATGCAGCTCGTCACCGAGGACAACATCACCGAGCTGGCCGCAGCGCGCTGGGGCACCGCGCACGACCCGCGCACGGCCGAGGTGCTGACCGCGCTCGTCCGGCACCTGCACGCGTTCGCGCGCGAGGTGCGGCTGACCGAGGCCGAGTGGATCGGCGCGATGCAGTGGCTGACCCGCACCGGGCAGATCAGCGACGAGAAGCGCGAGGAGTTCATCCTCGCCTCCGACGTGCTGGGCCTGTCGATGCTGGTGGTGCAGATGAACCACCGGCTCGACCCGGCCGCCACCCCGGCCACCGTGCTCGGCCCGTTCCACATCGACGGCTCGCCCGAGCTGGGCTTCGGCGCCGACATGTCCGACGGGCTGCCGGGCGTCCCGCTCTACGTGCACGGCACCGTCAAGGACCTGGACGGCAAGCCGGTCGCGGGCGCGGTGCTCGACGTCTGGCAGGCCGACACCGACGGGCTCTACGAGAGCCAGGTGCCCGACATCGACGAGGCCCGCCTGCGCGCCAAGTACGCCACCCGCGAGGACGGCACCTACTGCGTGCGCACGATCGCGCCGCGCGGCTACTCGATCCCGATGGACGGGCCGGTCGGCGACCTCATCCGGCAGACCGACATCTCGCACTTCCGCCCGGCCCACGTGCACTTCCTGCTCAACGTGCCCGGCTACGAGCCGCTGATCACCCACCTGTTCCAGGAGGGCGCCCAGTACCTCGACTCCGACGTGGTGTTCGGCACCAAGCAGGAGCTGGTGGTCGCGTTCGAGGAGCGCCCGGCCGGCCCGGCGCCCGACGGCGGCGAGTCGGCCGTGCCGTTCGTCGAGGCCCGGTACGACTTCGTGCTGCAGCCGAAGGCGTGACCGGGCCCCGGTCTCACGCCTGGTGGAAGACCTCGATGTCCTCGTGCACGGTGATGGTCACCACCACGTCGAGCGGGCGGTCGTGGTCGACGTGCAGGTGGAACTCCACGCCGCCCGCCTCGGTGCCGTTGCCGTGCGGGCCGACGTTCGTCACGTAGACGTTCGCCCCGCCGAGGAGGGGGCGCCCGATCGTCTTGAACGGACCGGGGAACCCGCCGAACTGCGGGGTGAACTCCGCCGCGGTGATCACCACGGGCGAGTCCAGGTTGATGGGCGGCCAGTTGAAGTTCTTGCGCTGCCTGCCCATCTGCTGGCGGTAGAGAACACGGATCGAGCGGGCCATCGTCGGCCTCCTGTCGGGTCGCCGGTGCGGACGTCCCTGTCGAGGCCGGTGCCGGCGTCCTGATCGGCGAGTCGGCCGGACTTCACCCGATCGGATGTGGCAGCCGTCACTCGGTAAGGGTGTCGAGGCGGCGGGTCCGGGACCGACCGGTGGGCGGCGGACCTCGTCAGGGGGTCCCGACCCGGCGGAGGTCCGCGGATGACGACCGGCACGGCCCGTGCGAGCAGAACGGCCTGGTGGGGGCTCGCGGTGCTCGCGTTCCCGACGCTGCTCAGCGCCGTCGACATGAACGTCCTGTTCCTGGCGCTGCCCCGGCTGACGGCCGAGCTGGGCGCGTCGGCGGCCGAGCAGCTGTGGATCACCGACGGCTACGGGTTCCTGGTGGCCGGTTTCGTCCTCACCATGGGGACGCTGGGCGACCGCATCGGACGGCGCCGGCTGCTCTTCGCCGGGGCCGCGGTGTTCGCCGCGACGTCGGTGGTCGCGGCGTACTCCGTGAGCGCGGAGATGCTCATCGCGGCGCGGGCCCTGCTCGGCGTGGCGGGGGCGACGCTCATGCCGTCGACGCTCGCGCTGATCGCCGTGATGTTCGCGGACGGCGGGCCGCGCCGGCTCGCGATCTCGATCTGGGCCACCTGCCAGTTCGCCGGGGCCGCGCTGGGGCCGGTCGTGGGCGGGGTGCTGCTGGAGCACTTCTGGTGGGGGAGCGTGTTCCTGCTGGCCCTGCCGGTGATGGCGGTGGTGCTGGTGGCCGGGCCGTTCGTGCTGCCCGAGCACGTCGGCGACGAGCCCGGCCGGCTCGACCCCGGCAGCGTCGCGCTGTCGCTGGCCGCGGTGCTGGCGGTGATCTACGGGATCAAGGCCGCGGCCACCGCCACGGCGCCGCCCGCCGTGGCCGCCGTCGCGGTGGTGGCCGGGGTCGTGGCGGGGGTGCTGTTCGTGCGGCGGCAGTTGCGGCTGGCGCAACCCCTGCTCGACCTGCGCCTCTTCCGGACGCCACGGGTCGCGATCGTGCTCGCCGCGCTGGTCGGCGCCGGGATCGCGATGGCCGGCAGCGGCTTCCAGGTCACCCAGTATCTGCAGACCGTGCTCGGGTACGCGCCGGTGGCCGCGGCGCTGCTCTTCGCGCCGATGGGGCTCGGGGTAGCGGCCGGCACGCTGCTCACCCCGGTGCTGGTCCGGCGCGTCCCGGAGCGGGTGGCGATCTCCGGCGGGCTCGCGCTCGCGGCGGGCGGTTCGCTGCTGCTGGCGTTCGTGCCCGGGGACGCCGGGCCGGCCCCGGCCGTCGTCGCGGTGACGGTGCTGGCGCTGGGCACGGGCCCGCTCTTCGCGCTGGGCACGGGCTACGTGATCGGCGCGGTGCCGGTGGCGCGGGCCGGTGCGGCCGCGGCGCTGGCCGACACCGGCAACTACCTCGGCGGGGCGCTCGGCCTGGCCCTGCTCGGCACCGCCGCCGCGGCGACCTACCGGCTGCACATGTCCGGCGTCCCCGGCCCGGCCGGCGAGACGGTCAGCGGCGCGGTGGCCGCACCCGGCGCCGGGCCGGCTGTGGTGGACGCCGCCCACGCCGCCTTCACGGCCGGCCTGCACGCGGTGGGACTGACGTCGGCGGTGGTCTTCGCGGCCCTTGCGGTGGCGACCAGCCGCCTCCGCCCCTGACCGCACACACCTCCGGTACTCCGCACACATGGCAGAACGTGTGTGCGGGGTCCGGGAGGTGTGTGCGGTCGTCAGAGGCGGCGGAGGGCGATCACGTTGTCCGTCACCGGTGCCGTCTCGCCCTCCGGGCCCGTCGCCTCCCGTTGCGGGGCCTCGCAGCGCTCGGTGCGCCAGCCGGCGTCCAGGGGCAGGGTGGCGAGGGTCTCGGCGGGGGTCGGGAACACGATGTCCTCGCCCGCCTTCCACGACCACGCCGCCACAGTCGTGTGCAGCGGCCCGGAACGCAACTAGAGTTGCGGAAACCGCAATTCCGGGGAGGTGGCCGCGTGCCCGACGACGGACTGGACGACATCATGGACGCCGTCGGCCCCCGGCTGCGCGACGTGCGCCGGGGCCGGCGCCGCACGCTCTCCGAGGTCGCGGAGGAGACGGGCATCTCGGTCAGCGTGCTCTCGCGGCTGGAGTCCGGGCAGCGCCGGCCGTCGCTGGACCTGCTGATCCCGCTGGCGCGGGTCTACCGCGTGCCGCTCGAGACCTCGTCGGCGCCCCGGCCACCGGCGACCCGCGCATCCACCCGCGGCCCGTCCGCCGGCACGGGATGATCCACATCCCGCTGACCAGGGAGGGTGCGCCGGTGCTCGCGTTCAAGATGATCCTGCCCGGGCGGAAGGCGGACTCCCCGATCCCGCAGAACGTGCACGGCGGGTACGAGTGGTTCTACGTGCTCGCGGGCACGCTGCACCTCAAGCTCGCCGGCGTCGTCACGACGCTCGGCACCGGCGAGGCGGCCGAGTTCGACACCCGCACCCCGCACGGCATGGGCAGCGCGGGCGACGAGCCGGTGGAGATCATCGCGCTGTTCAGCCCGCAGGGGGAGCAGATCCACATCCGGGACGCCTGAGCGGCCGCCATCAACGCCGTCGATGGCCGGCATACGAACCTTCTGTTTCCGTTCATGCCACCACGCTGCCTAGCGTCGTACCCGTGCGGATCGTGGTGGCAAAGCTCGACGAGTTCCCGACTGGCGAGCGCAGGATCGTCCAGGTCGGGCAGCGGACCATCGGCGTGTTCCGGGTCGGCGACCGCTTCTACGCGATGAACAACTACTGCCCCCACATGGGCGGGCCGCTGTGCGAGGGCCGGACGAAGCCGTGGCTGTCGTCCGCCGCTCCCGGCGAGTTCGTGCTCGACGAGCAGGAGGCGCTCGTCGCGTGCCCGTGGCACGGCTGGGAGTACGACCTGGCGACCGGCCAGTCGTTCCTCGGGCCGGGGGAGCCGCCGGCCCGCGCGTACGAGGTGACCGTCGAGCGCGGGACGCCGGAGCGGATCGCGGGCGGGCGGAACGGCCGGCGGCCGGGCCCGTACGTCGCGGAGACGTTCCCGGTGCACGTCGAGGACTCCTACGTGGTGGTGGACACGAGCTCGCGCCCGGTGGCGGCGGGCGCGGCCGGAGGTGAGCGGTGACCAGCGCGGTTCCCCGGACGAGGAAGTCGGCGCCGGTGCGGGTGGCGCGCACGATCGTGGACGCGGACATCCATCCGCACGCCCCGGTGACGTCGATCCGGCCGCGGCTGCCGCAGGAGCACCGCGAGCGGTGGGACCTGTTCGCCAGCCGGGTGCCGGGGCCGCCGGAGATCTACCCGCGGGTGCGCAACTCCGGGTTCCGGCTCGACTCGTGGCCGGCGACCGGGGCGCCGGGCAGCGACCTGCAGATGGTGCGCGACCAGCTGCTCGACGAGTTCGACATCGACCACGGCGTGCTCATCCCGCTGCAGGGCCACCAGTGGGGCGCCGAGGAGCCGCGCTACTCCGCGGCCCTGTGCCGGGCGCTAAACGACTGGCAGGCCGAGGAGTGGCTCGCGCAGGAGCCGCGGCTGCGCGGGTCCGTCACGATCTCGATCGAGGCGCCCGACCTCGCCGCCGAGGAGATCCGCCGCCGCGCGGACGACCCGCGGTTCGTCCAGGTGCTGCTCTCGACGGGCGGCGAGCTGGGCTTCGGACGGCGCCGGTACTGGCCGATCTACGAGGCCGCGGCCGAGGCCGGGCTGCCGGTCGCCGCGCACACCGGCGGGCTGGAGCAGCACCGCGGCGCCGGCTGGCCGTCGTTCTACCTCGAAGAGCACGTGTGGAACGGCAACACGATGGCCGCGCTGATGATGAGCCTGCTCACCGAGGGCGTCTTCGCGGAGTACCCGGAGCTGCAGGTCATCTGCGTGGAGGGCGGGATCGCCTGGGCCGGGCCGCTGATGTGGGCGCTCGACGACTCCTGGGCGCAGCTGCGGGCCGACGTGCCGCACCTGACGCGGCCGCCGTCGGAGTACGTGCGCGACCACTTCTGGTTCACCACGCAGCCGATCGAGGAGCCGGACGACCCGGCCGACCTCGCGACGGCGCTGGACCACACGGGCCTGGGCGACCGGATCATGTTCGCCTCCGACTACCCGCACTGGGACTTCGACTCCCCGCGGCACGCGCCACGCCTGTTCCCGGCCGCGCTGCGCGAGGCGGTCATGGGTGCCAACGCGTGCCGGCTCTTCGGGCTGCCCGAGCGTGAGGTGACCGCATGAGTGCCCCCGCTGCGACCGCCACCGTCGACGCGACGTGCACTGCGCCCCGGCCGCGCTCGGCGACCTCTCGCAGTACCTGGAGCCGTACTGGCGCACGTACGTGCACGACGGCGGCGTCCACCTCAACCCGACGCAGGGCGGCGCGTACCCGCCGGTCGTGCTCACCGGCGCGACCCCGGCGAGCGTCGAGGACCTGCGCACCGAGCTACTCGACCCGGCCGGGCTCCGCACGGCGATCCTGAACTGCACCGCGTCCTTCCACTGCAACCGCAACCCGTACTACGAGGCCGCGCTGACCAGCGCGATCAACGACTGGCTGGTGGGCGAGTGGCTGCCGCGCGACGACCGGCTGCGGGCGAGCATGGTCGTCCCGACGCTCGACGCGGACGCCGCCGTCGCCGAGATCGAGCGGGTCGGCGGCCACCCGGGGATCGTGCAGGTGCTGCTGCCCGTCCGCACCGACGTGCCGTGGGGCAACAAGCGCAACCACCGGCTGCTGGCGGCCGCGGCCGAGCACGGGCTCGTCGTCGGGCTGCACGCGTGGGGGCGCGTCGGCAACGCCGCGACCCCCACCGGGTTCACCCACAGCTACCTCGAGGACTACCTCTCCAACTCGCAGATGATCGTGCAGGCGCAGGTGACCAGCCTCGTCACGGAGGGCGTCTTCACGCGGGTGCCGGGGCTCAGGGTGGCGCTGCTGGAGTGCGGGTTCTCCTGGCTGCCGACGCTGCTGTGGCGGTTCGACAAGGACTGGAAGGGTGTGTGGCGCGAGGTCCCGTGGCTGGACGGGCGGCCGTCCGAGGTCGTGCGGCGGCACATCCGGCTCACGACCGCCCCGGCCCACCTCCCGCGCGACCCCGCGCAGGTCCGCCAGGCCCTCGACCTGCTGGATCTCGGCGCGCTCCTGATGTACGCGAGCGACCACCCGCACGTCCACGGCGACGGCGGCGACCGCCTGCTGGCCGCCCTGACCGAGGCGGAACGCGAGCGGGTCACGGGCCGCAACGCCGAAGAGTGGTACGGCCTGGCGTGAGCGACGCGGTTGACGTCGGGACCCGGGTCGGGGCGCGCATCCGGGTTCGGGTTGCGGGGAGCGGGCCCGCCGTCCTGCTGCTGCACGGCTACCCGCAGACCTCCGCCATGTGGCATCTCGTCGCGCCCGCGCTGGCCGAGCACCACACCGTGGTGCTCGCCGACCTGCGGGGATACGGCGACAGCCTCGCCCCGCCGGACGCGGACGTGGCCGCGTTCGGGAAGCGGGCGATGGCCGCCGACCAGGTGGCGGTGATGGCCGAGCTGGGGTTCGCGCGGTTCGCCGTGGTGGGGCACGACCGCGGGGCGCGGTGCGCGTACCGGCTCGCGCTCGACCACCCGGACGCCGTCGCGGCGCTCGCGGTGCTCGACATCCTCCCGACGGCCGACGTGTTCGCCCGGGTGGACGCGGGGTTCGCGCGGTCGGCGTGGCACTGGTTCTTCCTGTCCCAGCCCGGTGACCTGCCGGAACGGCTCATCGCGGGCGACCCGGACGCGTTCTTCGGGCGCGGCGCGCAGGTCTTCGCGCCGGAGGCGCTGGCCGCGTACCGGGAGGCGTGGCGGCGGCCGTCGGTGGTGCACGCGATGTGCCAGGACTACCGGGCGGGCGCGACCGTCGACGTCGCCGACGACGAGGCCGACCGCGGTGTGCGGCGGATCGGCTGCCCGACGCTCGTGCTGTGGGGCGCGCACGGCCCGCTCGGCCGCACCCCCGACGTGCTGGACGTCTGGCGGCGCTGGGCCCCGGACGCCCACGGCCACGCTCTCGACTGCGGCCACTACCTCGCCGAGGAGCGCCCCGTCGAGACGCTGTCCGCGCTGCGGAAACATCTGGACGCGGGACATCCGTCGCGTTGACCTGCGGCGACGCCCGTGCCGTCAATGGAGTCATGGGCGTCGACGCCGGGCCACCTCCGTGAGGCGCCGGCCGGCCTCGCTGGCCGGGCTCGACCTGAACCTCCTGGTGTTCCTGCGGGAGCTGCTCCGGGAGCGGAACGTGACGCGCGCGGCCGAGCGGATCGGCGTCACGCAGTCCGCGGCGAGCGCCGCGCTGGCCCGGCTGCGCAAGCACTACGGGGACGACCTGCTGGTCCGGACCCGGGGCGGGTACGTGCTCTCGCCGCTGGCCGGGCAGCTCGCGGCGCAGGTGGAGCCGGTGTGCGCGGGCGTTGAGCGGCTCTTCGCGACGGGCGCGGAGTTCCGGCCGGGCGTGTCCGAGCGCGAGTTCACGCTGCTGACGCCCGACTACGTGCTCGCCGCGCTCGGCGAGCGGCTCTCGCGTGCGATGTACGCGGGCGCGCCGCACGCCCGGCTGCACGTCCAGGTCGTGAAGGACGCGCTGCCCGGCGACGCGCTGGAGACGCTGCGGCTGCTCGACGGCATCATCTCCGCCCCGACGGCCGCGCTGCGCGCGCCGGGCATCCGCGGGCTGGAGCTCTTCCGCGACCGCTGGGTGTGCGTCGTCGCGGCGGACGGCCCGGCGGGCGACCACCTGGAGCTGGCCGACCTGGAGAAGCTCCCGTGGGTCGTGCCGCACCACCCGGACGGCGAGTACCCGTCCGGGCGGCCGCTGGCGCCGCTGATGGCGGCCCTGTCGGTGCGGCCGCGGGTGGCCGTGCGGGTCGACAGCTACCTCGCGACGCCGTACTTCGTGGCCGGCACCGACCGGGTCGCGGTGATGCAACGGCGGCTCGCGCTGCGTTTCGCCGATCGCCCCGACCTGCGGATCCTCGACTGCCCGGGCGACCCGCCGCCGATCGTCGAGACGCTGTGGTGGCAACGAGAAGAACGACGAGGACGCAGCGCACCGCTGGTTCCGCGACGTCGTCGCGGACGCGGCCGCGCAGGAGGACCATCCCCGCCAACGAACGGAGGAGCCATGACGCAGACGACGGAACAGGCCACCCCGGTCCGGACGGACCTGTACGTCGACGGCCGCAACGTCGCCGCCGAGCGGGAGCTGCGGGTCGCCGACCCGGCGCAGCCCGCCGTGACGGTCGGTTACGCGGCGGCCGCGTCGCGGGAGCAGGCGCTCGACGCGGTGGCGGCCGCGCAGCGGGCGTTCCCCGGCTGGGCGGAACGCGACCCGGGCGAGCGGGCCGCGCTCGTCCGCGCCGCGACCGACGGGCTCGCCGCCCACCGCGACGCCGACTCCGAGATCCTGACCAGGGAGAACGGGAAGATCCGGCAGGAGTCGGTGATCGACCTGATCGTCTTCGACCACCGCTTCGAGCTGGCGGTGGCGGGCGCCGGGCGGGTCGCGACAGCGCCACGCTGGCCGGCCCGCCCCACGAGACGCACGTCGGGTACCTGCCGGTCGCGTCGTGACGATCATCGTGCCGTTCAACTGGCCGCTCGCGATCCTCGCCGCGTCCCTGCCGCAGGCGCTGATCGCCGGCAACACCGTGATCGTGAAGCCGCCGCCCTCGGCGCCGCTGGCCACCACGCGGGTGGTGCAGCGGGTCGCCGCGAAGCTGCCGCCCGGCGTGCTCAACGTCGTCACCGGGGAGGACGCCGAGATCGGCGGCGCGCTGGTGAGCGACGCCCGGGTCGCGAAGGTCTGCTTCACGGGCAGCCCGGCAGGCGGGCGGCGGATCATGGCGATGGCCGCCGAGACGCTCACGCGCGTGGCGCTGGAGCTGGGCGGCAACGACCCCGCGCTCGTGCTGGACGACGCCGTGCTCGACGACGCGGCGCTGGACCGCATGTTCGGCGGTGTCTACGACTCGACCGGGCAGATCTGCATGGCCGTCAAGCGGCTCTACGTGCACCGCTCGCGCTACGACGAGGTGGTCGACGGGCTGGCGGCGCGCCTGGCGCGCACGGTGCTCGGCCACGGCCTCGACGCGGCCACGACCATGGGCCCGCTGCACACGGCCCGCCAGCGCGACTTCGTCGCCGGGCTGGTGGACCAGGCCCGCGCCGCGGGTGCCGAGGTGCGCGAGTTCGGCACCGGCCCCGACGACGCCCGGCTCGCGGAGGGCCACTTCCTGCGGCCGAGCCTCGTGCTGGCCCCGCCCGCGGACGCGCCCGTTGTCGCGGAGGAGCAGTTCGGGCCCACGCTGCCGGTGATCCCGTTCGACACCGACGAGGAGGCCCTCGCCGCCGCGAACGACACGTGGTCGGGCCTGTGTTCGTCGGTCTTCGGAGCGGCCGGACCGGGACCGGGCGGCCCGGCTGGCGGCCCGGCTCCGCACCGGCTACACGTTCGTCGACTCCCACGGCGCCGCGTTCCTGGACGAGCGGGCGCCGTTCGGCGGGTTCGCGGGCAGCGGGATGGGCCGGGAGATGGGTGTCGAGGGGCTGCGCGAGTTCCAGGACACCCACTCCGTGGCGTTCCCCGTCAGCTGACGGCGGTGGCCTCCGTGTCGGCCTGCTGCTGCGGCACCCGCAGCACGATCACCGCCACCAGGCTCAGCGCGCACAGGAACGCCAGGTAGAGCGCGATGAACAGGGAGGAGCCGGTCGCCCCGAGGAGGCTCGTCGCCACGATCGGGGTGACCGCTCCGCCCACCAGCCCGCCGAGCTGGTAGGCGATCGAGGCGCCGCTGTAGCGGATGCGGGCGTCGAAGATCTCCGTGAACAGCCCGCCCTGCGCGCCCGCCATGATCGCCTGCACGACGCCCGCGACGAGGAACGCGACTCCCGCGGCGAGCACCGACCCGGTGTCGACCAGCAGGAACAGCGGGAACGCCCACAGCACGCCGGTGGCGGCGCCGATCGTGTAGATCCGCTTGCTGCCGAACCGGTCGGCCCAGCGGGCGGACACGTAGATCATCGCGATCCACAGCAGCGCCGACAGCATGATCAGCAGGAGCAGCGTGGTGCGGTCGAAGCCGACCTGCTGCGTGCCGTAGTTGAGCATGTAGACCATCACCGTGTAGCCGACGGCGGGTGGCGCGATCGCCGCGAAGCTCGCGAGCGTCACCATCAGCGGGCGCTCCCGGAACAGCGTGGCGATGGGCAGCCGGCTCACCTGCCGGCGTTGCTTGACCTGCTCGAACTCCGGGCTGTCGGTGAGCCGCCTGCGCACGATCATGCCGACGACCAGCAGGAAGATGCTCAGCAGGAACGGGATGCGCCAGCCCCACGACTGGAACTGCTCGTCGGGCAGGCCCGCGATCAGCAGGAACGCCAGGTTGGACGTCAGCACGCCGATGGGCACGCCGAACTGCGCGAAGCTGCCGTAGAGCGCTCTCTGGTGCGGCCCGGCGTGCTCGGTCGCGACCAGCACCGCGCCGCCCCACTCGCCGCCGACGCCGAAGCCTGCGCCAGCCGCAGGAGCACCAGCAGCAGCGGTGCGGCGATGCCGATCGCGGCGTACGTCGGCAGCACACCGATCAGGAACGTCGAGACGCCCGTCAGCATCAGGGTCAGCACGAGCATCGCCTTGCGGCCGATGCGGTCGCCGAAGTGCCCGATCACCGCGCCGCCGAGCGGCCGCGCGACGAACCCGACCGCGAACGTCGCGAAGGCGGCGAGCTGGCCGGCCACCGGGTCGATGCTCGGATAGAAGACCAACGGGAAGACGAGCGCGGCCGCCGTCCCGAAGATGTAGTAGTCGTACCACTCGATCGACGTCCCGACGCAGCTCGCGAGCAGGAGCGATCTCGTGCTGGTCCCGGGTCGGGTGCTGGTCCCATCGGCCATACGGCCCACCTCCGAACGGCGTCCACGGCGACGGCAGGAGTAAACCGCGTGCGACGGCCGGGGGCGTCCGACCGGCGACTCCGGAGGAACGGGACGGATGTCGCGGATCGCGCTTTCCCGCCCGGGCCCTGACCGGGGCTTTCTCACTTTCGTGGCGCGGAAGGCGGGTGGCCCGGACCACAGGCGCCCAACGATTGTGGGTTCCTCGCCCGAGTGGGCCTGGTACCCCCTGGAGCCGCCATGAGCATGACGACGCGCGCCGCGATCTGTCGCGAAGCGGGCACGCCGTGGGAGATCGTGGACCTCGACCTCGACGCGCCGCGCACCAACGAGGTGCTGGTCCGCTTCGAGGCGGCCGGGCTGTGCCACTCCGACGACCACGTGCAGAAGGGCGGCGCCCGGATGCGCTTCCCGACGGTCGGCGGGCACGAGCGCCGGCGTCGTCGAGCGACCGGCCCGGGTGTCACGCGTGTCGCGGTCGGCGACCACGTCGTCTGCTCGTTCATCCCGGCCTGCGGCACCTGCCGGTACTGCTCGACGGGCCGGCAGAACCTCTGCGACGCCGGGAAGAACGCCTCCACCGGCGAGTTCCCGGACGGGACGTTCCGCTTCCACCTGGACGGCGAGGACCTCGGCGGCATGTGCGTGCTGGGCTCGTTCTCGCAGCGTGCGGTGCTGTCGGAGTTCTCGGTCATCCCGATCCCCGAGGACGTCCCGTTCGAGCTGGGCGCGCTGGTGGCGTGCGGCGTGCCGACCGGCTGGGGCTCGTCGGTGTACGCGGCGGGCGTCCGGCCGGGGCAGACCGCCGTGATCTACGGGTCCGGCGGCGTGGGCAGCAACGCCGTGCAGGGCGCGCGGTACGCGGGCGCGAAGAACGTCGTGGTCGTCGACCCGGTGGCGTTCAAGCGGGACATGGCCAAGGTGTTCGGCGCGACGCACACGTTCGCCGACGCGCAGGCCGCGCACGACTTCGTCGTCGAGGCGACGTGGGGCGAACTGGCCGACCACGCGATCATCACCGTCGGCACGCTGCACGACGAGGTGATCGACGCCGCGCTCAAGATCGTCGGCAAGTGCGGCCAGGTGACGGTCACGGCCGTCGGCGGCGGCCGGATCCGGCACAACCCCGGCATGTTCATCGGCTACCAGCGGCGGGTGCAGGGCGCGGTGTTCGGCGGCTGCAACCCGCTCTACGACGTGCCGCGGCTGATCGAGCTGTGGCGCTCCGGCGACCTGAAGCTGGAGGAGCTGATCACCCGCCGCTACCGCCTGGACGAGGTCAACGAGGGCTACCGGGACATGCTCGACGGCAAGAACATCCGCGGCGTCATCCTCCACGAGCACTGAGGGCGGGGAGATGACCCTCGCCCCCGAGGCCCCCGGGCTGCTCGTCGAGAACGCCCAGCTCATCGCTCGGCCTCGCTGCGCTCGGCCGGCGCTTCGCGCGGGCGCTGTGACATTGACTCGCTCGCAAGCTCGCTCATCGGGCGGTGAGTGGGTGCCCGCCGCGGACGGCGCGACGATCGACGTGGTCGACCCCGCCACCGGCGACCTGATCGCCCGCGTGCCGCGCGGCGGCCCCGCCGACGTCGACGCCGCGGTGCGCGCCGCCGAGGCCGCGTTCCCCGCGTGGCGCGACACGAACGCGACGGCCCGCGGCGCGCTCGTCGCCGCCTGGGCCCGGCTGGTCGACGAGCACGGCGCCGAGCTGGACCGGCTGGAGTCGCGCGAGGTGGGTCGACCGAGCTGGGGCGTGCCGCCCATGAGCGAGCTTGCGAGCGAATCGTCGACACAGCGCCGCATGCGCGAAGCGCCCGCCGAGCGCCAGCGAGGCGGAGCGTTGAGCCGCATCCTGACCTTCATCGCCGGCCAGGCCGACAAGGTGCAGGGCCACTCGCTGCCCACCTACACCCCCGACGTGCTGGGGCTGACGCTGCGCGAGCCGTACGGCGTGGTCGGGAGCGTGATCCCGTGGAACGCGCCGGGCCCGATGTTCGCCAACGACGTCGGCGCGGCGATCGCGGCCGGCAACACGATCGTGGTCAAGCCGGCCGAGGACGCGCCGCTCACCCCGCTCGCGCTGGCCAGGCTGGCCGTCGCGGCGGGCATCCCGCCGGGTGTGGTCAACGTCGTCACCGGCTACGGGCACGAGGCCGGGGCCGCGATCCCGGCGCACCCGGGCGTGCGGCGGATGAGCTTCACCGGCTCACCGGAGACCGGCGCCGCGGTGATGGCCGCGTGCGCGCGCCGGCTCGTGCCGCTGCACCTGGAGCTGGGCGGCAAGTCCCCGCAGGTGGTGTTCGCCGACGCCGACCTCGACACGGCGGTCCCGGCGATGGTCAACGGGATCACGCTCAACACCGGCCAGATCTGCGCCGCGGGCTCCCGGGTGGTCGTCGACCGGTCGATCCACGCCGAGGTGGTGCGCCGGCTCGCCGCGCACATGAACGCGGTGACGGTCGGCCCGGGCACCGAGAAGGTGCAGATGGGGCCGCTGATCAACGCCCGTCAGCACGCCCGCGTGCTGGAGTACGTGCGGCTCGGTCAGGAGGAGGGCGCCGAGCTGGTCACGGGCGGCGGCCGGCCGGTCGGCGAGGTCTTCGAGAGCGGGTTCTTCGTCGAGCCGACGCTCTTCGACCACGTCGGCCCGGGCATGCGGATCGCGCAGGAGGAGATCTTCGGCCCGGTGCTGTCGGTGATCCCGGTCGACTCGGAGGCCGAGGCGCTGGAGGTGGCCAACGGCACCGACTACGGGCTCGTCGCCTCGGTCTGGACGCGCGACGTCGGGCGGGCTGTGCGCATGTCGCGCGGGCTGCAGGCCGGGCAGGTCGCCGTCAACGCGCCGCTGGGCGCGGGCGTGATCGGCGGGCCGTTCGGCGGCTACAAGCGCAGCGGCTTCGGCCGGACGATGGGCGCGGACGCGGTGCTGGAGTACACGCAGGTGAAGACGGTGTCCTTCCGTGGCTGAGCCGGTTCGGCTGCGCGTGCTCATGGAGCCGCGGCACGGGGCCCGTTACGGCGACGTCCTCGCGCTGGCCAAGGCCACCGAGGACGCGGGCTTCGACGCGTTCTTCCGCTCCGACCACCTGATGGGCGTCGACCGAACGACCTGACCTACCGGCCCACCGACTGCTGGACCACGCTCGGCGGGATCGCCCGCGAGACCCGCCGGGTGCGGCTCGGCGCGCTGGTCGGGGCGGCGACGTTCCGGCAGCCCGGCATCCTCGCGAACATCGTCGCGTCGCTGGACGAGATGAGCAGCGGGCGGGCCGAGCTGGGCCTGGGCACCGGCTGGTACGAGCGCGAGCACGCGGCGTTGGGGTGCGTTCCCGCCGCGGAAGGAGCGTTTCGACCGGCTGGAGGAGCAGCTCGCCGTGATCACCGGGCTGTGGACGGCGCCGTTCGGGGACGCGACCGGGTTCTCGTTCGACGGCGCGCACTACCGCGTCGAGGCGGCCCGCACCCCGCCGCGTCCGACACAGCAGCCGCACCCGCCGGTGATCATCGGCGGCACCGGCCCCAAGCGCACCCCGGCCATCGCCGCGCGCTACGCCACCGAGTTCAACGGGGCGCTGCTCGTCGGCGACAGCGACGGCTCCCAACTCCGGGAGCGGTTCGCCGTGTTCGCGCGGGCCTGCGAGGCGATCGGGCGCGACCCGGCCACCGCGGGCCGCTCGGCCGTGCTGCCCGTGGCGTGCGGCGCGACCCCGCCGAGGCCGAGCGCCGGGCGTCCGTCATGGGCTCGGAGCTGATGCGCTCGACGGCCGCGACCGGCACGCCCGCGCAGGTCACCGACCGGATCGGCGACCTCGCCGCGGCCGGCGCGGACACCGTCTACCTGCACGTCTACGACATCCACGACCTGGACCACATCGCCCTCATCGGCGCCGAGGTCCTCCCGCACGTCGCGAGCACACTGGAAGGGACGGGAGTTCGATGAGCACTGGCGCCATCACCACCCGGGCGGCCGTCGCGCGGCAGCCGCACACCGGCTGGGAGCTCACCGAGCTGACGCTCGACCCGCCGAAGGCGCACGAGGTGCGGGTGCGCTTCCACGCCGCGGGGCTCTGCCACTCCGACGACCACATCACGAAGGGCGATGCGCCCATCCGGCTGCCGGTCGTCGGCGGGCACGAGGGCGCGGGTGTGGTCGAGTCGGTCGGGCCGGAGGTGCTGCGCGTCAAGCCGGGCGACCGGGTTGTCGTCGCGTACATCCCGGCGTGCGGTGCCTGCCGGCCGTGCTCCACCGGGCACCAGAACATGTGCGTGAAGGGTCTGAACGCCGGCACGGGCATGTTCCTCGACGGCACGTTCCGGTTCCACTCCGGTGCCGAGGACCTGGGCGGCTTCTGCACCGTGGGCTCGTTCTCGCAGTACGCGGTGGTGCACGAGTGGGCGTGCATCCCGCTGCCCGGCGACATCCCGTTCGAGATCGGCGCGCTGGTCGGCTGCGGGGTGCCGACCGGCTGGGGCTCGGCGGTGTACGCGGCTGGCGTGCGGGCCGGCGACACGGTCGTGATCTACGGCGCCGGCGGCGTCGGGAGCAACGCGGTGCAGGGCGCCCGGTTCGCCGGCGCGAAGAACGTGGTCGTGGTCGACCCGGTGGAGTTCAAGCGGGACATGGCCAAGGTGTTCGGCGCGACCCACACGTTCGCCGCCGCCGAGGAGGCGCACGACTTCGTCGTCGAGACCACGTGGGGGCAGCTCGCCGACCACGCGATCTGCACGCCCGGCGTGCTCACCCAGGACGTCGGTGGAGGCGGCGATCCAGGTGATCGGCAAGGGCGGCAAGGTGACGATCACCGCGGCCGGCCGCGCCGCCGAGCAGGCGGTCACCCTGAACGCCGGGATGATGATCCTCTACCAGCGCCAGGTGCGGGGCGCCCTCTTCGGCGACTGCAACCCGCTCTACGACGTGCCCCGGCTGCTGGGCCTCTACCGCTCCGGCGACCTCAAGCTCGACGAGCTGATCACCAGCAGGTACCGGCTCGACGACGTCAACCAGGGCTACCAGGACATGAACGACGGCAAGAACATCCGCGGCGTTCTGATCCACGACATCTAGGGGACCGTGTGGCCGACCCGAGCTTCACCGCTCCCGAGGACCGCGAGGCGGTCACGGAGCTGCTGCGCGCGCAGCTGGAGGGCCTGCCGGCCCGCTCGCCCCTCTACGCCGACCTGTTCGCCGAGCACGGCGTGTCCGCGACCGCGTTCGCGGGCCTCGACGACCTGCGCAAGCTCCCGTTCACCGGCAAGCAGATGCTGCGGGACTCGCAGGCCGCCGCGCCGCCGCTGGGCCGGCACATGGGCGTGCCGATGAGCGAGGTCATCCGCGTGCACGCCTCCACCGGGACGACCGGGCGGCCGAGCTGGGTCGGGGTGACGCGCCGGGACGCGGCCGCGTGGACGGACATGGTCGCGCGCGCGTTCCGCACGATGGGCGCGACGCGCGACGACGTGGTGCTGCACGCGGCCGGGCTGACGCTCTTCGTCGGCGGGCTGCCGATCCGGGACGCGCTGGAACGGATCGGCTGCACCTTCGTGCCGATCGGCACGGGCGCGTCGGAGAAGGCCGTGCTCGCGCTGGAGTCGCTCGGGGTCACCGCCCTGCACAGCACCCCGTCCTACGCCCGCTACCTGGCCGACCACCTGCGCACCCACGGCCGCGACCCGCGGGAGTTCGGGCTGCGGAAGGTGTTCGTCGGGGGCGAGCCGGGCGGCGGCGAGCCGGCGTTCCGGGCGCACGTCGAGCAGGAGTGGGGCGCGCCCGTCACCGAGGGGCTGGGCAACGCCGACATGGCGCCGGTGCTGTTCGGCGAGGCGCCCGGCAGCGGCGGGATGCGGTTCACCGGCGGCCGGCACGTGCACGTCGAGATGATCGACCCGGAGAGCGGCGAGCCGGTCGTCCCCGAGCCGGGCGCCACCGGCGAGCTGGTCTACACCGCGATCGACCGGGAGTGCTGCCCGCTCGTGCGGTTCCGCACCCGCGACCGCGTGGTGGTCACGGGCCTGGCCACTGACGGCGCGCCGCTGATCCGCTGCGTCGGGCGCACCGACGACATGCTGATCGTGCTGGGCGTGAACGTGTTCCCGTCCGCCGTCCGGGACCTGGTGCAGACGATGCACCCGCGCACCACCGGGGCCGTGCAGATCGTGCTGCCCAAGGAGGGGCCGCGGGTCGAGCCGCCGCTGCCCGTCGAGGTCGAGTGGGGCGAGGCGCCCGGCGACCACGACGTGCTGCGCCGCGACGTCGAGGCGCTGGTCCGCTCGCGGCTGTCGGTGCGCGCGGCGGTGACGCTGGTGCCGCCCGGCTCGCTGGAGCGGTCCGAGATGAAGTCCCGGCTCACCCGGGTCGGCGAGTAGGCAGGGCGGCCGATGCCCAACACGATCCTGGACCCGACCGGACGGGCCGGCGCCGTCCCGGCCGCGAGCGCCCGGCGCGCCGTCCCGGCCTCGCTGGCGTGCGGGTCGGGCTGGCGCATGCGCAAGCAGGCGTTTGCGCTGGAGCCGGCCCGAGACGAACCCCCGCCCTCCCTGGGGGGCGGCCCCGCTTCAGCCTATCGGCGGTGGGGGTGGCGGCGGGGTGGTCTGCGGAATCTGTGGACAACCGGGCGCGAGGTGGACAACTCGGCGCGTATGCGTCCCCGTCATGACGCCGGCGCAGCGACCACGACGGCGCTCGACCCGGACGCCGCGCCGCACGGGCCGGTGCGCCGGGTCCCGGGCGAGGCGCAGGCCGCCGCGCCGCAGGCCCGGCCGTGACCGCATCCACGACATCTGAGGGGGTTGCCCGTGGCTGACACCGTTCGGGCCGCAGTACAGCTGGCGCCACGCCGCATCGAGATCCAGGAGTTCCCCCGCCCGGCCATCGGCCCGGACGAGGGGCTGCTGCGCGTCGAGGCCAACGGGATCTGCGGCAGCGACGTCGAGACGTACAAGGGGCACATGGGGACGCGGGCCCGCGGGCCGGTGATCCCCGGGCACGAGCCGCTCGGGATCGTCGAGGAGGTGGGGGAGCGGGCCGCGCAGCGCTGGGGGGTGCAGCCCGGCGACCGCGTGGCGCTGGAGGTGATCGTGCCCTGCCGCGCGTGCCACGACTGCCTCACCGGCCGCTACCAGTCCTGCCGCAACCGCAAGTACGGCCACGGCGTCACCGGGATCGACGTCGCCCCGAGCATCTGGGGCGGCCTGGCCGAGTACCTGTACCTGACGCCGGGCGCGGTGCTGCACAAGGTCGACAACACGCTGCCGGCCGAGCTGGCCGTCATGTTCAACCCGCTCGCGCGGGAGTGCGCTGGGCCGTGCACCTGGGCGGGGCCGGGCTGGGCGACACGGTTGTCGTGCTCGGCGCCGGCCAGCGCGGTATCGCGGCCGTGATCGCGGCCAAGGCCGCCGGCGCGGGACGATCATCGTCACCGGGCTGGAGTCCGACGCGCACAAGCTGGAGCTGGCCCGGCGTTTCGGCGCCGACCACGCCGTCGTGGTGGACGGCGACCAGGGCGCGGACGTCGTCGAGCGGGTCACCGAGATCACCGACGGCCGGATGGCCGACGTCGTGCTGGAGCTGACGCCGATGGCGCACGCCCCGGTCACGCACGCGCTGCAGGCCGCCCGGCACGGCGGCACGGTGGTGCTCGCCGGGCTCAAGGGCGGCGCCGAGGTGCCGCTGCGCACCGACCTGATCATCAACCGGGCGCTGACCGTCAAGGGCGCGTACGGCGTCGACGCCCGCGGCTACGCGGAAGCCATCGCGATCATCGAGAGCCGCCGGTTCCCGCTGGAGGAGCTGCACACGCACTCGTTCGGCCTGGAGGACACGGCGCTCGCGATCGAGACGCTCGCCGGCGAGGTGCCCGGGCAGTCGGCCGTGCACGTCTCCGTCCACCCCCACTCCTAGGAGTCCCGTGCTCGTCGACGCACACGCCCACCTCCTGCCGTACGACTACCCGGCCGGCGCGCCGTCCTGCTTCCCGAGCATGGAGCCGATCGACGGCGACACCGCGCGCACGCTGCTGTTCGGCCGCACCCGCTACCGCGCCCGGGACGCCTACTTCGACGCGGAGCGCCGGATCGAGGAGCAGGACGCGTCCGGGGTGGACGCCGAGGTCATCACCCCGATGCCGCCGCTCCTGCGCTACGACCTGCCCGCCGCCGACGGGCTCGCCCTCTCCCGGCACGTCAACGAGTTCGCGGCGGTGCTGTGCGGCGCCGACCCGGCCCGGCTGGTCGGGTTCGGCATGGTGCCGATGCAGGACCCGGACGCCGCGACCGCCGAGCTGGCCGCGATCAAGGAGCACGGTCTCTTCGGCGTCGAGATCGCGTCCAACGTGCTCGGCGGCTCGATCGGGGACGAGCGGTTCCTGCCGTTCTTCGCCGAGGCGGAGCGGCTCGACCTGCCGGTGTTCGTGCACGCCCTGCCCACCCCGACCGACCGGCTCCCGGCGTCGGCGATGGGGACGTACGTGGTGGGGCTGGAGGGGGCGCTCGCCGCGGCGTCGCTGGTGATGGGCGGGACCGCGGCCAAGTGCCCCGGCCTGCGGATCTCGTTCAGCCATGCGGCCGGCGGCTATCCGCTGATGGTCTCGCGCCACCAGTACTTCTGGGGCGGGACGTGGAACGAGGAGCCGCCCGTCCCGGAGAAGGCGCTCGCGCCCGACGACGGCCCGTCGCCGCTGGACTACGCCCGCCGGTTCTACTACGACTCGATGGTCTTCGACCGGCGGGCCCTGCGGTTCCTGGTGGACCTGCTCGGCCCCGACCGCCTGCTCGTCGGCTCCGACTTCCCCGCCATGCCCCGCGAGGAGCCCGCCGGCCGCAGCCTCCGGCTGCTGGACATGGACCCGGGGGTCCTGGAGCAGATCACGTGGCACAACGCGTGGAGCTGGCTGGGGGTGGACCCGCCGAGGTAGCCGCCCGCGCGCTCCGGCCCGGGGTTGCAGCAAAGCCACCCCCACGCAGCCAGGCTGCATGAGGGTGGCTTTGCTGCAA
>MKJX01000239.1 GCA_001942415.1 Pseudonocardia sp. CNS-139
GGGTCGCGACGATGCGCTTCGTCATCCCTCGATGCGTGCCGTGACATGGATCTCGACCAGTGCATCTGGGAAGGCTTCGACTTCCCGGTGCGCCTTGGCGGCCGCGTCGTCACCCCTGCCGCACTGGGCCTTCCGCGGCAATATCCCCGACCACTAATGGCCCCAGGCGCAACGCATCGTCGCCGACATCACCAGACGCCCTGTGCGACCTCGTCGTCCTGCACGACACGTTCGGAGTCGACGTTTCAGATGTCGCCGGTCTGCTCCGCCGAGGCACGCCGATTCAACCAGCGCCTAGATCGGCGGACCCGAGGGCGAGAGAGAGTTCACACGCGGAATCGGCCCGCTGGCCTAGTGTCCTGCGCCGGAGATTCGGCGGTACGTGGCGCGGTTGCCATGTACGCCGACACCATGGCGGGTTGCCCGGGTCGGGGCTCTGGGCTGGCCAGTCGCCGACCGCGACCACGGCCACGCCGGCATCCGGCCGCACTGCTCGTGGTCCTGTGCCTCGCGACGTTCATGAGCGGCCTGGACGTGTTCGTCGTCGACGCGGCACTACGGCCCCATCGGGGAGGCCCTCCACGAGGACTCGCTTTCCGGCCTGAGCTGGGTACTCAACGCCTACGCGATCGTCTTCGGCTCGCCTCTGGACACTGGTCGTCCTACGTTGCGTCCAGGCCGTCGGAGCAGCAGCGTTCGTGCCCACCAGCCTCGGACTGATCTTGATGGCATGTCGGCGGCGCGGGTGAAGCGCTCGATCCAGGTCTGGTCCATCGCCGCATCCCTGGGGGCCGCTGCGGGCCCAGCGCTGGGAGGCTCGTCACCGCGGTCCTGCGGCCACCAGAGTTGCGGTGATGGGTTCGAGCTCGGCGACCAGCTCGGCGAGTTCCGCGGGGGAGAGGGCGTCGTACGGCGGGGCGGCGAGTTCGTCGGTGAGGGCTTCGATGCGTTGTTTGGTCTCGCGGCCGGTGTCGGTGAACCGGCCGTCGGTGTCGACGAGCCCGCGCTCGCGCAGCCCGTCCATCACCGCGGTCAGCCGCTGCTTCGGGAGGTGATGGATGCGTCCGAACGACTCCGGCGGGTGGATGCCCATCTCCAGAGCGGACAGCACGTGGGCCTCGGTGCCGCCGATGTGCGCTGCGACGAGTGCGGCGACGTGCCCGTCGCCGCGGTGCTCGCGCAGCATGGTCGCGGAGTGCCAGAGCCGGGCGACGGGGTCGCCGGGTACCGGAAGGGTGCGCATCCCGGCGTACATCACGCGACCTTCCGTGGGTGCGCTCGTCGCGGCCTTGGTGGTCAGGTCGGCGGCCCGGGCCAGGCCCGTGAGTGGGCCAGCTCGTCGCCGAGGATCCGCCGTAGGGAGGCCGCGCTGCCCCGCTGCCGCGCGGCGACGGACGCCTCGGGCGGGATCGTCTCCCACGCGCTCGGGATGTGCCGGGCGGCCTCGCCGTCGGCGAAGCTGTAGAACGCCGCGTGCACGACCTGCGCCGGTACCCGGCCCAGGGGAGCGGCGCGGCTGGCGAAGTAGCCGTCCCAGTAGGTGCGGTGGCCGAGCGCGGCCAGTTCTTCGTTGCACTCGTCGGCGAGGTAGGTGACCAGGCAGATCGGCTCGAGGAGTTCGAACATGCGGCGGGCGGTGCGAGCCATGGCCGACATCCTGCCTGCGGTTGCGCTCCGGCGAGCAGGCGGCCATCGACGCTGTGGACTACCAGGGGTCGTAGGTCCGCGCACGGACGGTGGGTCTGCAAGCATGTCGGTCTCGGCGTCGGCACAGTCCGTCGCCCCTCGGATCAGCAGCCATCTTGCCTCGGCGCCGCACCCAGGGCGCCGCGCACGGCGTCGGCCAGGCGGCGCCCGGCGGCGCGTGGTGACCAGCCGAGGTCGACGGTGAGGTCGACGATCACGCGCTCGTCGAAGAGCGTGATCCACACCAGCACGGCGAGTCGAGTTCCGTATCCGGGAGCTCGCCGTCCTCGATGAGTTGGGCGACGGCCGGGGCGAGCGCTCCGTAGAGGCTCGACGTCAGCGGGTAGCCGGCGTGGACGCGTTCCAGGAAACCGGCAGGGCTGCGGATGTGGGTGGCCGCGCGGCCCCCATCCGGCGGCGAGCTCGGCCCAGCGCTCGCACATCCGCTCGAACCGGGAGCGGCCGCGCAGGTCGGGTGGGATTGCGCGGAGCTCGTCCACCAGCTCCGTGGCGAGGCGGCGCAGGAACTCGGCGAACACGTCGTGCACGTCGGTGAAGTGGCGAGGTGCTGGCGGCGCAGGAGACCGGGACCGGGCCATGGCGGCAGCGGCGCGTCGCGCAGCGTCCGAGCCGCGGCTCCCGCTGTGGCCCAGGCCGCCGGCGCGCAGCTTGCTCGTCTTGCTTAAATGAGCTAAATTTTGCTCATGCGAGCAAGAACGTTCACCGAGTCGGGCCGCCGCGCACAGATCGTGGCGGCGGCGATCGAGGTGATCGCCGAGGTGGGCTACGCGAAGGCGTCGTTCAGCCGGATCGCGAAGCACGCGGGCCTGTCGAGCACCGGCATGATCAGCTACCACTTCGCAGGCAAGGACGACCTGCTCACGGCGTGCGCCGCCGAGATCGGGCGGGTGACGGACGCGTTCATGCAGCCCCGCATCGACGCCGCCGAGGGGCATGTTGCGCAGTTGCGCGCCTTCGTCGAGGCGAACGTTGCGCTCGTCGGCGAGCAGCCGGCCGCCCTCCGGGCGCTGATCGACATGGTGCGGAACGCGGGCCTGCAGAGCCCCGGAATCAGCGGGCGCCTCGCCCTGGCCGAGGAGCACTTCCGCAGCGGGCAGGCGGCAGGCGAGTTCCACGCCTTCGACCCGCGGACCGCGGCGATCGCCCTCATCACCGGCCTCGACGCCGTCGTCGTCACCGCGGCCGCCGACCCACCCGAACCCAACGAGCTCGCCCGCCTGGGCCGCGAGCTCGCCGACCTGTACGTGCGGCGACCGCACTCGTTCCCGAGGGGGGAACCACGTGATGAGCGACGAGAAGCCCGTGGCCGACGCGGGCCTGCGCCGTGTGGTCCGCGCCAACCTGCTGACCGTCCTGTGCGAGGTGGTCGTGCCGATGGCGCTGTTCTACGGCCTGCGCGCGGCGGGCGTGAACCAGTGGTGGGCGCTGATGGCCGGCGTTCTCGTGGCCGCGCCGTACGTGGTGTGGACCATCGTGCGCAACCGCCGGGTCGACCTCGTCGCCCTGGTCACGCTGAGCGTCCTGGCGCTCTCCGTCGTGCTCGGCCTGGTGTCGGACGACCCGCGCACCCTCGCGGTCCGGGAGGGGTGGACCGCCGCGTTGGGTGGCCTGTTCGGCGCGTGGATGCTGGTCACGGTCGTCGTCGGCCGGCCCGCCCAGCTGACGTTGGGCCGCACGATCGCCGAGGTGAAGCGCGGTGCCGACGGGGCGGCCGCGTGGGCGGCGCGCTGGGGCACCGACGCTCGGTTCCGGCGGGGGCTGCGCATCGACACGGCCGTCTGGGGCGCCGTGCTGCTGGCCCACGCGGTGGCGCACGTCGTGCTCGACTACACGCTGCCGATCGACCTCATCTCGCTGGTCACGACCGTGGTGTGGCTCGGCACGCTGGCCTGCCTGATCGCCTGGCACCTCTGGTACATCCGCAAGGAGGGCCTCGAGGCCTGACGCGCCCGTCGCCGCCTCCCGAACGCGCCCGCGTGCTGGTTCAGTACGCGGGCGGCGTTCGTCGCTAGGCGACGCTCTCCGCGGACCGGAGCGGGGCCGGGGGCACGACGACGTCGACCAGGCCGGTGGCGATGTCGTAAACGAGGCCGGACACCAGGAACGCCGCGGGCAGGAACGGGTTCGCCCTGATCGTCCTCACGTCGGCGGCTACCGCAGCCACCGGCTCGTCGACGGCCTTGCTGCCGAGGTCGGCCGGTTCGATGTCGAGGACGCCCGCCAGCAGGCCGGCGTGCCCGCCGAGGCGGGTGATCCCGCAGTCGGTGTGGTGCAGGACGACGAGGTTCCACTCCGGTCCCGGCTTGGCGCCCTCGACCTCGGCGATCGCCCGGAGGGCAGCCATCGTCCGGAAGGTGTCGGGGGTGACCCTCCCGCCGAGGTTGCGGATGACCAGGGCGTCACCCAGCCGGAGGCCGAGGACGGCGGCCGGGTCGACGCGCGGGTCGACGCAGCCGACCACGATCGTCTTCATCCTGGGGAACAGCTGCAGGCCCGCGGGCGGGCCCGAAGCGGCGAAGTGACGGTTCCGGTCGACGAGGGTGTCAACGGTGGTCATGGCTGGCTCCTGTCATCTATGTGGACGCCGTCCACATTACGCTGCCATGTGGACGCCGTCCACTAAGCTGTGCAGGGACAGCTGCGCGGACGGCGCGGCCCGGCGGTGGCGGAGAGGCGGGAGCGTGAGCGAGTGCGGTGTCGCGGCGGCAGGCGGCGGGGTTCGGCGAGGTGGCCGCCGCCCGAAGGGCATGGTCCGGTCCGGCCTGGTCCGGGCCGGTGTGGAGCTGGCTCGGGCGGGCGGTCCCGACGCGGTGACGCTGCGGGAGGCGACCCGGATCGTCGGCGTCGCCCCCAACGCCGCCTACCGGCACTTCGCCGACCGGGACGCACTCCTGAACGCCGTGTGCATCGAGGCGAGGCGGTTGCTGGTCGCACGGATGGACCACGAGCTGGGAATGGTGGCGGCCCGCCCGGGGAGCAGGGACGGCGCAGTCGCCCGGCTCGGCGCCGTCGGCGCCGGCTATCTCGGCTTCGCGACGACCGAGCCGGGCCTCTTCGACACCGTCTTCGCCGTCCCCGGCCACATCCGGTTCAGCGACGACCGTCCCGGCGACTCCGCAGAGGACCGGACGCCGCTGCAGGTGCTGAGCGGAGTCCTCGACGAGCTCGTGACCGCGGGCGCTCCCGGCCGAGCGGCGGTTCAACGCCGAGTTCACCGTGTGGTCCTGCGTCCACGGCATGGCCATGCTCCGCAACCACGGGCCGCTGCGCGACATGCCGCCGGCCGTCAACACGGCGCTCGCCGAAGCCCTGTTCGTCTTCATCCTCCGCGGCCTCTGATGGCCCTTGGCGAGCCGTGCGCCGGAACATCGCCCGCCCCACCGCAGCTGAACGTGGTGTCCGCGGCGGGAGCCGCGGAGGCGATGCGAGCACTGGGAGGCGAGCGAGATGGCGACCAGCTCGTCGCCATCGTGGTGGGCTCGTCCGCTGCAGTGGAGTTCGGTGTCGATGGCGGCGACGCCGGCAGGTCCGCGCAACGCAAGTGTGGCGTTGTCCCAGCCGTCGAAGGGATCACGTGACGATCGACTGAGCTTTATGCCCTGCGCTTCGGGGCCTTGCGCTTCGGGACGCCCACGGAGTTCGCGACGTCGGTGAGATGGCTCTCCACCGCCGCGAGACGCGTCTCGAGGTCGCGATGGCGCGCCTCAAGGTCGCTGCCGGGGTCGCGTCGCTGACGGCTACGTCCTCGCGGAAGAGTTCGATGATGCGGCGCCAGTTCGGCTGCAGCGTGTCGAGTCGCTGTGCGAGCTCGGCGGGGACATCGTCGAGGTTTGGGTGGGTGGCATCGACTCTGGCGACGAGTTCGGCGATGCCGAGGCGCTGAGCGGGATCGTTCATGCTTCGCTCCGTCGGTTTGAGGGCTTGGGGGGACCTCGGGGGGTCCGGTTGGCTGTGGTCGTCGAGGAAGAGCTCTTCGGTGCTCATGGCGAACAATCTGGCCAGGCGAAATGCGAGCGGTAGGCTCGGGTCGAACTTCCCTGTCTCGATGGCGTTGATCGACTGGCGTGACACGCCGAGTCGCTGGGCCAGGTCGGCTTGCGTCCAGCCGTGTTCGGCGCGGAGCTGCGGGACTCGGTTCTTCATCGGTATCTGATCCAGCCGACGAGGACGGCGATTGCGTAGACGACTCCCAGTAGCGCGGGGAAGAGCGCGATGTTGAGGTCGTGGGACACGATGCCGGCGCCGTCCGCCGCGAGGTAGCCGAAGCCGACGACCCAGCCGACTCCGAGAGTGGCCGCCAGAGCGTCCTGGTTGATCTTGCGCCACAGGTCGTCCTGGGCTTGGAGAAAGTGCGCGAAGGCGATGATCCAGCGATGCCGACGAGAACGTTGAGGGCGACGGCGACCCAGCTCGCCCCCGGCTGCGCTTCCCAGAGGAGTTCGGGGCCGAACGCGGCGGCGGCGAGGGTCGCCAGCCACGCGAGTGTCCAGAGCGCGAGCTGAAGGGTCTTCCTGTTCGAGTCCCGGTAGCTCGTGGCCTCGTCGCCTTCCATGGATGCCTCCTGATCCGGCGAGTCAAGTTCACCTGACACGGTAGAGGCCACGCTGCGAGCGAGTCAAGTCTGCTTTACTCGTCTCGCTCCCTGGTCGTCGTTGCCGTAACCCCGAGTCCGCGATCGGGCGGCGTCGGTATGTGGTCGGGCTGACGCCGCGTGAAGTCATGGAGCTGGTCGACGCGTGCCTCGGGTGCGGTCTGGGGGCGTGCGGCGGCTTCCCGTTCGGCCACGGCTCGGGCCTCGGGTTCGCGGACGCGCTGGATGGCCTCGTGACGGGCAACGACTCGATCTGCGCGAGATCGTGCCGTGCCCGCTCCGCGCGAGCACGCCAATCCGCGGCGCGGGTTGTGGCCTGTGCTCGGGTCTCAGGATGGCCTCGTGCGCGAGGCCGTGGAGCGTCGCGGTGCCCTCAGCGCGGAAACCGTGATGGCAAGTCTCACATCCTGCTCCGACAGGGGAGGAGCGCGGACGGGATCGAGGTGCTGGAAGTGCTCGCGGGCCGCTCGATTCCGCCGTGGTGCTCGATGTGCGCGCGTTGCTGCGGGCCCGCGACCACCTCGCCGAGGTCAACCGGGGCCGCGTATCAGGTACGGGAGGACATCGACCTGGCCGAGCGGAACGCCGCGTGCGCGGTCGCCGTGCTCGGAGCGGACGATCCTCTCACCGCGGTCGTCCTGTCCCGGGTGGAGATATCGATCGCACCGCGCGCCTGAAGTTAGGCGGGTGCTTCTGCCGCGGCCTGCGTGCCGAGCACCCGCCGAGACAGCGGGCCAATGTCTGGGCGGCGCAGCTACCCGCCCCGGTCAGTATGGGCTAACACGGTGTCCGAGGGGGGACTTGAACCCCCACGCCCTTTACGGGCACTAGCACCTCAAGCTAGCGCGTCTGCCATTCCGCCACCCGGACTCAGGTGACGCAAGGATAGCCCACCCCTTCCACGGGCCCGCGACGGGACCTCCGGTGGTAGGAAGATCGGCGTGACCAGCGTACGAGCAGCCGAGGACGAGGTCGTCGACCTCGCGTCCGAGCTCATCCGGATCGACACCACGAACACCGGTGAGCTGGAGACGACGGTCGGGGAGCGGGAGGCGGCGGAGTACGTCGCGGGGAAGCTCGCGGACGTCGGGTTCGAGGTCGAGGTGCTGGAGTCGGGTGCGCCCGGCCGGCACAACGCGGTCTGTCGGCTGCCGGGCGCGGACCCGTCGCGGGGGCGCTGCTGGTGCACGGGCACCTGGACGTGGTGCCGGCGGACCCGGCCGAGTGGTCGGTACACCCGCTCTCCGGGGCGGTCGAGGACGATTACGTCTGGGGTCGCGGCGCGGTCGACATGAAGGACATGGTCGCGATGACGCTCGCGGTCGCCCGCCGCTTCAAGCGGGACGGGGTCGTGCCGCCGCGGGACATCGTGTTCGCGTTCGTCGCCGACGAGGAGGCGGGCGGGAAGTACGGTGCGCAATGGCTGGTCGAGAACCGGCCGGACCTGTTCGAGGGCTGCACGGACGCGGTCGGGGAGGTCGGCGGGTTCTCGCTGACGCTGGCCGAGGACCGGCGGGTCTACCTCATCGAGGCGGCCGAGAAGGGCATCGCCTGGATGCGGCTGCGGGCGCGCGGGAAGCCGGGGCACGGCTCGTTCCTGCACGACGACAACGCGGTGACGAAGGTCGCGGAGGCGGTCGCGCGGCTGGGCAACCACACGTTCCCGCTGGTGCTGACCGACACGGTCAGGGCGTTCCTGGAGCAGATGGCGGAGCTGACCGGGCTGGAGTTCCCGGAGGACGACCTGGAGGGCTCGCTCGCAAAGCTCGGTCCGCTGTCCCGGATCGTCGGCGCGACGGTCCGCGACACCGCCAACCCGACGATGCTCTCGGCGGGCTACAAGGCCAACGTCATCCCTCGACGGCGGAGGCGGTCGTCGACTGCCGGGTGCTGCCCGGACGGGAGGAGACGTTCCTGCGCGAGGTCGACGCACTGCTCGGGCCGGACGTGACGCGGGAGTGGATCGCGCAGCTGCCGAGCGTCGAGACGCCGTTCGGCGGCCCGCTCACGGACGCGATGGCCGCGGCGCTGCGCACGGAGGACCCGACGGCGACCACGGTGCCGTACATGCTCTCGGGCGGGACGGACGCGAAGTCGTTCCAGTCGCTCGGGATGCAGTGCTACGGGTTCGCGCCGCTGCGGCTGCCCCCGGACCTGGACTTCGCGTCGCTCTTCCACGGCATCGACGAGCGGGTGCCGGTCGACGCGCTGAGGTTCGGCACCAGGGTGCTCGAACGCTTCCTGCTGACGAGCTGACCGGCCCGATGGACCTCGCGGGCAAGGGTGCCCTGGTCACGGGCGGGGCGTCGGGTATCGGGGCCGCGGCGGTGCGGCGGCTGGCCGCGGCCGGGGCGCGGGTCGCGGTCGTCGACCGGGACGCCGCCGGGGCCGGCAGGCTCGCCGACGAGGTGGGCGGGCTGGCGCTCCAGGTCGACGTCACCGACCCGGACGCGATGGCCGGCGCGGTCGCGGCCGCCGAGGACGGGTTCGGGCGGCTGGACGTCGTGCTGCTCCGGCGCGGTCGCGGCCGCCGAGGACGGGTTCGGGCGGCTGGACGTCGTGCTGCTCAACGCCGGGGTGACGGCGGGGCAGTCCGGGGTCGCCGACCTGGACGTGGCCGGTTACCGGCGGATCGTGGGCGTCAACGTCGACCACGTCGTGTTCGGGCTGACGGCCGCGGTGCCGGCGCTGCGCCGGACCGGCGGCGGGACGGTGGTCGTGACCGCGTCGCTGGCCGGGCTGGTCCCGATGCCGGGCGACGCGCTCTACACGCTCACCAAGCACGCCGTCGTCGGGTACGTGCGGGCGGCGGGGCCGGTGCTCGCGGCCGAGGGCATCCGGGTGGCCGCGGTGTGCCCCGGGTTCGCCGACACGCCGCTGCTGGACCCGGCGCGCCCGGCGCTCGCCGGGTTCCCGCTGCTCACGCCGGACGAGGTGGCGGGCGCGATCGAGGCGGTGCTGGAGCGCGGGGCACCGGGGGAGTGCTGGTTCGTCCAGCCCGGGCGCGCGCCGGCGCTACGGGTTCCGCGGGGTGCCGGGCCCGAAGGACGGCGCCGCGCCGCCGCAGGTGCGCTGGCACGAGCACTGATCCCGCACGCGCCATCCCGAGCCCTGCAACCGTCCCGAGGCCGTCCCCCGCCCTCCCAGGGGGCGACCCCGCTTCCAGCCTATCCACGACAACCGGGGTGGCGGGGTGGTCGGGGAGATCTGTGGACAGCCGTGTCCGAGGTGGACAACTCAGCGCGTACGCGTCGCGGCCGGGAACGCGTGTGTGCGCGCCGCGAGCACGACGGCCAGCACCGGCACGAGCAGCACAAGCACGGTCCACGGGAACACCGCCGGGCCGAGGTGGTCCAGCAGTACGCCGCCCGCGATCCCGCCGCCGGCCATCGCCGCGTTCCACAGCGTGACGAGCGCGGCCTGGGTGGTCTCGCCTGCGTCGCCGCCCGCGTCACCCGCGGCCGTCTGGAGCAGCGTCGGGACGCCGCCCCAGCCCAGCCCCCACAGCGTCACGGCGACGAGGACCAGCGCCGGGCTCGCGGCTGCCACGGCGAGCAGCGCCGCGCCGGCCCCGACCAGGACGGTTGCGGCGATCGTCAGCGCGCGCAGCCGGCGGTCGATCCGCGCCCCGACGACGCCGATGCTCGCCATCGACGCCACGCCGAACACCAGCAGGACGAGGTCGACGGCGCCGCCCATGCCGGCGCGGCCGAGGAACGCGGCGACGTACGTGTAGAGCACGGTGTGCCCGAGCACGAAGACCAGCGTCACGACCAGCACGGGCGCGACGCCGGGGACGGTCACTGCGGCGCGCAGCGGGACGCGTCCGCCGCGGGGGAGCCCGGGCCGGTCCGGCACCGCGGCGGCGACCCAGCCCAGCAGCACGACGGCGAGCGCCGACATCACGGCGAAACCCACCCGCCAGCCGAGCGCGCCGCCGAGGAACGTGCCGGCGGGCACACCCAGCGACAGCGCGAGCGGGATGCCGGCCATGACGACCGCGGTCGCTTGCCCTCCAGGCCGGGCGGCGCGAGCCGGCGCGCGTAGCCGGCGAGCAGCGCCCATACGATGCCCGCGGCGACCCCGGCGACGAACCGGCCGGCCATCGTGAGCGGGAACCAGGGGGAGGCGGCGGTCACCGTGTTGGCGACGGCGAACCCGGCGACGCCCGCCAGCAGGAGCCGTCTGCGCGGCCAGGTCGCCGTGGCGGCGGAGAGCGGGATCGCGGCGAGTGCCGTGCCGAGTGCATAGACGGTGACGGCCTGGCCGGCGGCGGACTCGGGAACGCCCAGGTCGGCGGCCATCGCGGGCAGCACGCCCGCCGGCAGCGCCTCGGTCAGGACGGTGACGAACGCGGCGGTCGTGAGAGCGGTGAGGGCGGTCAGCGGCAGAGAGCACTGCCCTGCCCGGACGGTGGCGGACACGCCACCGATGCTCGAACCTCACATCAGTGTGAGCTTCAAGCTGCTGTTGCGAGCCTCACGTCGAGAGCTCGGGCAGCATTCTCGAACTGCGCCTTCTGCGCAGCACCACCTTCCGGACACCACCCGGGTAGAGCCGCACGCGGGACAGCTCCCACCCGCCGAACTCGGCCTGGATCGCCAGCCGCACCGCCGCGGTCACCCGCGAGACGTCCCCCGGCAGCTGAACGGGCCGATACTCCCAGTCCCCGTCGATCAGATCCCCCTCGACCACGCCGGTCGGGCCGCCTCGCGCCACCGGCTCACCTCCTGCCGTTCGCGTGCCACCCGGCGATGTGGTGAACACCAGGTGGAATTCCCACACCATAGGCCCGCCCCGCAGGTGGTGCCAGGCTGTCGGGCGGCCCGGTCACGGTGCGCTGACGTCGTCGAGGGCCGCGCGGATCTCGCGCGGGAGCACGACGCCGTCCGCCGCCGTGGACGCCGCGAGCTGCGCGGCGTCGCGTGCACCGACGATCGCGGCGGTGACGCCGGGCCGGTCGCGCACCCAGGCCAGCGCGACGGCGAGCGGTGAGGTGCCCAGCCCGTCGGCCGCCGTGAGCACGGCCTGCACGATCCGGCCGGACCGCTCGGTGCGCCGCGCCTCGACGTAGGTGGCGAGCGCCGGGGAGGCGCCGCGGGAGTCGGCCGGGGTGCCGCCCGCGTACTTGCCGGTGAGCACCCCCCGTCCGAGCGGCGCCCACGCGAGCAGCCCGACGCCGTGGTGCGCGGCGGCCGGCAGCAGCTCGGCCTCCGGGGCGCGGCACAGCAGCGAGTACTCGACCTGCGCCGACACCGGCACGGTGATGCTGCCCAGCGCGCGGCCGCGTTCGGCGACGGTCGCGAGCTCCCATCCGGCCGGCGCGACGAGCCCGGCGTAACGCGCCTTGCCCGCCATCACCGCCACCTGCACGGCGGAGAGCGTCTCCTCCAGGGGGACGGTCGCGTCGAAGCCGGGCAGCTGCCAGAGGTCGAGGTGGTCGGTGCCGAGCCGCTTGAGCGTGGCGTCGAGGCCGGCGAGCAGCGCGCCGCGGGCCGAGCCGGGCCCGGACGGGCGCTCGTCGGGCGGGGCCGGGAGCATCGCCCGGCCGGCGACGATGAGGTAGTCCCTGGGCACGGTGGTCGCGATGACCTCGCCGAGCATCTGCTGGGCGGTGCCGTCGCCGTAGGCGTCGGCGGTCTCGACGAGCGTGCCGCCCGCGTCCACGAACGCCGTGAGCTGTTCGGTCGCCCCCGCCACGTCGGTGCCGGCGCCCCACGTCAGCGTGCCGAGGCCGAGCTGCGACACCTCCAGCCCGCTCGCACCCATCCGCCGCCGACGCACACCGGGAGCGTATGCCCGCGGCGCCCCCCGATAGCGTCACGCGCCGTGACGTGGCTCGAAGTGCTCGTGCTGGGGGTCGTCCAGGGGCTCACCGAGTTCCTGCCCATCTCGTCCTCGGCGCACCTACGGATCGTCTCCGAGGTGTTCTTCGGCCGGGACGCCGGCGCGGCGTTCACGGCCGTCACGCAGCTGGGCACGGAGGCGGCCGTGCTCGTGTACTTCGCGCGCGACATCGGCCACCTCACGGCGACCTGGTTCCGCGGGTTCCTCACGCCGACGTCCGCGCGACGCCGGACTACCGGCTGGCCTGGCTGGTGATCATCGGCACGATCCCGATCGGCGTGCTCGGTTTCGTGTTCGAGGACCAGATCCAGACGGCGGCCCGCAACCTCTGGCTGATCGCCACCACGATGGTCGTGTTCGGCCTGCTCCTGGGCCTGGCCGAGCTGCTCGGGCGGCAGCGGCTGGAGGTCGACCAGATGAAGGTCGCCGACGGCGTGCTGCTCGGGCTCGCGCAGGCCATGGCGCTGATCCCGGGCGTCTCCCGCTCGGGCGGGACCGTGACGGCGGGCCTCCTGCTCGGCTTCACCCGCCCCGCCGCGGTGCGGTACTCGTTCCTGCTGGCCATCCCCGCGGTCGTCGCGTCCGGGATCTTCCAGCTCCCCGACGTGTTCGCCGGGGACGGGCCGAGCCCGCTGCAGATGACGGTGGCGACGGTGATCGCGTTCGGGATCGGGTTCGCCTCGATCGCCTGGCTGCTGCGCTACGTCGAACGGCACAGCGTCTACATCTTCGTCTGGTACCGGATCGCGCTCGGCGCGGTGCTGTTCCTGGCGCTGGGCGCCGGCTGGATCGCCGCGACCTGAGGGGGCGTCCGGTTCGCACGTACGCTCGGTGGTCGTGACGACCCTGATCCTGCTCCGCCACGGCCGCTCGTCGGCGAACGTGAGCGGCGTGCTCGCCGGCCGCTCGCCCGGCGTCGAGCTGGACGACACCGGCCGCGCCCAGGCGGAGAAGCTCGTCGGGCGGCTGGACGGGGTGCCGGTGGCGGAGATCGTCTGCTCGCCGATGCTGCGCTGCGAGCAGACGGTCGCGCCGCTCGCGGCGGCCCGCGAGCTGACGCCCGTGACCGAGCCGGACCTCGCCGAGGTCGACTACGGCTCGTGGACCGGCTCGGCGCTGAAGAACCTGGTCAAGGAGCCGCTGTGGCGGGTCGTGCAGGCGCACCCGTCCGCGGCGGTGTTCCCGGACGGCGAGGGGCTGGCCGGGATGCAGGCCCGTGCGGTCGCGGCCGTGCGCCGGCACGGGGCCCGGATCGCGGCCGAGCACGGGCCGGCGGCGGTGTGGGTCGCGTGCTCGCACGGCGACGTGATCAAGGCGGTGCTCGCCGACGCGCTCGCCACCCACCTGGACAACTTCCAGCGGATCGTCGTGGACCCGTCGTCGATCAGCGTCGTGAGCTACACCGAGACGCGCCCGTTCGTCGTGCGCGTCAACGACGTCGGTGGCGACGTCGCCGGCCTGATCCCGCCCAAGCCCAAGCGCCGCCGCAGGGCCGCCCCGCGCAGCTCCGACGCGGTGGTCGGCGGCGAGACCGGCGCGTAGCGCGGCGGCGCACCGCAGCCGGGGTGCCGCAGGCGCGTGCGCGGTCTACTCTCGGTATCGCCATGTCACGCGTCATCCATGTCTTCCGCCGACCGGAGCGGTTCGTCGCCGGCACCGTCGGTGAACCCGGCGACCGTTCCTTCTACCTGCAGGCCATCGAGGAGGCCCGCACCGTGAGCGTGCTGCTGGAGAAGCAGCAGGTGTCCGTGCTCGCCGACCGGATCAGCGCCCTCCTGCAGGAGGTCGTGCGCCGGTTCGGCCCCGAGCTCCCGGACGCGCCGGCGGCACGGACCTCGACCCGCTCGCCGTCCCGCTGGAGGAGGAGTTCCGGGTCGGCACGATGGGCCTGGGCTGGGACGCCGACTCGCGGTCGATCGTGGTCGAGCTGCTCGCCGTCACCGACGAGGAGGTCGACGAGTCGGTGGTGCTCGACGACACCGAGGAGGGCCCCGACGCGCTGCGCGTGTTCCTCTCCCCGGTGCAGGCCCGGGCCTTCGCCGACCGCGCGGAGCGTGTCGTGTCGGCCGGCCGCCCGCCGTGCCCGCTCTGCGCGGAACCCCTCGACGCGGAGGGGCACGTCTGTGTCCGGTTGAACGGCTACCACGAGCGTTCCCCCGTCGGGGACTGACAGGGAGCACGTTGGACCCCCGAGACCCGGCCGTGCCGGGACTGCTGCGGCACGGCCGGATCGAGATCACCGGACGGCTCGTCGACGCCTCCAACGCCACGCTGTTCGGCACGGTCACCCTCGACGGCGTCGAGGCGCAGTGCGTCTACAAGCCCGTGCGCGGCGAGCGCCCGCTGTGGGACTTCCCGGACGGCACGCTCGCCGGCCGCGAGGTGTCGGCGTTCCTGGTCTCCGAGGCGGCCGGGTTCGGGGTCGTCCCGCCCACCGTGCTGCGCGACGGCCCGTTCGGGACCGGGATGGTGCAGGTCTGGGTCGACACCGACGACGAGCGCGAGCTCGTCGACGTGTGCGCGCCCGCCGACGTCCCCGAGGGCTGGATCGGGGTGCTGCGCGCCCGCGGCGACTACGGCGAGCCCGCCGTGCTCGCCCACGCCGACCTGCCGGAGCTGCAGGTCATGGCCGCGTTCGACGTCGTGACGAACAACGCGGACCGCAAGGGCGGGCACGTGCTCGCCGGCACCGACGGCAACGTCTACGGCGTGGACCACGGGCTGTGCATGCACACCGACCACAAGCTGCGCACGGTGCTGTGGGGCTGGGTCGGCAAGCGGCTGCCCGAGCCCGTGCTGGACAAGGTCGAACGGCTGCGCGCGGCACTGGAGGCCGACCTCTGCGACGCGCTGTCGGACCACATCACCCGCCGCGAGCTGCGCACGCTCACCCGGCGGGTGGACCGGCTGCTCGCCGAGCCGTGTTACCCCGAGCCGTCCGGGCACGGCCCGGCCATCCCCTGGCCGGCCTTCTGACGGCATCCCCCCGCCCGCCGACGTCCGAGGGAAGCCCGTGCTGAACGCGACCGCGACGCTCGATCCCGCCTTCCGCATCGCCCCGGTCAGCCGCCGCACGTTCGGCTCGTTCGTCGAGCACCTCGGACGCTGCGTCTACACCGGCATCCACGAGCCGGGCCACCCCACCGCCGGCCCCGACGGGTTCCGCGGCGACGTGCTGGCGCTCGTCCGCGAGCTGGGCGTCTCGACCGTGCGCTACCCGGGCGGCAACTTCGTCTCCGGCTACCGCTGGGAGGACGGCGTCGGGCCGGTCGCGCAGCGCCCCCGCCGGCGCGACCTGGCCTGGCACTGCACCGAGCCCAACACCGTCGGGCTCGACGAGTTCGTGCGCTGGGGCCGGGCCGCGGTCGTCGAGCCGATGCTCGCGCTCAACCTCGGCACGCGCGGCGTCGCGGAGGCCGTCGACCTGCTGGAGTACGCGAACCTCCCGGCCGGCAGCGCGCTCGCGGACCGGCGCGTCGCGAACGGCACGCCCGAGCCGCACGGCATCCGCATGTGGTGCCTCGGCAACGAGATGGACGGACCGTGGCAGGTCGGGCACAAGACCGCCCACGAGTACGGGCGGCTGGCCGCCGAGACGGCGAAGGCGATGCGGATGCTCGACCGTGACCTGGAGCTGGTGGTCTGCGGCAGCTCGCACTCCCGGATGCCGACGTTCGGCGCGTGGGAGGCCACCGTGCTCGCCGAGGCGTACGACCAGGTCGACATGGTCTCGCTGCACGCCTACTACCAGCCCGAGGGCGGCGACGTCGACAGCTTCCTCGCCTCGGCCGTCGACATGGACCGCATGATCGACGCCGTGGTCGCCACCGCCGACGCGACGGGCGCCCGCCTGCGGTCCGGCAAGAGGATCATGCTGTCGTTCGACGAGTGGAACGTCTGGTACTCCGACCGCTTCCACGCCGCGCCCCCGCTGCAGGACTGGCCGGTCGCACCGCCGCTCCTGGAGGACGTGTACGACGTCACCGACGCGTGGTCGTCGGCGGGCTGCTCATCGCGCTGCTGCGGCACAGCGACCGGGTCACGTCCGCGGCGCAGGCGCAGCTGGTCAACGTGATCGCGCCGATCATGACCGAGCCGGGCGGGCCCGCGTGGCGGCAGACGATCTTCCACCCCTTCGCGCTGACGTCCCGGCACGCGCGCGGCGACGTGCTGCGCGTCGAGCCCGTGTCACCCCTCTACGAGACGGCCCGCTACGGCCCGGTGCCGGTGCTCGACGCCGTCGCGACCTGGGACGACGACACCCGCGAAGCGGCGCTCTTCGCCGTCAACCGGGACCGCGGACAGCGGCTCGCGCTGGACGTGGACGTGCGCGCGCTGCCCGTCGGGGCCGTGCGCGCGGCGCTCACGCTCGCCGACGACGACCGGGCGGCGACGAACACGGCCGCGCAGCCGGAGCGGGTGGTCCCGCTGCCCAACGCGACCGTGGAGCTGACGGGCGGCCGGCTGCGGGTGCAGCTCCCGCCCGTCTCGTGGACGATGGTCCGCCTCGCCGCCACGCCCTGACCGCAACTCGCGCGCACGATTCCGGCGACTCGCGTGCACGAATCCAGCGACTCGCGCGCCTTCTGAGCGCGACTCGCGCGCACTCAGCCCGCGACTCGCGTGCAGCCAGGCCCCGACTCGCGGAAGGGGTCGGGCACGTCGTCCCGCGAGTCGCGCCGAAAGTGCGCGCGAGTCGGGCGATTCGTGCACGCGAGTCGGGCTCTGAGCGCGCGCGAGTCGGTGTGGGTTCGTCCGTCCGAGTCACGGACACGGGTCGGGCGAACCGCGGCTGGCAGCATGGCCGCCGTGGCGTGGACGGGTGAGACGGCGTTCGTGCTCGGCGGGGGTGGTGTGCTCGGCGCCGTGCAGGTCGGACAGGTGCAGGCGCTGTTCGACGCCGGTGTGCGACCGGACCTCGTCATCGGCACGTCGGTGGGTGCGATGAACGGGGCGGTGCTGGCCGCGTTCGCGCCGGACGAGGCGATCGAGCGGCTGGACACCGTCTGGCGCTCGACCGACGCCGCGGCCGTGTTCAGCGCCGGCCCCATCGCGCGGGTGCGCGAGCTCGCCCGCACCGGCACCGCGGCGCACTCGCCGGAGCCGCTGCGCCGCACGCTGGAGGCGCAGCTCGCGGACCGCCGGATCGAGGACCTCCCGGTGCGCTTCCAGTGCTGCGCCGCGAGCATCGAGGACGCCGCCGAGGTCTGGTTCGACCGCGGCCCGGTGGTGGAGGCCGTGCTGGCGTCGGCGTCGGTGCCCGGCCTGCTGCCCCCGGCCCAGGTGGACGGCCGGCACTACCTCGACGGCGGCCTCGTCAACAGCATCCCGCTGGGCCGGGCCGTCGAGCTGGGCGCCGGCGGGTGTTCGTGCTTCAGGTCGGGCGGATCGACACGCCGCTGCGGCCGCCGCGGCGGCCGTGGGAGGTCGCGATGGTCGCGTTCGAGATCACCCGGCGGCACCGGTTCGCCCGCGACCTCGCCGAGGTGCCGCGCGACGTCGAGGTGCACGTGCTCCCCGCGGGTGCGGGCGCCGCGCCGCGCTGGGACAGCCGCGACACGCTGCGCTACCGCGGCACCGCGGGCGTCGAACGGCGGATCGAGACGGCCCGGCAGGCGTCCGCCGAGTACCTCAAGACGGCCGTCTGATGAACCTGCCGCCGCGCTGGGTCCGGCGCGCGGTGCTGGCGCCTGCCGTGCTCGCGCTGACCGCCGGCGTGCTCGTGACGCTGCCGGTGTGGCTGCTCGTCGCCGCGGCCGTGTCACCGCTGCTGCCCGGCCGGATGCGGGTGCTGCGCGTGCTGTGGGTCGCGGTGCTCGCGCTCGTGCTGGAGAGCGCGGCGCTGGTCGCGCTCCTCGCGCTGTGGGTGGCGTCCGGGTTCGGGGCCGTGATCCGCACGCCGCCGATGCAGCGGCTGCACTACGGCGTGGTCGCGTGGTACCTGCGGGTGCTCTACCGGGAGTCGGTGCGCGTGCTGCGGCTGCGCGTCGAGATCGAGGGCCCCGACCCGGACGAGTACCTCGGCCGCCCGCTGCTCGTCTTCTGCCGGCACGCCGGGCCCGGTGACTCGTTCCTGCTGGTCCACGCCCTGGTCAACTGGTACGCGCGGGAGCCGCGCATCGTGCTGGCCGCCGCCCTCCAGTGGGACCCGGCGCTGGACGTCGTGCTCAACCGGCTGCCCAACAGGTTCCTGTCCGCGCACGACGTCGGCCGGTCGGACCCGGACGGCGACCGGACGGAGCGGCGCATCGCGGACCTGGCGTCCTCGCTCGACGGCGACGACGCGTTCGTGCTCTTCCCCGAGGGCGGCAACTTCAACCGAGCGCGCCGGCTCGCCGGCATCCGCCGGCTGCGGGACGGCGGGTTCGAGGAGATGGCACGCCGGTCCGAGGCCATGCGGCACGTGCTGCCGCCGCGTCCGGGCGGGGTGTCGGCCGCGCTCGCCGCCGCGCCGGACGCGGACGTCGTGTGGGTCGCGCACGCCGGCCTCGACCACCTCTACTCGACGGCCGACATCTGGCGCGCGCTCCCGCTCGACACGACGGTGCGGATGCGCTGGTGGCGGGTGCCGCACGACGAGGTGCCGCGGGACGACGCCGTCGACTGGCTCTACGACTGGTGGAAGCGGATCGACGACTGGGTCGACGCCACCCGCAACGGCGAGTGACAGCTGCGAGCCTGGGCATGACAGTGCCAGGTTGGGCGGTGCGATCGCCGCTAGCGTCGATCACGAAGCACTGTGCACTATCGCGTTGAATCGAGGAGCCACCGATGGAGATCGGTCTGCACGTCGCGGACTTCACGTACCCGTCCGGGCCGGCAGCGCTCGCCGACGACCTCACCCGCATCGTGACCACGGCCGAGGAGGCCGGGTTCGCCCGCGTCAGCGTCATGGACCACGTCTGGCAGATCGGCGGCCTCGGCCCGGCCGAGCACGAGATGCTGGAGGCGTACACGACGCTCGGCTACATCGCCGCGCGCACCGAGCGCGTCCAGCTGCTGGCCTGGGTCACGGCCGTGACCTACCGCGAGCCCGGGATGCTCGCCAAGCTCGTCACCACGCTCGACGTGCTGTCGAAGGGGCGTGCGTGGCTGGGCATCGGTGCCGCCTGGAACGGCGACGAGGCCGCCGGGCTCGGCCTGCCGTTCCCGCCCACGGCCGAGCGGTTCGAGCGGCTGGAGGAGACGCTGCAGATCTGCCTGCAGATGTGGAGCGACAGCGACGCACCGTACAAGGGCAGCCACTACGAGCTCGCCCGCACGCTCAACTCGCCGCAGGCGCTGCGCCGCCCGCACCCGCCGATCCTGATCGGTGGGGGAGGGGAGAAGAAGACGCTGCGGCTCGTCGCCCGGTACGCCCAGGCGTGCAACCTGTTCGGCGGCCCGGACGTCGCGCGCAAGCTGGACGTCCTGCGCGGGCACTGCGAGGCCGTCGCCGGCCGTACGACGAGATCGAGAAGACCGTGATGGTCGCGATCGACCCGGGCGAGAAGGGCGAGAAGATCGACGCGCTGGTGGAGCAGCTGCGCGGGTTCGCCGCGCTGGGCTTCACCGAGGCCCACGGGTGGGTGCCGCGGGTGTCGGAGATCGAGCCGCTGCGCCTGATCGGCCGGGAGGTGATCCCGGCGGTCGCGGGGTTCTGACGGGTTCCGACGTCACAGGTCCGGGCCCGGCGCCCGGCTGTAACGTGCGCCAGCGGGCTGACCGAGGGAGAGCCATGACCGTGCCAGAGGGCAAGAGCCGCATCGGCGTGACCGGGCTGGCGGTGATGGGGGCGAACCTCGCCCGCAACATCGCCCGCCGCGGCACGCCGGTGGCGGTGCACAACCGCACCGCCGCCCGCACCAGGGAGTTCATGGAGGCGTACGGCGCGGAGGGCGCGTTCACCGCCGCCGAGACCGTCGAGGACTTCGTCGCGGCGCTGGAGCGGCCGCGGCGGATCATCGTCATGGTCAAGGCGGGCGCGCCGGTCGACGCGGTGATCGAGGAGCTGGCCCCGCTGCTCGACGAGGGCGACATCGTCATCGACGCCGGCAACTCGCACTTCCCGGACACGAAGCGGCGCACCGCGGAGTGCGCGGCCCGCGGCCTGCGGTTCATGGGCGTCGGGGTGTCCGGCGGCGAGGAGGGCGCGCTGCTCGGGCCGAGCATCATGCCCGGCGGCGACCCGGCGGCTACGCCGAGGTCGAGGAGGTCTTCACCGGTATCGCCGCGCAGGTCGACGGCACGCCGTGCTGCGTGCACGTCGGGCCGGACGGCGCCGGGCACTACGTCAAGATGGTGCACAACGGCATCGAGTACGCCGACATCCAGCTCATCGCCGAGGCGTACGACCTGCTGACGCACGTGGCCGGGCTGGACGCGCCGGCGATCGGCAAGATCTTCGAGGAGTGGAACTCCGGTGACCTGGAGTCGTTCCTCATCGAGATCACCGCCGAGGTGCTCCAGAAGACCGACGCGCGCACCGGCCGCCCGCTCGTCGACGTCGTGCTCGACCAGGCCGAGCAGAAGGGCACCGGCCGCTGGACGGCGATCGACGCCCTGGATCTGGGCGTGCCGCTCACCGGCATCACCGAGGCGGTGTTCGCGCGCACGCTCTCCGCGCTGCGCGACGAGCGCAGGGCCGCGTCCACCACGCTCGCCGGGCCGGTGCCGGGCGCGGGGAGGACCGCGGCGACCTGGTCGACGACATCCGGCAGGCCCTCTACGCCAGCAAGGTCGTGGCGTACGCGCAGGGCTTCGCGCAGATGCGGGCCGCGTCGAAGGCGAACGACTGGGACCTCGACCTCGGTGCGATGGCCACCATCTGGCGCGGCGGCTGCATCATCCGGGCGCAGTTCCTCAACCGCATCCGCGACGCGTACGCCGAGCACGGCGAGGTGGAGAACCTGCTGATGGTGCCCTACTTCACCGAGGCCGTCGCCGACGCGCAGGACGCGTGGCGGCGGGTGGTGATGACCGCGACCGAGCAGGGCGTCGCGATCCCGGCGTTCGCGAGCTCGCTCTCGTACTACGACGGCTACCGGCGCGAGCGCGGCCCGGCCAACCTCATCCAGGGGCTGCGCGACTTCTTCGGCGCGCACACCTACCGGCGCGTCGACGCGGAGGGCTCGTTCCACACCCGGTGGGCGCAGGACGGCACCGAGGTCCGTACCGACGTCTGAGGCGACGTCTGACGGTCTCCCGCCGGGTCAGCGCCCGCGACGGCGGCGGCGACCGGCCCGACCGGGCCAGGAGGTGCGCCGGGGCGGTGAACGCCAGCACCGCGGCCAGCCCGACGAGCAGCACCGCGGCGGGCAGCAGCAGCGACTGCGCCATCGCGGTGCTGAACCCGTCCTGCACCGCGGCGGGCAGCCGGCCGCCCGTGTCGGCGTCGGCGGGCATCCCGGGCAGCAGCGCGGCCAGCCGCGACTGCATGATCGCCGCGATCCCCGCGCTGCCGAGCACGGCGCCGACCTGGCGCGTGGTGTTGTAGACGCCGCTGCCCGCGCCCGCCTGCGACATCGGCAGGTTGCGGGTGGCGGTCGTCGCGATCGGCGCCCACAGGAAGCCGTTGGCCACGCCGAGCAGCGTGATCGGCAGCAGCAGCTCCCACACCGGTGCGTCCGGCTGGAGCACCAGGCGAGCCAGACCAGCGAGACCGGGAAACACGCCATCCCGATGCCCGCGACCCAGCGCGGGTGCGCGCGGTCGGTCAGCCGGCCGACGAACGGCGCGAGCGCTCCCGAGACGACCGCCATCGGCACGAGCAGCAGCGCCGCCTGCGTCGGGGTGAACCCGCGGACCTCCTGCGCGTAGAGCATCAGCGGGAACGCCAGCGCGGTCACCGCGAACGCGACCGCCGTGATCGCGACGTTCGCCAGCCCGAAATTGCGGTCGCGGAAGAGCGAGAGCGACAGCAGCGGCTCGCCGCGGGTGCGCCGCTGCCACAGCAGGAACAGCGCCAGCACCACCACACCTGCCGCGATGAGCACCCACACCGCGCGCCCCAGTCGTAGGTCTGGCCCTCCTGGATGCCGAAGACCAGCAGGAACATGCCCACCGCGCTCAGCACCACGCCGAGCAGGTCGAAGCGGTGCACGTGCGTCTCCAGCGCCGGGACCAGCCGGACGGCCAGCACGAACGCCACCACCCCGACGGGCACGTTGACGAAGAAGATCCACTCCCAGCCGAGCCCGTCCACGAGCACGCCGCCGAGGATCGGCCCGACCAGCGTCGCGACGCCGGCGACCGCGCCCCACAGGCTCATGGCCCGGCCGCGCTTGTCCGCGGGGAACGTGCGGGTGATCACGGCCATCGTCTGCGGCGTCATCATCGAGGCGCCCAGGCCCTGGAAGACCCGCGCGACGACGAGCTCGCCCACGCTGTTCGTCAGGCCGCACCACAGCGACGCGAGCGTGAACAGGGCGAGCCCGACCAGGTAGACGTTCTTGGGGCCGAACCGGTCGCCCAGGCGCCCGGTGACCAGCAGCGGCACGGCGTAGGCGAGCAGGTAGGCGCTCGTGACCCAGACGACGGCGTTCACGTCGGCGCCGAGGCCCGTCATGATCGCCGGCGTCGCGACGGACACGATCGTCGCGTCCACCAGGATCATGAAGAACCCGATCACGAGGGCCCACAGCGCGGGCCAGGGCTCGCGGGCCCCGTCCCGGCCGGGGTCACAGGCGGTCGTCGAGAGGCCATCGCAGTTCCTTGCGTTCGAGGCGACCGATGAGGTCGGTGAGCCAGCTCAGTTCGGTGGAGAGCAGTGCCTGGGTGTACCGGCCGGCCAGCGTGTACGCCTCCTCGACGGGCACCGCGTCCGCGGCGTCGAGGGCGGCGCCCGTCTCGTCGTGCGTGGCCCGCAGCCGGTCCACGCGGCCGGTGAGCAGCTCGACGACCTCGCGGCGGGGCAGGTTGTGCGCCTCGGCCAGCGCGACCGGGAAGACCGGGAACTCGTTGACCGGAGCGGCCAGCACCCCGCGGATCCGGTCGGCGAGCGCGGCGCGGCCGGACGGCGTGACGCGGTAGGTCGTGCGCTCGGGGCGCCCGCCGTCCCGGTCGGTGCCGGTGGCCTCGACGTGGCCGAGCCCGGCCAGCCGGTCGACCGTGTGGTACAGCGAGCCGGGCCGGACCTTCACGATCCGGTCCTCGCGGCGTTCGACGAGCAGCCGGTACATCTCGTACGGGTGCATGGGCCGCTCGCTGAGCAGCGCCAGCACGCTGATGCCCAGCGGGGTGAGGCTCACGGTGCCGCCCATTGGTCCGCAGTGATTATTCCGTGCGGAATATACACCCGGACGGGTGGCGCGGACCCGGGAGTGACGGGCGCTACGTGAGCCGGTCGAGGTCGAGCCGGACGGGGAACGGCTCGTCGGTGGTGAACACGCCGCTCACCGGGCGGTCGTCGGCGTAGCCGAGCTCGCCGGCGTGGTGGCAGGCGGTCAGCGTGGGGCGGTCGTCGATCTCGATGATCCAGTAACGGGGGATGCCGGCGTCGGCGTACTCGTCGTGCTTGACGGAGTGGTCGGTGCGGCGGGAGCCTCGGAGACGATCTCGATGGCCAGCACGACCTCGCTCGCCCGGATCAGCCCGCCCTCGCGGGTGCGGCGCTCCAGACCGGCGCGCGTGACGACGGAGATGTCGGGGATCCGTACGAACCCGGGGCGGTGGCCCGCCACGAGCCCGAGGTCGACACCCACCTCAGGCAGCACCTCGAGGTGCCCCGGCGTTCGCGGAGTGAGGCCGATGAGCAGTTGTCGCAGGCACCGCTGGTGCTCGGGGATCGGCGGCGGCGCCATGATGATGTGACCTTCTTGCAACTCGTACCGGCCGTCGAGGGCCTCGGGCAGTGCGGCGAACTCGGCGACGGTCAGCAGTCGCGGCGGCTGCAACGGAAGTGCCGTCATGGCCGACAGTGTGGCACGGTGCCCCGGTGGTCCGGCCCGGCTCGACCGCGTGTCCCGGGCACCGATGAGTTTCCGGCCGGCCCGTGGTCCCACCCCCGACACCACACACAGGAGGAGCCCACCATGGCCCGCAAGCTGTTCGTCAACATCGCCGTCGCCGACGTGCAGGCGTCCGCCGCGTTCTTCACGAAGCTCGGCTTCACGTTCGACCCGCGCTTCACCGACGAGCACGCGACGCTGATGAACATCAACGAGGACACCGCGGTGATGCTGCTCGACCACACCCGGTTCGCCGACTTCGCGACCCGCCCGATCGCCGACCCGAACACCGCCACCGAGGTGATCCTCGCGGTCTCGGCCGAGAGCCGCGACGAGGTGGACGACCTGGTCACCACGGCGATCTCGGCCGGCGCCGCGGTGGCCCGCGACACCGAGGACCACGGCTTCATGTACCAGCGCAGCTCCACGACCTCGACGGGCACCTGTGGGAGGTCGCGCACATGGACGAGGCCGCGCTCGCCGCGATGATGGAGCCGGGCGAGCAGCAGTAGGGCCTGGTCAGCTCAGGCGGCGGCCGGGGCGCGGAGCAGCGCGACCACCTCGCGCGCCGCGGCCCGGCCGGCGCGGTTGGCGCCGATCGTGCTCGCGCTCGGCCCGTAGCCGACGAGGTGGACGCGCGGGTCGGCGCGCACCCGCGTGCCGTCCACCGCGATCCCGCCGCCGCGGCCGCGCAGCCGCAGCGGGGTGAGGTGGCCCAGCGCCGCGCGCCAGCCGGTGGCCCAGAGGATCACGTCGGCGGCGGCGGTGCTGCCATCGGCCCAGACCACCCGTCCGGGGTGATCCGCTCGAACATCGGCAGCCGGTGCAGTACGCCCGCGTCCTGCGCGGCGCGCACCTCGGGGGTCAGCGCGAGCCCCGTCACGCCGACGACGCTCTGCGGGGCCAGGCCCGCCCGCACCCGCTCCTCGACCCGGGCGACGGCGGCCCGGCCCCACTCCTCGGAGAACGGGCCGTCACGGAACTCCGGCGGCCGGCGGGTCACCCACGTCGTCCCGGCCGCCACCGGGGCGATCTCCATCAGCAGCTGCACGGCCGACGTGCCGCCGCCGACGACCACCACCCGCCGGCCCGCGAACTCGGCCGGCCCGCGGTACTCGACGGTGTGCAGCTGCCGTCCGCGGAACGTCCCGCGCCCGGGTAGTGCGGCCGGAACGGCTGCGTCCAGGTGCCGGTCGCGTTGATCAGGGCGCGCGTGCGCCAGGTGCCGGCGCCGGTCTCGACGAGCAGGTCGGGCGCGGTGTCCCGGACGGCCGTGACGTGCACCGGACGGCGGACCCGCAGGTCGAACCGGTTCTCGTACGCCGCGAAGTACTCCGGGACCACCTGCGCGGCGGGGAGCGTCGGGTCGGCGGGCGCGAACGGGAGCCCGGGCAGGTCGGAGATCCGGTGCGCCCTGTCCACGCGCAGCGTCGGCCAGCGGTGCCGCCACGCGCCGCCGGGCCCGTCCTCGCCGTCGAGCACCACGAGGTCGCGGCCCGGCTCCAGGCCGTGGCGGCGCAGCCCGTACGCGGCCGACAGCCCGGCCTGCCCGGCCCCGATCACGACGAGTCCACGCTCACCGGCTCCACGACCCACGTGAATCGCCGGACGGGCCGGCGCCATCCCGCTCAGGCGTCGGCGGCGGAACAGCGGCCGGCCAGAGGAACGGCTCGCCGAACCAGGGCGAGTCCGGCGGCCTGCCTCGGGGCCGCATGCGGCGCAGCTCGACCTCGGTGAGGTCGCAGAAGATCCGCCGCAGCGGGTGGGGGTGTAGGCGAGGCCGCCCTGCAAGTGCCGGCCGCGGTAGACGTCGAGGTCGGACTGCTCCGAGCCGACGCCGTCCGTCGCGAAGCAGCTCATCGCCAGGTGCCCGCCGGGCGCCAGCGCGCGGTCGACGAACGCGAGGTAGGTGATGCGGCGGTGCGGCGGCAGGTGGTGGAAGCAGCCCGAGTCGTAGATCAGGTCGTAGCGCCCGCCCAGCTCGGCGTCGCCGAGGGTGAACGCGTCGCCGGCGAGGAAGCGCACCTCGGCGCCCACCTCCGCGGCCCGCTCCCGCGCCCACGCGACGGCCGCCGGGGCGAGGTCCACGGCGTCCACCGCGAACCCGGCCGACGCGAGGTGGATGGCGTTGCGGCCCGGCCCGCAGCCCAGGTCCAGCGCCCGGCCCGGGCGCAGCAGCCCGCTCTCCACCCACCGGGCGAGGCTCTCGTCCGGCTTCGCGACGAAGAACGGCACCGGCCTCGAGCGGTCGGCGTAGAACTCGTCCCACCAGGTGGCGCCGTCCGCGCCGGTCCAGCGGTGGGCGTCGGGCTCGAAGAGCCCGTCGAGCAGTCTCAGCAGGTCCTCGACGGTGCGCGTGCTGCGGTCCACCCGGGCTCCTCCAGGCAGTGGCGATCTCCTGCGAGTCTGCCCGGGTGAGGGCGTTCAGGCCACCGACACGCGCGCCGGGAACGGCGTGGCGGTGAACCGCGCCGCCCAGCCCGTGACGTCGGCGACGCTCGCGTTGCCGCCGCAGACCACCAGACCGAGGTGCGCGCCCGGACCGACCCGCTCCAGCACGCCGTGCGCCGCCGGCACCAGGCAGCCGGCCGCCGGCTCGGCCCACACCCGGCCGTCCTCGGCGAGGGTGAGGGTGCCGCGCACGGCGTCGGCGTCCGGCACCACGAGCACGTCGTCCACCAGCGCGGTGACGTGGTCGTAGGTGAGCTGGGAGACGTGCGGGGCGCTCAGCGTCGAGACGATCGAGGTCAGCTCGATGTCGACCGGCCCGCCGGCCGCGACGGCCCGCGACATCGCGTCGGCGCCCTCCGTCTCGACGCCCCACACCCGCACGCCCGGCAGCAGCGCGCGCACCGCGGCGGCCACGCCGGAGACCAGCCCGCCGCCGCCGATGCTGACCAGCACGTCGGTGACGTCGGGCGCGTCGGTCGCCAGCTCCAGGCCCACGGTGCCCTGGGCGGCGACGACCTCGCGGTCGTCGAACGGGTGCACGAGCGTCATCCCGGTTGTCACCAGCTCGTCCTGCAGGGCGAACGCGGCCGCCATGCCGGGCGCGAGACGGACGTCCGCGCCGGCCGCGCGGGCCGTCTCGACCGAGCGGACCGGCGCCGACTCGGGCATCACCACGGTGGCCGCGATGCCCAGCGCGCCGGCGACGTCGGCCAGCGCGCGGCCGTGGTTGCCGCCGCTGACCGCGACGACCCCCGCCGCGGGTCGGCGGCCGAGAGCCCGAGGAGCTTGTGGAACGCGCCGCGTGCCTTGAACGAGCCGCTGCGCTGCAGCAGCTCCAGCTTGGCGGTGACCGGCACGCCGAAGTGGGCGGCGAGCCCCGGGCTCGGGACGGTCGGCGTGCGCAGGACGCGTCCGGCGATGCGGTCCGCCGCCGCGGAGACGTCGTCGATCCCGATCAGGTCACCCACGCCCGCCACGCTACGCGCCGCGGTATCGGGGGCGGCCTGGCGGACGGCGCCCGGGAGTGGTGAGGTTGCCGCGTGCTGCGCGCGTCGCGGGTGGGGATGCTGAGCACCCGGTACGAGATCAGCGAGGCGGACGCGGTGCTCTGCACCTGGAAGCCGACGGCGTTCTTCGGCGGCGGTGAGTTCGTGCTGGACGGGCGCCGGTTCGAGGTCACCCGCGGCGGCTGGACGGGCCGGCGCTACCGCCTCTTCGACGAGACCGGCGAGCAGGTCGCGACGGCCGACGGGGTCGGGCGGCTGGCCTGGACGCTGGAGACCGGCGGTGTGACGTACTCGTTCGAGCGCACGTCGCTCTTCCGCAACGAGCACGTGCTGGCCGGCGAACCGGGCTCGGTGCGCCGCACCAGCGCGTGGTTCGGGGAGGCCGAGGCCGACCTCCCCGGCCTCCCGCAGCCCGTCCAGGTCTTCGTGCTGGCCAGCCTGCTGTCGGTCTGGGACGAGGACTGACCCCGACTCGCGTACACCCAGACCCCGACTCGCGCGCGCTAATCCAGCGACTCGCGCGCACTTTTCCGGCGACTCGCGGGCCTGGGGCCTCCGGCCCCCCGCGAGTCGCTGGATTACTGTGCGCGAGTCGCGCTACACGACCGGGACGACCTCGGGTGCGCCCATGCGGGCGGCGTCGGCCGTCTCGTCGTCGGGCATGCGCTGGCTCTCCCGCTCGGCCTCGACGCGCTTGCGGTAGTGCTCCACCTCGCGCTCGATCTGCGCCGGGCTCCAGCCCAGCACCGGCGCGACGAGCCGGGCGACCTCGTCGACGGCCCGCAGGCCCCGGTCGAACGTCTCGATCGAGATGCGCGTGCGGCGGGCGAGCACGTCGTCCAGGTGCCGCGCGCCCTCGTGCGACGCGGCGTAGACGATCTCCGCCCGGAGGTGGTCCGGCGCGCCGTCGAGCGGCTCGCCGAGCTTCGGGTCGTCGAGCACGAGGTCGAGCACCTCGTGGACGAGCGACCCGTACCGGCGCAGCAGGTGGTGCACGCGCGCCTCGTGCACCCCGTAGTGCTCGGCGATCAGCGGCGCCGAGTTCTTCAGCGCCTCGAAGCCCTCCGCGCCGAGCAGCGGCACGTCCTCCGTGACGGACGGCGGCACCTTGGTGTGCAGCCCGTGCACCGCGGCGTCGACGGCGTCCTTCGCCATGACGCGGTAGGTCGTGTACTTCCCGCCGGCCACCACGACGAGCCCCGGCACGGTGTGCGCGACGGCGTGCTCGCGCGAGAGCCGGGACGTCTCGTCCGACTCGCCGGCGAGCAGCGGCCGAAGCCCCGCGTAGACGCCCTCGACGTCCTCGTGCGTGAGCGGCTGCTCCAGCACCTGGTTGACGTGTTCGAGCAGGTAGTCGATGTCGGCCGCGCTCGCCGCCGGGTGCGCGAGGCCGAGCTTCCAGTCGGTGTCGGTGGTGCCGACGATCCAGTGCCGGCCCCACGGGATCACGAAGAGCACCGACTTCTCGGTGCGCAGGATGAGCCCGGAGTTGCCCCGGATGCGGTCGCGCGGCACCACCAGGTGGATGCCCTTGCTCGCCCGCACGTGGAACTGCCCGCGCTCGCCGACGAGGCTCTGCGTCTCGTCGGTCCACACGCCCGTGGCGTTGATCACCTGCCGGGCCCGGACCCGCAGCACCCGGCCCGACTCCAGGTCGTGCACCTCGGCCCCGGTGACGCGCTCGCCCTCGCGCAGCAGGCCGACCACCCGGGCCCGCGTCGCCACGTGCGCCCCGTACGCCGCGGCCGTGCGCGCGATGAACATCGTGTGCCGCGCGTCGTCGACCTGGGCGTCGTAGTAGAGCAGCGCGCCGACCAGCGAGTCCCGGCGCAGGGACGGGAAGACCCGGCGGGCCCCGCGCCGGGTGAGGTGCCGGTGGCGCGGCACCCCGCGGGCCCGCCCGGACAGCAGCCCGAGCGAGTCGTAGAGCGCCACGCCGGTGCCCGCGTAGAACCGCTCCCACACGCGGTGGGTGAGCGGGTAGAGGAACGGCACCGGCCGCACCAGGTGCGGCGCGAGCTTCTGGATCAGCAGCCCGCGCTCCTGCAGCGCCTCGGCGACCAGCCGGAAGTCGAGCATCTCCAGGTAGCGCAGGCCGCCGTGGATCAGCTTGCTCGACCGGCTGGACGTGCCGGAGGCGAAGTCGCGGGCCTCGACGAGCCCGACCGTGAGGCCGCGGGTGGCGGCGTCGAGGGCGGCCCCGCTGCCGACGACCCCGCCCCCGACGACGAGCACGTCGAGCTCGGTCGACCCCATCGCGTCGAGCGCGGCCTCGCGGGCCTGCGGGGAGAGTGCGACCGATCTCATGAGAGCTGTCCTTTCCCTCGTGCGGGCGGGTCGGTCAGTCGACGTCCACCCAGTCCACGTCCTGGTGACGGCCTTCTTCCAGCGCTCGTAGCCCGTCGCCCGCTGCTCCTCGGACCAGTGCGGCTCCCAGCGCTTCGACTCGTTCCAGTTGGCGCGCAGCTCGTCCGTGGTCTTCCAGAACCCGACCGCGAGCCCCGCCGCGTACGCCGCGCCGAGCGCCGTGGTCTCCGCGACGACGGGCCGGCTGACCGGCACGCCGAGCACGTCGGCCTGGATCTGCATGCACAGCTCGTTGGCGGTGACCCCGCCGTCGACCTTCAGCACATCCAGGCGCACCCCGGAGTCCTGCTCCATCGCCTCGGCGACGTCCCGGCTCTGGTAGCAGATCGCCTCCAGCGTGGCCCGGGCCAGGTGGGCGTTGGTGTTGTAGCGGGACAGGCCGACGATCGCGCCGCGGGCGTCGGACCGCCAGTACGGGGCGAAGAGCCCGGAGAACGCGGGCACGAAGTACACACCGCCGTTGTCCTCCACCTGCCGGGCCAGCGCCTCGCTCTGCGCCGCACCCGAGATGATGCCGAGCTGGTCGCGCAGCCACTGCACGGCCGACCCCGTCACGGCGATCGAGCCCTCCAGCGCGTAGACGACCGGTTCGTCACCGAACTTGTAGCAGACGGTCGTCAGCAGGCCCGCCTTCGACCGCACCAGCTCGGTGCCGGTGTTGAGCAGCATGAAGTTGCCGGTGCCGTAGGTGTTCTTCGCCTCGCCGGGCGCGAAGCACACCTGCCCGACGGTGGCGGCCTGCTGGTCGCCGAGGTCGCCGGTGATCCGGACCTCGCCCCCGAGCGGGCCCGTCGCGAGCGTGCTGCCGTACCCGGCCGGGTTGGAGCTGGGCTGGATGGCGGGCAGCATCGAACGCGGGATGCCGAAGAACCCGAGCAGCTCGTCGTCCCAGTCGAGCGTCTCCAGGTTCATCAGCATCGTGCGGCTGGCGTTGGTCGGGTCGGTGACGTGCGCACCGCCGTCGCGGCCGCCCGTGAGGTTCCACAGCAGCCACGTGTCGGTGTTGCCGAAGATCGCGTCACCGCGCTCCGCGGCCTCCCGCGCGCCCTCGACGTTCTCCAGGATCCACTGGATCTTGCCGCCCGAGAAGTACGTGGCCGGGGGCAGACCGGCCTTGCGGCGGATGACGTCGCCGCGGCCGTCCCGGTCGAGGGCTGCCGCGATCCGGTCGGTGCGGGTGTCCTGCCAGACGATCGCGTTGTAGAGCGGACGCCCGGTGCGCCGGTCCCACACCACCGAGGTCTCGCGCTGGTTGGTGATGCCCAGCGCGACGAGGTCGGAGGCGGTGAGCCCGGTGTTGTTGAGCGCCGACTGCAGGACGGCTGACGAGCGCTCCCAGATCTCGACGGGGTTGTGCTCCACCCAGCCGGCCTGCGGGAGGATCTGCTCGTGCTCCAGCTGGTGGCGTCCCACCTCGTTGCCGGAGTGGTCGAAGATCATGAAACGGGTGCTGGTGGTGCCCTGGTCGATGGCACCGACGAACTCGGCCATTGAGTCTTCGTCTCCTTACCGGGGCACGTCGCGTCCCACGGGCGTGGGGATGCTCTCGTCGGTGGGGATGTAGCGGTTGATGAAGTACTGGAAGAGCGCGCCGCCGATCAGGCCGCCGATGATCGGCCCGGCTATCGGCACCCAGAAGTAGAGCATCCCGTACTGGTCCGTCCAGGCCGTCGAGTAGCCCGTGATGAACGAGGCCAGGCGCGGCCCGAAGTCGCGCGCCGGGTTGATCGCGTAGCCGGCGTTCGCGCCCCACGCCATCCCGATCCCGACCACGAGCAGGCCGATCACGACGGGCGCGAGGTTGGAAAGCGGCGGGTTGTTGCGCGCGTTGACCAGCGCGAACACCACGAACACGAGGATCGCGGTGCCGATGATCTGGTCGAAGAACGCCGTGGTGACCGTGACGCCGTCCACGCCGTTGCCCGGCAGCGTCGAGAAGATCCCCTGCGTGGCGATGGTGTGGTTCGGGTCGACCTTGTTGATCAGGTCCGAGTAGGCGAACCGGACGATCAGCGCGGCCACGAACGCGCCCGCCGTCTGGGCCAGGGCGTAAGGAAGCACCTTCCGCCACGGGAACCCCTGGAACGCCGCGAGCGCGATCGTCACCGCGGGGTTGATGTGGCCACCGCTGATCCGGCCGGCGACGTAGACCCCGAGGATCACGCCGATGCCCCAGGCCCACGCGATCGAGTCGTGGTCGCCGAGGCTGATCGTCGTCGACGTGACGACCTGCGCGACGACGCCGCAGCCGAACAGGATGAGGATCATGGTGCCGAAGAACTCGGCGACCAGTTCGCCGAGGTAGGTGTTCCTCATCGAATCCTCCCTTCCCCATGCGCCGTTCCCCGGCGGCGCGTCTGGCGGACGCTAGGAACGGATGTGACCGGGGTCAACGCCGACCGTTCGACATTGTCAAACCGCCAATCGGGTGAAGGTCACACTCGACGTCGTAGAGTGCGAGAGGTGCCCGGGTCCATCCAGTCGATCGAACGGGCCGCGGCGGTGCTGCGGCTCCTCGGCAGCTCGGGCCGGCCGCTGGGGCTCGCGGAGCTGGCCGCCGCGCTCGGGCTGCCCCGCCCGACCGCGCACGGGATCCTCCGGACGCTGCGCGAGCTCGGGTTCGTCGAACAGGACGCCGAGACCGCCCGCTACCGGCTCGGATCCGGGCTGACCGAGCTGGGCCGCGCCTGGGACGAGCACGACCTGCGCGGGCGCGCGATGAACTGGGCCGACTCGCTCGCCGGCAGCACCGGGCTCGCCGTCCTCATCGGGGTGGCGGCCGGTCGCGCGGTGCGGCTCGTGCACCACGTCTTCCGGCCCGACGGGACGGTCCAGCGCATCCGGACGGGTGAACAGCAGCCCCTGCACGCGACCGCGCTGGGTAAGTGCCTGCTGGCGTTCGCGCCCGTCGCCACCCCGCCGGCCCGGGACCTGGACCTGTCCCGGTGGACGGGGCGAACCTGCGTGACGGTGGCCGCGCTGGAGGCGCAGCTCGCGCTCGCGCGCCGCCGGGGCTGGGCGAGCGAGACCGGCGAGTACGAGGCCGGCACCGGCGCCGCGGCCGCCCCGCTGCGCGCCAGCGGCGGGATCGTCGTCGGGGCGCTGGGGGTCGTCGGGCCGATCGAGGAGCTGTACGGCATCGGCGCGGTCCTGCGTCCGCACCTGGCCGAGCACCTCGTCGCCGCGGCCCGGGAGATCTCCGCCGACCTGGTGGTGACGCCGTGACCGAGCGTGTGGTCGCGGCGATCGACCAGGGCACCACGTCGACCCGCTGCCTGCTGTTCAACCGCGCGGGGCGGATGCTCGCGGTCGCCCAGATGGAGCACCGCCAGCACTACCCCCGTCCCGGGCTGGTCGAGCACGACGCGGGCGAGATCTGGCGCAACGTCACGCGCGTCGTCCCGGCCGCGCTGCGCAGCGCCGGCCTCACCCCGGGCGACATCGTCGCGCTCGGCATCGCCAACCAGCGCGAGACGACGGTCATCTGGGACCGGCACACCGGGCCCCCGCTCGCCCCCGCGATCACCTGGCAGGACACCCGCACCGACGGGCTCGTCGCCCGGCTCGCCGAGGACGGGCACGCGTCGCTGATCACGGAGATCTGCGGGCTGCCGCCGGCCACGTACTTCGCCGGGCCCCGGCTGGAGTGGCTGCTCGACCGCGTGCCGGCGCGCGCGAGGGCGCCGAGTCCGGCGACGTCCTCTTCGGGACGATCGAGAGCTGGCTCATCTGGCGGCTCACCGGGGGTCCGCGCGGCGGCCGCCACGTCACCGACGTGACCAACGCCAGCCGCACGATGCTGATGGACATCCGCTCGCTGGAGTGGTCGCAGCGGCTGCTCGACGTGCTGCGCGTGCCGCGCCGGATGCTCCCGGAGATCCGCCCGAACGCCGAGGTCTACGGCACCTGCGCCACGGTGCTGCCCGGCGTCCCGGTCGCGGGGGCGCTCGGCGACCAGCAGGCCGCGCTCGTCGGGCAGGTGTGCTTCGCCCCCGGCGAGGCTAAGTGCACGTACGGCACCGGCGCGTTCCTGCTGATGAACACCGGTCGCCGGCTCGCCGAGTCGGCGCACGGGCTCATCCCGACGGTCGGGTACGTGCTCGGCGGCGCCCCGCCGGTCTACGCGCTGGAGGGCGCGATCGCGATGACCGGCTCGCTGGTGCAGTGGTTCCGCGACTCGCTCGGGATGATCCACACCGCCGCCCAGATCGAGACGCTCGCGAGCACCGTCCCCGACAACGGCGGCTGCTACATCGTGCCGGCGTTCTCCGGGCTGTACTCGCCGCGCTGGCACCCGGAGGCGCGCGGCGTGATGGTCGGGCTGACGTCGTTCATCAACCGCGGGCACCTCGCGCGCGCCGTGCTGGAGGCGACCGGCTGGCAGACCCGCGAGGTCGTCGACGCCATGAACGCCGACTCCGGCCTGCCCGTCAGCAGGCTCAAGGTGGACGGCGGCATGACCGCCAACCACCTGCTCATGCAGTTCGTCGCCGACGTGCTCGACGTGCCGGTGGAACGCCCGCTCGGGTCCGAGGCGGTGTCGCTCGGGGCGGCGTACGCGGCCGGGCTCGCCGTCGGGTACTGGCCGGACCTGGAGGTGCTGCGGGCCACTGGCACCGCGCGGCGATGTGGGAGCCGGCCATGGACGACGCCGTGCGCAAGCGGGAGAAGGAGAACTGGGGACGGGCGGTCAACCGGTCGTACGGGTGGGTGCGGACACCGGTCGAGGAGTGAGCCGGGCCAGGAACTCCCGCAACGCCGAGCCGATTCGCTGGTAGGCGATGCGCGTACCGGGCTGACGCGGCTCAGGCGGCCCGGGAGGTGGACCAGACCGCGTCGCCGCGCAGCGCCGCACCCAGCGCCGCGACGTCCGGCACGACCAGCCGGGCCGCGGCCAGCTCGCCGGGCTCGGCGTAGCCCCAGGCCACGCCGACGGTGGGGATGCCGTGCTCGGCGGCGCCGTCGACGTCGTGGTGCCGGTCGCCGACCATCACCACCGGCTCGCGCGCGGGGTCCAGGCCCAGCCGCCGCACGACCGAGCCGACCACCGCGCCCTTGCCGACGCGGCCGGTCTCGTGCTCGGCGCCGCCGACCAGCTCCAGGTAGCCGGCCAGCCCCACACCCGCGACGATCTTGCGGGCGGTGGTCTCCGGCTTGGAGGTCGCGACCGCCAGCCGCACCCCGTCCTCGTGCAGGCCCGCCAGCAGCGCCGGGACGCCCGGGTAGACGGGCGTGACCGTGGCGGCGACGGCGTCGTAGGAGGCGCGGTAGGTCTCGATCACGGCGACGGTCTCGTCGGCCGTCAGGCCCAGCTCGGGGAGCGCGGTCTCGAACGGCGGCCCGACGAGCATCCGCAGCCGCTCGGGGCCCGGCACCGGGAGACCCACCTCGGCCAGCGCGGCGGCGAGGTGCTCGACGATCGTGGCGGCCGAGTCGACGAGCGTGCCGTCGAGGTCCAGGAGGGCGGTGCGCACTGACCGCATCATACGGCCGCCCGATCATCCGGCGGGTCCCGGTGGCCACCCGGGCGCCGGTGCGGTACCTCTTCCGGGTGCAGCTGTCGGGGTGGCGGGCCGGGGTCCGCGGGGTGGTCGTCCGGACCGCGATGGGCGTCGAGACGGTGCTGCAGGCGGGGGTGCTGCTCGCCCTGCGGCTGCGCGGGCGGCACCTGCCGATGATCGTCCCGTTCATCGGGCACGGCAGCACCACGCGGGTCCGGATCGGCGGGCGGGTGGTGCTCGGCCGGCCGGCCGCCGCGGCCGTCGCGGTGCCGGCGAAGCGGCCGACGCCGGCGACCCGGCGGGCCGTGCTGCGGGCGAGCCTCGCCCGGTTCATGACCGTCGAGGTGCCCGGCGCCGCGGTGACGATCAGCTGGCCGGGCGGGTCGGCGCAGGTCCGCGCCGACCGCGACGGCTACGTCGACGCCGTGCTGGACGTCGGGTCGGAGCCGGGCTGGCGGCAGTTCGAGATGAGCCTGCGCGAGGGCCCGCCGGTGGTGGCGCAGGTGTTGGTGGTGCACCCGGAGGCACGGATCGGCCTGGTCAGCGACGTGGACGGCGACGATCCTGGAGACCGGCATCAGCCGCGGCATCGAGCTCGTGAAGGCCACGCTGCTCACGCCCGTGGGCGAACGGGCCCCGCTGCCCGGCGCCGCCGCGCTCTACCGGGCGCTCGTCGCCCCGGCCGGCGGCCCGGCCCGCCCGGTCTTCTACGTCTCGACCAGCCCGTGGAACCTGCACGAGATGCTGCTCGAGTTCATCGCGCTGCGCCGGTTCCCGCTGGGCCCGCTGCTGCTCACCGACTGGGGCCCGTCGCGCACCGGGATCTTCCGGATCGGCGCGCAGGAGCACAAGACGGGGCTGGTGGAGCGGGCGCTGGCCGAGCACCCGCAGCTCGGGCTGGTGCTCGTCGGCGACAGCGGCCAGCTCGACCCGGAGATCTACGCGACGCTCGCCCGGCGCCATCCGGACCGCATCCGCGCGGTCTACATCCGCCGCACCCGGCACGCGCTGGCCGGCCGGCTGGCCGACGTCGACGCGCTGGCCGCGGCCGTCACCGCCGAGGGCGTGCCGATGCTGGCCGTGAACGACAGCGTGCAGATCGCCGAGCACCTGGCCGGGCTCGGCCTGCTCGACGAGACCGGCCTGACCGAGGTGCGCTCCGGCTGAGCCGCCGCCCCGCCGTAGGGTAAAGCGCGAGTAATGGACCTTGGGTGAGGTCCATGCGCGGGAGGCGATCGTGCTGGAGATCAGCGGGCTCACGTGGGCGTTGACGATCGGGTTGGTCGTCGTGCTGCTGGCGGCCGACCTGGTGCTGGCGGCGTTGCGGCCGCACCGGGTGGGCTTCCGCGAGGCGGTCGCGTGGTCGGTCTTCTACATCGCGGTGGCCGTGCTCTTCGGCGTCTGGTTCGGGATGACCTACGGCGGCGACTTCGGCACCCAGTACTTCGCGGGCTACATCGTCGAGAAGAGCCTCTCGGTCGACAACCTGTTCGTCTTCGTGATCATCATGACGACGTTCGCGGTGCCCGAGGAGCACCAGCACAAGGTGCTGACCTTCGGGATCGTGCTGGCGCTGGTCATGCGGGGGATCTTCATCGCGGTCGGCGCCACGCTGCTGTCGCTCTTCTCCTTCATGTTCCTGGTCTTCGGCCTGCTGCTGCTCTACACGGCCGTGCAGCTCTTCCGGCACCGCAACGAGGACCCCGACGTCGAGGACAACGCCGTCGTCCGGGGCGCGCGGCGGCTCCTGCCGATCACGCAGGACTACGTCGGCGGCCGGATCGTCACCAGGGTGGACGGGCGGCGCATGGTCACGCCGCTGTTCATCGTGCTGATCGCGATCGGCAGCATCGACCTGCTCTTCGCGCTCGACTCCATCCCGGCGGTCTTCGGCGTCACGTCCGAGGCCTACATCGTCTTCGCCGCCAACGCGTTCGCGCTGCTCGGCCTGCGGGCGCTGTTCTTCTTGGTCAAGGGCCTGCTCGACCGGCTGGTCTACCTGTCCACCGGGCTGTCGGTGATCCTCGCGTTCATCGGCGTGAAGCTGGTGCTGCACTGGGCGCACGTCGACATCAACCCGGCCGTCCCGGAGATCTCCACGCCCGTGAGCCTCGTGGTGATCATCGGGATCCTGGTGGTCGTCACGGTTGCGAGCCTCGTGAAGACCCGCCGCGACCCGACGGTCACGGCGCACGCAGGCTCCGTCCGGGCCCGGCGGCGGACGGCCGAGTCCGACCGCGGTAACAGCTAGATGCCGTAACGCCAGATCGTCAGGGCGTAGCCGCCGAACCAGGCGGACGCGAGCGCGGCGGCGGCCACCACGGCCACGGCCGTGGCCGGGCGCCGCCGGGCCAGCCCGGTCGCCACCGGCAGGAGCAGCACGAACGCCGGGATCAGCAGCCGCAGCTTCGCGTTCATGAGCCCCTCGGTGCCCCACACCGTCACGAGCACGAGCCCGCCGTAGACGAGCAGCGGCCACGGCGTGCGCTGGGCCACGGCCAGCCCGAACAGCACCAGGCTCCCGGCGAGCGCCACGACGATCAGCACGTCGAACACCCGCTCGCCGGACGTCAGCACGGCCATCGCGTACTGCGCCGTCGCGAGGCCGCCGTCGAAGTACCAGCCCCAGCCGGAGCGCTGGATGGCGAACCAGCCGTCGAGCGCGCCCGTCCGCGCCGCGACGTACCCGAGGTAACCGAGCAGGCCGGTGACCGACAGGAGCCCGCCGACCCACGGCCGCCACCCGTCCCGGCGGGTGACGACGGCGGCGAGCGCCGCGAGCGCGACGCCGCGACCACCGAGCTTCCGGTCGGGCGCACCGTGCCCGCGGCCGCCGCGCACAGCCCGGCCAGGAGCCACTGCCCGCGCAGCACGCCGACCAGCGCCCACGCGGCGAGCGCGCAGAAGAGCGCCTCGGTGTAGGACATCGAGAGCACGATCCCCATCGGGACCGCGGCGAACAGGCCGGTGAGCAGCAGCCCGGCTCGCCGCGACCCGCCGGGGACGAGCCCGCCGAGGGCCGTCAGCGCGTAGGCGGCGGCGATCCCGGCGACGAACGAGACCAGCAGCCCCGCGGCGGCCAGGTTCCCGCCGGTCAGCACGCCGACCGCGGCGACGGCGGCCGGGTAGCCCGGGAAGAACCCGAGCGTCGTGAACGGGGTGCGGTTGCCGAAGGCGTCGTACATGTCCGGCGGCGCGTCCGCGTAGCCGTGCTGGGCGATCGCGAGCAGCCACGCGCCGTCCCACGAGGTCAGCTCGGGCAGCACGTCCGAGCCGCGCACCGCGGCCATCCCGGCGAGCACCACCACGCCGACCAGCCGGACCGCGACGTAGACCCCGGCCGGGGCGAGCGCCCGCGCGACCCGGGCCCGCCGGCCGGGCACGGCGAGCACGTCCTGACCCACGGCCATGCCCGCCCTCCTCCGCTCCGGGACCGGGGCGATCCTGCCCGACGGCCGGCGGGGACCGGCAACGGGTGCGCTCGGCGTTCCGGCCGAAGGAGACGCCCGGGCGGCGGCGCGGCCACGCCGCCACCCGGACCGTGACCGGACCCGCACGGACTCCGCGCGTCCCCGGCCACCGGAACTGCACTGCGAGCCTACGGCCGGGAGCCCGTCCAGCCCCGGAAGGAACATCCATGTCCGCCGGCCCTCACCCCGTCGAGGCGTGGTCGCGGAGCGAGCTCCTCGGCGACGGGCACCCCCACCGGCCGCAGATTGTGTCGGCGGGGTGGGCGGCCTGGGCCGCCATTGGCGACGGCACACACCTCCGGGACTCCACACACACGGCAGAACATCTGTGCCGAGTCCAGCAGGTGTGTGCGGTGATGAAGGAGGCCCACCGAACCGGCACCGGGAGGGGGGTCTGGGGGCTGCGCCCCAGAGGAATGGCACCCAAACGGAAACGGCTCATGCTCTCCATGAGCATGAGCCGTCCCGATTCGGGTGCGCCGCCAGGGACTCGAACCCCGAACCCGCTGGTTAAGAGCCAGCTGCTCTGCCAGTTGAGCTAGCGGCGCCTGTCGTTGCGCCCCCGTGCTCGGCGCTCGGTAACGCTAACACAGCGCTTCCGATCAGCCGGGCGGCGGGGGTGCCGCGACTGGGGTGAGTGACGGGACTCGAACCCGCGACTTCCTGGACCACAACCAGGTGCTCTACCAGCTGAGCTACACCCACCACGAGACCGGGCACCGCCCGGCTCGACGTCAACTCTAGCGTGGCGCCGGGGGCGGTTCGAAGCGGGTTGCCGCGACCTGTGCCGCGATCGTCTGCGCCTCGTCGGAGGTGGGTCCGGGGGCGGGGGACGAAGAGGGTGCGGCGGTAGTAGTCGAGCTCGCGGATCGACTCCTCGATGTCGGCGAGCGCGCGGTGCGCGAGGCCCTTCTCCGGCTTGGCGTAGAAGACCCGCGGGTACCAGCGGCGGCACAGCTCCTTGACGGAGCTGACGTCGACCATGCGGTAGTGCAGGTGGCCGTCGAGCTCGGGCATGTCGCGGGCGAGGAAGCCGCGGTCGGTGGCGATCGAGTTGCCGGCCAGCGGTGCGGAGCGGGGCTCCGGCACGTACTTGCGGACGTACTCGAGCGCGAGCCGCTCGGCGTCGGCGACGGTGACGGTGGAGGCCCGCACGGCGTCGGTGAGGCCGGAATGCGCGTGCATCTCGCGGACGACGTCGGGCATCCCGGCGAGCGCGGCCTCGTCGGCGTGGATCACGACGTCGACGCCGTCGCCGAGGACCTTGAGGTCGCCGTCGGTCACCAGCACGGCGATCTCGATGAGCGCGTCGCGCCCGAGGTCCAGCCCGGTCATCTCACAGTCGATCCAGACGAGGCGGTCGGTCACCCGTTCACACTAATCCCGAACCCGGGCTCGCCGCGGCCGACGCGGCGGAGCGGGCAGCGGCTAGCCTCTGGCGGCGTGGCTGAGAGCGCAACGCAGGAGATCGCCGCCGGATACACGACCGAGGGGGCGGCGCTGGAGCTGGGCTGCGTGCTCGTCGACGGGGCGGTGGACCCGGCCGCGCGCGTGCGCATCCCGTTCGCCACGCTGAACCGGCACGGCCTGGTCGCGGGTGCGACGGGCACCGGGAAGACGAAGACGCTGCAGGGGATCGCCGAGCAGCTGTCGACGGCGGGTGTGCCGGTGCTGCTGGCGGACGTCAAGGGCGACCTGTCGGGCATGGCGCGGCCCGGCGAGCCGAACGCGAAGATCGAGGAGCGCGCGAAGGACACCGGCGACGACTGGGCGCCGACGGCGTTCCCGGTGGAGTTCCTGTCGCTGGGCGGCGGGAGCGGCGCGATCCCGATCCGGGCGACGCTGACGCAGTTCGGGCCGATCCTGCTGAGCAAGGTGCTCGACCTGAACGAGACGCAGGAGTCGACGCTCGGGCTGATCTTCCACTGGGCAGACCAGCAGGCGCTGCCGCTGCTCGACACCAAGGACCTGCGCGCGGTGATCCAGCACCTGACGTCCGACGAGGGCAAGGCCGACCTCAAGGGGATCGGCGGCGTGTCGCCGGCGACGGCGGGCGTGATCCTGCGGGCGCTGGTGAACCTGGAGGCGCAGGGCGGCGACGACTTCTTCGGCGAGCCCGAGCTCGACCCGGCCGACCTGCTGCGCGTGGTGGACGGGAAGGGCGTCGTCACGCTCGTCGAGCTGGCCGACCAGGCGGCGAACCCGCGGCTGTTCTCGACGTTCCTGATGTGGCTGCTCGCCGAGCTGTACGAGGACCTGCCCGAGGCCGGCGACCTCGACAAGCCCAAGCTGGTGTTCTTCTTCGACGAGGCGCACCTGCTGTTCTCGACGCGTCGAAGGCGTTCCTGGAGCGCATCGAGCAGACGGTGAAGCTGATCCGCTCGAAGGGCGTCGGCGTGTTCTTCTGCACGCAGCTCCCGACGGACGTGCCGAACGCCGTGCTCTCCCAGCTCGGCGCGCGTGTGCAGCACGCGCTGCGGGCGTTCACGCCGGACGACCAGGCGGCGCTGGCCAGGACCGTCAAGACCTACCCGAACACGAAGCACTACGACATGGAGGAGGCGCTCACGTCGCTCGCACCGGCGAGGCGATCGTCACGGTGCTCTCCGAGCGGGGTGCGCCGACACCGGTCGCGTGGGCGCGGATGCGGGCGCCGCGGTCGCTCATGGCCGCGATCGGCCCCGACGCGGTGACGGCCGCGGCGAAGGGTTCGCCGCTCTTCGCGAGGTACGGCGAGACGGTCGACCGGGAGTCGGCCTACGAGAAGCTGACGGCGAAGATCGCCGCGCCGCCGCCCCCGGCCCCCGCGGACGCCCCCGCTCCGGCACCCGAGCCGCAGCCGCGGCGCGAGCGGGCCGAGCCGGGCATGGTGGCCGAGGTGCTGGGCTCGCCCGTCGTGAAGTCGTTCCTGCGCTCGGCCGCGACAGCGCTGGGCCGGGAGATCACGCGGGGCCTGTTCGGGACGCGGCGCCGACGCTGAGGTCCGGGTCGGTGCCGGGCAGGAACGGCCCGAGCAGGCCCGGCGCGGCCGCGTCGGCCAGCGCCACCGCGTCGGCCGCGGCGACGTCGAGCACCTCGTAGCCGCCAGCTCCCGCCGCCGTGACGGCCTCGACCGTCACGACCCCGGCGCGCTGCTGGAACACGCTCTGCCGGAACGTCCAGCCGATCACGCCGCTGCGCTGCAGCGCGACGGTCCGGCGCAGGAGCGAGCCCTGCCGCGTCACGAGGTGGCCGGAGGTCAGCTGGTGGCCGAGGCTGCGGAAGCGGTCCACGGCGAGCAGCGCGGCAAGCGGGACGAGCAGCAGGCTCGTCGGGCCCAGCCAGGCGAGCCAGGGCACGGCGGCGCCGAGCACGAACGCGCCGGCGGTGAACAGGACGACGGGGGCCAGCGCGCGGGTGAGCCGGCGGCGCAGGGCGGCCCGCGGGTGGCGGCGCAGCGGGGCGAGCGTGATCTGCGCCGGATCCGCGCGCAGCGCCGCCGACGCCACGCGGTGCGCCTCGGCGCGCGGGGCGGGCGGCAGGAGCGCGCCGCCCTGCGCGTCCCGGGACAGGCCGGTGGACACGGCCCGGACCTGGGCGCCGCGCCCGGCCCGCAGCAGCAGCGGCTCGGTGACCTCGGCGCCGCGGATCCGGTGCTCGGCCACCGACAGCGAGCGCCGGGTCAGCAGCCCGCGCCGGACGCGCAGCGCGCCGTCGCCGTCCGGGGAGGGCTCGCGGGTCAGGGTGAAGCCGTACCAGCGTTCCGCGAAGAGCAGCAGCGCCCCGACGACGGCCACGCCGAGCACCGCGACCCCGATCGTCAACACGCCGAACCAGAGCGGCGCGGCCACCAGCCGGGACGCGGCGTCGTCCACGGGCGCGATGTCGCGCGGGTCGACGCCCAGCTCGCCGAACAGGTTGAACAGGGGGCCCCGACGGCGCCGATGCGGCGATCGAGGAGAACGTGAGCGGCGCGAACCGCAGCCACGACCAGTCCAGCCGGGCCAGCTCCTCGACCGGACGGCCGGGGCGTCCTCGACCGGCGCGGCGACGGTGGGGCGGTCGAGCAGCTCGTGGCGCAGCCGTTCGGCCTCGGCGGTGCTGACCGCGTCGAGACGCAGGCCCTGCAGCTCCGCCATGACGCCGGACGCCGCCGCGACGCGCACGACGCTCAGCCCGAACAGGCGGTGCAGCACGCGGGCGGTGAGGTCGACGGTGCGGATCCGGTCGCGCGGCACGGAGATGCGCTGGCGGCGCAGCCAGCCGCTGTGCAGCTCGACCCGGTCGGGCGTGATCCGGTAGCGGGTGGTGCGCCAGCGCACGACCCCGCCGATCACCAGCACCGCCGCGATCCCGACCGGGAACCACAGCCGCATGACGTCGCTCTGGCCCGTGACCAGCACGATCACGATCACCGGCAGCAGCCGCACGAGGCTCGCGGCCGGGCCGACGACGAGCATGCGCGGGTCGAGGCGACGCCACGGGGTCACGGCGTCCATGGGTTCGGTGCTCACGTGGCGTCGCCCGGCGTGGCCTGGGTGGTCTCGGTGAGCGTGCGGGCCAGCTCGGCCGCGGCGTCCTGGTCGAGCCCGCGGATCCGGACGGGACCGCGTGCGGACGCCGTCGTCACCGTGACGGTCGCCAGCCGGAGCAGCTGCTCGATCGGGCCGTGCTGGGTGTCGACGGTCTGCACGCGCGAGATCGGCGCGATCCGCCACTCCCGCACCAGCCAGCCCGACAGCGTGTAGACGGCCTCGGGCGTGACCTCCCAGCGGTGGATCCGGTAGAGCAGCGGCGGCACGGCCACGGCGTAGGCCGCGACCACGGCCGTGGTGGCCAGCGCGGTGGCGACGAGCCAGCCGGGCCCGCCGCCGAACACGGCCAGCAGCACGGCCTGCGGCCCGGCCAGCAGGACGAGCGTGACGAGGGCGCGCAGCCGCCACCACAGCACGGCGCGCGGGCTGACCTGGTGGGCGGGTGGCCGGAGCGGCAGCGCGACGGCGGCGGTCATACGGGCAGTGTGCCTGGCGCCGGGTGCGGGACACCGGCGAACGCCGTGAGCTGGGCGTCGCGGACCTCCGCGGTCTGGGCCTGCACCAGGTGGAACGCGGCCTCCCGGGCCCAGCGCTGCTCGGGGTGGGTGAGCAGCAGGGCGCTCCCGGAGCGCGCCGCGACGAGGGCGGCGGCCGTGCGGGAGGTCAGCTCGGCGAGCTCGCCGCGCAGCGCCCGCCGTTCTGCGACGCGCTCGAAGAGCGGGACCTCGGTGAGCAGCGCGTACGCCTCCGCGCGGCGGGCGGCGGCGCGTTCGGCGAGCGTGAGCGCGAGGTCCTCGGCGGCCGCGCCGCGGACGGCGCCGAGCGCGGCGAGTGCCCCGAGCATCCGGCGCAGCAGGCCGAGGGACGCCGGTGTCGCGTTGGCGGTGCGGGCGGCGTCGTGCGCGCGCCAGGCCGGGCCGTCGGCGACGGCGAGCACGTCGTCGGGCCGGACGGCGAGCCCGTCCAGTTCCAGCGTGACCGTGCGCGTCCCGCCCATGACGGCCAGCGGGACCGGCGGGCCGGCCAGCACACCCGCCTGCGACCGGGCCGGGAGCAGGGCGAACACGAACCGGTCGTCCGGCGTGGTAGCGGCGATCATGATCAGGTCGACGAGGCCCCATCCGGTGCACCAGTCGGCGGTGCCGGCGAACGTCCAGCCGTCCCGGCGGGGCTCGGCCCGCACGGCGGGGCGGCCGGGCCGGCGGATGTGCGCGATCGCGATGCCGGCCCCGGTCCGGGCGGCGGCGAGCCCCGCGCGGTGCCGGGCGGCGGCCGGGCCCGCGGTGATCGCGGCCGGGTCGAGCGCCGGGAGCGGGCCGCGGGCCAGCGCCTGCGGGAGCCGGTGCTGCGTCGTCACGAACCAGGTGGCGCCGCACGCCCCGCTGAGCCGCTCGACGGTCTCGGCGTCGACCCGGTCGTCCGCGCCGTGGCCGCCCTCGGCGGCCGGCACCTTCACCGAGAGCAGCCCGTTGCGGGCGAGCATCGCGAGGTGGGTGGGGTCGACGCCGCGGCGCGGGTCGTCGGCCAGTTCGGCGTGCGGGCCGAGCACGTCGGTCGCGATCCGCGTCGCCGACACGACGGCCGGGTGCGCCGCCACGTCCGGGGCGGGGGTGAAGAGCGCCTCGACGGCGTCGGCCGCGGCGGAGACCACGCGCTGACCGTAGCGCCCGCCCCGCCGGCGCGCTGCGCCTCACCTGGACGCGCCTGTGCGTCCGACTGGGCCCGCGACTCGCGTGCACCCAGCGCGCGACTCGCGCACACTTTCCAGCGACTCGCGGGCCCTTTCCGCGAGTCGCTGGATCAGTGCGCGCGAGTCGCTGGATTCGCGTGCGCGAGTTGTGGATCGAGGGGGCGGACGGCGCCGGCGCGCAGCGCCGTGAACGGGGCCGCGTCCGCCCCGCACGACGGCGGCCGGGGGCCGTTGCCGGCGACCGGGGCGACGTCGACGGCCCAGCGCCGCCCGTCGCGCGCCGTGACGACCGCGCCGCCGGGGGCGTCCGCGACCGTCAGCGCGTCGGCGTCGCGCAGCCCGGTGGCGGCGCGCACGGCGAGCTCGGCGACCTGCCCGGCCGGCGACCACGTGCTGCGCCCCCGGCAGCGCGCCGTCTCGACCTCGCCGGGCCACGCGGCCTTGCGCGCCGCGCTCGCCGACGGGACGTCGAGCCGCCCGTACGCGTAGCCGGTGGGCAGCACGAGCGCGGTCGGTGCGAACCGGTGCCCGCCGAGGTGGCTGGACTCCCACACGTGCGGCTCGCCCACGGCGACGAGCGACGCGGCGAGCGCCCGGCCGTCGAGGGCGCAGCAGCGGTCGCGGCGGCCGTGGGTGCAGACGAGCAGCAGCGGTCCTGCACCGGCGTGCCGGGCAGCGGCTCGTCGGGGCCGGGCAGCACGAGGTCGGCGGGGGAGCCGGGGCGCAGCAGCGTGGCGTGCGCGAGGGGCGGGGCGGTGTCGGCGAGGTAGACGTGCAGCGGCCCGTCGGGGTCGTGGGCGGCGCGGCCGGGGCGGCGGATCAGCAGCAGCCGCCAGCCCGGGGTGACGGCGAGCGCGGCGAGCGCCGGGTCGGGGTGCGCGGCGAGCTCCTGGGGCCACGCGCCGCGCTGCTCCACGCAGACCCACCGCCGCGCGACGGGCGCCGTGCCCGCGAGCGGCTCGTCCAGCGCACGCGACAGCACGGTGCAACGCTGCCTCGCCCACTCCGCCGCATCCACCGCTGTACCTTATCTAAGGCTGTCCTAACTCGGATGGGTGACACCGGTGACGCGGCTCACTGTCGTCGCAGGTCACGGTGCATGACCTTGCCGGTTGCGTTGCGCGGCAGCTCGGCCACGAACTCGACGTCACGCGGTACGGCGAACCTGCTCAAGTCCGCGCGCACCCATCCGCGGACGTCGTCGGCGCTCACCTCGCGCCCGGCGCGAGCACGACGTAGGCGGCGAGCCGCTGGCCGAACTCGTCGTCCGGCACGCCGGTGACGGCGGCCTCGCGCACCTCCGGGCGGGCCGCGAGGAGGTCCTCGACCGGGCCCGGATGCACGTTCTCGCCCCCGGAGACGATCATGTCGTCGGCCCGGCCGGTCAGGTGCAGCAGCCCGCGCCGGTCGACCCGGCCGACGTCGCCGGTGCCGAGCAGCCCGCCGGCCCGCGGCACGTCCGCGCCCTCGCGCGTGTAGCCGGCGAACGGCATGTCGTTGCGGACGAACACCCGGCCCTCGGTGCCGCGCCGCACCGGGCGGTCGTCGGGGCCGAGGACGACGAGCCGGGTGCCGGCCGGTGCGCGGCCCGCGGTGCCCGGCGCGGCGCGCAGGTCGGCCGGGGACGCGATGCTCACCCACGACACCTCGGTGGAGCCGTAGACGTTGTGGAGCACGTCGCCGAACCGGTCCATGAACGCGGTGGCGAGCCCGCCGGGCAGCGCCGACCCGCTGACGGCGACGATCCGCGGGCGGTGCGTCCGCCACGCCGCGTCCAGCTCGGCGGCGGGCAGCTCCAGCACCCGCTGCAGCATCACGGGCACGGCGAAGACGGCGTCGACCCGCTGCTCCTCGACGGTCCGCAGGAAGCCGGCGGGGTCGAACCGGTGCCGCAGCACCACCGGCGCGCCGTGCAGCACGGCGATCTGCAGCGCCGCGTACCCCCAGGTGTGCAGCAGCGGCGCCGCGACCATCACCGGCGCCCCGGCGCGCACCGGGATCGCCGAGAGGATCGCTGCGGCCGGGGCGAGGCTGTGCACCGGCGGCCGGCGGGCGCCCTTCGGCGGGCCGGACGTGCCCGACGTCAGCACGATCGTGTGGCCGCTGGGCGGGCGCAGCGGGAGCGGGCCGGGGCCGTCGAGGTCGTCGAGGGCGGTCAGGACACGGGTGCCGGCCGGGAGCGCGCAGCGCTGCTCCCCGTCGGCGACGACGGTGTGCAGCTCCAGCTCCGCGGCGACCTGTGCGAGCTGTGCGGCCGGGAGCCCCGTGTTGAGCAGGACGACGTCGGCGCCCAGCTTGCCGGCCGCGACCTGGGCCTCGACGACGGCGCGGCCGTTGCGGGCGAGCACGCCCACCCGCGTGCCCGGCCCGACCCCGGACGCGGCGAGCGCCCGCGCCACGGCGTCGGTGTGCCGGTCGAGCTGCGCGAACGTGACGGAGCCGGTGTCGTCGACGAGCGCGGTGCGGCCGGGGTGGCGCGCGGCGCCGAGCGCGTAGCCCGCGGTGACCGACAGCCCGTAGCGGGCGAGGCCCACGGCCATCCCGACGAGCCGGTCGGGCCGGACCGGGCGGACGACCCCGGACCTGGTGAGCGCCACGACCGCCCGCGCCGACCCGACGACCTCCCCGATGCGACCGGTCACACCCGCGAGTCTGCGCCCGCCGCGCCCCCGTTGCCAGGAATGCCACGTTCAGGACCCCCGACGCCCTGAACGTGGCATTCCCGGCACTCAGAGGGAGCCCGCCGTCAGGTCGTAGACCTCGACGCCGCCGATCGTGGTGGGCGCGTAGTTCTCCTGCACCCACCTGGTGATGTCGGACTCCCCGCGGCCGCCGCCGAAGCCGCCGCCGACGAAGTAGTGCACCTGGCCGGCCGCGACGAGGTCCTGGAACTCGGCGAGCGTCGGGGCGGGGTCGCCGCCGCTGAACCCGCCGATCCCCATCACGTCGGTGCCGCTGGCCAGCGCGAGGCTCGCGGCGCTCTGGGCGCCGACCGTCGCGGCCGTCCACTTCGTGCCGGCCCCCTGGAGCAGGGCGACGACCTCCGGGTCGGCGTTCCCTTCCGGTCCGACGCCGATCGTGGGCCCCTGCGTGCCGCCGCCGTCGCGCTGCCCGCGTCCGTCCGGGGCGTCCGGGAACCCGCCCTGCGGGAAGGCGGCGCCGCGGGCCTGCGTGCCGGCCGGGCCGGCCGTGGGGATGCTGCCCTCGTGCGGTGTCAGCGCGGTCTGCACGGCGTACGCGGCCGGCCCGGCGAAGCCGGCCAGCAGCACGGCCAGCGCCGCGACGACGGTGAGCCGGCGCGTCCCCACCAGCAGGGCGCCGGCCGCGACGACGGACGCCGCCAGCACCACCCAGCGCAGCCACGGCAGGAACTCCGGCGTCCGGTCGAGCAGCACGGCCGCCCACACCCCCGTCCCGGCGACGACCACGGCGAGCGCGATCCGCCCCGGCCAGGTGCCGCGCACGCGCCACAGCTGCATCCCGCCGATCCCGACGAGCGCCGCGATGCCGGGCGCCAGTGCCACCGTGTAGTACGGGTGGAAGATCCCCTGCGCGAAGCTGAACACCAGCGCGGTCACGACCGTCCACGCGCCCCAGAGCAGCAGCGACGCGCGCACCCGGTCGGTGCGGGCGGTCCGGCGCGCCAGCCACAGCCCGGCCACCAGCAGCACGAGCGCGGCGGGCAGCAGCCATGCGGCCTGCGTGCCGACGGACTGTTCGAACATCCGCAGCGGCCCCGGGGCCTCGCCGAACCCGCCGAACCCACCGCCGGGCCCGCCGAACACCATCTCGGGACGCCCGCCGGTCCCGCCGCCCGGCGCGCCCCGCCGTAGCGGACGAGCCTGCCGCCGCCACCGCCGGGGCCGCCCTCGTTGCCGAAGATCCGGCCGAGCCCGTTGTAGCCCAGTGCCAGCTCCAGCACGCTGTTGCCCACGGACCCGCCGATGTACGGGCGCGCGTCGGCCGGCCACAGCTCCACGAGCGCGACCCACCACCCCGCCGTCACGACGATGGCGACGCCCGCGGCGAGCAGCTGCCGGACCCGCCGCCAGAACCCGGTCGGCGCCGCCACCAGGTACGCGAGCGCGAGCGCCGGCACCACGACGAACGCCTGCGCCATCTTCGTCAGGAACGCCGCGCCGATCAGCGCGCCGGCGAACACGATCCAGCGCGTCGACGCGCCCTCGACCGCCCGCACGGTCGCGTACGCCGCGGCGACCATCAGCAGCACGAGCAGCGCGTCCGGGTTGTTGAACCGGAACATCAGCACGGCGACGGGCGTGAGCGCCATCGCCGCGCCCGCGAGGAGCCCCGCGCCCGGCCCGGCCACCCGCCGGACCGCGGCGTAGAGCAGCGCGACCGTCGCGACGCCCATCAGCGCCTGCGGGACGAGCATGCTCCACGACGAGAACCCGAAGATCCGCGCCGAGAGCGCCATCACCCACAGCGCGCCCGGCGGCTTGTCGACCGTGACGACGTTTCCCGCGTCGAACGAGCCGAAGAGGAACGCGGTCCAGTTCTGCGTCATGGACTGCACGGCCGCGGCGTAGTAGCCGTTCGCCCAGCCGGACGCGCCGAGGTTCCAGAGGTAGAGCACGGCCGTGCCGGCGAGCAGCGCGGCGAGCGCGGCCCACTCGCGGGGGGACCGGCCCGACGGGGCACCGTCCGCGGGCGCGGGGCGGGCGGGGGCGAGCGTCGCCGTCATGCCGAGACCTGCTTCCGGAAGATCCACGAGCGGAACGCGACGAACCGCAGCACGGTGGCCAGCGCGTTGGCCAGGACGAGGACGAGCAGCTCGACGGTCTGGCTCGCGTCGGGTGCCCAGGCGTGCAGGGCGGCGAGTGCGCCGGTGGTGAGGGCGAGGCCGAGGGCGAACACGATGAGGCCCTGGAACTGGTGGGTGGCGGCGCGGGTGCTGCCGCGGACGCGAAGGTGAGGCGGCGGTTGGCGGCGGTGTTGGCGACCGCGGTGATGACGAGGGCGAGCAGGTTGGCGGCGTAGGCGCCGGCCGGGTCGCGCAGCAGTGCGTAGAGGGCGATGTAGGCGAGGGTGGAGAGCAGGCCGATGGCGGCGAAGCGGACCAGCTGGCCCGGGAGGCCGTGCGGGATGCCCGCGACCGGCAGCGGGTCGCGGCCGAGCTGGGCGCGCAGCTGGGGGAGCGGGAGGCGTCCGGTGGCCAGCGCCCGGCCGAGGCGGGCGATGCCGCGCAGGTCGGCGAGCGCGGTGGCGAGGACGTCGACGCGGCTGTCGGGGTCGTCGACCCAGTCGACGGGGACCTCGTGGATGCGCAGCCCGGCGCGTTCGGCGAGCACCAGCAGCTCGGTGTCGAAGAACCAGCCGGTGTCCTCGACGAGTGGCAGGAGCCGGTGGGCGACGTCGGCGCGGACGGCCTTGAAGCCGCACTGGGCGTCGCTGAACCCGGCGCCGAGGGTGCCGTGCAGGAGCAGGTTGTAGGCGCGGGAGATCAGCTCGCGTTTGGCGCCGCGCACGACCCGGGCGCGTGGGCGAGGCGGGTGCCGATGGCGAGGTCGGAGTGCCCGGAGATGAGCGGGGCGACCAGTGGCAGCAGCGCGGCGAGGTCGGTGGACAGGTCGACGTCGCAGTAGGCGAGCACGGCGGCGTCGGAGTGGGTCCAGGCGGTGTGCAGGGCCCGGCCGCGGCCCTTCTGCTCCAGGCGCAGCGCGACGACGCCCGGCAGCTCGGCGGCGAGCCGGCCCGCGATGGCGGGGGTGGTGTCGGTGCTGGCGTTGTCGGCGATCGTGATCCGGAACGGGTAGGGGAACTCGCAGGTCAGGTGCTTGTGCAGGCGGCGGACGGAGGGCTCCAGGTCGGTCTCCTCGTTGAACACGGGGACCACGACGTCGAGCACTGCGGGCGGGGACGCGGCCGGATCGAGACGATGCGGCGAGGTGTCGACGCTCATGGCCCCGACGGTGTCGGCCGCCGCTGTCGCGCCCTTGTGCCGGACGTGTGAGCGGGCTGTGCGTCCGTCGGGGATCACGAGGCCGCTCCGGACGTGAGGTCGTAGAGCCGGGCGCCGCCGGCGTCGACCGGGGTGAAGTGGGTCTCGACCCACTCCGCGATCAGCCGGGACTCGTCGCTCCCGCCGCTCGCGGTGCCGCCGGGCCCGCCGCCCCCGACGAACCAGTGGATCCGCCCTTCCGCCACGAGCTGCTGGAACTGCGCGAGCGTGGGGGACGGGTCGGTGCCGTTGTAGCCGCCCACGGCCAGCACCGGGCTGCCGGTGGCGAGCTGGTAGGCGGCGGCGTTGTTCGACCCGACGGCCGCCGCCACCCACGTGTACGCCGCCGCGTCCCGCTCCATCAGCTCGACGGCTTCCGTCGACGGCGTCGGCGCGCCGAGCAGGCCCATTCCCCCGCCGAACGGGATGATGCCGCCCGGCCCGAAGAGCTGCCTCTGCAACGGGGCCGGACGCGCGACACCCCCGGCGGGCGCTCCGCCGCGCGGAGCGGCGAAGAACCCGCCGCCCGCGGCGCGCGGCCCGACGAGCGCGGCGCCGCCCGCCTGGCCGGGCCCGGCGGCCGGGATCGCGCCCGAATGCGGGCTCGCCGCCGTCACCAGCGAGTACGCGGCCGGACCGGCGAGCGCGACGAGCACCGCGGCCGCCGCCGCCCCGAGCGCCGCGACCCGCGGCAGCCGGTGCACGCCGAGCAGCGCGAGCACCGCGGGGACCCCGACGGCGAGCACCGTCCAGGCCAGCCACGGCTGCCAGTCCGGGGTCCGGCGCAGGAGCACGAACGCCCAGACGACCGTGATCGCGAGGGCCGCGGCGAGCGTCGCGCGCGCCCGACGCCCGCCCGCTGCCGCCACAGCGTCACGGCCCCGATCCCGACCAGCGCACCGATCGCGGCGCGAGCGCCACCAGGTAGTAGCCGTGGAAGATCCCGGCCATCAACGAGAAGACCAGCCCGGTGACGGCGAGCCAGCCGCCCCACAGCAGGGCCGCGGCGCGCGGCTGGTCGGTGCGCGGGGCCCGGCGCGTCCACCACAGCAGCGCGCCGAGCAGCACGGCCGCGGCCGGGATCAGCCAGGACGCCTGACCGCCCAGCTCCGCGTCGAAGAGCCGCCGCAGGCCGGTCTCGCCCCACCCGCCCGGCACCCCGCCCGCGCCGCCGCCGACGCTGCCCACCTCGTCGCCGGTGAGCCGGCCGAACCCGTTGTAGCCGAACACCAGCTCCAGCACGCTGTTGTGCTGCGACCCGCCGATGTACGGGCGCGCGTCCGCCGGCCAGAGCTCGACGACCAGCACCCACCAGCCGGCGCTCACCAGGAGCGTGCCGGTGGCGAGCGCGAGGTCGCGCAGCCGCCGCCCCAGCCCGACCGGGGCCGCGAGCAGCCAGACCGCCCCGAACGCCGGCAGCACCAGGAACGCCTGCAGCATCTTGGCGAGGAACCCGAACCCGACCAGCGCCGCCGCGAGCAGCAGCCACCGCGTCCGCCCGGCCTCGACGGCGCGCAGCGTCGCGTACGCGGCCCCGACCAGCAGCAGGACCAGCAGGCGTCCGGGTTGTTGTAGCGGAACATGAGCGTCGCGACCGGCGTCAGCGCGAGCACCGCGCCGGCCAGCAGCCCGGCCGCGGTGCCCGCGGTCCGGCGCACCGCCGCGTAGAGCAGCGCGACGGCCGCGACGCCCATCAGTGCCTGCGGCACCAGGACGCTCCAACTGCTCAGCCCGAAGATCCGCACCGAGAGCCCGGTGACCCACAGCGACGCCGGGGTCTTGTCCACGGTGATCGCGTCGGCCGCGTCGGACGAGCCGAAGAACCACGCCGTCCAGCTCCGGCTGCCGGCCTGCGCGGCCGCGGCGTAGAAGGCGTTGGCCCAGCCCGACGCGGACAGGCCCCACAGGTACAGCGCTGCGGTCCCGGCGAGCAGGGCGCCGAGCGCGGCGCGCCGGGCCAGCGGCGAACGGGGGTGGGGCGGCGGGGCCGCCGGGACCGGGTCGGCCGGGGCCGAGAGCGTGGTCGTCACGGAACCCGAGCGTGGGAGGTGCGGCTGTGCCGTTCCGGTGACGCGGCTGTGGGCGAGCTGTGAGGCCGGCGTACGGCGGCTGTTCGGGTGGAACTCACGACCGTGTGCCTTCAGCCGGCCTCGCCACAACCACAATCTGCGGACCGAGCTTGCTCGCAAACCATATCTGGCGCTAGTCCGCAAAGTCGCGCCGGTCCGGACGCCTGTTCTTCACATGAGGATCGGAATTGCAACACGGGCGGACGAAGCCGAACGGACCGTGACGGGCTCGGTCTGGGGCGCTAAGCGGTAGGCGACTGCATGTGTCGCGAGCAAAGCCGTGAGTTGCGGTCCCGGGGAATTTCCCCGTTGCCGCAATTAAAGCGCAGTCAGGCCGCCAATTCTTCAACCATGTCATCTCGGTGCGACCAGGTGCGAGTCTTCACGCCGTACGTATCGAGGGCGCTTCTGACTTCTGCGGTGATCTCACGACGGGAGTCGTTTAAGATCGCATAGAACTCTGTCTGGCCGGATCGTGCTTCTCGTGTATCGTTCACGGCGAACAGAAGATTCTGGACGCGATCCCGCCGGGGAGCGTTGACAACCTGCACGAATCGTTCCGGCGCTCTGCGTGATTTGGGTATGACGAAGTCGATGAGGTGGTCCAGGCCGCTCTTTCCTGGGAATTTAGCCGCCTGGGTGTAGCGGATATCTCGATCGTCAAAAAAGGATGCTACGTCGTGCAGAAGCGTGCGCCCGGGCTGGGCTGAGCAACCATGAACAAGTCGTCGAGACTGAGCATTGCCTGTACGAGACTATGAATCTTCCGACCTAGATCTGCTGTCGCTGACTCGGTGAGGAGTTCGCGGCCTTCCAGGCGAATACCGTGACCGACCAGTAGGCTTCGAATTAGCTCCTCGCGCCTACTGCCTCTCAGCTCAACTCCGCTCGCCTTCAGTTCGGACCAGATGTACCCGTCGTCCGTGAGAACGAAGTGGTTGGGCGCTCGGCGCTCTGCATAGATCTGGAGGTGGTCATTATGTCTGTCGATAAAAGGGGTTGTCAGCTCGGTCACGGAGTCTGACATCTCTTGCACGGCAACGCCCCGTTTGAGCCAGGACAGGTAGGAGTCGACAAGCAGGTCCGCATCTGTTGTCATCGAAGCCCTCCCCTCATCGTGGGCGCCGGCAGCTTAATCTTATCACAGAACCACAGGAGTGCTTCTTCGTTCGACGTAAGCGAGTCCACGTATTGGGCCACTCTATCATCGAAGCCCTCGACGTACTCGTGGAAATGTGGGGCCGGGATCAATTCGCCATCCGGGTTGGAATGGGGGTTCGCAACACACATGCGCGCGAGCACTATGGTGCGCCTGTATCGGAGTTGGAAGCGCACCTTTCTGGGATTCCTTCCGGGTCCTCGAACGTCGAGCAGGAAGAACTCGTCGCCATCGACCGTTTCCACTTGGTAGTCGTTGTCGGCGCCGTCGCTGAGGTCAACGACAAGCCCATGGCTGTAGAGCTTCCCCGCTCGGAGGAGTCTGTCCGCCTCCCACTGCTCCAGCATGCGGCTCCCTGAGACCAGATGGCTAGGCCGTACCCCCCGCCATCGGGCGATGCCTCACCGTAGTCGCCTGCTCAACGCTTCCACGCTTCGGTGCCCGAGTCGATCGCAAGGATCACCGGACGCCAACACGATTGCGAGATGAGGGGCCGAACGATTGCGCTTCAACGACCGACCGAGTGGCGCTGCCGGACGCTGTGGGGCCTGCTCAGCACTGCTGCCGTCGCCCGGTCCGCCACTGGCCGGTGCAGCTCGGATCGAGTCACATCGCGTCGCGCGGCGCCACGCGCCCAGCCCGATGAGCGGCGAACCGCGCCCCGCGCGGCCCCCACCCTCCCTGAGGGGGCGACCCCGGCTCCAGCCTATCCGCCCGCGGGGCGGCGGCGGGGCCGTCGGCGGAAGCTGTGGACAACCACCCCCGACGTGGACAACTCGGTGCGTAGGCAGCTCAGTGCGTGCGCGCGCCTGTGCCGTCCGCCGGCAGCGCCACCTCGAACACCGTCCGCCCCGGCCGGCTCGCCACCTCCACCGTCCCGCCGTGCGCGGTGGTCACCGCATGCACGATCGACAGCCCGAGCCCGGTGCTCCCGTGCTCCCGCGACCGCGACGACGAGCCGCGCGCGAACCGCTCGAAGACGTGCGGGAGCAGGTCCGGCGCGATGCCCGGCCCGTCGTCGGACACCCGCAGCCGCACGCCGTCGGGCCCGGGGCGGAGCGCGACGGTCACGCGGGTCCCGGGCGGGGTGTGCGTGCGCGCGTTGGCCAGCAGGTTCGCGAGCACCTGCGCGAGCCGGGACGCGTCGCCCTGGACGGTCACCGGCTCGTCGGGCACGTCGAGCTGCCAGCGGTGCCGCGGCCCGGCGGCGTGCGCGTCGCTGACGGCGTCGACGACGAGCCTGGTCACGTCCACCTCTGCGCGCTCCAGCGGGCGCCGGCGTCGAGGCGGGCGAGCAGCAGCAGGTCCTCCACCAGGGTGGTCATCCGCTCGGCCTGCGACGAGATGCGCGCGAGCGAGTGCCCGACCTCGGCGGAGAGCGGCTCGCGCCCGGTCAGCTCGGCGTAGCCGCGGATCGCCGCGAGCGGGGTGCGCAGCTCGTGGCTCGCGTCGGCGATGAACTGGCGCAGCCGCATCTCGCTGTCGTGGCGGGCCTCCAGCGCCGAGCCGACGTGGTCGAGCATGACGTTGAGCGCGGCCCCGACCTGCCCGACCTCCGTGTTCGGGTCGGCGTCCGGGACGCGCTCGGCCAGCGACACCTCGCCCCGGTCCAGCGGCAGCCGGCTCACCCGCGCGGCCGTCGCGGCCACCCGTTCCAGGGGCCGCAGCTCGCGCCGGACGACCACCGCCCCGAGCACGCCCGCACCCACGAGCACGACGGCCGCGACGACCAGCTCGGTCGTCACGAGGCTCGTGACGGTGTCCTGCACCGGCCGCTCCGGCAGCCCGGTGACCACCACGTCCCCGAGCGGCATCCGCGACGCGACGAGCCGGTAGACGCCCAGGTCACCGAGGTCGGCGCTGACGGGACGGGCGTCCGGCACGATCGCGGCGAGGTCGGCGTACTCCGACTGCGGCACCGGGGCCACGCCGCCCGTGCGCGGGAAGGTCCCGGCCGCGACCACGGCGCCCGCGGGCCCGACGACGGCGGTCAGGCTGTCGGGCGGGCGCGGCGGCCCGCCCCGCTGCAGCACCGGCTCGGGGCCGGGGGCGCTCGGGTCGAGGCGGATCAGCACCCGGCTCGTGACCTGCAGGTCCTCGTCGAGCTGGCGCAGCAGGTACTGGCGCAGCATCACCGTGGTGACGCCGGCGATCACCGCGGACGCCACCGCCAGCAGCAGCAGCGTGGCCGCCACCAGCCGGGTCCGCAGCGACCACGTCCTCACCCGCCGGCCGCCGGTTTGAGCACGTAGCCGGCCCCACGGACGGTGTGGATCATCGGCTCGCGCCCGGCGCGATCTTCTTACGCAGGTAGGAGATGTACAGCTCCACGACGTTGGACTGGCCGCCGAAGTCGTAGTCCCACACCCGGTCGAGGATCTGGGCCTTGGAGAGCACCCGGCGCGGGTTGCGCATGAGGTAGCGCAGCAGCTCGAACTCGGTGGCGGTCAGCTCGACGACCTCGGCGCCGCGGCGCACCTCGCGGCTGTCCTCGTCGAGCACGAGGTCCCCGACGACCAGCTCGGAGCCCTGCCGCGCGGCCGTCATCCCGGAGCGGCGCAGCAGCCCGCGCAGCCGCGCGACCAGCTCCTCCAGGCTGAACGGCTTGGTGACGTAGTCGTCGCCGCCCGCGGTGAGCCCGGCGACCCGGTCCTCGACGGCGTCGCGTGCGGTCAGGAACAGGACGGGGACGTCCGGGGTCTCCGCGCGCATCCGGCGCAGCACCTCCAGCCCGTCGAAGTCGGGGAGCATGACGTCGAGCACCACGGCGTCCGGCCGGAACTCGCGGGCGGCCCGCACGGCGGCACCGCCCTCGGCCGCGGTGCGCACGTCCCAGCCCTCGTAGCGCAGCGCCATGGAGAGCAGGTCGGCGAGCGAGGCCTCGTCGTCGACCACCAGCACCCTGATCGGCCCGCCGTCGGCCCGTCGCAGCTCAGGGGCCTGCTCCCGCATCGTCGCCATGCTAGTGACCCTGCCGTCCGCGGCTGTGGCGCCGATGGGCGAATCCTGTGCACTTCCTGTGGAACCGCGCCGCTCCCGCCGTCGTCTGTGCCGGTCGTCCCGAGAGCCGACACAGGAGGACAGACATGCACGAGTTCCAGGCTGGCCGGCCGACGCCGTGGCGTTCCTGCGCGAGCTCGCCGCCGACAACACGCGGGAGTTCTGGGCCGCGCACCGCCGCCGCCACGGCGACGTGCTCGGTCCGGCCCGCGCGCTCGCGGCCGCGCTGGAGCCGGAGTTCGGGCCGGTGCGGGTGTTCCGGCCCACGGTCAACCGGAGGTTCCGGCCGGACGCGCCGCCGTACCGCACCGACACCGGCGGCGCGGCCGCCAGCGCGGGCGGGTGCGTGCTCGCCGTGGTGCTCTCGGCCGCGGACCTGCGGGTCGCGGCCGGGCACTGGCTGTTCGACCCGGGGCAGCTGCGCCGCTACCGCGCGGCCGTCGACGGCGAGCCGGGCGGGCGGCTCGCGCAGCTGCTCGCCCGGCTGGACGGCCTCACGCTCGACCGCGAACGCAGGCTCGTCGGCGCCCCGCGCGGGTTCCGCACCGGGCATCCGCGGATCGACCTGCTGCGCCAGCGCGGGCTGCAGGTCGGCGCGGCGTGGCCGGTGGGGGAGTGGATCGGGTCCCGCGAGCCGCTGCACCGGGTGCGCGCGGCGTGGCGGGCCGCGGCGCCGGTGGTCGCCTGGCTCGACGCGCACGTCGGCGCGGGCGAGCCGGCGCTCACCGGTACGGGTCGTGATCTCCCGCAGCCGCGCCAGGGCCTCCCGCAGCCGCCGCATCCGGGCCGGGCCGAGGTGCGCGGCCCACTCGGCCTCCACCTCCGCCACGGCGGCCGCGGCCAGCGGGATCACCGCCCGCCCGCGCTCGGCGATCCGGACCAGCCGGGCGCGCGCGTCGGTCGGATCGGGCACCCGTTCCACGTAGCCGGCGCGTTCCAGTTGGTCCACGAGGAACCCGGCCGACTGCTTGGTGATCTGCGCCTGCTCGGCGAGCTCGGTGAGCCGGCTGCCGTCCGGCCCGATCCGCTGGAACACGCGGGCCTGCGCCGGGGTCACGTCGTCGTACCCGGCGGCGGCCAGCGCGGTGAACACCCGCGCCTCCATCGCCCGGTACGGGATGTAGAGCAGGAGGCCGGTGTTGAGCTGCTCCGCCGGCGGTCCGGACACCCGCTCCTCCTTGTCGATGGTCAGTCTCTCTGATTGAATCAGTCAGAGAATCTTACTATCTCGGGGACGGGGTCATGGACCGGGAACGCAGCTGGCAGGCGATCACGGCGGAGCGGCTCGTGCTGGCCGACCTGCTCGACGGCCTCTCCGGCGCGCAGTGGGAGGCGCCCTCGCTGTGCGCCGGCTGGCGGGTGCGCGACGTCGCGGCGCACGTCGCGCTCGCGCCGCAGGTGCCCGGGCCGGTGTCGATGCTCGCCGCCGCGGTGCGGGCACGGGGGAGCTTCCACCGGCTCAACCACGACGTCGCCGTCCGGCACGCGGAGGGCCGCCCGGCTCGCGCGCTCGTGGACGAGCTGCGGACGCACGCGGCGTCGCGGCGGCTGCCGGCCGTCACTGACCACCGCAACATCCTGTTCGACGTGCTGGTCCACGTGCAGGACGTCGCCGTGCCGCTCGGCCTGGAGCGGGAGATGCCGCGCGACGCGGCCGCGGCGGGCGTGGACCGGGTCTGGACGATGGGCTGGCCGTTCCGGGCCCGGCGGCGGCTGCGCGGGGTGCGGCTGGTGGCGACCGACACGCCGTGGTCGGCGGGGGCCGGTGCCGAGGTGCGCGGCCCGGTCGCGGCGCTGCTGCTCCTGCTCACCGGGCGGACGGCGGTCGCGCTGCCCCGGCTGGACGGCCCGGGCCTCGCGTCGCTGGACGGCCGCCGGGTCTGACGTCGTGCGCACCGGAGACCGACCTGGAGGGGCGCGCGAAGGGTCACCCTGCGACTCCTACTTGAGCCGCCAGTAGCCGGTGGCGTACACCCGGCGGCGGTCGAGGCCGCGCTCGTCGAGGAGGTGTTTGCGCAGGTCACGCACGCACGCCGACTCGCCGGAGAGCCAGGCCTGCCCGCTCCCGGCGGGCAGGTCCGCGGCCCGCACGGCCTCGGCGAGCGGCACGCCGGGCTCGCGGTCGCCGCGGTGCACCCACCGGACGTCCGCGGCGCCGGGCAGGTCCTGCTCCTCGTCCGCGTCGGCGACCTCCAGGAACGCGACGGCCGGGACGCCGCCGGGGAGCGCGGCGAGCACCGTCGCCACCGCGGGCAGCGCCGTCTCGTCGCCGATCACGAGGTGGAAGCCGGCGGCCGGGTCGGGCTCGTAACGGCCGCCGGGCTCGGAGACCCCGACCCACGCGCCGGGCCGCGCGTCCCGGGCCCACGCGGCGGCCGGGCCGTGGCCCTCGTGCAGCACGAAGTCGACGTCCAGCTCGCCGGCGTCGGCGTCGAAGCGCCGGACCGTGTACGTGCGGATCGCGGGCCGGGGCTCGCCGGGCGGCCACAGCGGACCGCCGGACGTCGCCCGCGGCACGGCCGGGCGCTCCTGGCCGGGTACCGGGAAGAACATCTTGATCCGGCGGTCCGGGCCGTCGCCGCCGAACCCGGCCAGCTCGGTGCCGGCCAGCGTCACGCGCACCATCCGCGGGGTCACCCGGACGCTGCGCCGGACCTGCAGCAGCCGGGGCGCGGTCGTACTCATTCGCGCGATTGTGCCGTCCCGGCCAGCCCGGTCCAGACCAGGTCCATCAGGTACCCGGTGGCCTCCTCGGCCGTCACGGCGGGGTTGGTGTTGCGCCAGACGGCCAGCCGCTCGCACGCGCGACGATCACCTGCGCCCAGCCCTGCAGCCGCTGCGGGTCGGTGCCGGGGGCCTGCGCCGCGAGCAGGGTGGCGATGAAGTCGGTCTGCTGGGCGCGGATGCCTCCAGCGCCGCGCCCGCGACCGTCTGCTCGGAGTGCAGGATCCGCCAGGCCGGCGCGTCGCGCTCCAGGTACGCGAAGAACGCGAGCGTGCCGCGGCGCAGCTGCTCCTCGGGGTCGGCCGCCGAGGCCGCCGCGGTGGAGGTGACCTCCAGCAGCTCGGCCCGGGCCCGCGCGATGCAGGCCAGCAGCAGCCCCTCCTTGGAGCCGAAGTGCGTGTAGAGCACGGGTTTGGTGACGCCGACGCGCTCGGCCACCAGCTCCATGGACGTGCCCGGGTAGCCGCGTTCGCCGAACACCGCGAGCGCCGCGTCGAGGATCTGCTGCTCACGGGCGGCCCGCGACATCCGGCGCCGGGGCACGCTGGTCTGCACGGGGGAACCCTACCGGATCTAACTTACCCGTGGTAACTTACCGCCGGTAACGCCAAGGGGAGGAGCGGCGATGACGGCGCGGACCGTGGACGTGGCCATCGTCGGCAGCGGGTTCGCCGGGATCGGCGCCGCCGTGCGGCTGGCCCGCGCCGGCCGCCAGGACTTCGTGGTGCTGGAGAAGGGCGACGCGCTCGGCGGCACGTGGCGGGACAACACCTACCCCGCTGCGCTGCGACGTCCAGTCGCACCTGTACTCGTTCTCCTTCGCGCCCAACCCGGACTGGTCACGGCGTTTCGCGAGCCAGCCGGAGATCCGCGCGTACCTGGAGGGCGTCGCCGACCGCTACGGAATCCGCCCGCGCATCCGCTTCGGCGCCGAGGTCGTGGCCGCGACCTGGGAGAACCGCCGCTGGACGCTGTGCCTGCGCGACGGGTCGCAGGTGAACGCCCGGGTGGTCGTGTGGGGCACCGGCGCGCTGCACCGCCCGGCCGTGCCCGACCTGCCGGGCCTGTCCGAGTTCCAGGGCCGGGTCTTCCACTCCGCGCACTGGGACCACGACCACGACCTGCGCGGACGCCGGGTCGCGGTGGTCGGCACCGGGGCGAGCGCCATCCAGTTCGTGCCCGCGATCCAGCCGCAGGTCGCGCACCTGACCCTCTTCCAGCGCACGCCGCCGTGGGTGCTGCCGAAGCCGGACGGCCCGGTCCCCGCGCGCCTGCGCCGGCTCTACCGGGCGCTCCCGCTCGCGCAGCGGCTCCAGCGGGCGTTGGTCTACGCGCGCAACGAGGCCGTCGTCGCCGGGTTCCTGCGGCCCAGCCGGATGGCCGTGATCGAGCGGTTCGCCCGGGCCTACCTGGACCGGAGGTTCGCCGACCGGCCCGACCTCAAGGCCAGGCTGACCCCGGACTTCACGATCGGCTGCAAGCGCATCCTGCTCTCGAACGACTACTACCCGGCGCTCAAGCAGCCCAACGTCGACCTCGTGACGGAGAAGATCGTGTCCGTGACGCCCACCGGCGTCGTCACGGCCGACGGCGTCGAGCACGCGGCCGACACGATCGTCCTGGGCACCGGGTTCAAGGTCGCCGACGGGCTCAAGTCGATCCCGATCACCGGCCGCGACGGCGTGCGGCTCTCCGACGCCGTCGAGGGCTTCCTCGGCACCACGATCGCCGGGTTCCCCAACCTCTTCGTCCTGACCGGCCCGAACACCGGCGTCGGCCACAGCTCGATGATCTTCATGATCGAGTCGCAGCTCAACTACGTGCTCGACGCGCTGCGCCTGCTCGACGAGCGCGGCGCGGTCGCGCTCGACACCCGCCGCGACCGGCAGGACGCGTACACGCCCGCCTGCAGCACCGGCTCGACGGCTCGGTGTGGCTCGCCGGCGGGTGCGCGAGCTGGTACCTCGACGCGGACGGGCGCAACCGCACGCTCTGGCCCGACTACACGTTCCGGTTCCGGCACCGCACCCGCAGGGTCCGCCCCGGGGACCACGAACTGATCGCCTAGCTGTAGCCGCTCACGTAGTTTCGGGCGGTGCCCGACCTGGAGACGTCCGTCTACGCGATCCCGATGACCACGCGGTTCCGCGGGATCACCGAGCGGGAGGGCATGCTGCTGCGCGGCCCGGCCGGCTGGGGCGAGTTCTGCCCGTTCGCCGAGTACGACGACGCCGAGTCGGCGCCGTGGCTGGCCGCCGCGCTGGAGGCGGCGCGGGAGGGCTGGCCGGCGCGGTGCGCGACCGGGTGCCGGTGAACGCGATCGTCCCGGCCGTGGGGCCGGAACGCGCGCAGGAGATCGTGCGTGCCTCCGGCTGCGCGACGGCGAAGGTCAAGGTCGCCGACGCGCCCGGCTCGCTGCCCGCGGACCTGGAACGGGTCGCGGCCGTGCGGGACGCGCTCGGTCCCGCGGGCGCCGTGCGCGTCGACGCGAACGCCCGCTGGGACGTCGACGAGGCCGTGGCCGCGATCCGCGCGCTGGACGCGGCCGCGGGCGGCCTGCAGTACGTCGAGCAGCCCTGCCCCACGGTCGAGGAGCTGGCGGCCGTGCGGCGGCGGGTGGACGTGCGGATCGCGGCGGACGAGTCGATCCGCCGCGCCGAGGACCCGCTGCGCGTCGCCGTCGCGGGCGCCGCGGACGTCGCCGTGCTCAAGTGCGCGCCGCTGGGCGGGGTGCGCCGGGCGCTGGCCGTCGCCGAGGCGTGCGGGCTGCCGTGTGTGGTGTCGTCGGCGCTGGAGACGAGCGTGGGGCTGGCCGCCGAGCTGGCGCTGGCCGGTGCGCTGCCCGAACTCGATCTGGCCTGCGGCTTCGGCACCGGCGCGCTGCTCACGGCCGACGTCGTGGCGGAGCCGCTGCTGCCGGTGGACGGGTACCTGCCGGTGCCGCGCCGCGCGCCCGAGCCGGTGCTGCGGGCCGCGGTGGCGGCGGCCCCGGAGCGGGCCGCGTGGTGGGCCGACCGGCTGGCCCGGGTGCTCGCTAGCGCGATTCCAGCAGGCGCTTGAGCACGGCGAGGTCCTTGCGGTTGGCCCGCCGCACCGCCCCCGCGTGCATCGGGCCAAACAGCCCGGCGAACCCGCCCGGCTCGCCGCGGTTGCGCAGCGTCATGCGGGTGCGGTCCGGGCCCAGCTCTTCCCAGGTGTAGGTCGTCTCCATCGGGAACGGGCCGTCCGCGGTGCGCATCACCATCCGCTCCCCGGGCACCAGATCGACCACCTCGTACGTGTAGGTGAGCCACCGGAAGAGGAACCAGGCGACGAACGTCATGCGCGAGCCCACCCGGGCCGGCGGCGGGCTGAGCCACTCGACCGAGGTGATGTTCACGTACCACTCCGGCGCGTTCGACGGGTCGGCGGCATACGCGGCGACCAGCGGCCGCGGCCGGTCGATCACGATCTCGGACGTCACGTCCACGGCCATGGGCGCAGAGTGTGGCAGGCCGCGGGTTCTACGGTCACCCGGTGCGCGTTGTCGTGGTCGGGGCCGGGATCGCCGGGGTGGCGTGTGCGGTGGAGCTGGCCGCGGCCGGCGTGGACGTCCGCGTGCTGGAGCGCGGCGCCGGGCCGGGCGGGCGGATGGCGAGCCCGGAGCTGGCCGGCCGGCCCGTCGACATGGGCGCCGCGTACTTCACCGTGCGCGACCCGGAGTTCGCGGCCGTCGCCGGGCGCTGGACGGCCGCCGGGCTCGCCCGGCCCTGGACGTCCGCGCCGACGTGGTCGAGCACGGCCGTCGCGACCGCGCCTCCGGACCCGTCCGGTACAGCGCGCCCGGGGGGTTGTCCTCGCTGGTCACGGACCTGGCGACGGGTCTGGCGGTCGCGTGCGGCCACGAGGTCCGCCGCGTCGGGCCCGGCCCTTCGGTGGACGGCGGGCCGGCCGACGCCGTGGTGCTCGCGATGCCCGACCCGCAGGCCGCGCGCCTGCTCGACCCGGCGAGCCCGACCGCGGCGCAGGTCGCGGGGCGGGAGTGGACGCCGGTGGTCGCGGTCGCCGCCGGGTGGGCCGGGCGGGAGTGGGCGCCGTTCCCGGCGGCGTTCGTCAACGACCACCCGGTGCTCACGATCGTCGCCGACGACGGCGACCGCCGCGGCGACGGCGCCCCCGTGCTGGTCGCGCACACGACGGCCGCGCTCGCCCGCAAGCACGCCGCCGACCCGGCCGGGGCCGTCGCCCCGGTGCTCGCGGCGCTGCGTGACCTGCTGGGCGTCACCGCGGCCCCGGCCTGGACGGTCGCGCACCTCTGGCCGGCCGCCTCGCCCGCGCAGCCCCGGGACCGGCCGTTCCACCTCGGCGCGGACGGCGTCGCGCTGGCCGGCGACGGCTGGGGCAGCCCGCGCATCGAGACGGCGTGGCGCTCGGGCACCCTGCTCGCCCGCGCGCTCACCCGGTCGGGGCCTGAGCAACTACCGTCCTGACCATGACCGCCGATCCGCTCGTCGCCGACCTGCTGGCCGCGCTCCCGCCGGAGCGCGTGCTGCTGGACGTGGACGCCGTCGCGGCCTACGCGCACGACGAGGCCGAGTGGGCGCCGCACGGGCGGGCGGCCGCGGTCGTCCGGCCGCGCAGCACCGCGGAGGTCGCCGAGGTGGTGCGGGCCTGCGCCCGGCACCGGCGCCCGCTGGTGCCGCGCGGCGCCGGCACGGGCCTGTCCGGCGGCGCCAACGCCGTGGACGGGTGCGTGGTGCTCTCCACCGAGCGGATGCGCGCGATCGTCGAGATCGACCCGGCCGAACGGCTCGCCGTGGTGCAGCCGGGTGTGGTCAACAACGACCTGCGGGCGGCAGCCGCGGAGCACGGGCTCTGGTACCCGCCGGACCCGGCGAGCGCGCCGTGGTCGACGATCGGCGGCAACGTCGCCACCAACGCGGGCGGGCTGTGCTGCGTCAAGTACGGCGTCACCCGCGACTACGTGCTCGCGCTGGAGGTCGTCACCGCGTCCGGCGAGGTGGTGCGGCTCGGGCGGCGCACCGCGAAGGGCGTGGCCGGCTACGACCTGGCCGGGCTGATCGTCGGCTCCGAGGGCACGCTCGGCGTCGTCACCGAGGTCACCGTGCGGCTGCGGCCGCTGCGCACCGGCGTGCCGCGCACCGTCGTCGGCTTCTTCGACACGCTGACGGCGGCCGGGGACGCCGTGGCCCGCGTGACGGCCCGGGGCTTGCAGCCGGCGGCGTTCGAGCTGGTCGACCGGGTGTGCCTGCAGGCCGTGAACACCTGGAAGCACACGGGGCTGCCGGAGGACGCGGCCGCGCTGCTGCTCGCCCAGACCGACCTGCCCGAGCCCGCCGCGGAGCAGGAGGCGGCCGCGATCCTCGCCGAGTTCGTCGCGGCCGGCGCCCGCGACGCCGTCTTCTCGACCGACCGCGTGGAGGCCGAGGCCCTCTTCGACGCGCGCCGGCTCGCGTACCCGGCGCTGGAGCAGCGCGGCGAGGCCATGCTCACCGAGGACGTGTGCCTGCCCCGCGGGCGGCTCGCCGAGATGCTCGCGCGCGTCGAGGAGATCGCGGCCCGCGCCGACGTGCTCATCGCGAACATCGCGCACGCCGGCGACGGCAACCTGCACCCGCTGCTGCTCACCCCGCACGGCGACGACGCCGCGAAGGCCCGCGCGCAGCGGGCGTTCGCGGAGATCGTGGCCGCCGCGCTGGAGCTGGGCGGCACCGTCACCGGCGAGCACGGCGTCGGCCTGCTGAAGCTCCCCGGCATGCGCGCCGAGCTGGGCGAACCCGTGCTCGCGATGCAGCGCGCCGTGAAGCGGGCGCTCGATCCCGACGCATTCTCAACCCCGGCAAGGCGGTCGGGTGACCACTGCGAAGGACACCGCGAAGGAGAGGCCCGTGACGCCCCTGCTGCCCGCGCTGCTCGACCCGCCCGGCCGCACCGCGCTGCGGTTCCGCGACGGCGACGACGTGAGCTACGCGCGGCTCGCGTCCGCGGCCGGGGCGCTGGCCGGGCGGCTCGCGGGCCGCGCCCGGGTGGCCGTGCTCGCCACCCCCACGGTGCACACGGCCGTCGCCGTCACGTCGGCGCTGCTCGCGGGGGTCACGGCCGTGCCGCTCAACCCGCGGCTGGGGGAGCGGGAGCTCGCGCACGTCGTCGGCGACTCGGCGCCGGAGGCCGTGCTCGCCGCGCCCGGCGTCGTGCTGCCCGGCCCGCTCGCCGCGCTCCCGCGCCTCGACGTCGACCTCGACGCGGACGGCGCCGTGCCGGCCGCCGAGCCGCCGCGGGACGCCCCCGCGTTCGTGATCTACACGTCCGGCACCACCGGCCCGCCCAAGGGGGCCGTGCTCTCGCGCGCGGCCGTCGCGTCCAACGTCGACGCGCTGGCCGAGGCGTGGGAGTGGACCGACGGCGACCTGCTCGCGCACGCGCTGCCGCTCTTCCACGTGCACGGGCTGGTCCTCGGCGTGGTCGGGCCGCTGCGCCGCGGCGGCCGGCTGAGTCATCTGGGCACGCTGGACGCGGCGGCGCTGGCCGGGGCGGGGGCGACGCTCGTGTTCGGCGTGCGACGCAGTACCACCGGCTCGCCGACCAGCTGGAGTCGGACTCCGCGGCCGCCGCGGCGCTCGGGCGGGCCCGGCTGCTCGTCTCGGGCTCCGCGGCGCTGACGGCCGTCGACCACACGCGGATGCAGCGGCTCACCGGGCTCGCCGTGCGCGAGCGCTACGGGCTGACCGAGACGCTGATCCTCACCGCCGCCCGCGCCGCCGACGCGCCCGAGCCGGGCACCGTCGGGCGGCCGCTGCGCGACACCGAGGTGCGGCTCGCGCCCCTGCCCGGCGACGGCGCGGACGGGCTGGGGGCCGTCGAGGTGCGCGGGCCCGGCCTGTTCTCCGGCTACCTCAACCGGCCCGACGCCACCGCGGCCGCGCGCACCGCCGACGGCTGGTTCGCCACCGGCGACATCGGGCGCTGGGCCCCCAGCGGCGCGCTCGCCCTGGTCGGGCGCAGCGCCACCGACCTGATCAAGTCCGGCGGCTACAAGATCGGCGCGGGCGAGATCGAGAACGCGCTGCTGGAGCACGCGGGCGTGGCCGAGGCGGCCGTCGTCGGGGTGCCGGACGCGGACCTCGGCGAGCGGATCGTCGCGTACGTCGTCCCGGTGGGGGACGCGCCGCCGGAACGCGAGCTGGTGGACCACGTCGCCGCGCTGCTCGCCCCGCACAAACGACCGCGCGAGGTGCGGTTCACCGACGCGCTGCCGCGCAACGACATGGGCAAGGTGCAGAAGGCGCGGCTGCCCCGCGGTTGAAGCGAGCGCGGGCCGGAAATCCGGGTCGGATGACCGACACGCCGACCGCTCCCTCGAACCCCACCTACCGCGGACCGTCCGGCGCCGGTGCGCCCCGGCTGGCCGGCCTGCCCGGCGTCGCCCGGGAGGAGGCCGGGCCGCGTCAGGTGATCGAGACCGAGCGGCACGACACCGAGGACCGGCGGCTCGCCGTCGCCGGCGTGGTGCTCGCCGTGACGCACCGGGACGGGGCGGCGCACTGGCGGCTCGGTCTCCCGGGCGACGCCGGGCAGGTGGTGCCGGCCGCGGACGAGCGCACCCCGCCCGCCGGCCTCGCCGCCGCCGTGCACGGGATCGCGGGGGACCGGGACCTGCGGCCGGCCGGGCGGGTCCGCCGGGTCCGCACGCGCACCCGGCTCCTCGCGGCGAACGGCGCGCTGCTCGCCGAGGTCCTGCACGACCAGGTGACGGTGGCGACGTTCGGCCGGTCCACCGACGTCGAGTCCTGGACGGACGTGCAGGTCGTCCCGGCCGCGGCGGGCGGCCACCTGCTGCACGCACTGGCCGACCGGATCACCGCGGGCGGGATGCGGCCGGCCCCGGGCGACGCGGAGTCCGAGCTGAGCCGGATGCTGCGCCCGTCCCCCGACGGGTGGCAGCCGGGCGGCGACGACCCCGCCGGCGCCGTGCTCATGGCGTACGTCGGCGAGCACGCCGCGCGGCTCGCGACGAGGACCCGCGGGCCCGCCGCGGCGAGCCCGACGCCGTGCACCAGCTGCGGGTGGCCGCGCGCCGGGTGCGCAGCGCCCTGCAGTCCTACCGGCACCTGCTCGACCGGGAGCGCACCGACCCGCTGGTCGACGGGCTGCGCGAGCTGGGCCGGGCGCTCGCTCCCGCCCGCGACGCGAGGTGCTGCGCGAACGGATCACCGGCGGGCTGCGCGGCCTCCCGGCGCAGGAGCTGCTCGGCACCGCGCAGGCGCAGGTCACGCGGCACTTCGGGCGGCTGGAGGCCGAGGCCGGCGCGGCCGTCGTCGCCACGTTGGACGGCGACGCCTACACGCGGCTGCGGGCCTGCCTCGACGCCTGCTGCGCGACCCGCCGCTCACCGAGCGCGCCGTGCGGCCCGCGGCCGACGAGCTGCCGGTGCACGTCCGGCGCGCCGCCCGCCGGCTCGACCGGGCCGTCACCGTCGCCGTCGACCCGGATGCCCCGGCCGAGGAACGCGACACCGCCGTGCACACCGCCCGCAAGGCCGGCAAGCGCCTGCGCTACGCCACGGAGGTCGCGATCCCGGCACTCGGCAAGGACGCGACCCGGTTCGCGAGGTCGATGAAGAAGTTCCAGGACGCGCTGGGAGAGCACCAGGACACGGTTGTCGCCCGCGGGGCGCTGCGCGAGCTGGGCGCGACGGCGCCGGAGGAGGGCGGCAACGGGTTCAGCTTCGGTGTGCTCCACGAGCGCGACGCGGCCCGCGCCGCGCGGATCGAGGCGGAGCTGCCCGGGCTGTGGAAGGAGGCGTGGAAGCGTGGCAACCGCCGCTGGCTCGGCTGAGCACCGGGGGGCCCGTGCGACGATCGCAGGCATGAGCGAACCCCGCGACGCCGTCGCGGACCTGCGCCGCATCGCGTTCCTGCTGGAACGGGCGCACGAGTCGACCTACCGCGTGCGCGCCTTCCGCACCGCCGCGGCCGTGCTCGGGCGCCGCGACCCCGACCAGATCGCGCAGCTCGTGCGCACCGGGGAGATCAAGCGGCTCAAGGGCGTCGGCGACGTCACGGCCCGGTGCGTCACCGAGTCGGTGTCCGGTGAGGAGCCGGTCTACCTGCGCCGGCTGGAGGCGACCGAGGGCACCCCGCTCGACGCGGCCGCCGACGCGCTGCTCACCGCGATCCGCGGCGACTGCCACAGCCACACCGACGCGTCCGACGGCGGCTCGCCGCTGCGCGAGATGGCCGAGACCGCGCAGGCGCTCGGCCACGACTACCTCGTGGTCACCGACCACTCGCCGCGGCTCACCGTCGCCAACGGGCTCTCACCGCAGCGGCTGCGGGCGCAGCTCGACCAGATCGCCGAGCTGAACGCCGAGCTGCGCGGCTTCCGCGTGCTCACCGGCATCGAGGTCGACATCAACGAGGACGGCTCGCTCGACCAGGACGAGGACCTGCTCGCCGAGCTGGACGTCGTCGTCGCGTCGGTGCACTCCAAGCTGCGGATGCCGCGCGCCGAGATGACCGAGCGGATGCTCACCGCCGTCGCCAACCCGCTCGTCGACGTGCTCGGGCACTGCACGGGCCGGATGCTCATGGGCAACCGCAGGCGCCCCGAGTCGGAGTTCGACGCCCCGGCCGTCTTCGCGGCGTGCGCCGAGCACGGCGTCGCCGTCGAGGTGAACTCCCGGCCGGAACGGCTCGACCCGCCCAAACGGCTCCTGCGGCTGGCCGTCGAGGCCGGCTGCGACTTCACGATCGACACCGACGCGCACGCGCCCGGCCAGCTCGACTGGCTGCGCAACGGGTGCGAGCGTGCGGCCGCGTGCGGGGTGCCGGCGGAGCGCGTGCTCAACACCTGGGCCGTGGACGACCTGCTGACCCGGGTCCGCTGAGGGGCCTGCGGGTCAGTCCGCGCTGCGGATGCGGGCGTCCCCGATCAGGGCGAACATCCGGATCCGCACGACGGGCGTGCCCGGCAGCCGCGGCACCGCGGCCAGCTCCACCCGGCGGTCGCCGAGCAGCGAGAACCCGACGAGCTCGACCTCCACGCCCTCGGGCACGACCACCTCGGCGTCCCCGAGGATGCTGTAGACGTCGATCGTGATCTCGTCGTGGTCGCCGATCAGGGCGCCGCGCAGGTCGATGTCGAGATCGCCGACCAGCAGGACGGCCGTGGTGCGCGGGCGCAGCGCCCACCGGCCGCGGCGGCGGATGTCGCCGAGCACCGTGACGAGCGTGGACCGGGCGGCGGCGGGCCGCTGCCCGACCACCGGCACCGGCAGGTCGGCGACCGTGCGCGCCAGCTCGGCGGCCCCGTCCGCGGCCCACACCCGTTCCACCCGGTCGGTGAACTCGTCGAGCGTCAGCCGGCCCTCGCCGACCGCGCGCTCCAGCTGCGCCTGGGCGGCGTGCCGCTGCTCGTCGAGGGGGTCCGGCGGCGTGGGCACGACGGTCATGGCGCCACCGTAGCGAGCGGCGCCCTCGATCGGGCGGCACCCGACGGGGTGGACCTGGTCGCGACACGCCCTGACTGCCGTTGCAATCGGTGCCACTGGTGCTGGTGATGCAGGAGGTGGCCGAGGTGCTTACGCCCGGATTGTCGAGATGGGTCGCCGGAGGAACCGCGCTGGCCGCGCTCCTGCTGCTCAGCGGGTGGTCGACACCGGCGGCGCCCGCCGCGCCCGTCCCGGCCGACCCGTCCGAGTGCGCGACCACCGCGGCCGCGCGCCACGGCTGGGGCGAGCCGGCCCGCCGTTCCGACTTCCAGGACGGGCTCCCGTCCGACTGGCACCCGTACGGTCCCGAGCCGGGCCACGCGAAACGCGGCACCCGCACCCCGGACGCGATCTCCGTGGCCGGCGGCGTCGCCACGATCACGGCGACGCAGGACGGCACGACCGGCGCGATGAGCTGGCACCCCGGCAGCGCTACGGGCGCTGGGAGGCGTGCGTGCGGTCGGACGAGGGCAGCGGGGGGATCAACGCGCTGCTGCTGCTCTGGCCGGTGGCGGAGGACTTCCCCGTCGGCGGCGAGATCGACTGGATGGAGATCATGTCCGACGACCGGCAGGAGACGTCGTTCTTCCTGCACTACGGCGAGGACAACGACCAGCTGTACGGCTCCGTCGACCACGACGCGACGCGGTGGTCGGCGTACGCGCTGGAGTGGACGCCGGAGCGCGTCACGGCGTACGTGAACGGCGAGGAGTGGTACTCGACCACCCGCACCGACACGTTCCCGCCGCGCCCGATGAACATGACGATGCAGCTCGACTAACTCGGCGGCGGCGGGGCGGGGCACCGCGATGCACGATCGGACTGGGCGGCCCAGTGGCGACTGCCGGAGAGCGACGCCCGCCGACCCTCTCGCTCGGCCCCCGGCGACCCGCGACCGGCCAGCCCGACGACTACCCCGAACGCGCCCCCCGCCTCCTCACCGACGGGTCGGCCGAGTAGCACCCCGACTCGCGTACACCCAGCCCGCGACTCGCGGGCTGACCAGCCGAACTCCCCGCGAGTCGCTGGAAAAGTGCACGCGAGTCGCGCTCTGGAAGTACGCGAGTCGGGGTCTGGTGCGCGCGAGTTGCGGTCAGCCGCGGCGGGCGGCCAGGTCGGCGGCGGTGGGCGGGTCGGCGCCGCGGCGGGAGCAGGTGATCGACGCGGCCAGCGCGGCGTCGTCCAGCAGGGCGTCGAGGGTGGCGGCGTCGACGGCCCGCAGCGCCGGCCGCGCCGCCGCCCCGAGCAGCCCGCTCCCGCGCAGCCCGGCGAGCAGGGCGGCGGAGAACGTGTCGCCCGCGCCGACCGTGTCCACGACGTCGACCGGCACCCCGGGCCGCCGCGTCCGCACCCCGGCGGACGTCCCGGCGAGCACGCCGTCGCCACCGAGCGTCACGGCGACGATCGCGGGGCCGCGGGCGAGCCAGTCCTCCAGCACGTCTTGCGGTGCCCGGCCGGGCAGCAGCCAGCCGAGGTCCTCGGCGCTGACCTTGACGACGTCCGCCGCGGCGACGAGGTCCAGCACCCGCGGCAGCACGCCGGCCGGGGTGTCCATGAGCATCGGCCGGCAGTTGGGGTCGTAGCTGACGGTCACCCGCTCGCCCGCCGAGCGCATCAGGTCGCGCAGGACGGCGGCGCCGGGCGGGCGCTCCAGCGCGAGCGACCCGGAGTGCAGCGCGACCACCGGCCCGTCCAGGGCGCCGGTGAGCTCGGCGGGCGTCCACTGCCAGTCGGCGGTGCCGGCGATGCGGAAGTCGTAGCTCGGGCCGCCGTCCGCGCCCACCGCGACCAGCGCCATCGACGTCTGCTCGGCCGCGGCGACGGCGTGCTCCAGACCGACCCCGTTGCGGGCGAGGTGGTCGCGGATCCGCAGGCCCAGCACGTCGCCGGCGATGCGCGCGAGCAGCCGCGTCGGGACGCCGAGCCGCGCCAGCGCCACGGCGACGTTCGCCGGGCTCCCGCCGGGCGCGATCTCCAGGTAGTCGCCGACGGGCGCGGGCACCAGGTCGCGATCGTCTCGCCGGCGACGGCGACGATGCCGTCCGTGTCGGACATGGAACCACCTTCGCTAGGTCTGGTCTGGGGAGCACGATGGCGCCGTGTCCGAGCAGGTGAACATCTACGAGGCCAAGACGCATCCGTCCCGCCTCCTCGAACGTGTCGAGGCGGGCGAGGAGATCGTGATCGCGCGCAACGGGCGGCCGGCGATCGAGGATCCCGCGAACGACGTGCACGTCTCCGGCGTGAGCGCCGGCGAGGTGGAGATCAAGCGGGCCATCGGCAAGCTCCGTGCCCCGGATGACCTACTGGAGCGTGTCCAGGACAGCGGATTCACGGAGCCGGCCTTCACGATCCGGCACGGCCTGGCCATGCGGGAACTGCTGCGGCACCACGAGGACCCCTTCGACCGCATGCTCGTCGCCCAGGCCCGGGTCGATGGACTCACCGTCGTCGCCGCCGACCGCGCGATGAGCTCCTACGAGGCGACCAGCTAACCCCGCACCGCACCGACCAGGTTCGACAGCAGCCCGTCGTGGATGCGCTGCAGCCCTCTCGGCGCGAAGGTGCGTTCGAAGAACCCACCGATCCCGCCCGCGCCGTTCCACGTGGTCTCGACGGCGACGACGCTGCGGTCCGGGCCCTGCGGCGTGACGGTCCAGGTGGTGACCATGCTGGAGTTCGCGTCGCGCTCGACGATCCGGTCCTCGCTCGGGACGCTCACCTCGACGAGCTGGTCGCGCACCCGGCTCTTGGTGGCCTGCAGCCGCCAGTGCACCTTGCTGCCCGCGCCGTGGCCGCCGGCCTCGACGCGGTAGTCGCTGTAGTGGTCGGTGAGGATCGCCGGCCGCACGGTCTCGTAGTCGGCGAGCGCGCTGCGCACGCGGTCGGCCGGGGCGTCGATCGTGCGCTGCGTGCGCGAGGTCACCTGTGCCATGGGCCCATCCTGCCGCGTCGTTCTTCCCCGTCCGCGGTCACCCGGCCTTGCTCCCGTCCGGCGTGACGGCGAACCAGGTGCCGCCGACGCCCTGCCCGCCCGTCTGGCCGGGGGCGGAGTCGGCGGCGTAGCGGTACACCGGCCAGCCGCCGATCGTGAGCTGGCTCGTGCCGTCCGGGCGCTGCACCATCCCGACGTCCGACTGCTCGACGCCCTGCAGGTCCAGCGCGCCCTCCGGGTCGACGACCACCGGCGGCCAGGTGGCCGCGCACTCGGCCACGCAGGTGGACGCGGACGGCCGGGCGGTGTCCTGGTCGAACCGGTACAGCGTGAACCCCTGCCCGTCCGCGACGACCGTGCCGAGGCCCGGGGCGAGCCGCACCGTGAGTTGGACGCCGCCGGCCGGCGTCGACGGCGGGGCCGCGATCGGGGCGGCCTGCGCGGCCGGCGGCGGGGCCGGGATCGCAGGGGGCGTGATCGGGGCGATCGTGGCGCCCGGGGGGCGGCGCGACCGGGACGGGGTTGGCGCTGTAGTCGCCGCCCGCGTCCGCGCACGCGGTGAGCGCCAGTGCGGCGACCGCGGCGACGAGCGCGAGAAGAGGGGAACGGGGCACGGACACGTTTCCTACACGGGCGCGCCCGGCGCCGGGTTCACCCCCCAGCCGCGCTGCTCCTGCTCGGCGTCGGTGACCTGTTTGCCCGCTTCGACCAGCACTTTCGGGTCGGTGGCGGCCTCGGCGAGGGTGGCGGCGAGCCGGTTCGCGGAGACGGTCGCCTCGGCGAGCATGTCGAGCGCGTCGGTCAGCTGCCGCACGAGCGTCCGCGCCAGCGCGACCGCCTGCTCCACGACGCCGCGACGAGCGCCGCGAGCGAGAAGCCCGCCGTGACGGTCGCGGCGCCGAGCGCGGCCACCACCCACTGGATCACGTTCGAGAGGAACTTCGCGATCAGGTCGCGCACCAGCGACCGGACGGTCCCGACGGCCGCCCCGGTGGTGACGACGACGTTCGCGAGCTGCTCGGCGTCGCGGGCGGCGCGTTCCAGGCGGTCGACGCAGCCGGCCGCCGCGGCCGCGTACGCACCGGCCGCCGCGCCGTCCCACCCGGCCGGCCCGCCCGCGGCACGGTAGCCGGCGGCGGTGGCGCCGAGCTCGACGGACACCGTGTGCCAGGCCTGCGCCTGGGCGAGCACGGCGTCCGGGTCGCCGGCGAGCGCGTCGAGCGGTTCGGACAGGAAGTCGACGTGCTCGATGAGCCAGCCGATCCCTGCCTCCATGAGCGAGCCGAGCGGGTCGGCGATCGTGCCCAGCATGTCCAGCCCGGCGCCGGTGGCGGTGAACGCGACCTGCATCGGGTCGACGTGGTCGGCGCTCACGGCCTCGGCGTAGTCGGCGATGCCGGCGACGACCCCGGCGCCTCGAACGTGTCGCTCACGACAGCAGCCGGAAGCTCGCGGCGACGGCCCGGTCCGCGACGGTGTAGCGCTCGTGGCTCGCGCGCACCCCGCCGGCCTGCCCGCGCACGGCCTCCGCGAGCCGCCCGGCGGCGTCCGCCCCGAGCCGCGCCGCACCGTCGACGGCGGCCGCGAAACCCTGTCCGAGCAGCCCGTACGCGTCCCGCTGCAGGGGCCGGGCGCGCCCGCGGCCCGGCCGGCCCGCGCGGCGAGCGCGTCGAGGTCGGCCGCGTGCGCGAGCAGGGCCGGGGGCTCGACCCGGAACCCGTCGTTCACCGCGGGACCTCCGGGAGGTGGGCCCGCAGCATCGCCATCGCGGTACTGCCCTCGCCGAGCAGCGGTGCGGCGGCCGCTGCCGCCTGCCGGGCCGCGTCGGCGTGCGCCTGCCGGACGGTCTCCAGCACGGCGGTCGCGAGCTGCGCGCGGCTGAGCGCGTCGGCCGGCTCGCCGAGCACGAGCCCGCGCAGCGCCCCCGCCGGGTCGACGGTGACCGTGACCGCGCCGTCCTTGCTGGTCGCCGTCGCCACGACGGCGGCGAGCTCGTGCTGCACGCGCCGGGCGCGCCCGCCGATGTCCTGCAGCCGCTCCTCGTAGGAGGCGAGCCACTCGCGTCCGTCCATGGTCCCGGACAGTACGGAGGCGGAGCCCGTTCGCGGGGCCGTTCGGGAGAACTCGTCAACCGAGCGGGAAGACGGCGAGGTCGTCGTGCCGCACCCGCCCCGGGGACGAGCGGTCGGCGACGAGCGCGACCTCCTCCGCGACCCATCCGGCGGCCACCGGCGTGCCCGCGAGCCCGGCCGGGACGCGCCCGCGGGCCAGCACGACGTCCGCGCGGAACGGCTGCGGGTGCGTGACGGGCACGATCCCGGCGCTCGCCCCGAACACCACGGCCGCCAGCGCGTCGAGGCCCGCGACGGGCGCGCCGAGCCACTGGCCGGCCAGTCTCTCGGTGGCCGGGCCGAGCGTGCACGGCACCGGCGGGTGCCCGTCCAGCTCCGCGGCGAGCGCCGTGACCAGCGGCGCGACCAGGCGCTGCGGCACGTGCCCGAGCGGGCGCAGCTTCACCAGCCAGCTCTCCCGCGGCGCCCAGGTGACACCGTCCACCGGCTCGCGGGGGAGCGCGGCGAGCACCGCGACGACATCGGCGGGCGGCCACACCCCGACGGACAGGCGGGTCACACCGCGACCCTAGTCACCCACCGCACACACCTCCCGCACTCCGCACACACGTCCGGACATGTGTGCCGGGTCCGGGAGGTGTGTGCCGTCAGCCGCCGAACGGGGCGCCCACCCGCTCTGCCGTCAGGCGGAGGGTGGCCCACGTGTCCGCCGGGACGGGGACGCCCTCGGCCAGGCGGACGGCGCGGGTGCGGGCCTCGGCGTCGCCGGGGGCGAGCACCGGCGCGTCCGGGTCGACCGGGCGGGCCGAGAGCACCCAGTCCAGGTAGTCGCGGGCGGTGCGCTCGAACTCGGCCTGCGTGCCGAGGTGCGCGGGCGAGAGGTACACCGAGAGCATCCCGTTGGTGATGCCGCCCGGCTCCTGCGGGCTCGGCCCGGCCGGGGCGCCGCCGGTGAGCGCGCCGCCGAGCAGCTCGCACATCAGCGCCAGCCCCGAGCCCTTGTGCTCGCCGAACGCGCGGATGGCGCCGGTGCCGTTCGCGGCCGACCGGACGTCGGTGGGCGCGTAGTCGCCGTAGAGCAGGTGCGGGTCACCGGAGATCCGCCCGTCGGCGCCGATCAGGGAGTCGGGCGGGAGCGGCTTGCCGCCGTAGGACGCCACCTGCACCTTGCCCGCGGCCACCAGCGACGTCGCGAAGTCGAGCACAAGCGGACGGCCCGGCAGCGGCAGCCCGATCGCGAACGGCGCGGTGGAGAAGCGCCGCTCGACCGCGCCGAACGGGGCCACGATCGGCGAGTTCGACACGTTCACCAGGTGGATCGACACGAGCCCCGCCTCGATGGCGGTCTCGGCGTAGGCCCCGACGCGCCCGACGTGCCCGGTGCCGCGCAGCGCGACGACGCACGTCCCGTGCCGCCTCGCACGCTCGACGCCGAACGCGGTGGCCTCCGCGGCGATCGTCTGGCCGAGCCCGCGGTTGCCCTCCAGCACCGCGAACGTGCCGCCGTCGGTGACGACGTCGATGTGCCGGCCCGCGTGCACGAGCCCGTCCTGCAGCCACCGGACGTAGGTCGGGACGAGCCCGATGCCGTGGCTGTCGTGGCCGGCGAGGTTGGCGTCGAGGAGCTGGCGGGCGACGCGCGCCGCCTCCTCCGGGGAGCAGCCCGCGGCGGTGAGGATCGAGCGGGCGGCGGCCTCCAGCTCGCCGGCCGCGATGAACAGGGTTCCCGGGATGGTCGGATCGGCGGTCGTCACCCGCCCAGGATCGCAAACCGGGCCCCGATCGGCGCCGTGCCGGAACGAAAACCGGACATTTGTCCGTGACGGGTTCGTGACGAATTCAGGTTGCTAATGAGCGTTGTCCTGCGCCGGTCGCCCGGGCCGGGGACCGCCTTCTCACCTGCGGAGTTGCCGTGACGTGCGGGTTTCGCCGCGGCGTCCGCCCGGGGCGAACCGGTTTGTTAGTGAGTGGGCACTCATTTACTCTCGAGGCATGGCTCCCGACGGTTCCCGGGCCCGGCGCATGACGCCGGACGAGCGGCGGGCGGCGATCGTCGCCGCCACCACGCCGCTCGTGCTCCGGCACGGCGCCGGCGTCACCACCCGTCAGATCGCCGAGGCGGCCCGCGTCGCCGAGGGCACGATCTTCCGGGTCTTCCCGGACAAGGACTCCGTGCTGCGGGCCGTCGTCGCCGACGCGCTCGACCCGGACCTCACGCTGCGCGACCTCGCCGAGATCGACCGCGGCCTCCCGTTCCGGGACCGGCTCACGGCCGTCGTCCGGGTGGTCCAGCACCGGGTCTCCGAGTCTTCGGCCTGCTCGGCGCGCTGGGCTGGCCCGGCCCGCAGCAGGACCGCGAAGGTGCCGCGCAAGGACGCGAAGGCTCTGCGGAGAAGCTCCGGAGCCGGGTGCCGCCCAACCGCGAGGAGATCAACGCGGCGTTCGACCGGGCCGTGGCGGACGTGATCGGCGACGACGCCGTCCGGCTCCGGGTGCCGGCCAGCCGGTTCGCGCACATCATGCGGACGTTCGTGTTCTCGGCGACGCATCCGCTGATCACCGGGGGCCGCCCGCTCGACGCGGAGGAGATCGTCGCCGTCCTCCTCGACGGGGTGCTCGACCACTCCCCGACTCGCACACCTCCCACCACCGAGGACCACGCATGCTGATCCGCCTGTTGCGCGACCATCTGCGGCCCTACCGAACACCGCTGCTCGCGGTGGTCGCGCTGCAGCTGCTCGGGACGATGGCGTCGCTCTACCTGCCCAGCCTCAACGCCGACATCATCGACCGCGGCATCGCCACCGGCGACACCGGCTACATCATGAGCACGGGCGGCTGGATGCTGCTCGTCACCCTGCTGCAGATCGCCTGCTCGGTCGCGGCCGTCTACTTCGGCGCGCGCACCGCGATGGCGTTCGGCCGCGACGTGCGCGGCGCGCTCTTCCACCGCGTCGGGGAGTTCTCCGCACGCGAGGTGAACCAGTTCGGCGCCCCGTCGCTGATCACCCGCGGCACCAACGACGTGCAGCAGGTGCAGATGCTCGTGCTGACGTCCTGCACGCTGCTCGTCACCGCGCCGATCATGTGCATCGGCGGCGTGGTCATGGCGCTGCAGGAGGACGTGCAGCTCTCCTGGCTGATGGCCGTGTCGGTGCCGGTGCTGGTGCTGTCGATCGGCCTGGTGATCGTGCGGATGGTGCCCGGGTTCCGCACGATGCAGACCCGCATCGACCAGGTCAACCGGGTGCTGCGGGAGCAGATCACCGGCATCCGGGTGGTGCGCGCGTTCGTCCGCGAGCCGCACGAGACCGCCCGGTTCGACACCGCCAACCGGGAGCTGACCGACGTCGCCACGCACGTCGGGCGGCTGATGGCGCTGATCTTCCCGACCGTCATCCTCGTGCTGAACGTGTCCAGCGTGGCCGTGCTGTGGTTCGGCGCCGCGCGGATCGACGCCGGCCAGATGCAGATCGGCGCGCTCACCGCGTTCCTGACCTACCTCGTGCAGATCCTCATGTCCGTGATGATGGCGGTGTTCATGGTCATCATGATTCCGCGGGCGGCCGTCTGCGCCGAGCGGATCACCGAGGTGCTGGACACCGGCTCGTCGGTCGCGCCGCCGGAGCGCCCCGTCGTCCCGGAGATCGCCTCCGGCGTGCTGGAGGTGCACGGCGCCGGGTTCGCCTACCCGGGAGCGGCCGCGCCCGTGCTGCGCGACGTCACGTTCGTCGCGTCGCCCGGCACCACCACGGCGGTCGTCGGGAGCACCGGCGCGGGCAAGACGACGCTGCTCGGGCTCGTCCCGCGGCTGTTCGACGTGACGAGCGGCGAGGTCCGGGTGGACGGCGTCGACGTGCGCGACCTCGACCCCGAGTACCTGTGGAGCCGGGTCGGGATCGTGCCGCAGAAGCCGTACCTGTTCTCCGGCACCGTCGCGAGCAACCTGCGCTACGGCAACCCGGACGCCACCGACGAGCAGCTGTGGGCGGCGCTGGAGGTCGCGCAGGCGGCCGACTTCGTGCGGGCGATGCCCGAGGGGCTCGCCGCCCCGGTCGCGCAGGGCGGCACCAACGTCTCCGGCGGGCAGCGCCAGCGGCTCGCGATCGCGCGGGTGCTCGTGCGGCGGCCGCAGGTCTACCTGTTCGACGACTCGTTCTCCGCGCTCGACCTGGCCACGGACGCCCGGCTGCGAGCGGCGCTGCGCCCGGTGACGGCGACGGCGACCGTGCTCGTGGTGGCGCAGCGCGTCGCGAGCATCCGCGACGCCGACCAGATCGTCGTGCTCGAGGACGGCGCCGTCGTCGGCATCGGCACGCACGAGCAGCTGCTCGGCACGTGCCCCACGTACGAGGAGATCGTCGCGTCGCAGTTCTCCGCCGAGGAGATCGGGGCCGGCGAGATCACCGGGGGAATCAGCGGGGGAGTGGCATGACCAGCACGATGCCCGAGGGCGGGCCGCGGCCGGCGCCCGGGGGGGACGACACCCGCCAGGCCGCCCGGGAGATGGCCACCGCGCGCCGCGGCGGGCCGCCGTGGGCCGGCGGGGTGGGGATGCCGGCCGAGAAGTCGATGAACTTCGGCCCGTCGGCGCGGCGGCTGATCGGGCGGCTCGTGCCGCACCGCGTCGCGTCGTCGCCGTGGTCGCGCTCGGCGTGGTGAGCGTCGCGCTCTCGGTGATCGGGCCGTGGGTGCTCGGCCAGGCCACTAACGTGATCTTCGCCGGGGTGATCGGGAGCGGGCTCCCGGCCGGCACGACCGCCGCGGAGGCGGCCGCCGCGGCGCGCGCGTCCGGAAACGACACGTTCGCCAACATCATCGAGACGATGCACGTGGTGCCCGGCGCGGGCATCGACTTCACGCTGCTCGGCAACCTGCTGCTCGGCGTGGTCGGGATCTACGTCGCGGCCTCGGTGTTCGCCTGGATGCAGGGCTACCTGCTCAACGGGATCGTCCAGCGCACGATCTACACGCTGCGCCGCGACGTCGAGGGCAAGATCAACCGGCTGCCGCTGCGCTACTTCGACCGCCAGCAGCGCGGCGAGGTGCTCAGCCGCGTCACCAACGACATCGACAACATCTCCCAGGCCCTCCAGCAGACGATGAGCCAGCTCCTCACGTCGCTGCTCACGGTGGTCGGCGTGCTCGTGATGATGCTGGTGATCTCGCCGCTGCTGGCGCTCGTCGCGCTCGTGACGATCCCGGTGTCGGTGGTCGTGACGCAGCAGATCGCGAAGCGCTCGCAGACGCAGTTCGTGGCGCAGTGGCGCCACACCGGCGCGCTCAACGGGCACATCGAGGAGGCGTTCACCGGCCACGAGCTCGTGCGCGTGTTCGGGCGGCGCAAGGAGGTGGAGGCCGGGTTCCGGGAGCGCAACGAGAGGCTCTTCGACGCGAGCTTCCGCGCCCAGTTCATCTCCGGGACGATCATGCCGGCGATGATGTTCCTCGGGAACCTGAACTACGTGCTGGTCGCCGTCGTCGGCGGGCTGCGGGTGGCGTCGGGCGCGATGAGCCTCGGCGACGTGCAGGCGTTCGTGCAGTACTCGCGGCAGTTCACCCAGCCGCTCACGCAGGCCGCGTCGATGCTCAACCTGCTGCAGTCCGGTGTCGCGTCGGCGGAGCGGGTGTTCGAGCTCCTGGACGCCGACGAGCAGGTGCCCGACCCGGCGGCGCCCGCGGTGCCGGCCGAGCGGCGCGGGCGCGTCACGTTCGAGCACGTCTCGTTCCGGTACGAGCCGGACAAGCCCCTGATCGAGGACCTGTCGCTCACCGCGGAGCCCGGCCAGACCGTCGCGATCGTCGGGCCCACCGGGGCCGGCAAGACCACGCTCGTCAACCTCGTGATGCGGTTCTACGAGCTGGACTCCGGGCGGATCACGCTCGACGGCGTCGACACGGCCACGATGGACCGGGCGACGCTGCGGTCGGGCGTCGGCATGGTGCTGCAGGACACGTGGCTCTTCGGGGGCACGATCCGGGAGAACATCGCCTACGGCCGGCCGGGCGCCACCGAGGACGAGATTCTCGCCGCGGCCCGCGCCACGTACGTCGACCGGTTCGTGCGCAGCCTGCCCGAGGGCTACGACACCGTGATCGACGACGAGGGCACGGGCGTCAGCGCGGGTGAGAAGCAGCTGGTCACGATCGCGCGGGCGTTCCTGTCCGACCCGACGCTGCTCATCCTCGACGAGGCCACCAGCTCGGTGGACACCCGCACCGAGGTGCTCGTGCAGCGGGCGATGGCGGCGCTGCGCACCGACCGCACGAGCTTCGTGATCGCGCACCGGCTCTCGACGATCCGCGACGCCGACCTCATCCTCGTGATGGAGGCGGGCCGGATCGTGGAGCAGGGCACGCACGAGCAGCTGCTCGCGAACCGCGGCCCCTACCACGTCCTCTACTCGGCCCAGTTCGCCGCGGCCGCCGCGGAGCTGGACTAGCCCTCGCGGATGGGATAGCCGCCGTGCGCTCGAACGTCACGTCGTCCAGGGCGACCTCGTGGCCCTCGTCGTCGACGAACGCCACGTGCAGGGGGCGGCCGGTGTGCCTCGCGCGGCGCAGGATCGTCGGGCCCGGCTCGTAGGGGCGGTGGGCGTCGCCCCACTGCTGCAGGGCGCCCAGCACCACCCGCAGCTCCTCCCCGGCCGGCGTGAGGTGGTAGCTGTCGCGGACCCGCGCGCCCGGCTCCTGGTAGGGCCGCTTCTCCAGCACGCCCGCGGACACGAGTGTGGCGAGCCGGTCGCTCAGGACGTCCGGGGCGACGCCGAGCGCGGCGCGGAAGTCGGCGAAGCGGGTGGTGCCGCTCGCCGACTCGCGCAGGACCAGGAACGTCCAGCGCTCGCCGAGCACCTCCAGCGACCGCGCGATCGAGCACGACTCCTGCGAAACGGCCATGTCGCCCAGGCTACGCGTTCTGAGTTGCCTATCCCTACTCAGCGAGGCTAGGTTGGGAGAACCTACTCAGCAGGGAGCGGACATGGAGTTCCACAACGCGGTCGCCGTCGTGAGCGGGGCCAACCGCGGGTTCGGCCGGGCGCTCGCCGCCGGGCTGCTCGCGCGCGGCGCCACGGTCTACGCGGGCGCGCGCAAGCCGGAGACCGTCGACCTGCCCGGCGTCACGCCGCTGCAGCTGGACATCACCGACCCGGCGTCGGTCGCGGCCGCCGCCGAGGTGGCGCACGACGCCACGCTGCTCGTCAACAACGCGGGCTCGGGCACCGGGGCGACGCTCCTGGCGGGCGACCTCGCCGACATCCGGCTGGAGATGGAGACCCACTTCTTCGGCACCCTGGCCCTGACCAGGGCGTTCGCCCCGGTCATCGAGCGCAACGGGGGCGGCGGCGTGCTCAACGTGCTCTCGGTGCTGTCGTGGGTGCACCCGCCGACGAGCGGCGCGTACAACGCGGGCAAGGCCGCGGAGTGGGCGCTGACCAACGCGCTGCGGGTGGAGCTGGCCCCGCGCGGGATCACGACCACCGCGCTGCACGTCGGGTACATGGACACCGACATGGCCGCGCACGTCGACGCGCCCAAGCACGACCCGGCGGACATCGCCGCGATCGCGCTGGACGCCGTGGCCGCGGGCGCGCCGGAGGCGGTCTCGGACGAGATCAGCCGCAGCGTGCGGGCGGGCCTGTCCGGCGAGCTGTCGGCGCTCTACCCGCAGCTCGCCGGCTGACGGTCGGCGCACCGGGACCGCGGGCGGGAGCCGGTGGAATCGGGCGCGGGCGCGGGATCGGCCGCCTCTAGAGTGGCTCCGTTCGACCGCCCTACCGATCTCGGGAGCGACCTTCGATGACCACCCCCTCCGACGACGAAGAGCTGGCCGGCGCCGAGTGGCGGCGCAGCTCCACGAGCTCCGAGCACGAGCACGGCGTCGAGGTCGCGATCATCTCCGGCCCGCGCTGGGCCGTGCGCGACTCGCGCGACCCCGACGGCCCGGTGCTGATCTTCACCGAGGCCGAGTGGGTGGCGTTCTCGCTGGGCGCCCGCGCCGGCGAGTTCGACACGGAAGCCGGCCTGGACGAGTAGCCGCGCCCGCCCCCGAGCGCATTCTGGAGCCATAACGCACTCGGGACGCCCCTCTCAGGTGCATTCTGGAGCCAGAATGCACCTGGGGAGGGGAGGGTCAGGCTTCGGCGGCTTGCTTCCGGGTGCCGTGCCAGGTCTCGCGGGCGGCGAGTGCGAAGACCACCCCGGACCCGAACACGACGGCGGCCAGCGCCAGCACCGCGGCGCGGTGGTCGCCCGCGTCCACCAGCCAGCCGAGCGCCACCGGCCCGACCACGCCGGCGAGGTCGCCCGCGGTGCGGTAGAGCCCGACGGCCGGCCCGCGCCCGCCCGCCGGCACCAGGTCGGCGACGTACGCGGCCGGCGTGGGCCCGCAGATGCCGCTCGCGAGCCCGGTCACGACCGTGATCACGATGAACCAGACCGGGTCGGCCGTCACGGCGTAGAGCGGCACACCCGCACCCACGACCAGCAGTCCCGGCACGATCACCTGCTTGCGGCCGAAGCGGTCGTTGAGGTGGCCGGCGAGGGGGAGCGTCAGCAGGTTGCCCAGGGTCACGGCGCCGAGCAGCACGCCGAACTGCGCGACGCTCATCCCGACCACCGAGTACGCGACGACCGGGATCAGCGACTGCATCCCGCCGAACCGGTGCAGGAACACCGAGAACCCGACGCCGCAGACGGCGAGGAAGCTGCGGTCCCGCAGCAGCGACCGGGCCGCCGACGGGCCGCGGGCAGCGCCACCCGTGGCCGGCCGCGGTGCCTGCTCCGGGCCGGGGAGCCGCGCGCGCATCAGCGTCCGGGTGCCGAACACGACCACCAGCAGCGCCAGCACCCCGCACACCAGGAACGGCGCGCGGTTGCCCCACCACGCCGAGGTGAACCCGCCGATGACCGGCCCGATCGCGCCACCGACGAGCTGGACGCCCTGCAGCGTCGCCATCGCCCGTCCGCGGTTGGCTGCGGTCGTCAGGTCGGAGACGAGGACCATCCCGCACGTGATCGCGATCCCGCCGGACAGGCCCATCACGAACCGCAGGACGAGCAGCACGCCGAGGTTCGGCGCGAACGCGCACGCCGCCTGCAGCACGACCACCCCGAGCACCGACCCGACCAGCAGCAGGCGCGGGTCGACACGCTGGCTGAGCAGCCCGGCCGGCACGTTGACGACCAGCCGCCCGATCCCGAACATGGCGACGATCAGGCCCAGCTCGGTGGCCCCGGCGCCGAACTCCGCGACGTAGGCGGGCAGCACCGGCACCACCACGGCCCACGCCGTCTGCGTCATCGCCACCGCGAGGCAGACCACGAGCAGCACCGGGTCGAACCGTTCCCGCCCGGCCCGCACGGCCGACCTCAGCGTCCCCACCCGGCCGTCCCCCCGTTCCTCGGCGCGGGCAGCCGGCTCGTGCGGGTCTACGCGGCGCGTCCGGGGGACGGTAACCCCGCGGGCGTCGCGAGGGCGCGGCGGCGCACCAGTACCGCGACCACCGCGACCACGGCGAGCCCGAGCGCCGTGCCGCGCGCGGCCCGGAGATCGTCCCGGGGTTCCACGGCGCCCGTTCGGGGGCGGGTTGTCCGGGTCGTCCGGGTCCGGCACCGGCCGCGACCGACCGTCCCCGATCGGCTGACCGGTGTCCGGCCGGAGCGTGCATGCGGTGTTGCCTGCGACACGGAGGGTGCGCGATCCCGCCGGACGGCGGCCGTGCACACTGGCGTTCTCCAGCGCCGACCCCGGGAGCGACTCATGCCGCGCACTCGACCCGCGTCGCTGCTCGCCGTGCTGGCATCGCTGCTGGTCGGGCTGCTGGTCGCGGGCTGCAGCACGGTCGTGACCGGGCAGGCGAGCCCCGCCGCGGGCGCCGTGGCCGAGTCCGTCCCCGACGACGCCTCGGGATCCGGGCCGGGCGTGCTCTCGGCGCCGGAGGCCGCCACCCCGTCACCCGCCGGCATCGCGTGGGCCGACCAGGTCTGCGGCGCGTTCCTGGACGCGAACGTCACGCTCACCGACCAGCCCCTGCCCGACGCGGCCAACCCGGCCGGCACCGTCGCGGGCTACAGCCAGTACTTCGACCGGACGGTCCCTGCCCTCGACGCGGCGCTCGGCCGGTTGCAGGGCGTCGGCCCCGGCCCGCTCGACGGCGGCGGCACCATGATCGCGAACATGACCACGCTCATCACGCTCATGCGCGACGGGCACGTGGCGGCCAAAGCCGCCGTCGACGCGATCGACCCGGCCAGCCCGACCGCGCTGACCCAGGAGCTGCCGGCCGCGCTCGCGCTGACCGACGTGCAGGACCAGGCGCCGCCGATCGACGTCGGCGCCACCGCCGAGCTCAACGCCGCCGCCGAGGCCGCCCCGATGTGCCGCGCGTACGCCGAGGGCGGCTGACGTTCCCGCCCGGCGCGCGGCGTCGTGACCAGGCCGGGCGCGGCGACACGCCCGGGAAGCGCCCGCTACGCTCTGCGCCGGACGCGGTCCGCTCGGACCGCCCTGCCCTCGTAGCTCAGCTGGACAGAGCAGCGGCCTTCTAATCCGCCGGTCGCAGGTTCGAATCCTGCCGGGGGCACGCAGGTCAGAGCCTTGATCAACGGATCGAGGCTCTTCGCATGGAGCTATCTGTGGAGCCATCTGCGGGTTACCGTGGCTCCATGGCCTCCACGGCGAAGCCCGGCAAGAAGATCCGAGGCGAGATCGAGAGCCTCCCGAGTGGATCACTCCGCGTGCGGGTCTACGCCGGTGTGGACCCGCTGACGGGCAAGCGCCACTACCTGACCGACGTCATCCCGCCCGGCCCGAAGGCCGAGGATCTGGCGGAGCGAGCGCGCACCCGTCTGCTGTCCGAGGTGGACGAGCGGCGCAGCGCCCGGACGAACGCGACGGTCAGTCGGCTGCTCGACCGGTACCTCGAAGTGATCAAGGTCGAGTACACGACGCGCGTCGGCTACGAGCGTCTCGTCCGGCTGCACATCCGGCCCGTTCTCGGGAAGCTGCCGATCGGCCGCGTCAACGGCGAGACGATCGACTCGCTCTACGCGCAGCTCCGCAAGTGCCGCGTCCGCTGCGGCGGCCGTAGCTTCGTCGAACACCGCGAGGCCGGCGATCACGAGTGCGACGCGAAGTGCCGTCCGCACCGCTGCGAGCCGCTGAGCGAGGCGACCCTCCGCCAGATCCACAACGTGCTGAGCGGTGCGTTCGCTCGGGCGGTCAAGTGGAACTGGATCGGCGTCAACCCGGTGAAGCAGGCGGAGGCGCCCACCGCCCCGCCCCCGCAGCCGGAGCCGCCGACGACCGCTCAGGCTGGTCGGATCGCCGCCGAGGCGTGGAAGGACCCGGACTGGGGCATGTTGGTCTGGCTCGCCATGGTCACCGGCGCCCGCCGTGGCGAGCTGTGCGCGCTCCGGTGGGATCGGATCGACTTCGGGACGAGCGTCATCGACATCCGGTCGAGCATCGCGCAGTCCGCCGGCCGCATCTGGGAGAAGGACACCAAGACCCACCAGCGCCGCCGCATCGTCGTCGACGAGCAGACGCTCGCGCTGCTCCGCGCGTACCTCCGACATCGCGCCGAGCAGGCCGAGGCATTGGAGATTGGGCTACCGCCGGACGCGTTCGTCTTCTCGCCCGCGCGGATGGCGGGGAGTGGTTGAAGCCCGACACGGTCAGCCAGCGCTACGCGCGCATGTGCGCGCGGCTCGGGTGGGACATGCACCTGCACCAACTCCGCCACTACTCGGCCACGGAGTTGATCGCGGGTGGGGTTGACGTTCGGACCGTGGCTGGACGGCTTGGGCATGGTGGTGGTGGGACTACGACGTTGCGCGTCTATAGCGCGTGGGTGTCAGAGGCAGATCAGCGGGCCGCCAAGTCTCTCGGCGCACGAATGCCGACTCTACCGGTTCAGATTCAGTCTGACTCCAAGGAGGTTGTTCTTAACGGTGCGGCTGAAGCCGACGGCTTTGGTGACGCCCCATATCGACGCATAGCGGCAGACCTGCGTGCGGCAATCCGATGCGGCGCGCTCGAGAAGGAGATCCACTGCCACCGGTGAAGGATCTTGCAGATCGGTATTGCGTCTCGATCGCCACGGCCCATCGGGCAGTTGCCTTGCTGCGCCGAGCCGGTGAGGTCCATACCTCGCGTGGTCGACGTACGACAGTGGGGTTGTAACTGAGCTGGCAGCGCTTCCGACTTTGATTGCTGCGGGCGCTGATCTAGGATCGTGACTGTTCGTTTCTGGCACGGGCACACTTAAGCCGGGCCTAGTAGCCCGTTCGATTCGACGTAGTCGACACCTCTGCGCGTCAAGTAGATCATGTCATTTGACGTATGAACCAGGAGGTCCTCCTGCAGGCCTCGAAGGAGTTCGTTCATGTATCGCCGGGTCTTCTCGGGTAGCCAATCTCGCAAGTCTTTGCGAGATACCGCGACATTGCCCGACCAATATAGAAGAACGAGGACGTGGTCGCGGCGTGCCAGCTTCGCCAATGCGACGGGTCGGCCGTCGATCACCTCTATCAATGGAACGTCGCGAGTCACAATGGTCGCGATCATTTCCTGTGCAGACTCCGGCGTGGCGTCGTGTGCAACTCGAACGAGTTCTGCAAGGATCCAATCCATGCAGCTGATGACCACGGTGGCATCCTGCAGATTCGGGTCGATGTCGTCCCTCAGGTGTCCGTTGTCTCTGTTGTTTCGGATCCCGTAGATGAGGCGAATCGCGCGAACGGCGTGCAGTCGGAGACCGTCGCTCAGTGTGGTAAAATTCTCAATCTTGTTGAGAGTTTGATCGACCTTAACTCCTTCCGAGAGCGATGTGTAGGACGAGGTGCCTAGATGTTGAAGAATGCGGACGACTGCTTCACAAAAGCGCCCGCCGTTAATGGCGGCAGGGGCATAGTCTGCGAGAAAGTAGCGGCGCTTACACTCGGCGTACTCTTGAAGGAGTTCCTCGACGAGGTCCGCGGGTAGGCCAGCGCTCACGAAAGATGTTCGGAGTTGACCCTGGGCGGCGGGACTGTCTGGCATGCCGTTTCCTAGTCGCCGATGATACGGGCGATTAGATCATTGAATGGTCCGTCAAACCTTCCGCCTTGGACGCGAACGGCTTTGTCGTTCTTGACGCCCACCGCCTGAGTGCCAGGAACTGATTCCAGATGTTTGCCGAGATTTCGACTCGGCTCGTATCCCAGTTGCTTTGCTGCCTCGCGTACATCGGCGATGGACAGCGTGGCCTTCCCCTCGGCGAACCACCTTGCGCCTGCCATCAGCGTGGCAACGTTCCGATTCCGTTCGGCCTCGGAGTCGCCGAGGCGTCGGCGAGCGACTCCAAGCCGGACACTTCCAGTGTTGTCGAAGACGTATACCCCGCGCAACTTCTCAATGTCGACGCCGGATTCTTCTGCGAATTTTCTGAAGTATGCTTCGTCGTCGCCTATGTCAGGTTCCGGTCTGGAACGGACTTGGCTTGGATTGCGGCCCGCCGGGGGTGCCTCGGACTTGCCAGGCGGCGGGGTGTGGCGCTCGCCGTCGCTGGGTGGTGCCTCGCTCGCTGCGATGAGCCGGATGGCCTGCTCGAACGCCACACCTTGAAGGTTGTCGGGTATGGCAGCTGACTGCACGGCTCTCCAAGCGGCAGCGAGCACTTGCGTAACGTCCACGCGTACCTCCCATGTCCATCTGAGCAGGAAGGCTAGCAGGGCGATGCGGGCCTGTATGCAGGATCGGGGTGGCACCTCGGTGCTTAAACAGGGGAGCGCTTCATGGCTGACTGAAACACGCTAGCTCGTTAGGACGTCTATGCGTGCATAGGGAGGATGGGCCATGACAGCTACCGCCGACGGGCTATATCGTGCCGGCGAGGGCATCTCGCTTCCTACTCTGCTTCCGGCCAAGCTGGTGAAAGGTAGAGTTCCTCGGCCCTTATAATCGGCACTGCAACTACGACTTCTTGCCACGCCTTCATGGCAGCCATGAATGCGCTGTCGTCAATATCGCTTGCGGGTTCCAGTGTATTCTTTTTCTCGACTGCAATCGCCGAGCTGGCTGTCAGGACGAGAAGGTAGGGCAGCCAGTAGTTCGCAAAGTCGGCACGATACAGCGTGTATCCTCCAGCGTTGATATCGATCACTGAGTCTAGCTCGGACCCCTTGGTCCAGCCCCGCCTCGCCGCCTCACTTACGGAAAAATGTAAGAACCGCGACGTTGCCGAATATAGGTAGTCGTATAGAGCCTCGTGCGCAGTCTTCTTTGCGATCCATGCCGTGCCGGGCGGCCTCTTGCCACTTGGCCAGCCCAAGGACCTTCGAAGCGCTTCGAACTGCGCGGCGATTGCCTCGGATGGGTGGAATCCGTCGTGAAGCTCGGGCGGGAAGCCAGCGGCAGCCATTCCTTTGGGGCCGCGTAGCCTTGCCTCTGCGTCAATCGACCTGCTGGTTTCCTCGCCCCCTAGGTAGATCACCAGATTCCGCTGTTGAGTGGGATCGAGATTGGCCAAATAGTCTAGCCAAATCAGCTCATCGCAGGCAGGTCGGACCTGTGCCGCAGCGTGATGCAGAAGACCACCGTCCATCGCAGCTAGGCCAGCAAGAAGTGCCTCTTGTTGTCGGGCCACGCAAACTCTCGCCACCAGTCGCTGCGGTGCAATAGCGAACTCAGCTGCCGTCAGCGACGGAAGGCCGCTCTGGCAAAGCTCCACTAGAGCGTCTGCAAACCTTCGCGTCGCAGCAATCTGTGCAGCAAGGATGTCTTCTGGCGAGTTGGTATTCTGCCCCACAGTGCGATCTTAGCGAGGCAAGGTGTGCTGCGGACGACGGCTACCGATCGCTGCCGTACGTTGCCGCCGTGACTGAGGAGCGTGGGGCGTGGCGGACGTTCGGTGAGCGGACGATTTACGACAACCGGTGGGTGCGGTTAGGCCTGGTGGACGTCGAGGCGCCGAACGGGGAGCGGTGGGACTACCACGTTGTGCACCTGGCCCGGATCGCAGTGGCGCTGATCGTGAACGAGGACAGCGAAGAGGCGCTGATGTTGTGGCGCTACCGGTTCGCCACGGAGCAGTGGGGCTACGAGCTGCTCGGTGGCTTGGTCGACGATGGTGAGGATTCGGCGGCGACGGCGGCGCGGGAGGCGGCGGAGGAGTCGGGTTGGGCGCGGTTGGGGAGCCGGAGAAGTTGATCAGCTTCGAGCCGTTGCCGGGCAACGTGACAGCGCCCATGGACGTGTACCTGTGGCGGGAGTTCGAGCGCATCGGCGAGCCGACCGACACCGAGGAGACCGGGCGCGTCGAGTGGGTGCCGTTGTCCCGTGTGCTGGAGTTGGCGCAGCGGGGTGAGCTGCTCGGCGCCGGGACGTTGGTGGCGCTGTTGTACTTCCTCACGTCACGGTCGGCCGGTGGGCAGGGTCAGGCGGGCGAGCCGGCGTAGCTGTCGGTCGGAGTGGATCTGCTGGGCGAGGCGGCGGGCGTCGCGGGCGTGGGTGAGGGCGGCGTCTCGGTCGCCGGCCGCTGCGTGGGCGTAGGCGAGGTCCACCAGTAGGCCGGTGTGGGCGCGGACCCAGACGGGCGGGAGGCGGGTGAGTGCGCTGGCGAGTTGATCGATCGCTTCCCGTTCGCCGAGGAGGGCGAGTGCGTTGCCGCGCCACCGGTCGAGGTGGGCGCCGCCGAGGAAGACGAACGGCAGTGCGGGGTCGACGGGTTCGGCCGGTAGGACGGCGTGTGCTGTGTCGAAGGCTCGCAGAGCGCTGTCACGGTCACCTGCGGCGGCGAGGGCTTCGCCGTGCATGGCGGCGAGCCACGCCCGGAGGAGTGCGGGGCCGTGCTCGGCGAGGCTGCGCGCGTGCGCGGCCTGCTCGGCTGCGTGGGCGGGTTCGTCGATCGCGGTGAGGACGACGGTCTGCTCGGCGGTGGCGTGCGCGAGCAGGAGCGGCGATTCGGCCTCGCGGGCGGCGTGCTTGGCGCGTTCGTAGTGCTGCCACGCCTGGGTGTGGTCGTCCCGGTCGAGGGCCTGCCAGCCGGCGAGCGTGGACGCCTCGGTGAGCGCTGCGGCGAGTGCCGCCCGGTGTCCCGCGGCCGGGCCGTGCGTGAGGAGGCTCTGCACCGTCGGCACGTGGCGGCGGAGCTGGTCCAGTTGGGTGAGGCCGCCGAACTGGCGGTCGATGCGGCGGGTCTGCTCGATCTGCGAGCGGAAGGCCGCGACGGTGGCGGCGTCGACCGTGCGCGCGATCGCTAGGCGGGCGCGTAGCTCGTCGGCCGGGCCGGGCGTGTGGTCGTCGGGGAAGCCGAGTTCGGCGTTCGTGCGGCCGTAGACCTCGCGGAACAGGCGTCGGTACTCGGGCAAGCCGACGGCTTCGTGCCCGTTCTCCCACCGGGACAGCTTCGTCTTCAGGCTCGTCTCGGTCATGATCGAGACCCGGTTTGCGTGAGCCTGCTTGACGAGTAGCCGGATGGTGGTTGCTGCGGAGTAGCCGAGCTGATGACGGACCGCTTGGAGCTTCGTTCGATGCTCCACGTTTCCACCACCCGTCAACCGCGTTGACCTGCAGGGTTAATAGGGGTTATCGGTTCTCCGATAACCCCTGCCATCTGTGGGGAGCAGGTTTCGTCGCGTTCTCTGGTCGACGTGAGCTACACGTCAGCCGTCCTTCTCGGGGATTGTCGAGTCGAGTCGGGATTGCACCTCGATCAGTCGCTCTTCGATGGACTGAAGATGCGACTCGATCGCCGCCAGCCGGCCGGCGATGGCGTCAGCGGGCATCGGGACCGGCGCTCCGGGGTCGGGCGGTTGCTGCCCGGTGAGCACGGCGTTCAGGTGGCGGGGGTGCCAACCCAGCGCCACGGACAGGGCTTCGAGCGTGCGTGCGCTGCGGCGCCGCTGCGCGGTGTTGCGCTGCAACTCGCGCACGATCGCCTGCGAGACGTGCGCGCGTTCGGCAAGGTCGCGCTGACGCATGCCGAGTTCGGTCAACCGCCGGTCCATCGCCTTCGCAACGGCCGCCCAGTCGTCCGGCACCGATTCCCTGCCCTTCTTCGTGCTCCGCCGTGATCGCCGAGATTAGCCGCACGGCCTGATTGCCCGGGGCCGATTCGCCGCACTCGTGCGCGTTTCGGGCCGCACTGCGCCTATATGAGCTGATATCAGCTCAGAAATCGCTGAAATCTATTCATTCCGGTGAGGCAGAAGCCATGAACACACCTGATCAGGACATGCAGGCCGCGCGACGGCCGGTCTTCTACACGGTTGCTGAAGCGGCGCGGTTGCTGCGGGTGAACCGGGCGACCCTCTACCGCGCGATCCGGGAAGACGCGTTCCCCGCGGTGCGGGTGCGGTCGCGGTACGTCGTCCCGGCTGTCGCCGTCGACCAGCTCGCGGCGCAGGCGGCGGAGCGGGGTGGCTGCGTCGACGTGGCCGCGATCGCGGCTGAGCGGCGGACGGCCCGCGAGGTGGCTCGCGTGACGGGCGGCCACCGATGAGCGCGGGTTGGAGCGAGCGGGAGGCGCGGCGGGAGCGGGAGGCGGCCGAACTGGACGCGCTCGCCGGCGTCCCGGATGACGTGCTGGCCGGTCTGGTGGCGCGGTACGGACGCTGCCTGTGGGAGATCACCCACGGCGACCCGCCCGTCTGGGTGGGCGACGGCGACCCGGACCGGGAGTTGGCCGCCCGGCTCTGCGCGGGCTGCCCGGTGCGGCGGGAGTGCCTGGAGTTCGAGCTGCGCACCGCCGGCGCGGGTCGGTGGGGGTGTGGGGCGGTCTGTCCGAGGACGACCGGCGGGCGCTGCATCGGGTCTGGCGGGCCCGCCGGGAGGCGCGCGGCGAGGCGGACGGGGGTGCGGGGCGATGAGCGAGCCGGTGAACCTCGGCGCGGTTCTGCTCGGGGTCGTGGTGTTGGCGGGTGTGCTCGGGATGAGCGTCCGGACGTGGTGGGTCCGGCGCAGTCACGGGCCGGTGGAGCTCGCGCGGGTCGGCTCTACCGCGGTGTCCGGCGGCCGGGTGCTCGGGACGGCCGCCGTGATCGTGGCGGTGCAGTGGTCGGTGCTCACCTACGCGCCGACCAACACGGCCCTGGTGCTCGCGGTGCTGGGCATCCCGGCGCTGTTCACCGCCTACACGGTGACGAAGGCGTTCTCGGTGACGGAGGTCCGCTCTGTCTCGACGCGGCGGGGAGGCGGGCGCAGGTGAACGCGGCGGAGGAGCCGACGCCCGATGTGCAGGGCAGGGCGCCGTCGGTGCGGACGGCCGAGCTGGTGGGGGCGGACTCCGCCAGCTCGGCCCGGCACGGCGGTCGAGCGTTGGCAGCGGGTCACGATGCGGCCGCCGAGCGAGTACCGGCGGGCGCTGCTATGGCAGGCAGTGAAGGACCGCGCCGTGTGGGTGGTGCTCGCGCATGGCGGCTGCTCCGCGCGGTCGTTCGCGGGCTGGCGCACGCGTGGCGGGGGTGGCGGCGGTGGGTGCGGGTGCAGGACTACCGCGAGGCCGCCGCGCACGCCGAGAAGCTCGCGGACCGGTTCATGGAGATCCGGTCGTTGTCGCTGGTGCGGTGGCGGGTCACGCTCGGCGTGTTCGGCGCCGCCAGCACCGGGCTGGGCGTCACAACGCGCCGTCTACGGCCCACAGGTCTGGTGGGTCCTGCTCGGCGCGTCGGCCGGCGTGCTCGCGTGGGCCGGGAGGCGCAAGGACGGCGCGCCGGGCCGCAAGGCGGTGCTGGCCGGTCCGCGGTCGCTGACCTGGACGATGGACCCGCAGGTGCTGGTGGATGCGTTCCGGGACGCGCGGCTGATCGGGAAGGACGAGACGCTGCGGCTGGTCGAGCGGGCGCACCGCCAGGGCAAGGGCTGGTCGGTTGTCGTGGATCTGCCGGCGACCCGCAAGGCCACGGACGTGATCAAGAACCGGGACGCGCTCGCCTCCGCTCTGGCGGTCGACGAGGTGCAGTTGATCGTGGAACGGGTCCGCGGGCGAGGCGGGCACGCCGGCCGGGTGGCGCTGTGGGTGGCCGATGAGGACCCCTACGCCACACCGCCGGTGGCGACGCCGCTTGCCCAGGTTGACCGGTGGGATGCGTGGGTGCCGGTGCCGTTCGGCCGCGACGCCCGGGAGCGGCGGGTGGATCTGCCGTTGGTGTGGACGTCGCTGTTGGTCGGAGCGATCCCGCGGCAGGGCAAGACGTTCGCCACCCGCCTCCCGGCGGCAGGGCTGATCCTGGACCCGCACACCCGGCTGTACGTGTTCGACGGCAAGGGCGGCAAGGACTGGAAGGCCGCCGAACAGGTCGCCTACCGGTTCGTGTGCGGCGACGAGATCGCCCACGCCGAGGCGGTCCGGGACGGGCTGGTGGAGCTGGTCGCCGAGACTCAGGCCCGCTACGCACGCATGGCCGTCCTGGACGACGTCATCTGCCCGGAGTCGAAGATCACCCCGCAGATCTCCCGCGACCGAGGGCTGAACATGCCGATCACCGCCGTGATCATCGACGAAGTGCAAGTGTTCCTGGAGAACCCGGCACGCCAGGACGTCGGCGAGCGCAAAACCACGCTCGGCGGGTACATCGCGGAGCTGCTCACCTATCTGGCGAAGAAGGGGCCGGCGGCCGGGATCGTCGTGATCCTGGCGACCCAGCGGCCGGACTCGAAAACCATCCCGTCACAGTTGCGTGCGGTGCTCGGGTCACGGTTCGCGTTGCGGGTGATGGACTGGCGGGACTCGAACATCATCCTCGGCGAGCAGATGAACACCCGCGGATACGACTCCTCGAAGTTGCTGCCTTCCCACAAGGGAGTGGGCATTCTCCGGCCGGACGGGGAAACCGACACCGGGGCGGACGTCGTCGCGATGACGGTCCGGTGCGACTACATGCCCAACCCGGATTGGCGCATCATCTGCGAACGGGGCCGGACGCTGCGCGAGGCCGCCGGTACTCTCGGCGGTCACGCGGCCGGCGAGACACGCACAGCCGCGATCGACTCCGCGTCGGTGATCCGAGCGCTCGGGGACGGGCCGGCGCCCGCCGATGAGAGCAGCGACGACGGCCGCGAGCCGGGGCTACCTGAGCCGCTGGCGTCCGTGGTCGTTCACCTCGGGAACGAGTTGCGCCGTCGGTCGTTCGTGCCCACGGCTGAGCTGGTGGCCGCGCTCGACGTCGAGCCCACGTCGTTCGGGCGCGGCATGGCCGAGTGGGGTTGTCCACCTCGTCCCGGCCGAACAGTGGGCCCGGACGGTGCTGTCCGGCAGGTCCGGGGGTACTACACCGCCGACATCCGGGCTGCTGTCGAGCGGCATGGCGGCGGTCCCTGACCCGTCACAAACGCCGAGGACCCGTCACAGCTCCTGTGACGGGTCCTCCGCCTTCTGACCAGGGAAGACGAGATGTGACGGGTCTGTGGCGACGTTTGCTACCCCGTCACACCCGTCACTGCCGCGGTGTCAGCGCCTCCTCCTCACTGCGAGGTCGACGACGACAATCGCGATCACCGCCAGGGCCACGACGACCAGCAGCGGCCCTGCGATGGCCCGGCCGATACCGGTGATCAACGCGAAGATCGCGAAGACGGCCGTGGCCACTGCTACCCACCGTGCCGCAAGGATCAAGGTCCGCACGGGTTCGAAGGGTAGGCCCGCTCAGAGGGACCTGTCCCGGACCGCAGCTGCCGGGTCCGTTCCCGCCGCGTCCCGTCGCCCCTTGTGCTGTAGAGCCAGCGTCGCGTACCCGCGGACGCGGCACGGCGACAGGTGACGAGTACCGGCCGTCGAGCACACCTTGCACAGGCCCCGGCCGTCGTCGACGTGCTCTGTCAGAAGGCGGAGCAGCATTCCCGGCTCGCCCAGGATGAACGTGACTACCGCGTCCGTGTTCAGTCCGGCGCCCGGTTCCGCTGAATGTGCTGAGTTCATGGTGGATGCTCCGTCAACGCATAGGTCCGCGGTGCGGAGGAGGGGGAGCCGCGCACCGGCCGGAGTTTGAAGGGTCAACCAGCGATTCCGCCTCAACGGATACCGCGTCGAGCCTGCCAGAAACGTCGGAACCCTCGAATCGAATCCGGCGGAGTAGCACAGTGGCGGCCGTACTGGATGGGAACCGGCCAGCGCGAAGGGGGAGCCACCTCGCGCTGGCCGGAGTTCGAAGGGCCGCACAGGTTCTGCCCGCGTTCCGGGCACTCCCTCGTGCCCGTGCACACGTGAATCCAGTTGCCCAGCGAAACAAGCCACATGATCGGCTGGTCGCAATATCCGCAGTGCGGCACGCGCCCTCCCGCTCATGTCGGCCCAGGTTCCGCCGTCCGGTCGCGGCACGAGGGCGAACGCCGTCGTTCGCCATCGCTCGCGCGCTCTGACAGACTGAAATCAGCTTCTCGTCAGCGCTCGGGAAGCGGAACGACGCGGGCACGACGGACCGGGGACGTTCATCTGCCCTCCGGACGTCACGACGACGGGGGAGGCGGACCACCGCCATGGGAGCCGGACCGGGGGACGGGCGGACACCGGCGCGGACGCTGCTGGAAGCGAAGATCCGCGAACGCAACATGACCTTGGAGGAGTTCGCCGAGTACGCCGAGACGTTCGCCCGCGAGAACGGCGAGACCGGGACGATCAGCGCCCGCCACCTACAGCGGCTGATCGCCTCCCCGATCGGCCAACCCGTGGCATCGCGGCCGGCGACGCGGCGACTCCTCGAACGGATCTTCGGCGCCCCGTTCGCCGAGTTGCTCGGCCCGGCTGGACTGTCGCTTGCTGCGGCCGGCGAGTTCGCCGAGTTCGAGGCGAGTGCGGCAGCGCTGGCGCGTCAGATCGCGACCACGAGCCGCGTGGACGTCGAGACGATCCAACTCCTCGCCGACCAGATCCGAGACCCACGCGGCGGCTCGATCGCCGATTCGGTGCGGCCACCCTGCTCGGAGCACTCCGGCTCCATGCGCAGCACATCGAGTCGCTCTTCACCCACGCCACCGACGGTGCGACTCGGCGAGCGCTCGCGGCCGTCCTGACCGACGCCCACACCCTCGCCGGGTGGCAGTCGCTCGACCGCGGCGAGGTCACGGCAGCGTGGGATCACTACCGGAGCGCGTGCGACGCCGCCCGTGCCGCGGAGTCGTCGGCGCTGCTCGCCCATGCGCTCGCCGAACAGGCTGTCGTCCTCGCCGACATCGGTCGCGCCGCAGAGAGCGCCGATATGAGCGCCCACGCACGGGAGACCGGTCGGCAGGGCTCGCCGCTGCTGCGCGCGTGGCTTGCCGCCGCGCACGGCGAAGCGCTCGCCGCTGCCGGACGGCAGGCGGCGAGCTTGCGTGCCTTCGAGGACGCCGCGCGGCGACTGCCGACAGCCGCCGCGCCTGATGAGGACGGGCCGTACCTGGCGCTCGACGCCGTCCACCTCGCGCGCTGGCGCGGCCACGCTCTCGCGCGCTTCGGCCATCCCGATGCCGTGTCCGTCCTGGCCTCCGCGCTCTCGGCTCACGACGCGGAGTTCAGCCGGGCGGAGGCCGGACTCCGGACGGATCTCGCGCTCGCGTACCTCGCGTCCGGCGAGCCGGAGGCCGCCCACGCTCAGCGGGAGGCTGCGTCCGTGATCGCGGAGTCGGTAGGCTCTGCGCGGCAACGGAGGCGGCTTCGGAGCGTCCGGACGGGTGAAGTTGCGTGATCGACTTCGTGGAGCTATTCGTGGAGCCAAGTCGGGTCACACGATGCCCCTGGAGCGACTCCCGAGCACACCGGGCGAATCAAATTCCCTGGTGAGAGCCCTGTCGACACGCTCCAAGCCACTTCTAATCCGCCGGTCGCAGGTTCGAATCCTGCCGGGGGCACGAACAACGGGTGAACGCTCTACCCCGCACCTACGCCGAGCTGCGCGAACTCCGGCGGCGAGAGTCACCGATGACCGTGTTCGGCCGCGTCGCCGGAGCGGGCACTGCTTCTCAGATGCGCTTCAGCGGCCGCCCTCGGTCGGTTGGTCATGGTTCACCGATGGTCCTCGTGGCCTGGTGTCGTGGGGGCGGGGACGCCTTCGAGGACGATGACGGGGAATATCCGGGTGGTGTTCTGCTCGTAGGCGGATGTGCCGTCGGAGACCGTGCGGAAGAGGCGGTCGCGTTCGTCACCTGCCGTTACGACGGCCGTGGCCTCGTAGGAGCTGTCGCCGAGTTCGACCGTCACCGCCGGGTTGGCTCGCAGGTTGTGGAACCAGGACGGATGTTCGGGGGCACCCGCCTTGGATGCGACCACGAACAGGCGACCGGTGTCGTCGACCCCGTAGCCGAGTGGCACGGTCGCTCGCCGTTGCGTCCGCGCCCCGGTTGTGGTGAGCAACAGGATCGGGAACGGGGGCGGCTCACCTTGCCGTGATTGGCGCGGAACTCGCTGATGACGCCTTCGTTGTAGGTCCGGAACTCCTCGTCCGATGGAACGGGAGGCATGAGCTCGCATCCTTTTCGCTATTGGTGCTGTTCGACATGGTGTCATCGGCACGGCTATGACCGGCGACTCGGAAGAGAGGTGGGTAGGCCGAATCTCGCCACGAGCCCCGCGCCGCCGGGAAAGACAGTGATACGGGAGACCCCGGCCGGGGTGGCGGTGAGAACGGCGACCCCGAGAGCGTGATGGGTTTCGTCGTCGGTGCGGTAGTACGTTGCCGCGGCGGGCTGCCCGTTCGCACCGGTTGGCGTCATGAGCCAGTCGCCGGGAGATCCGATCACGTGCGCGAGGTAGCGCAGGCACGTCACCTTTCCGGAGAACCAGGTCCGGGTGCCCACCAGTTCGATGGCCGCGTCGGTACGCAGCGCTTTCTCCAGGGAGGACATGTCGGCGTTCTCGAAGCCGGCGATGTACTGGCACAGCAGGTCACGGGCGTGCTGTTCGGTTGGTTCTGCGACGCTCCCGGGAGAGGGGGCGACCTGGTCGAGCCGGGCGCGGGCTCGCTGCAGCGCGCTCTTGACCGCCGCGGTCGACATACCGAGCATGGTCGCGACCTCGCCGGCGCTGAACCCCAGCGTCTCCCGGAGGAGGAGAACGGCTCGTTGCCGGGCGGGCAGGTACTGCAGCACGGCGACGAGCGCCAGCCGCACGCTGTCACGCGCTGTGATGATCGTGGCGGGATCGCGGGTCTCGACGCCTATCGAAACGTCCGGAACCGGCCCCAGCCAGGCAAGCTCCGGTTCGGCTAGGCCTGGCGGGGCATCGGGATCTTCGGCGGGGTCGCCCAACCCCGAGGGCAGTTCCCGCCGACCACGCCGCTCCGCGGCGGACAGGCAAGCGTTGGTGGCGATGCGATAGAGCCAGGTGCGCAGCGAGGAGCGCCCCTCGAACGTGTCGTAGGAACGCCATGCCCGCAAATACGTCTCCTGCACCAGGTCTTCGGCCTCGTCAACCGAGCCGAACATCCGATAACAGTGCGCGAGCAGTTCCCGCCGCAACGGCTCGGTGCGCCGCACGAACTCCGCTGACCTGTCCGTCATCACCACATCCTCCCCATCACCATCCGTCTCGATCATGACCGACCCATACGCCGAGCTCCGTCCCTCGCCGACCGTGGACACCGACTGCCGGAACCCGCCGCCCACAGCAGGTCAAGCCCCCGCTCCCCAGAGGTCTCGGTCATACAGACCGCCCACACACGCGAAAGGAATCGCTCGCCCGAGCACGACCCGAGATCAAATGCCGGCCTGAGATCCGGCTCGGCCTCAGACCTGGTCCGCCTTCATGCTCATGTGGATGCGTTCGCCCTCGGTCAGGGCTCGTCGCGTGGAGCCGTTGCGGCCCGGTCGAGCCAGTCCGCCAGCAGCCCGGCGAGCAGCGCCGGCCGTTCGTGGATCAGCGCGTGCCCCGCGTCCTCGACCACGGCGAGCGCGGCGTGCGGGTAGCGCGTCAGCAGGCCGACGGCGTCGGCGAAGCCGACGACCGAGTCCCGCCGCCCGGCCACGATCAGCGTCGGCCGCTCGAAGGGTTCCGACCCGAGGTCCAGCGTCCACCCGCCGAAGATGCGCCCGAGCGCGTCCTCGTCGACGAGCCCGGCGCCCGGCACGACGTGGTCGCGGTAGCGGCGCGCGGTCTCGCGGGTGCGCACGACGAAGTACTCGTCGAACCCGGCCTGCTGCCCGGTGTCGAGCTCCGCGTGGGCGTCGGGGTCGTGCCGGACGACCGTGTGGCCGGGCACGTCCTGCGTGTGCGGGCCGGCCGGGCAGAGCAGCGCGAGGCCGGCGACCAGGTCCGGACGGCGGGCGGCGATGCCGCGGGCGAGGTAGGCGCCGTAGGAGTGGCCCAGCAACATGGCGGGGCCGCCGGCCACCCGCCCGACGAAGTCGGCGATCCGGGCGGCCACGTCGTCGTTGCAGGTCAGGCCCTTTGCGCTGGACCGGCCCATGCCCGGCAGGTCCGGGTAGATCCGCCGGTACCCGGTGCGGGGAATGATGGCCTCGACCGCGGCCTCGATCTCGCGGTGGTCGACGCCGGCGCCGTGCAGGGCGACGAGCGGCACGCCGCTGCCGTGCTCGACGTGGTGCACGGTCATGCCGACACGGTAGTGCGTGATCGAGATCAGTCGCCCGCGCGGCCGCTCAGGTCGAGCACGAGGTAGTCCTCCTCGACCGACACCGGGTACGTCTCCGCGGTGTACGGCCCCGGCACCCGCTCGCCGGGCTCGGCCGCGAGCGCCGCGCCCGTCTCGACGGAGACCGGGTAGGCGCGCACCCGCACCCGGTCCGGCTCGCACCACGACCGGCCGGTCGTGATCTCGAACTCCCACTGGTGCCAGGGGCAGCGCAGGATCGTGCCGCGCTCGTCGTAGTCGTACCGGCCGGGCCCCGGTGACGAGACCGCGCCGGTGCGGATGCCGCTGCACAGCGGCCCGCCCTGGTGTGGGCACCGGTTGCGGACGGCGTAGAACTCGCCGTCGAGGTTGAAGATCCCGATCTCCCGCCCGTCGACGGTGACGACCTTGTGCTCGCCGGGCGGGACGTCGGCCGGCGTGCCGACGACGTGCCTACTCACCGGCGTCCGCCGGGGCCGGGGCGGGCAGCCGGTAGAGGGCACGGGCGTTCTCGGACATCATCTTGGCCCGGTCGGTGGCGGACATCGGGACGGTGCGCATCACCTGGTCCGGGGCGTCGAAGTCCCAGTGCGGGTAGTCACTGGAGTACATGACGCGGTCGCGCAGCGCGGGGACGTCGGCGAAGAGCCGGGAGAGGCTGCGCGGGTCCGGCGGCTCCTCGACGGGCTGCGTGGTGAACCAGAAGTGCTCCGCGACGTACTCCGACGGGCGCCGCGTCAGGTGCGGGACCTCGTCGTGCATCCGCTCGAACGCCCGGTCCATCCGCCAGGCCAGCGACTGGACCCACGCGACGCCGCCCTCGATGAGCACGATCCGCAGGTTCGGCAGGCGGTCGAGGATGCCGGAGAACACGAGGCTGGTCAGCTGGGTCTGGAACGACTGGGCGTTGCCGGCGTGGTCCTCCAGGTAGAACGACGCCCAGCCGGCGGCCGTGCTGGGGTGCCCGCCGACGCCGCCGAAGTGCACGCCGACCGGCAGGCCGTGGTGCGCGGCGGCCTCGTAGATCGGCCAGTACTTGCGGTTGCCCATCGGCAGCGCGGTCTTGATCTGCATGTAGACCTGCACGAACCGCGGGTCCGGGGCGACCCGTTCGACCTCGGCCACCGCGTAGGCGGTGTCCTCGACGGGCACCACGATCGAGCTGCGCAGCCGGGGGTCGGAGTCGAGCCACTCCCGCGCGGTCCAGTCGTTCGTGGCGCGGCAGAGGGCGGCCGCGTAGTCGGCGTTGCGCATCCCGGCCTGGTCCGCCCGCACGATCGGGCCGAGCACGGCGTACTCGATCGGCCAGCGGTCGAGCAGCTGCTCGCGCAGGAAGTCCAGGTCGGAGCCGGGGGCGCGCCGCCGGGCGGCCACGCGTCCGAGCGGGCGGCGCCGAGCGCGGCCCGCGGGTAGAGCGACACGTGGTACGGGTTGCCGCCGTAGCGGTCGTGCCGGTCGCGCCACTCTGCGGGCAGGTGCGACCGGAGCACGGCGGGCGAGGCCATCGCGGTGTGCACGTCGCAGTCGATGTAGGTGGTCGGCGTCCGGGACGGGCCGGCGGCCCGGCGCTGCGTGGTCGCGGCGGTCACCGGCGGCCGCCGATGCCCGCGGGCTCGTCGAGCCGGTAGAACGCGCGTGCGTTGCCGGACATGACCTGCTCCACCTCCGGGTCGGAGAAGTGGCCGGGGACGGCGTCCCGCGGCCGGGCCACGACGTCGTGCGGGTAGCCGGAGCCGAAGAGCAGCAGGTCGGCGCCCCACATGTCGTCGATCACGTGCTGCAGCGCTGCGGGCTCGCCGGGCTGGAGGTCGGCCGGGCCGACGGTGAACCGGAAGTGCTCGCGCACGTACTCCGACGGCGCGCGGCGCACCCACGGCACCTCGCGGCGCAGCCCCTTCCAGTTCTTGTCGAACCGCCACAGGAACGCGGGCAGCCAGGAGAACCCGGCCTCGACGACCACCGCCCGCAGGTCGCGGAACCGGTCGAACACGCCTTCGGCGATCATGCTCATGATCTGGGACTGCGCCACCGTGGCCATCCCCACCCACTCCTCGACGAGGTAGGTGGGCCACCCGACCGCGGTCGGCGGGTTCCCGGTGAGCCCGCCGTACTGGAGGCTCACCGCGAGCCCGCGCTCGACCGCCGCCGCGTGGAGCGGTGGTACTCGCGCCGCCCGTACGGCATCGCGGACCGGATCGGCAGGAACACCTGGACGAACCCGGGGTGGTCGCCGACGCGCTCGATCTCGGCCACGGCGAGCGCCGGGTTCTGGCTCGGTACGACGATCGACGCGCGCAGCCGAGGCTCGGGCTCCAGCCACTGCGCGATCTGCCAGTCGTTGACGGCCGCCGCGAGCGCCGCGGCGCCGTCCTGGTTGCGGATCGACTCCACGGCGTACGCGCAGTTCAGCACGCCCACCGTCAGGTCCCACGCGTCGAGGGTCTGGGCGCGCAGCAGGTCGAGGTCGCTCCCGGCCGGCCCGTCGGCGGGGCTCAGCGCGTCGGGATGCCGGGACATCGGCATGCCGGGCGGCCAGACCGAGTCGGGCGCCCCGCGGAACGCCGTGGTGGCGATCTGCTCCCGCCAGAACGCCGGGAGGTGGGGTAGCAGCGCCGTCACCGACGGGACGACGTTGTGCAGGTTGGCGTCGATGGTCACGTGCGGCCACTCCCCGATGAGCGAACGGAGACCGATCTTGGCAATGCTAAATATTCGTCGAGACATCTGACAAGCCCATGCCCGATGCGGGGACTCCTGTCGCGCGCGGCGACGATGGCCGCATGGACCGTCGAGGACTGGCCGCCGCAGTCCACCGGGCGTCGCACCTCACCGGCGCGTTCCGGCTCCGGTCGGGGCGGACCGCGACCGAGTACTTCGACAAGTACCGCTTCGAGGCCGACCCGGCGATCCTGCGTCCGGTCGCGGAGCACGCGGCGGCGCTCGTGCCCGCCGGGACGGAGGTGCTGGCGGGCCTGGAGCTGGGCGGCGTGCCGATCGCGACGGCGCTCGGCCTGGTGACGGGCCTTCCCGTCGCGTTCGTGCGGAAGGCCGCGAAGCCGTACGGGACCCAGCGCCTCGCCGAAGGGGCGGAGATCGACGGCCGGCAGGTCCTCGTCGTGGAGGACGTGGTCACGACGGGCGGGCAGGTGCTCCTCTCGACGGCGGAGCTGCGGCAGCGCGGGGCGCGGGTCGGCCACGTGCTCTGCGTGGTCGACCGCGGCGAGGGCGGTGCCGAGAACCTGGCCGGCGCCGGGCTGACGCTCACCGCGCTGTTCACCGCCGACGAGCTGGTGACCGGGCGATGAGTTCGGGGCGCCGCCGCGGTCCCCACCCCCGACCGCCAGCACCCGGGAGGAACCGTGTCCGCTTCCGTGCTCGACATGTCCATGTCGCTCGACGGCTTCGTCGCCGGCCCCGACGACAACGCCGAGCAGGGCCTCGGGCGGGGCGGGGAGTGCCTGCACGCCTGGCTGGACGGCAGCGGCGCCGAGGGCCCCGGCGTCTCCGCGTACCGGCCGTCGGGACCGAGCGCGGTGCTGTTCGACGAGCTGATGGCCACCGGCGCGGTTGTCACCGGCCGGCGGACGTCGAGATCGCCGGCGGGTGGGACGGCGACCACCACGACGGCGTGCCGGTCTACGTCGTGTCCGGCGGTGCGCCCGACCCGCGCGCCGGGACTGGCCGCACGTCACGTACGTGCCGGACGTCGCGAGCGCGATGGCGCAGGCGAAGGCCGCGGCCGGCGACCGGGACGTGCTGGTGCACGGCGCGCGCACCGGGCGGACCGCGCTGGTCGCCGGGGTGCTGGACGAGATCCAGATCCACCTGGTCCCGGTGCTGCTGGGCGCCGGCCGGCGGCTCTTCGGGCAGCGGGACGGCGCACCGGCCGGGCTCGACGTCGTCCGGGTCGTCGACGCACCCGGCGTGACGCACGTGCGCTACCGGGTGCGCCGCTGAGCAAGCCGGTCAGTCGAGCGCGATCGCGATCTTGCCGCCCCGCTGGTCGCGGGCCGCCTCGAACGCCTCCTGCGCCTGCTCCAGCGGGAAGACCGGTTCGAGGAACGGGCCGACGTCGACCCCGCCGGTGTGGATCAGCTCGACGGCCTCCCGGAACGCCGTGAGCCCGGGCTCGACCTGGGTGCTGTGGTTGTGCTCGATGGAGGGCTGTTTCGCCCAGGACTCGTTGTAGTCCCAGGTCGTGGGCCCGTTGGGCTTCTCGGGGAAGCCGAAGTAGCCGATGCGCCCGCGCGGGCGCACGGCCTTCAGGCACTGGATGCGCGTCTCGTCGTAGCCGACGGCCTCGATCACCAGGTCGGCGCCGGCGCCGCCGGTCGCCTCGTGCACCGCGTCGACGAACGAGCCCTCGGTGACGTCCACGACCACGTCCGCGCCGAACTCCTTCGCGATCCGCAGCCGCGACGGCGCCTTGTCGGCGATCACCACGGTGGCGAAGCCCGCACGCCGGGTGAGCTGGGCGAAGAACAGCCCGGCGGACCCGGCGCCGCAGATCGCGGCCGTGCGCCCGGCGGCGGGCCCGACGACGGCCTCCGGCCAGAACCGGCGCATGGCGTAGACGGTGGTGCCCAGCTGCTGCGCCATCAGCAGCCGGTCGAGGTCCCCGCCTGCGGGGAGCCTCACCAGCGAGGCGCCGGCGACGGCCTGCCACTCCGCGAAGCACCGCGCGTCCCGCGGCACGGGCGCGATCAGCACCGCGTCGCCGGGGACGAGGCCGGGGGAGTGGGACTCCTCGACGACCCCGACGCCCCGTGGCCGGGGAACCCCGGCGCCGCCGGGAACTCGCCGCGGTAGAACCCGTCGAACACGATGTGCAGGTCGCTCCCGCAGACCGAGCCGCGGTGCGCCCTGACCAGCACCTCGCCGTCGGCGATCGGCGGGACCGGGACCTCGACCGTCTCCAGCCGCCCCGGTGCCACGAGCTGCGTCGCCCGCATGGCGCTCCCCCTGTCCCTGGTAGCCCTATCCCTGGTAGCTCGCGTAGTCGAAGGTCGAGTACTTCTTCTCCCGGGTGGTGACGAACTCGACGAGCGCGGGCGTGCCGGCCTCCGTCGCCGCGATCGCCGCCCGCAGCGCGGGCCCGATGCCGGCCGGCTCGGTGACGCGTTCGGCGTGCAGCCCGAACGCGCGGGCCATGGCCGCGTAGTCGCCGGTGATGTCGGTGCTCCCGTAGCGCTCGCGGGAGGTGGCCATGATCCGATCCTCCATGGCCATCGAGAAGTTGTTGAACAGCACCGACAGGATCGGGATGCCGGCCCGCGCGCACGTCTCCAGGTCCATGCCGGTCATGCCGATCGCGGCGTCGCCCCACACGTTGACGCAGAGCCGGTCCGGCCGCGCGAGCTTCGCGCCCATCGCCAGCCCGAGCCCGTAGCCGAGCTGCGTGGACTTGCCCCAGCGAGGTAGCTGTGCGGCGCGACCGGGCGCCAGAACGGGGAGAGCTCGTCGCGCGGGCTGCCCGCGTCGTGCGTGACGATCGTGCGCTCGACGTCCACGGTGTGCAGCAGGTCCCAGATCACCCGGTACGGCGAGAGCGGGGTGTTCTCGCTGGTCAGGTAGGGCATCCAGGAGTCGAGCCACGGCTTGTTCTGCTCCTGGATGCGCGCGGCGACGGCGTGCGCGCGCCCGCGCGGCGCGCCCCCGAGCCGGTCCCGCACCGCCTCGACCAGCAGGTCCAGCGCGAGCGCGGTGTCGCCCAGGAGGGCGTGCTCGGTCGGGACGTTCTTGTTGAGGTCGCCCGGGTCCAGGGTGTTGTGCACGAAGGTCTTGCCGGCCGTCGGGAAGCGGATCCCGAAGCCGGTGGCCGTGAAGCTCGCCCCGATCCCGAAGACGACGTCGGCGTCCCGGACGTGCTCGAACACCGCGCGCGGCATCGCGACGCCGCCGGAGCCGAGCGCGAGCGGGTGCGTCTCGGGGAACGCGCTCTTGCCCTCCAGGCTGGTCGTCACCGGCGCTTCGAGCAGCTCGGCGAGCGTGCGCAGCTGCGCCCACGCCTTCGCCCGGTGCACGCCCTGCCCGGCGTAGAGCAGCGGGCGATCGGCCGCGACGAGCGCCGCCGCGGCGGCGTCGACCGACTCGGCGTCCGGTGCCGAGCGCACCCGCCGCGACGGCACGTACGCGTCGAGGCCCGGCGCGGGCTCCGTCCACACGTCCGCCGGGATCTCCACGAGCACCGGCCCCGGCCGCCCGTTGCGGGCCTGGGTGAACGCCCGCCGCAGCGCGGGGACGAGCCCGGCACCGGTCGTGACCTGCTCGGTCGCCTTCGTGACCTCGCGGAAGTTGAGCGCGGCGTTGAACGCGGGCGGGACCCACGTCTGCGCGCGCGCCGACCCGCCCGGGATCACGACGAGCGGCACGCCCTCGGCGTAGGCCTGCGCCACCGCGCCGAAGGAGTTCTCGACGCCCGGACCGGCCTGCATGCAGAAGACGCCGACGGTGTCGCCGAGGCGGCTGATCGCGTCGGCCATGTGGATGCCGACCCGCTCCTGCCGGACGATCACCGGCCGGATCCCGGCGGCGGCCGCGGACTCGATGAGCGGGTTCAGCGGGTAGGCGAGCAGGTGCTCGACGCCCTCGCGGCGGAGCACCTCCGCGGCGGCGGTGGCGACGTCCGGTGCGGCGCTCACGGCTCCATCACGAGTTGCCCTCCTCGGCTCCGGTGCCCGGGCGCCCCCCACCGCGGCGCCCCCGACAGCTTCTCCCCGGCGGCCCCGGATGTCAGGGTCCGGCGGGCCGGATCAGGACACAAGTCCTGGACCCGCCCGGCGGATCGACTCGGGCCCGGCTCCTGCGTCCGTCAGACGTGCGAGGCGCCGGTTGAGGTAACGCTGCTCGGGGACGCTCGCCGTCAGCCGGGCGGCGCGCCGGTACTCCTCGGCGGCCGCGGCCGGGTCGCCGGCCAGCTCCAGCAGGTGCGCGCGCACGGCGTGGAGCCGGTGGTGGCGGCGCATCGCCGGGTCGTCCACCAGCGGATCCAGCATCGCCAGCCCGACCGCCGGGCCGTGCGCCATGGCGACGGCGACGGCGTGGCCGAGCGTCACGGCCGGCCCCGGCGCCACCCGGCTCAGCATCGCGTACAGCACGCTGATCTGCAGCCAGTCGGTGTCGGCGTAGGCCGGCGCCTCGGCGTGCACGGCCGCGATCGCGGCCTGGAGCTGGTACCGGCCGACGTGGCCGCGCGGGAGCGTCGCCTCCAGCAGCGCGACACCCTCGGCGACGAGGCGCGCCGCCAGCGGGAGCGGTCCTGCTCGGCCAGCGGCACGAGGTCACCGCGGGCGTCGGTGCGGGCCGGCGACCGCGCGTGCGTCAGCAGCATGAGGCCAGCGCGCCGGCCACCTCGTCGTGGTCGGGCAGCGCCGCGTGCACCTGGCGGGTGAGGCGGATGGCCTCCTCGGCGAGCTCGACGTCGAGCAGGTCCGCGCCGGACGTGCGCGTGTAGCCCTCGGTGAACACCAGGTGGCAGACGTCGAGCACGGCCGCGACCCGGGCCGGCAGCTCCCCGTCCGAGGGCATCACGAACCGCGCGCCGGCCTGCCGCAGCTGCGCGCGGGCGCGGGTGAGCCGCTGGGTCATCGTGCGGGCGGGCACGAGGTAGGCGGCCGCGATCTGCTCGACGCCCAGCCCGGCGACGGCCCGCAGCGAGAGCGCCACCTGCGACGGCCGGCTCAGCGCGGGATGGCAGCAGAGGAACAGCAGCCGCAGCGTGTCGTCGGTGTCCGGGACGGGCGGCTCGTCCGCGGCCGGCGCCCGCCCGGCGGCGAGCATGGCGTGGTCGCGCTCCTCGCGGCGGCTGCGGGCCGTGTCGGAGCGGTACCGGTCGATCAGCCGCCGGGACGCGACCCGCACCAGCCACGCCTTCGGGTCGTCCGGCACCCCGTCGACGGGCCAGCGGGCGGCCGCCGCCTCCGCGGCGTCCTGCACCGCGTCCTCGCACTCGCCCAGGTCGCCGTAGCGGCGCAGGAGCGCGGCGAGGACGTGCGGTGCCTCCCGGCGCCACACGTCCCCGAGACGGTCGTCGGCCGTGCTCAGCTGTCGTCGCCGCCGAACACCATCACGGGCCGCAGCTCGACGGTCTCGGCCGGGCCGCTGAACCGGGCGACGATCTCCTCCGCCCGCTCCGGGCTCTCCACGTCGATGAGGAAGAACCCTGCCAGGTGCTCCTTGGTCTCGGAGTACGGGCCGTCGCCGGCCAGCGGCGCACCGTCGGCCCAGCGGTAGAGCCGGGACGCGGCGGGGTCGCCGAGCGCCTCGCCGTGCACCAGCTCGCCGTTGGCCCGCATCTCGGCCATGACCTGCTCGAACGCGCTGTCCAGGCGCTCGCGGACCTCCGTCGGGAGCGCCTGGTACTCGGGCAGGAAGTCGCCGGTCGGGTGGCCCCACGGCTGTGGGTTCGAGTGGATCAGGATCACGTACTTCACGGGTTCACCTTCGTCTCTCGCGACGGCCGTTCCGTCGTCCGGCCGGGACGTCGGAGCCAGGGTCCCCGATGTCGACATCCTCCACCGGGCCGCCCGCGGATTGTCCGAAACGGCCCCGCGGAGGTGGGTCCCCGTCGTACGGTCACGGCTGTGCAGGGATCGGGTGACGTCGCGGGCCTCACGGTCGGTGAGCTGGCCGTGGCGGCGGCCGCGCGCCGGGTGGCGCCGTCGGCCTGCTGGACGGGCCGGCGCAGGCCCGGGTCCGGGCCGACCTGGAGCTGGTGGCGCGGCTGCCCGGGCCGGCCGCCGCGCTCGCGGTCAGTCTCGCCCGGCTGGACCCGGCCACCGCGGCCGTCCTGGCCGGTGTGATCGAGCGCTACGCCGGGCGCGGGTAGCGGCGATGACCTGGTTCGCGGGGCTCGCGCACGCCCGTGCCATCCGCATCAGTGGACAGGACTGATCTTCACGTACTCCGGAGGGAGCGGGCAATGGCTGCAGGGCGATACGTGGTGGCCGCGCTGGCCGTGGCGGGCGCCGCGGCGGGCGGGCTGGCCGCGTTCGGCACCGGGCCCGGGATCGCGGTTGTCCCGGTGAACTCCGTGACGGACGTGCTGGACCGCGTCGAGCAGGACGACCTGCGTGCCCGGGGCGCCGAGGAGACCGTCGACGAGGACGACGGCGAGCGCGGCCCGCTCTCGGCCCGCAACCGCACGGGAGCAGACGCGGCCGCCGCCGAGCCGGACCTGGAGGAGGCTGCCGCGCTGGCCCAGGAGCTGGCCGAGGCGCTCGCGGGCAGCTCCGACCCGGCCGCCCGCCGGATCGCGGACGCGCTGGCCGACGAGGGTTTCGTCCCGGCGGAGGAGGCGTCCGCCGACGAGGAGCCGGCCGCCGCGCGGTCGGCGGCCCGCCGGACCGGCGCCGACGAGGACAGCGGCACCACTGAGGACAGCGGCGCCGACGAGGAGCCGGCGGGCCGCGCCGGAGCGGGCGTCCGCGGCGAGGAGGAACGCGGCGAGCCCGCCATCGAGAGCATCGCGTCGGTGCTGGAGCGCGCGGCCCCGGAGCGCGAGGGCGCGCAGGGATGAGCAGACGCGCTGGTCAGGCGGGTCCGTGGCGGTGGCCGCGGCACCGCCCGGCCCGGCCGCCGTTCCCGGTGCGGCCGGTGCCCGAGGATCCGGCCCGCCGCGACGCCGACGCCGGTGCGCTCGCGGCGGCGTTCGCGGCGGACTTCCTGTCGTGGGACGAGTCCGACCCCGCACGCCGCGCCCGCGCGCTCGCCACCTACGCCGCACCCGGCGGCGACCCGGCCACGGGCTGGTCGGGCCGCGGCCGGCAGCGCGCCGACCTGGCCCTGCCCGGCGCGGTGGTCCGGCTGGGCGCGGACCGGGTGCTGGTGCACGTCCGGGTGCGGGTCACGCCGTTCCGCCGGGTCGCCCCGTCGGGGCCGCGTCCGGTGCGGTTCGCGCTGGACGTGCTCCCGTTCCCGGCCAGTGCACCCGCCCCGGCGCACCCGATGTGGGAGGGCCTCGACTCGTACTGGTACGAGCTGCTGGTCCCGATGCGGGGGAGCGTGGACCGCTGGCGCGTCGACGTCGGCGCGGTGATCGCCGTGCCGCCGCTGCCCGAGCGGGGCTCGTGATGGAGATCAAGCCGCCGCGCCGCTGCAGCACACCGAGCCCGGCCTGGAGGTCCCGGTCCTCCCGGCGCGGCCGAAGCGCCAGCCGGTGATGTCGCGCCCGTTCTGGTCGCACCACGAGCCGCGGAGCGAACCCGCGACCGGGCAGCACGCGCCGCAGCCGACGCCCGAGGAACGGCGCCGGCCGCGCTACGAGGACCCCCCGACCGAGCCGCTGCCCGTCGTGCCGGCGGTGCCGCCGGCGTACCCGGCACCGGTGGCCCCGGACTGGAGCCGGCTCGCCCCGGCCGACCCGCCCTCCGGTGGGTTCCTCGCCGGTCCGTGGGCCGACACCGGGTACGACGACCCCGCCCCGGCCGACCTCAACGACGACACGCTGATCCGCCGGGAGCGCCGGGCGCCGACCGACCCGGGGTGGCGCTCGGCGCTGTTCGCGCTGACCGGCGGCCTGATCAACCCGGGGCAGAGCCCGCAGGAGGCGGCGCGGCTGGAGCTGATCCACCGCATCCGCCGCCCGCTGCCGGGCCCCCACCGGATCGCCGTGGTGTCGGTGAAGGGCGGCGTCGGCAAGACGACGGTCGCGGCCTGCCTGGGCCTGGGGTTCGCGGAGCTGCGCGGCGACCGGGTGATCGCGCTGGACGCCAACCCCGACGCGGGCACGCTGTCCGAGCGGCTCACCGGGCCGGGCGGACCGACCGTCCGGGACCTGTACGAGGACCTGCCGCGGCTGGGCTCCGTCGGCGAGCTCACCCGCTACGTCCGGTCGGCGGGACGGCTGCACGTGCTGGGCAGCGAGCAGGAGCCGATGATGGGCGAGGCGTTCTCGGCGGAGGAGTACCTCGAGGTCACGGACCTGCTGGCGCGCTACTACTCGGTCATCATCACCGACTCGGGCACCGGGATGGTGCACTCGGCGATGGAGGCGACGCTCGCCACCGCGGACAGCCTGGTGATCGTCGGCTCGCCCACCGTGGACGGGGCCAACCGGGCCGGCCGCACGCTCGACTTCCTCGCCGACTCCGGCTACGGCACCGTCGCCGAGCAGGCCGTCGTCGTGCTGAGCGGGGACCGGACCAGCCCCGAGGTCGCGCACGACCGCATCCGGTCGCACTTCGCGGCGCGCTGCCGGGCGGTGATCGACATCCCGCCCGACCCGCACCTGGCCACCGGCGGCCGGATCAACCCCGGGCTGTGGCGCCCGGCCACGCGCGACGCGTGGTGCCTGCTCGCGGCGCTGGTCGCGGACGGGTTCGGCGCGCCCCGCCCGCCGGGTCCGCCCGCGGTTTCTCCGCATTCGGGCCCGAACCACGGCCATCCTTGATAGTGTATGGAAACGATCTTCACAGACTCCAATGCGGACACGACGGGTGTCCGGGGACGTGGGGCCGAGCCGATGGATCCGAAGAAGAACCGGCGGTGGGTCATCGCCGGGCTGGCCGCCGCGGCCGGGGTGTTCCTCGTGATGGCCGGCGGCGAGGCGACGACGGGCACGCAGCGCACCGCGTCGAGCGAACAGGTGCTGACGGCCGACCCGGCGACCACCGGGAGCGGTGGCTCCGCGGGCCGGGGCACGGGCACGGCGGGCGCCGACCCGACGGGCGGCGCAGCCGACGACGACGCCACCACGAGCGACGACACCGCCGCCGACGACACCGCCGACGACACCGCCGACGACACCGCCGACGAGACCGCCGACGGCGCCGTGGAGGGCGAGGAGCGCAACGCGCTCATCGAGTTCCTGCGCGAGCTTCTCGACGCGCTGGGGATCACGCCGGACGAGCTGGACGAGGGTGCGGCGGCCGCCGACCGGGGCGGCGTGGCCGGCGGTGCCGCGGAGCCGGCCGCCGCCGAGCCGGCCGAGTCGGCCGAGTCGGCCGAGTCGGCCGAGGCGACGATCACGATCGAGAACTTCGCGTTCGGACAGCCGGTCACGGCGGCCCCGGGCGCCACGGTCACGGTGGTCAACGAGGACACGGCGCCGCACAACGTCACCGCCGACGACAACAGCTTCGCCACCGAGAACATCGCGGCCGGCGGGACGACCACCTTCACCGCGCCCACCCGGCCCGGCCGCTACGCGTTCAGCTGCACCATCCACCCCGAGATGACCGGCACGCTCGTCGTCGAGGAGCCGGCCGCCGCGCCCGGCCGCCGCACGGCGCCGACCCGCGAGGAGACCGACGGCGCCGCGCGCGAGGACCGCACCGGCGCGGCCGACGACGCCGAGGCGACCCCCGCCCCGCGCACGGCGGCCCCGCGCGGCCCGGTGTCGCGCTCGACCGAGCAGGACACCACGCAGGACACCACGCAGGACGGCACCGAGCCGGGGACCAGTGGCGGCTACGACACCGGGGGCTACTGAGATGCGGGGTGACCTGCGGTGACGAGCCTGATGGGCGCCCGGCCGGGCAGGCCCGCCGCGCCCGGTTCGGTGGCGGCGGCCGCCGGCGCGGCGCGCACGCTGCGGCGCTGGCTGGCCGGGTTCGCGGCGCTGCTGCTGGCGCCGCTGCTGGTGCGCCTGGCCATCGGCGGCCCGGCGTGGGCCCAGCTGGTCGACCTGACGGGCCTGTTCGCGCTCTCCGCGCTCGTCGGCACGTTCGTGCTGGTCAGCCGCCTACGGATGCTGTCGCGGGCGGCCGGCATCACCACGCTGATCGGCGCCCACCGCGCGCTGGGCGTGTTCTCCGCGGCGAGCGTGCTGGCGCATGTCGCGGTGGTCGTCGCCGCCGACCGGCGCAACCTCGTGCTGCTCGGCTGGGTGGACGCGCCGCCGCGGGCGCGGGCGGCCGTCGGCGCGACGCTCGCGCTGGCCGGGGTGGTCGCGCTCGGCGTGTACCGCAGCCGGCTGCGCGACTACGAGCTGTGGCGCTGGGCCCACGCGCTGCTGGCGGTCGCCGCCGTCGTGCTGTCCGCGCTGCACGTGTGGCTGATCGGCGGGCTCGTGCAGCACCCGGTGATGCGCTGGGTGCTCGCCGGGATGGCGGTGGCGCTCGTCGCGGCGCTGCTGAACCGCTGGTACGGCGCGGGCTCCCGGTCGAGCGAGCACGTCGTGCGGGAGGTGCGGCCGGAGTCCGACACGGTCTGCACGGTCGTGCTCGACCCGGTCGGGCGCCCGCTGCGGTTCGCGCCCGGCCAGTTCGCCTGGCTGCGCCTCGCGCGGCGCGGCGAGGAGCACCCGTTCACGATCGCGTCGTCGGCGGCCGGGCCCGGTGTCTCGTTCACCGTGCGCTCCACCGGCGACTTCGGCACCGCGCTGCGCGGGCTCCCGCCGGGCGCGCCGGTCTGGATCGACGGCCCGTACGGCTCGTGCAGCGTCGACCTGCTCCCGCAGCCGGGCGCCGGGGCGGTGATGGTCGCCGCCGGGGTCGGGATCACACCGATGATGAGCATGCTGCGCACGCTCGCCGACCGCCGCGACCGCCGGCCGTTGCTGCTGGTCCGGGCCGCGGGCGAGCCGGGGGAGCTGTTCTTCCGCGCCGAGCTCGCGCAGCTGTCGGGCCGGCTCGACCTCACGGTGCTGGAGGTCGTCCGGCGGCCGCCGCCGGACTGGCCGGGCGCCGCGGGCAGCGTCGACGCGCCGCTGCTGGCCGCCGTGCTGCCGCCGCCCGCCCACCGGGCCGGCGTCGACTACTTCGTGTGCGGCTCGCCGGGCTTCGTCGACGGGGTGGTCGGGAGCCTCGCCGAGCTGGGCGTGCCCGAGCACAGAGTCCACACCGAGCAGTTCTAGTTCCCGGGACGCAGAGGAGAGCGAAGGTGCGACCGCCTGTCTCGCGAGCGGTGCGCTGGGGTGGCGCGCTCGTGCTCGCCGTGATCGTCGCGATCGCCGTGTTCGGCTCGGGCGGGTCCGGGACGGACACGCCCGCGGCCGGCGCGGCCACGCCCGTCGTGGCGCAGACCGAGTTCGGCCCGCTCGCCCCGTCCGACGTGGACCTGCTGGTCAAGGTGCGGCAGGCCGGCCTGTGGGAGATCCCCACGGGCCAGCAGATGCAGCAGCGCGCGAGCCGCGCCGACGTGGCCGAGGTCGGCCGGCTGCTCGCCACGGAGCACACCGAGCTCGACGCGATCACGCGCCGTACGGCCGACCAGCTCGGCGTCACGCTGCCCAGCCAGCCGTCGGCCCAGCAGCAGACGTGGATGCAGCAGATCAGCGCGGCGAGCGGGCCGGACTACGACCGCACCGCGATCAACCTGCTGCGCCTCGCGCACGGCAACGTGCTGCCGGTGGTCGCGTCGGTGCGGTCGGGCACCCGCAACGACCTCGTGCGCGAGTTCGCCACCACGGCGGCGACGTTCGTGACGCGCCACCACGAGTACCTGGAGAGCACCGGCATGGTCGACTTCGCCGCGCTCCCGCAGCCGCGCGCCGGCGACGCCCGCCCCGCAGGTGGTCGACACCGCGCTCCCCAGCGGGTTCGACGCGGTGATCGGTGCGGTCCGGGACGCGTCGCTCTCGTCGTACCTCGCGGCCGCGGTGGCGTTCGCCGCCGTGATCGGGGCCGGCGCGCTGCTCGACATGGCCGTGCGCAGCCGGTCGCAGCC
>MKJX01000240.1 GCA_001942415.1 Pseudonocardia sp. CNS-139
CTCCGGGGTGACGAGCCGGGCCCCGGCGGCCGCGGCGGCAGCCAGGTCGAGCTCCGCCTTGTCCATCATGCGCCTGGCCGCAGTCTCGTCGTGTACGGCGGCGGGCACGTCGCCGCGGGCGACGCGGGCGGCAGCGTCGATGGGCCCAACCTCGGCGACGAACGCGACGAGTGCAGGTGCTGGGGGCTCGGCCACCCGAGACAGGTACGCCCGGGCCCGCAAGACGGCGGGCTCGACCGCCGGAGGCGGACCAGTCGAGTCGCGGGCCGACATGCCCGACTCGGGAGGGTCGGCGGTGGCGCCGTAGGCGGCGTGCGTGTTCGCGGGGTCGTCGGGGTGCTGTGGGGTGATGGACACGGGATCTCCTGTTGTTGGAGGTGTCGAGTTGGGTCGAACAGGTCCGGGACACAGCCGTGAAGGGGCCGCGAGGACGCCCGCGGCAAGGTCAGCTCTGCGGCGCGGGCTCGGGCTGCGGCGCTGTCTGCTGCTCGCGTAGCCCTCGCAGGAACTCGGCGAGGGTGGCAGCGAGGGCGGCAACGTCGGGCCCGGACACCCGGATCTCGAAGTCCACCCACTTGGCGCCGTGCGGCACCCGCGCACTGGCGGTCACCGGCTCGCCCCAGCAGCCGAGGCGGATGGCGTAGGTCTGGGCCTGACGGTCGCTCAGCTCATGGAACTGGGCGCTCCAGTGATCCACCATCTCGGTGTAGAGCTGATGCTGCGCCCGAGCGCCGGCCCGCCGGGCCTCGGCGCGCTCCGTCAGCAGGCTGTGCATCTCGGTCGCGTCGGCCAGCAGCCGCCGGCCGATGTCCCGGGCGATCACCTCGGGCGCCTTGCTCGCCGAGACCATGATCGAAGGCCAGCGCGCTGTGCCGGGCCAGTGATCGGCCCACCCCTGCGCCGACCCAGGCTGACCGACAGCTTGCCGCGCTCGCTGGTCCTGAACTCGCACCCGGCATCACAACCAGCCTGAGGCCGTCGTCGCGGACCAGGTCGGCGCTGTCGTGCCACGACCCGTCTTCGACCGCCCACACGCCGGGCAGGGCCTCCGCGACCGCCCCGGCGATCTTCCTCGTGCTCACTCCCAAGACTCCCTTCCCCTCGTTCGAGTTCCTTCCTCGTCCACCCCGCGGTTGACCTACCGGTCTCGGTCCTCGATCGGCTCCGGCAGGTCGAAGACCCCCGGGGGCGCAGCTGCCCCTTCGTCTCGGCCTCGGGCCCGGCCTTCCAGTCCACGTGGACCTGGCCGGAGATCCGTGTGCGCCTCTACCGAGACGGGACTCGCCGGCCGCGCCCTCGGACGCTCGTGAGCTGCCCACCCGGGGTCTTGGTCTTGTGGCGCGGGCGGACAGGGCCTGGCTCTGCCTCCGGCCCTGTCCGCTCGTCTCCGGGCAGGGTCAAGCGGCCGGAGCCGTCGGCGCGGCGGTGGCCGACTCGGTCGCGTCGCCCTTCGCCCCACCCGTCGCCTTGCCCTTGCCGCGGGTGGCCGTCGGCGGCGCGGCGTGGACCTCGACCAGCGCCTCCGCGGTGGTCGACCAGCGCACGCCCGAGGGCGGCAGCACCCCGGCGAGGGCCTTGCGTTCGGCGGCCCCGAGCGTGGGCCGGCAGCCGCACTCCCGCATGCCTACCCCGTTGCACTCGGCGTGTTCGACGGCCCACGGGGGCAGCGGGCTACGGCGCTTGACCCGGTACCGCTGCCCCCGCTGGCTGAGCAGGCCGTGGCCGTTGCACTCGGCGCACCAGGTGATCCCGTCGGTGCAGCGGGTGTCCATGCACATGTCCTCGTTCCTCTCGCTCGGTCGATCAGGTCTTGATCTAGGTCTTGATCCGGCACAGCGGGGAGCGGCTGGTCGCCTTGACGGGACCAGGCCGCGCCTCGAAGCACGCGGCCCCGGGCATGACGAAAGGCCCGGTCCCGAGCGATCTGCTCGGCACCGGGCCCCGTGGTCGGGAGCCCTGCTAGCTGCCCGCGGTGACCACCCGCACGTGTGGGGTGTGCGGCTCGTGTGTGATCTCGTCCGCCGGGCGGTGCGCCCGGCTGGTGCCGAAGCAGTACAGGTCGTGGTCGTCGTACCAGTCGGCCGCGTCGGCGCCGACGCTCCAGTAGCGGTCGTCGGCCGTGATCGACGCACCGCAGTACTTGCACGCCGCCACCGCTTCGGTAGTCGGGATCTCCACCTCGAACTCGGCCAGCGGCGCGCCGTCGAGCAGGACCCGGGCCACCTCGCCCGCCTCGTTCATGATCACCCGGAGCATCCGACGATCACCCCTCCCAGTCCGTGGAGAGCCCGACGAGCTCCGGCCGGCCGGGCGCTTCCACCACCCGGGCCTCGTACAGGGCGTTCTCGGACGCCCCGCATGCGTGGCCGTCGCCGGTGTGGGGCTGGACGGTCTCGTTCCACCACACGTCCAGGTCCTGGTCCGGCGTGGGCGCGGCGACCTGTGCCTGTGCGGTCGAGCTGTGCCCGCAGGCGTAGGTGTTGTCGATCTGTACCGTCACCGTGCCGGCATCGGCGTCGGGGTCCTCACGCTCGGCCAGCCAGTGCTGCTCGCCCCGGGTCGGCACCACGCCCACGTCCTCCCGGTCGTAGCCCGCGGCCTCCAGCGCGTGCAGCAGGTCGGCGATCAGGTCTCCGACGCGCTCCTCTGTCACGCCCTGCCCCGGGTAGGCCTCCAGCGCTCGACGTGCACGGGCCGCCCGCTGGGCCGGGCCGATGCCCTCGGTCTCCAGCGTCATACGCGCCAGGTCGTCCATCACGCCTCCACCTCGCTGATCTCGTCCCAGTGCACGACCATCGGCACCGCCCAGACCCGGTTGGCCCGTCCGTCCTCGCGCTCGTCGGCTGCGACGATCTCGGCCTCGGTGATCGAGTCCCACCACTGCGTGTCGACGGCCTCCTCGGCCGTCGGCCCGACGACGTACACGTCCTGCCGCGTGGTCCGCTCGCTCACACCGACCACCCCGCCGCCGGCACTGCTGCGCCCGTCGCGCTCGTCGCGCTCGTCGCGATGGCCCTCGACGGCCGCGCCGCCTGCTTGACCAGGCCGTGCCAGCACGGCAGCCCGTACGGATCACCCGCCCACGGGATGTGCCGGGCCTCAGCCGGCCCGTCACCCACCTGGGCCACCTGGACCACGCGCGCTTGTTGCGCAGCCCCACCAGCAGCCGGCCCGTCACCCGCCACTCGTGATAGCAGGCCTGCAGCGGCCCGCAGTAGCCCACGACGTTGGCCAGCGCGTAGACCGACGCGAACTCCTGCGAGTAGCCGGTGTCGCGTGGGGTCTCGCCTCCGTCCTGCCGTCCCCAGACGTAGGACATGCCGCTGACCGTCCAGTAGTTGATCATCTGGCGGTTGTGCTCGAACTCGCCCATGTCGCCGCCGAAGAACGAGCGTGACGACAGGACCAGCCCTGGGTCGATCGGCGCCGGGCCGGCCGGCGTCGGCGCGCTCACGCCGCCACCCACGCAGCGCCCGGTGCAACTCGGTCCGGGTCGGTGCTGCGGGCCTCGGCCCACAGCTGCACGCCACCGGCCAGCGCCCGCGCCCGCCGTGCGCCTGGACCTCGATCAGCTCTCTGCGGATGGTCCGCCCCTGCTGCGCCTCCACGTTCACGATCATGTTGGCCGTCCTCCCTCATCCCCGTCGGTTGGCCTCCGCCCTGCGGCGGCGGGACGCGGCTGGTCACCAGCGCCGGGGTGACGAGCCGCCCGTGATCGCAGGGATCGGTCATCGGTCGTTTCCTCGTGACCAGCGGCCCGCCGGCCGGTCGCGCTGAGCGCGGAACGCCGTCCACAGCTCCTCGGTGGGTTGGTGGTAGCCCGTGGCCATGCCGAACTCGGCGCGGTATGCGTGGAACCAGGCCGCCTCGTCGCCGCTCGCGCCCACGCTCAGCGCGTAGTCCTGCGGCTGCGCGTACATGCAGTCCGGGCCGGGCGGGTGGTAGCCCTCGGAAGCGCACCCTCGACAGCCGCGCATCAGGACCTGTCCACGGCGTAGAGCGCGGTCTCGCTCTGCGCGTAGCCCGCGTCGCCGTCGTCGGTGGCGACCCCCGTGCCGGCCGGGTCGTGCCAGACCTCTGTGACCATCGCGCCGCCGGACACGAACACGTCGCCCGGCTCCAGCTCCGAGGCCGTGACCTTGATCGCCACCCTGATCGTCATCAGGCCTCCCAGACCACGCAGTCGTTGACCTTGATGCACATCGGCACCGCGTTCTGGTCGTCAATCAGCACGTCGTCCACGTCGTCCAGGTGGACCGACACCCGCAGCCGCGCCGCGCGTCAGCGCCTTCGTCCACGTACGCGTAGACCTGCGCGCCGCCGGCGATGGTCATGCACGGCCGGGTTTCGTCGTCGACCTGCGGCTCGAACGTGACGGCCCTGTTGATCTCTTCGATCGTCATCGCCCGCTGTCCTCCGCCCGGACCCGCACCGGCACCTGGTCGCCCTCGGCGAAGGTCAGGAATGTGTCGTCTACCCACCACGGCCGCGCCCCGGAAGTGAACTTGATGTGCGTGACGTTCGGCAGACCGTGGCGCTCCAGCTCCAGCACACGCTCCGTCGAGCCCGTGACGGCCACGTAGGCGGTCGCGTCGGACAGCCAGCAAGCGATCTCGTCACCGGGCTGGACCTCGCGCACGGGGACGTACCTGATCCGCGTCCCGCGGAACACCGAGGTGATCGGGCGGGTGATCGCGCGGGTCGCGCGGGTGGTCGCGTAATCGTCCGGTTCCGACCGGCCGGAACCTGGTGCGCAGGTCCCCACCGGTCCGGGGCTGCCGGGGCCCTGGCCCCGCCCGTCCGCGGAGCCGACCGGGTTCTTGATCGTGGTCATCGTGACCCCTCATCCTGGGTCGACGTGCGCTGTTCGCACGTCCGAGGCCAGGGCGCACGCTTGCGCGTGCGCCCCGCCTTGCGACGGACGACCAGGTGTCAGGAGGGCGGGAAGACGCCGCGGGGCAGAGGCCGACGCCGCGGCGTGTCCGGCGTGAGGGGCGCCGGTGGGGGTGCGCGCACACGTTCGGACGGCGGACGCGCTTCGCGGTCTGGGTCTTGTGCATCAGCGCGCGGAGCGCCGGGGTACGACGGCGCTCGCATCGCGGGCACCGCCGCTGTGTAGCCCGAGCCGGGAAGCGGAGAGGCCGCGTTCCGAGCGATCAACTCGGGACGATCAGCTCGTCGTCACCGCCGCTCGCGGTCTGCGCAACCTCGGTGCGGATGCCCAGCGTGCGATGGGAATGCGCGCGGGTCGCTCAGGAGCGCTGCGGCCAGTCCGCCGCGCGGCCGATGCGGGTGCTGATCAACCCGCGCCCGACCGCTCGGTCGGGGGCGGGCCGCTGCCGGGGACGGGCAAGTTCGCGGACTCGATTCGCGGACTCGCAGCGGTGGCGTGTCGGGGACCGGGTGTGCCGGTCCGGCACGGTTACAGGCTGGTGGCGTGCGTGAGGATCTTGTAGAGCTGCTGCCGTGTCACGCCGACGGCGTCGGCGACCTGGCCGCGGGTGATCCCGAGACGCTCGGCTTCGGCGGTGTAGACCCGGATGTCTTCGTAGGCCGCGTTGAGCTGCAGCATGCCATCGGGGCGGTGGCGGTTCGCGGACGCGCGACGGGCGCCAGCATCGCGGAGCTGTTGAATCAGAGTGCGCCGCTCAGCGTCTTCCTCGCTGTCACAGCGTAACCATATGTCCAGAGTCGCGGTCGGCCGGAACACATATCGGGCCAGGGCAGGTCAGCGAATCTGTGCCCAGCCCCTTGGAAGCTGGCCGGGCCGGCATCGCCAGCCGATCGGGGGCCGTTGCGGACTTGCGGATCAGCGCGGGCGCGGGCCGCCGCTGCCGGGCTGCGCCCGCCGCTGCCAGTACATGGCCCTGGCGGCCTGCATGTAGATCGGTGGTGGTTCGGCGGTCCGGGCCAGCGCGTCGGTGCCCTGGCGCCCGAGCCAGCGTTGCACGTGCATCCGCGCGTCCGAGCGGGCGACCTGGCCGCGGTCGAACGTGAGATCGCCGAACTCGCTGACCTCGCGCAGCGTGTCTCCCTCGAACGCCAGGAACAGGGCCCGGGCCAGGTCAGGCAGCGCAAGCCGCAGCTGTACCTGGGTGTTCATGCGGAGGACGCCGTCGCCGTCACGGCTCCACCGGCTCCGCTCGTTCGTCACCCTAACCCCTTCTCCGAAGCCACGGGCGCAGGCAGCAGGTCTGGGGCGGTCCCTGGTGCGGCCCGTTGATCCCGCCGCCGGGGCGGTGTTGGCGCCCAGGTGATGCTCAGGTGATTGTGGCCCCGGGATCGCGGCTCCCGGCCACGGCCTCCACATCGGGCCTGATCGGCGGCCCGCCTCACGTGATGTGAGCAGCCTGCTCATGCCCGCCGGGGGGCCTCGGTCGGAGCGCCCGGCGGTCAGGATCTGCTCCAGCGCGAGGCGCAGCTGGCCTGGCGAGAAGTGGTTGGCGTGCATGATCCGAACCAGTCCGGCAAGCCCGTGTCGGGGGTCGGCGGCCTCGGCGACGCGCAGCGCGGCGTCGGCGAGCACGGTCTCGCCCTTGATCATGGACGTGAGGGCCAGCAACGCGGCCGGCTCGGCCACGAACGGAGCGGGGGTCTGACGCACCAGCTCGGCCCAGAGGGCGTGCGCGTCGTCGGCCCAGTCCCGGATCGTCCAGGTGACGACGTGGTCCCGGATCTCCTTGTCGGTCAGGGCGAAGACGAGCAGAGCCACCCGCGCGTCGTCGAGCACGAGCTGGCCGTTCTGCCACTCGCGCAACGCGTCAGCCATCACCTGCGTGTCGGCGAAACGGCGGGCCGAGGGGTCGGCGAGCGCGCACATGACCATGGCCGCGCGGGTGCGCATCGTCGGGTCGTCGACCGCCGGGGCGATGCTCGCTGCCACGGCTTCCCGGCTGGGCAGCACCGCCCGCCCGTCGATGACGTAGGCGGCCTGCAGCGGCGTGGCCTCGGGCACGACCCCGTCATCACATCCGTCGAAGCACGACCACCGCTGCCCGGCGTGGGTGCCCTCGGCCCACACCCTCGGGTCCGCGGTGATGCCCAGCCCGGCCAGTGCCCGTGCCAGGTGGGAGACCATGTCGGCGTGGTGCTGCTGGTGCTGCGGGTTCACCACGATCAGCGCGGCGCCGTCTGCGCTCACGTCGGCTCCGGCGATCCGCGCGGCCACGAAGTCGGCGTAGCGCTGGGCGGATTCGGTGGCCTCGGGCAGGTCGCTCCGGACGGTCAGCCCGACCCGACCGCTCTTCATGAGGATTACGACCAGTGACCGTGCCGGGTGGAATCCCGTGAGCACCGGCACGGCGGCTACGAGCTCACCGAGCCGGCTCACCTGGATAGGGGCGTCGTTCGACATGAGGTGCCTCCTCTGTCTTGTCGACCTCAACGGTCCGTTTCCCGCCGCCCTGCGGCGGCAAAGGGCCTGGCCTTGCTATCGGGGCCAGCCCTCATGCGGGCGCAAGGAATCCCCGGAACCGGCCGCTGCCGTTCCGGGAGGTTTGGGCACTCGACGAAGGTCCCGGCACCCGCGCATCGCTCAGCCGGGCCCTCGGTCTCGTGCTCGGGTGCCGTGTTCGAGTGTCGTGCTCGGGTGCCGCATTCGGTGTTGTTGTGCTGCGGCGTGTTCAGCCCGTGGCGTCGTCCTCGGGCGCGGCGAGCAGCGCCGTCGCGTCACGGTCGGGCGCGTCGAGAGTCGGTCGCTCGCGCCAGCGAATTGAACGGTTTTTGGCGAGCCGACGCGTGAATTCGTCCAAGACGTATCCCCAGGAGTCGCCGAAGTCTTGCGCGGTCTGCGCTTCCGCGGCCGCCCTGACGAGTGGATCGGACAGTCCGAACAGGCGAAGAAAGTCGGCCGCGTTCTCGCCCTCGTGCTTGCGCAGGAGCGTCAGGCCGACACCGGCGTTGTGCAGGGCTGCGGCGATGAGACAGGCGGGTTCGTTCACGTCGCCCCGGACGTAGCGGCACCCGGCGCCGCCGCGATCGTCCCGTACCCAACCACGCTCACCTGCGGGGTACACGAATTCTGCGCCTCGTTCGGCAACGGCCCGCTCGATGCCTGCGACGAATTGCTCATCGGTGATCTGAGGAATACTCAACTGTCATCTCCTCATAGTGTCGGACAGAAAGTCTCGTGAACTCAGGGCTCGTCACTGAGCTTCGGGCGGCCGTACGGGCTCGATTCCCGCTCAGCCGCTACCGATCGGCACGACGCATCATGAGCAGGCGGCGCTTTCGCGCCGACGCCGAAAGGGGTCGGGTGCCGGACCTGGCGATGGTCTGGCACCCGACCCACCCGTCACGCGGCGGGCTTGACCGACTGGACGAGAACGGACGGCACGGCGCCGGGCGCCCGGTTGGTGGTCGCGTTGGCGGGCTCGGTGGGCGCGGGCTTGGGCTTACGCACGCGCTTGGGCTTGGTGATGAGGTGCCCGGTGTGGGAGGACCAGCGCTCTTCGGGCTCGCCGCTGGCGTTCCTGCCCCAGGGGGTGCCCTTGAGGTCGGCCCGCTGCTCGGGGGTGAGCTTGCGGCAGCCGCAGACGCGCTGGCCAGTGCCGTTGCACTCGTGGTGGCGGACCGACCAGGAGTAGCCGGGCGGGGTGCCGCGCCGCTGCCGGTACTTGCGCCCGCCCGGGGACATCACGCCCCACCCGTTGCAGCCGTTGCCGCCCATGCAGGCGGTGATGCCGTCGGTGCACCGCTTGTCAGCACACATGATGTGGTGGCTCCTTGCCCTGTCGTGGGTATCTCCGCCCTGTGGCGGCGCCCAGTGCCAGGCGCGACCGCGTACCTGGCACTGGGCGTCATCACAGGGATGAGCGAGACGGGCCGGAGAGCGGGACGCCGCACCGTTCGGCGCTGGTGGGCGCGGCGCTAGACGTGCGGTCCGAGACCGTGCGGCGCAAGACGGTGCCGCGCTGGACGGTGCGGCGGCGGATGGTGCGCCCGGTCGGTCCGTAGGTGATCGCAGAGGCGTTGCCCGCGCGCAGGACCACCGGTGTGCCGTCCTCGCGGATGATCGAGGCGTCGCCGACGCCGTAGACCGCGCGTAGGGCTTCCACCAGCGTGAACGCGCGGCCGTCGCGGTGTTGGTAGATCACGCCTGGCCAGAGTCTGATCAGATACACGGCACGCGCTCCAACTGCTGGGCGTAGCGGCGCATTCGGGCCGCGCTGGCCAGCAGCCGTGCCGTGCGCGCGCGGGAGCCGGTTCCGTAGCGGCGGTCGATCGAGACCGCGCGCAAGAACAGGTGCGCGTTGTCCAGCAGCACCTGCCGGTACTCGGCGGCCGTCATCGCTGCTCCGCCAGCAGGCGCTCCGCTGTGGCGTCGTCGCCGATCATCCGGGCGTAGTCGATCGCTTCCCACCGGGCGGCCTCCCACGTCGCCCCCTCATCGACATCGAAATCGTCCTCGACATCGAAATCTTCGTGGTCGTCGTGGTCGCCGTGGTCGTCGACAGCGGCGCAGGTTTCGGCGGCTTTGATGTGGAAGTAGAGGCTGTTGCCCGCCAGGTCGGCCGGGTGGATGTCGGCCGCGTCGAGGTGCGCCGTGCTCACCGGCTGATCCGGGTGACGCGGGGGAAGGTGGTCCCGGCCGGAACCGTGAGGCTGCTGCCGTGCCGGAACGTCAGCGTCCACATGCCGGGTCGGGTCATGTGTGCCCATGTCGCTTCGCGGGTGCGCCCGTTCACGCGTACGCACATCCATTCCGCGCGGACGATGGCAGGTAGTATTTCTTCGACGGTCACGGTCACGCTTGTTCCTTTCGGAGTCGTTTCGTAACGTCCGCCCGGTCGGGCGGGAAGGTGGGCCGGGCGGGATTCGAGCCCGCGACCGCCGCGCGGCGGGAACCGTGGTGACGCGTAGCGTCATCCGGCCCGGGGCGGCCACCGTGAATTGCGGTCGCGATGCGTGCGGTATCAGCGGGCGAGCTCCACACGGGCCCGGGCGCGCGGGCCGAGTGTGCGCGCGAATGCTGCCGCGTGGTCGGGCGTGCGGAAGCTGCGCGTCACGGTCCGGCCCGCCTGCCGGTAGGTGACGGTGTACGTGCCGAGTCGACGGCGATGGTTCGGAACGATCATGATTCTCACCTTTCCGTCTCCGGTCCGGAGTCGCTGCCGGGCCGACTCCACGCACGACGCTTGCGTTCCACACGCAAGCGTCGTGCGCGGTTGTTGCGGTAAGGCTCATGCGTTGTGCTGTTCTGTCCCGCGGCCCGCGCATGTCTGGCAGCCATGCGCGCGGGGACGGGCGATCTTTTTCCTTCGGAGTCGCCGAGTCCTAGGGAAGCGTCCGTCCTGCGTCGCGAGGAAATGTCCGGTGCGCCCGTGATCCTCAAATGATCACGGGTCATGGCTGGGTCCGGTGATGAGCGACGGTCGCCACCCGATGACCCGACCGGGGTCCGCCCGCCCGCACGCGTTGTCCCGTGCCTGCGCCCGGGCCGCACTGGGCACCCGGTCCGTTCCTTGGCGCAGTGGTGTACACCGCTTCCCGTTATTATCTCAGGTTCCGCCGCCCGTTCTGCCCTCCGGCGAGCATTCCCGTTCGCGCTACCTCCGGCCTGCCCAATGCGAGTGATGGGCGGTTCCGATGTATCTCGCGAACGGAGTCGTGTCCCGGATTGACCCGCGGTTCCCGTCCCCTGAGTTGTGCGCCCGACCCCCATTGGGTCCGGCCGTTCGCCTCCCTTCCCGTGCTTGTTCTCGCCATTTCCGTTGCACCACGAAGCTATGTCAACTCATGAATTGACGCAACTCATGAGTTTACATCTCACCCTAACGGACTAGTACGCCGTGGAACGGTGCTGGTCAGGCGCCTGTGGGTTGCGGGTCGACCCAGGCGCTGCGGCTATTGTTGAACGATCCGACATATGGATCGTCAATTCTCGATCAATCAGACAAGATACACGAGAATTCGTCCTATAATAGACGATTTCAATCATGAATGATCTGCTCGATAGAGCAGATCCATGATCATCGAGTGATCGCGGCCCGGGGGCGCGGCACGCGCCGTCCGGCCGCGGGTGATTGGTGCGGCCGGTGGGCAGAGACGAAGCCCCGCGTCAGCGGGGGGCGCGAAGACGCCTCTCTGTCCGCCGGCCGGGCCAATCACCCCTATCAGTCGGATTTCGCCAGGTGCGGGCCGCCGGGTCCTGACCTGCAGACTTGGCCCGATCCGGCCGCGCCTCCGCTGCGCCTCTAAGACGCAGCGGGACCGCACCCGAGATGTAACGGAGGCGCAGCGGTGGCGCGCCGTTGTTGATCGCAACGCAACGCAGATCGCGGACCACGTCGTCGACCGGTGATCGTTCACGCCGGATTCGCCCTGACCAGACACTCGGCTGCACTTTGAGGTGCACCGCATACGCGACCTGGTGACCCAGGCGCCGCGACCAGGCGCGGCCGGCCCAGCAGGATCTGGCGGTTCGCCGCCAAGCCAGATCTGCTCGAGCCCCATAGGGCATGACCCAGTGGCAGCTCTCCTGAGACGACCGAGTCTTGGGCTCGTCTCAGGATCCTGTAACGACCTGCTATCGGTTCGCGACAGCTGATCTGCTGCTGATCAGCCGAGGAGGCCACTGCCGATGCCCCTACCCGCGCCGCTCAGGGCGAGCCTGCAGTTCATCCCGCCCGGTTTCGCGATCATCGGCGGGGTCTCTGGTGTGGTAGAGCTGGCGTCAACTACCAGCATGTCAGTATGGCTACTGACGGGCGTGGGCATCGTCGGCGCTTACGGCATTCTTGTGTTGCTGGGGTTGACGCGGCCGACTAGCCAGCCTGTGCAACGCAGCAGATTGGAGGCGTGGATAGGTCGCGTCGCGGTACTGGGGGTGGTCGTCTCCGCCGTGTACGTCGGAGTGGCTGTGTTCGGCGCAAGGGACGCAGGCGTGGCGGTCACGCCTGCGATAACGATCACTGATCCAACGTTCCTCCAAGAAATTCCTCAAGAAGCAGTGTTCCGTGGGACTGTCGTGAATCTCGGCCGTGACGAGACTGTCTGGGTGCTCTCAGGAAAGATCAGCGACTCGCATGTGTATCTGCATGGTGAGCCTTGTCCTGTCGACAACGTTCATCCCGAGGTGTGGCGATGCGCGACGTGGCCTATAGGGGATCAAGCTGACAGCGAGGGAACCGCTTTCAGGATCTTCGCTGTTCGAGCTGATGCAAATGCCACGGCGATCTTTGAGCAAGCCTGGCAAGATTACGAGCGCGCGGAACAAACATATGCCTTGCAGCAGACGTCGGAAAACAAGGCAATACTCGACGCCGCGTGGGCCAGGTTGACCTTCAACGCGCCGCAACCCGGGGCAATCTCTTCACTTCCAGCCGGAGCGGTTGCTACCAGGTGATGGGCAGCCCGGCCGGGGTGCAGATCAGGTGCAGGCGCAGGCCCCAGAAGAACCGCGGGTGCGAGGCGCAGTAGCTGTAGCCGGCCCAGCCGGCCAGGTTCGACCGTTTCACCGTGGGGCGGGAGCGGGCGCACTCGACCGGGGTGGAGTCGACGATCCACACCGGGTCCTCCCACAGGTCGGTGTCGGTCGCCAGGACTCGGATCAGCCGTTTGATCAGCGACAACGCGCCGCGCAGGCGCTTGTTGTAGCCGGACTGTCCGGGCAGGTAGGGGAACGCACCGGGCAGCGCGCGGGGGACGAACCGCAGCCAGCGGGCCTCCGAGCGCACCCCGAGCAACACCTGGGCCACGGCCAGGGTCAGCAGCTCGGCATCCGACAGTTTGGGTGGTCTCCCCGGGCGGGTGTGGCGGCCCGGATGGTCGTCGATCTTGACGTACAGTGCGGTCAGGAGGGTGTTCAGGTCGGTCGTCACAAACTGATCTTGAACGCCCTCCTGCTACGTCTACGACCGCCCTGCCGTTAGGACTTACTCGTCTAGGTCACCGATCAGCGGGTCAGTCACGCCGGCCGCAGTCCAGAGGCGGGGCTATTCGACGTGCGTCCGACCCGGCATGGGAGGCCCCACGCAGTCGGTCGCGCGGCCGGGACAGGTAGGGGGCGGCGCTCGCCGGCCCGCCGGTCGGCGCGCACGCGATCCGAAATCGCCGCCGGCCGGTCACCTCGGGTGCTTGGTTGCCGTAACGGCAGAAGCCGCTGATCCGACGCATCATCGTGGTGGACGAGGCTCCCGATCATCCGGTGACGACTCCTTCGAAGAATCAGAGTTCGATCGTGTCTTCAACGAGATGGAGCCGGCTCTACGAAATTTGCGCGACCCGATACGCATCGGGGTAATGGGGGAGTTTAGCTCCGGAAAATCGGCGCGGCTGCGCGACATTGTGGGTGACGCATGGGCGGTCGCCGACCTTCTCCGTCACGAGCGGCCAGCTGCGTCGACCGGGGATATTGTTCGGGCGATTCAGCATCTGGAAGCCATGCTGGACCGCCAGGAGAGTCAGGGACGACGCGACAGGATCATGGTATACATCGGGGTTCTCATCGCGCTGCTTGCGCTGATTCGTGACGTCAGCGCCGACGGCTGGGCTCCGGAGTCGCCACCTAGCGTTGAAGTTACGGTCGAGCGGGTGCCGCCAATTGGACTCATCGAACGGCTCATTGAAGAGCAAATTCGCCAACTCGAGGGCGAAGAGATCCCACCTCGCTCCAGCCAGGGGCCTCCGGCGAACTCATTGGGCAACGAGCGTGCAGAAGGCACGGAAAGCCCAAAAGTGGACGAATGAGGTCGGCGTCGGATCGGGTGCGGTGCACGCGCACCACGAAGTCGTCCGCGTAGCGCACGAGCCGGTAGTTCGGCAGCCCGTGTCGGCGCCGTTGTTGGCGGCGCCAGGGCGGGCTCATGTCCTCGTCCCCAGACCCGCGAAGTGCCGGTCCAGCACGGACAGGTAGATGTTGGCCAGCGGCGGGGAGAGGACCCCGCCTTGCGGTGTGCCGGTCAGGCTCGCCGCGAAGCCACCGTGTTGCTCGACAACCCCGACCCGCAGGAACCCGCGGATCAGGCGCAGCACCACGCGGTCGGCGATGCGCTCGCCCACCAGACCCATGAGCACCTGGTGGTCGACGGTGTCGAAGCAGGACACTGGCGCACGACGACGGTGGCCCGAAAGGACGTCGGTTACCGGTGGCCTGGGTGCGCAAGCTGCCCTGAAGCGCTGCCCGTACGGTGCACTCGGACATCGCTGAGGGGGTAACGTTCGGGCCGACTCGCCCGACCTCGAGACGTGAGTCTCACCGCAAATCAAGCGCGCACCATGCTGGCGATTGCACGGAGTAGCGACGCCGAACTCACGCAGCAATTCATTCAGCAACAATTGACAAAAGTGAGCCCTGTCCACCCTCTCGCGCCGGATTCCCTTTCTGCGAATTCTTCGGCAGCGGAGACGTTAGAGCTATTCATTCGGCAACTCAGGGCCGCGTCTGACCTCCTTGACCTCCACATCGTGCGCACCTGGGCGCAGCGCGAACAGATCATGTCGAATCTTATCGAGGTACGGACGCAAATCGATCGAAACATCGCCAAGAGCTTCGGGATCGCTTCGTCGGGCGTGGCGAGTGCAGTGCCCATGCCCGAGGTAGCGCTGTCGGATATCCGGAGAATTGCGGCAGCGCTCGCTGCGGGAGGGCGCCTCGAAGGCGAGGACCTGGCCCGGGCATCACAGAAGCTGGATCCGTGGACCTCAACTCGACAGGCACAAATCCTCCTCTATGTCGTCTCGTTACTGAGCTTTATTGTCGCAACTGCGGGGTTTGTTCGTGACTTGACCGACGACGGATGGACAGGCGACGAGCCTACCCCTCCGCCACCGCCCGTAGTCGTCGTGCAGCCGGCCGCACCGCCGATTGGCTTGATCGAGCAGATCGTCGACGACCGATTGACCAAATTGATGGCAGTCTCCGGCGGCGATATGAATGAACAATCGACTGGACCGGACCTCAACGGTTCGTGAGGTGCATCCGCGCACCGCCAAGTGGCGCAGTTCGGCGAACATCGACGGCACGACGGCACGACGGCGCACCAGCGCCTGGGCCACTTCCATACCCGGTCCAGTTCATGACCGTAGGCCGTGTCGGCTCGCCACACTTGCAGGTGCTACGCCCCTCGGCCAGGTCGACCACGACCTTCGGCTTGGTGTCGCTCATCGACTTCCCCTCAGGTGGGATCGGTGCTGGTCGACCAGCCGGATAGCGGCGCCGACCGTGATCGGTGGCGGGACGGGCGAGCTCGCGCAGGGCGGGCAGTGAGTCAGGCACACAACCCCGAGTGCCGTGCCGGCGTGCTAACCCGGCGTCACCTCGATGCCGCTCGATTCCTGACTGTTCACCCGCGCGACCTCGCCCCCGCGCAACCTGACCGCGTCAACCCTGACAGCTTCCGCTCCGGACCAGCAGGTGTCGGCGGCCAGGTGCTCGGCCAGGACCCCGGCGGCCTGCTTAGCGTCCGCGTCGAGCCGCAAGGCTGGGGCCTCGCTCCTCACGATCGAGGCGTGATGCGCCGCCGCACCGGTGAACACGTCGGGACCGCCAGCCCAGCCGAGATGGAAGTGATCGAGGCGGCTGCTGCCGCGATGCTCGACCTGCGGTAGCGCGCTTGTGCGTATCGCGTATCGCGCCGAGCTTCGTGATCAGGCATTTCCGCCCCGGGGGACGGGGGTGGCCGTCACCGGCCGACCGGCAACTCCCAGCGCACGTCGCCGTCCGGGTCGTCGAGCCACACGGTCTGTCGATCGGGCGTCACGGTCAGTCCGAAGCGCTCCCATCCCGGCCGGCCGTGTCTCTCCCATAGTTCGTGTGCCTGCTCGACCGTCCGCCACAGCGCCCGCGGGCCGCCCTCGGCCACCGCGTACGTGCCGTCGGCGGCGGCGCCGATGCCGATCTCGGCCCAGGAGCCGTCCGGGGTGCTGATCCGAACCGCGGACGGCGGCCGCGTGGTGTCGACCTTGGTGTAGCCGATCCCCACGTCGGGCCCGATCTCGAACGCAGCGAGGAACCACACCAGCAGCGACGTCCACGGGGTGCGTGGCTCCACTGTGATGTTCCGCTCCTCGAGCACAGCGCCCGGTCGGGCGCGTGCGACCCGGGCGGCCGGCCCCGCGGCGGTGGGCTCCGCGGCGGTGGGCTCCGGGTGCAGGTTCATGAACCCGGCCCACACCGGGTCGAATCGGCCCTCGGCACAGTCGCCGGCGATCCGGTGGAGCCTTGACCAGGCTGCCGGCGTTGTGGGCGATCTTGACGTCGGTGAGCACCTCACCGCCGGGGACGAGCTGGTCGACCCACGCCCACGGCACCGCGGGCACCGCGCAGGTGGCGATGATCCTGTCGAACGGCGCGAGCTCGGCCAGCCCGAGCGCGCCGTCGCCGGCGACGAGCACGGGGGCGTAGCTGGGTTCGGCCAGCCGGTCCCGGGCGACGTGACGAGGTCCGGCTCGACGTCGACGCTGAACACGCGTCGGCGCCGAGGCGGTGCGAGAGCAGCGCGGCGTTGTAGCCGGTGCCGGTGCCGATCTCCAGCACCCGCTGCCCCTCCACGACTTGCAGCGCCGCGAGCATGCGCACCATTAGTCCGGGCTGCGACGACGAGGACCGCATCGCCGTGCCCGTGTCGTCCAGAGCGCTGATCAGGACCTTGTTCGAGTAGATCCGCTCCAGCCACTGCTCCGGCGGGGCGGTGGTCGTGTCGGTCTCCACCAGGCTCCGGTGTTGTGCTGGGTCCAGAACCGGGGCACGAGCCGGTGGCGGAGGACCGCGGCCACCGCGGCGCGCCAGGCCGGGTCGGTGAGCTTGCCCAGCCTCGCGAGCTCGTCGGCGAGCGCGGCGGCCAGCGCGGGCCACGCGGCCTCGCCGGCGGGGCTGACGGTCACGGCGCTCCTTGCAGGAGGTCGGCGAGAGCGGCGGTGATCGGCGCACCGGTCTGCGCCTGTCGGGTAGCCCCGGCGCATCGCTGCGCCGGGGCCCCTCAGAACCGGACTTGCCCCGTTTCCAGGCATCTCAACTCTGGATCGTCTGTGGCCGCAGTGACTTGTCGGTTGTTCAGCCAGCCGTAGCGGGCGATCTGTTGGGCGGCCCGCAGGACTGTGCCACGGCGTGGCGCAGGAAGTTGGCTGAGCGTGGACTCCAGCGCTGGCCACAGTTCTGTGACAACCGACCGGCGGGTCCGCCGACCCACGGCCGCGCGCGTGCACCCGACGACACGGCGCCGGCCGATGCCGGCGGATGAGCGCGACCGGCGAATCGACGGGGCAGGTACCGATGGCGCTGGTGCTCGCCGAACTGGACGTGCGGTGAGTCCTCGCCTTGGTCGTGCACGTGGACCGCGAGCTCGCCTATCCCTACGCAGGTGCCTCGACTCGCGCCCGACCGTGCGTGCCCGGATCGAGGCGGGCCGTCGCGTTTGGATCCGCTCGCGGACGAGCTGTTCTGGTGGACCTGGGCCCTTGGAGCCGTAGCGCCGCGCACACCGTGCGCAGGCACAGGCCCGACTGGCTGAATTGGGGTGGGCGGTAGATGGCTGGTCGCGAGGTTCGGGCCGACCGGGAGGTCGACGAAGCAACGTCGGGCCTGTGATCGGCGACAGGTTCTCTGTGCTCAACTTCGCGCGTGACGTCGGGGTCAACGTCCTAGCAACCTGATCGCTGGCGCGATCGTCTACCTGCTCGGCGTGTGGGCTGGCGTGTTCCCGACGGTGGAACTGCTCGTGCTCGCGTCGATGACCATCACGTCCGGTGTCATCGTCGGCATCGCGTTGGTGCTGTATGTGCGCGCTACCCGCAATCCGCGCCGCCGGATGGTGTTAATCGTGCGGACCGGGTGGATCCTTCTCGCAGCCTTCATACTGGCGGCCGGCACACTGACCTACATACTTATTGTTGCTCCACTACGAGGCGTAGTGCTAAGTCCATTCGTCGGCTGGACGCTCATCATCGGGGCAGTCATCGCGTTCGTGTATCTGCTGCTATGGATCGTGCTGACGGTATACGTGCGGCATACGCAGTCGAGTAGGCTGGCTCCGGGCGAACCGATGTGGTCACCGGACCCGCGCGCGTACATATAGAAGCCACGCGCATCAGCACGGTCCTACGGTCTGAGCCGCCAGGCCTGCGGGCGACCGACGCGGCGATGGCCTCGGGAGGGTTTGTATCGGGCCTCGCTCACCGGCTTGCCACTGCGGTACCGGAGTAACGGGCCAGTCCGGTCGCATCGGTGCCGCGCTCGGCGGCGGGCGCGAGTAAATGCCGCATGAGCATGGCTGGAAACCGGCTGCCACCGCTCGGGCCCTCGCCGACCTGGTCGCGGGCTTGAAACGCGCGCTCCGCAGGCTGGTGTCAAGAGCCGACGCGAAGTGCGCACTCCGGACCGCGTCGCTGGCTCGACCTTCGTCGGTCGTCGGCGTCGACCAGACGTCAGGCCAGACCGCGGTGAGATGCCGCGATGAGATACCGCGGTGCCTTCCGGCTGGCAGCGAAGCTGCTTCAGGAAACGTTCCGGACCTGAAAGTGGCTTTCCCGATCTCGGGTCGGGGTCATTGCCGCCAAGGCCAGGCAGTCCGTAGCGCCGTTGATGAGCGTGAGCGCCTCGACCATGCGGTTGAACGCGGTCGACACCCCCTCGCGGCGTCCCCACGGTCGCCGGCGGCGAGGCAGTCCGTGCTCGCGCTTGCTGATGATGGCTTGGGCCTGTTCCCATCGTGCCCGCCGCTCGGGGTCGGGGACCGGGAAGTAGGCGGCGGCGGCGACCGCCGTTCGGCCGGCGGCCGCGCAGCCGGAGCGCACGGCCGCGACGCTGTCCGGCTCGCCGGTAGCGGCTGGCCGCGGGCCTGTCCAGCAGCCGCGCGTAGTCCGTCGGAGGATCACCTGACCTGGATGGTTGCCGCATGGTCGGCAAGGTCGGTTGCCATCTGCTGCATCACTCGGGGAAGGAAGAGGGGCGTCAGCCATCCGAGTCCAGGCCTCGTGCGCCAGGTGCCGTGCCAGTCGATCGTGGTGCCGCCTGCCGCCGTCGGTTCCAGTTGGACCACTGCGCGATAGTCCTTGATCGAGAAGTTGAAGGCGTCCTCGTAGGCGATGCGCCGGCCCTCCACGAGCTCGGTCAGCCGCTCGCCGGTGACGACACGGCCCGAGCGGAAGGCGCGTACGGTCCCGACGTCGTCATGGCCGTCGGGGTCGAGTCCTGTTGAGCGCTCCTCAACCAGCTCGTCCAGGCCGGAGGACCACAACGGCCAACTCCGTCCGTCGATCAGCAGGCTCCACACGGTGGCGACGGCAGCTGAGGTCGTCGCAGTGACGTGGTATTGCGGCATCGCAGTGAACTCCTGCCTGGTTTGTCCGGGGCGGGCGCTGGTCAGGCGCACGCGTCCCAGAGCCGGCGCTCGTCACCAGCCGGGTCGTCGACGGCCTGCACCTTGTCGTTGATCAGACCTGTCGTGCGGGCATCGACGGTGTAGGGCGCCCACCCTGGGTCGTCACCGCGGATGAAGCTCACCCACGTGGAGTGCGTGGTGTCGGCCACGACCTGTGGCGCGGAGTCGCCGATCCGCGGGTGCGTGTTCGGCACGTGCAGGGTGTCGAACACGAACGGGATCTCCACGCCGTGGCAGGCGCCGAGCCGGCTGTCGTGGGCGGGTGACCGGTAGTCGAAGCGGTAGACCCAGGTGGGTGCGGTGCCGCCGGTGCGGGCTTCGGCCACGCGGACGGCCGGGAGGCGGTAGAACCAGTCGGTGAGGATCGCGGCCAGCAGGTCGCCGGGACCGGCGTCGGGCCGGTTGCGGCGGTACACCTCGACACCCCCCGCGGGAAGCCCGTACACGCCGGCCGCGGCGGCGAGCGCGGTCTCGTCGATCGAGCCGATGCTGCCGTCGGCGATGAGGAACAAGCGGGCCTCGTCCTGGTTCGAGCCGATCAGCAGGGGCACGTCGGCGCCGTGGCCGTCGGCGATCGCCTCGAGCGGCGGGCGGGGCACGACCTCGCCGTCCACGGTCGGCATGAAGGGCAGCAGGCTGAGTGCCAGCGTGCCCCATCTCCCCGGGTCCGGGAGGGTCCGCACCTCCTCGGCCAGCGCCGCCGCGGCCGCGGTCACCCGTTCGACCGGGACCGCCGCGATCGCCTCCCGGGTGGGCTCGACTCCGAGCGCCCCGGCCAGGAAGCCGGCCACCTTGCGGCCGTCGTCGGGGCCCATGGTGTGCGCGGCCGCCCCGCTCTGCGCGATGGCCCGGTGGAACAGCCCGGCCGCGGCCGGCATCGACAGCAGCGTGGCCACGCTCATCGCCCCGGCCGACTCGCCTGCGACCGTGACCGGCCGGGGTCGCCACCGAACGCGGTGATGTTGTCGCGCACCCAGGTCAGCGCGGCGACCTGGTCCAGCAGACCCGGGTTGGCCACCTCGTCGCCGGTGTGGAGGAAGCCCTCCGCGCCGAGCCGGTAGTTGACGGTCACGCAGACCACGCCGTCGCGAGCGAACGCGGCGCCGTTGTACTCGGCGACCGAGCCCGAGCCGTTCGTGAACGAGCCGCCGTGGATCCACACCAGCACGGGCAGCGCGCCCGCGGTGCCGGGGGTCCACACGTTGAGGTTCAGGCACTCCTCGCCGGGAATGTCGACCTCGGGGAAGAGAGGCCGGAACGGCGGCGGGTAGGGCGCCTTCGGGCTGGTCGGGCCGTAGGTCGTGGCGTCGCGGAGCCCGTCCCGGGAGGCAGCGGGGCGGGGCGGGCGCATCCGGTCGGCGCCGAACGGCGCCGCCGCGAACGGCACCCCGAGGAAGGCCAATGCACCGCGGTCGGTGGTCCCGCGCAGCTCACCCTGCTGGACGCGGACGATCGGTGCGGACGATGTCGTGCTCATCCGTCGGCCGACCGTCCGGGCACGTCCGTCCGGACGTCGCCGGTCGCGGATTCGAGGAGCGCCACGGCTTCCAGCGAGATCAGCCGGGAGTTCTGCAACGCCACGACCTCCCAGCGGTCGTTCTGCCACGCCGTGACGAACAGCTGCATGGAACGGCGGCCCGGCGGCGGCTCCTCCTCGGACGGCAGCGCGATGCCGACGCGGTGGTGCACCACACCCCACCCCGGCTGGACGACCCTGGCGAACAGCACCTCGCCCCGGACCAGACGGGACCCCTTCATCACGGTGTCGAAGATCATCTGGTGGGTCGCGACCATCTCCTCGCGTCCCCGGTAGATGCTCCCCTCGAAGTCCGTGAAGACGGCGTTGTCCGCGAAGTCCGCGAAGAACGCGGCGGCGTCGCCTCGGTTCCACGCCTCGTTCATCCGGGCCGGGATGGCGCTGATCGCCTCGGCCGACTCGTTCATGTGCTCACCCTCCGGTGTCGTCGATCAGGCTCGCTCTGTCGCGAGCCGCGGTCGGTTGCTACGCGTGCTTGCCGGGCGCCGCGCTCCCGGAGTACTCCCCGAGGTCCGACACCAGTCCGGCGATGTCGGGCGTGCTGTCGTACCGCCGCTGGTGGATCTCGGCGATCTTCGCGCCCATCTCCGGGTCGGGGTCGTCGGTGATGTCGAAGGACATGAACCTCTCGACCAGCGGCAGCCCGAGCCGGTCGATCTCGAGGTGGGCCGGGTGGTTCATCATCTCCTCGTAGGCGTCGAGGTCCTCGACCACGGAGATGGCGCTGTACTCGTAGTCGCCGCCGAAGTCGCGGCCCACGACCCACGACCTGATGGCCGGGATCCGGGCGGTCGCGGCGCGCATGCGCTCGATGCCCGTCTCCACCTCCTCCTTCGACAGGCCGGGCTTGAGGGTCATGCGGATGCAGTGGTGGATCATCGGCTCTTCCTTTCGCTGCGGTTCTGCGGGTGGTCAGGCCGGGAAGAACGCGGTGGCGTGGTCCCGTGCGAACTCGGTGATGTCGCGCGCGGGGAGCCCGGTGAGGTCGGCGACGCAGGAGTGCACGGCGGCGGCTTCGCCCCTGGCGTAGTGGGCGTAGTCCTCGATCAGGCCGTCGAGGACCCAGGGCGGGACGAGGCCGGTCAGCGCGGCCGTGAAGTCCTCGGGGGCCACGTCCCCGAAGACGATCTCCCGCCCGGTGGCGGCGGAGAGCGCGTGCGCGATCTGGCTGTGGGTGACGGCGCGGGGCCCGGTCAGGGTGTAGGTCATGCCGGTGTGTCCGGGGCTGGTCAGCACGGCGGCGGCGGCGCCTGCGACGTCGCGGGTGTCGACGGCGCTGACCGGGGCGTCACCGATCGGTGCGGCCAGCACGCCGTGGGCGATGGTGCCGGCGAAGCCGAGCAGGGCCTGCATGTAGAGGTTCGGGCGCAGCACGGTGTGGTCCGACCCGAGCTGCTGCACGTGCTGCTCGACATCGGCGTGCCAGCGCAGGAACCGCACTGGCGAGTCGGTGCGCGCCCCGTACTGCGAGAGCACGACGAGCCGTTCGACTCCGCGTTCGCGGGCGAGCTCGGCGAACCGGATCTGGAGGGCGGCGGCGTCCTCGGTCGACGGGCTGTTGAGGAAGGCCGCGTCGACGCCCTGGAGGGCGGCGGCGACCGCGTGCGGGTCCTGCAGGTCGGCGACGACGTTCTCGACGCCGGGAGCCGGTCGTCCGGGGTTGCGCGTCATGGCGCGGACGGTCGCGCCGCGGGCTGCAGAGCAGGGACGAGAGCGGAGCCGACGGTTCCGGTCGCGCCGGTCACGAGCACGGTGGGTGTGTTCATCGGGTGCGTCCTGAGCTGGGTGTGGTCGAGTTGGCCCGGTCGCGGGTGTCCCCGGTTCCGGCACCCCGCCGCGGCAGCAGGGTGAGCGAGAGCGCGAGGGCGAGGACGATCAGCGCCGCTCCGCCCAGGAACGCGGTCGGGAACGCGATGTCGCCGTGCGCGCCCGCGGCGCCGATGGCGATGGCGGCCAGTGCGGCGAGGCCGAGCGCGCCGCCCAGCTGCTGGGCGGCGTTGACCACGCCGCTGAGCAGGCCCGACTCGCCGTCACGGCTGTCGCGCACCGCCGCCGTGAACGCGTTGACGATGCCGAGGCCGAGACCGGCGCCGATCAGCAGGAACGCGCCGAGCAGGTGCACGGAGAAGCCGTCGGTCGCCGGGTTCACCGCCAGCCACACGAGCCCGACGAGCAGCAGGACGAGAGCGACGTGCAGTGCGCGGGGCAGGCCGACGCGCTGGGCCAGCAGCGGCGCCGCGGCGCTGCCGAGGATGATCATCACGGCGACGGGGATCTGGGTCAGCCCGCTGGTCAGCGCGTCCATCCCGAGGACGTCCTGCTGGTAGAGCGGAAGCAGGAAGAACAGGCTCGTCAGCGTGGCCCCGAGCAGCACCATCACCACGCTCGCCGTGACCACGGGCTTCCTGCGGAAGACGCCGAGCGGGACCAGCGGGTGCGTGGAGCGGTGCTCGGCGATCAGGAAGGCGACCAGCGATGCGAGGCCGACCGCGACTCCGATGGGCGCGGTGGGTGTGGCCCAGCCGGCTTCGGCGGCGGAGACCATGCCGAGCGCGAGGGCCGAGATGCCGACGGTGATGGTGACGGCGCCGACCGCGTCGAACCGGCCGGGTCGACCGGGGAACGACGGAACCGAGGCCCAGACGACGATCGCGCTGACGAGGCCGAGCGGCACCGGGATCCAGAAGACCGACTGCCAGCCCAGCAGCACGGTCAGCATGCCGCCTAGGGACACGCCCAGCAGGCTGCCGAGACCTGCGACGGCACCCCAGATCCCCATGGCGCGGGTGCGCTCCCCGGGAGACGGGTAGAGGTTCAGGACGAGCGCGAGCGCGGACGGCATCACCAGCGCCGCCCCGATCCCCTGGCCGATCCGCCCGGCGACCAGCATCGGCCCGCCGGCGGCCAGCGCGCAGAACGCCGATGCCGCGACGTAGAGCGCCATCCCGGCCAGGAACACCCTCCTCCCGCCGAGCACGTCGGCCAGGCGGCCCCCGAGCAGCAGCAGGCCGGCGAAGGCCACCAGGTAGCTGTCGACGACGACGGTGAGCTCGGCGGCGGAGAGCCCGAGCCCTTCACGGATCGCCAGTCCGGCCAGGTTGACCATCGCGGTGTCGAGGTAGATCAGGAACATCGAGACGGCCAGGGCGGCCATCATCACGCCGCGCGGCACTCGCACGCCGGTCCGCATCATCGCCGGCAGGTGTCCGCTCATCGTCATTCCACGCTCACCGGGCAACGTCTCATTTCCTCGCCTTCCACGTCATCTCCTCCTCGCTCGGTGTGCTCCGGTCGCGGTTGCTCCGGTGGTGCGAGCCGGGATCCAGTCTTCGGCCGGAGCCCGGCCGGAAACACCCACGCGACGTCCACGCCGTGCCCACAGTCGCCGTGGGTCCGCTGCGACCGGGTGGAGACGGGTTGTGGCGGCACTGTGGGCCCGGTGTGGGTGCCGTCCGGCAGACCGCTGTCGAAGACTCGTCCCGGCCGGCACGCAGCCGGCGCTGCCGCGCACCGCCGATGAGGAGGGGGATCGATGTCCCGGGTCGAACCAGCAAGCGCAGGCTCCGCTGTGCCCGAGCACGTCGAGGCGATCGTGGTCGGCAGCGGTTTCGGCGGCGCGGTGTTCGCCGCGCGGCTCGCGCAGGCCGGAGTCGGCGTGGTCGTCCTCGAACGCGGCAGGCGGTGGGAACGCGGGTCCTTCCCCCGCACGCCGGACCCCGAGGACGGGTGGCTCTGGAGCATCGGCGCCGGGCTCTACGACATCCGCTGGCTGGACAAGCTGATCAGCGTCCAGGGCGCGGGGTGGGGCGGCGGCTCGCTCGTCTACGCGAACGTCTTCGCCCGCCCCTTCGACCCGGCGCTGTCCGGGCGGTGGCCCCCGCACCTGCGGCGGGACCAGCTCGACCCCTACTACGACCTCGCCGCGCACATGCTCGACGTGCGGCCGGTCGGCGTCGATCCCACGACCGGCCGCGTGCCCGCGCGCACCGCCCTCGTCGAGTCCCTGGCGGACCGGATGGACCGGGCGGCCGGCACGATCCGGCCGAACCTCGCGGTCCGCTTCACCGCCGACCCCGACGCGGTGACCCCGAACAAGCACGGCGTCGAGCAGGCCGGCTGCGACTTCGCCGGCGACTGCGTCATCGGGTGCAACCGGGGCGCCAAGAACAGCCTGGACACCAACTACCTCGCCGTCGCCGAACGCGCGGGCGCGATCGCCGTGACCCGCGCCGAGGTGATCCGCCTGGAGCCCCGCGACTCCGGGTACGACTCCGGGTACGCGGTCACCTGGCGCGACCCCGTCGACGCCGACGCGCCGCCGGTGACGATGACGAGCCGCCACGTGTTCCTCGCCGCCGGCGCCGTCGGCACCACCGAACTGCTGCTGCGCCAGCGCGACGTGCTCGGGACGCTGCCGCTGCTGTCCTCCCGGCTCGGCGAGGAGTTCTCGGGCAACGGCGACTTCCTCACGACCACGACGCTGCGCTCCGCCGGGGACCTCACCCGCGGACCGACCATCACCACGACGACGATCCTCGACGTGCCCGAAGGCCGGACGCCGGTCTGGTTCCAGGTCCAGGACGGTGGGATCCCGCTGCCGCTGCAGCGGCTACTCCACGCGTCGCTGCCGCTGGAGCGCCTGCGCGCGGGGTGGAGCCGTCGGCGCGGCAACCGGTCGACCCACCGCATGGCCCTGCTGTCGATGGGCCGCGACTCCGCGTCGGGACACCTCGTGCTGAACCGCAACGGGAACGCGGCCGTCGCCTGGGACAACCGCCGCGAAGCCCGCCTGTACCGCGCCGAGTCACGCGTCGGCCCGCTGCTGAGCGGCATGCTGCGCACCCGCGTCCACGCCGCGCCGTCGTGGACGCTGCTGCGCCGCGCCGTCACCGTGCACAACCTCGGCGGAGTGCCCGCCGACCGGCCGGGAGCCCCGGGCGTCGTCGACCAGTGGGGCCAGGTCCACGGGTACCCCGGCCTCTTCGTCGTCGACGGCTCGACGGTGCCCGGCTCGACGGGGGCCAACCCGTCGGCGACGATCCTCGCCGCCGCCGAACGGGCCGCCGAGCACGTCGTGCGCCGGCTCACCGGCGATCCGCGGTGGCGCGCGCCCGAATGGCCGGACGTCCGGCCGGCACCGGTTCCCGAGGACGCCGCGGGCCGGGAGATGGCCCATCTCCGGGCGCGTACCTCGGGCAACGGCGTCCGCTTCCGGGAACGGATGACCACCCCGCGCGCCCGTCGCACCCGCGAACCGGTTGCGGACCTGCGGCTCACCGCCTCCGTCCCCGGGCTCGACGACTTCCTGCGCGACGACCGGCACACCCTCGACGTCGACGGAACCGTGACGATCCACCCGATCGCCACCGGACGACCGGCGCGCGGCTCGCTGTCGCTGTTCCCCCGCGACGGCGAGCACGCCATGCGCTACACGATCGAGTTCGACGACGACCGCGGCGCCCTCTGGCTCCTGACCGGCGCCAAGTCGATCCTGCGACCCGGGCCGATCGCCCGGTGGCACGGCCTGACCCGGCTGCGCTGGGAGGCACGACCGGCCGACGGAGGGGACCACTCGCCCTACAGCGGGATCGTCGCGATCGACGCCGCCGCGGCGGTGCGGATCCTGATGACGCTGCGCGGAGAGGGGTTCACCCGGCCGCGCGTCTCGCCGCCGTCCTGGGTTTCGCCGCCTTCTCGCGCGGGAGTCCCTCGCC
>MKJX01000241.1 GCA_001942415.1 Pseudonocardia sp. CNS-139
CGGACGGCACCGCGGTCCGGCTGCCGCGCAACCCGATCCGGCGCCCGCGGACGCGGGGGTGGTCCCCAGACCGAGCTGGTCGTGCAGGGCACGATCACGTGCGCCCCGCGGACGCGGGGGTGGTCCGTGGTCGGCCGAGTCCGAGCTGATCACGGCGGAGTGCGCCCCGCGGACGCGGGGGTGGTCCCTTCACCTGGGAAGAGGCGGGCATCGCCAACCAGTGCGCCCCGCGGACGCGGGGGTGGTCGCCAGCCCAGAGAGCGGCGGTCGACCTGCGAATCGCGCAGGATCGACCGCCGTCTGTCCCACCGTTCCTGACGGGGTCAGTGCACGGCGACGATCACGAGGTTCTTGAGCAGGACCATCACCACACCCAGGCCGCCCGCGACGAGCATGACCACCGCCAGCTGGCCCCCGCGCAGCCCGGCGGCGCGGCCGGCGGCCCGCCCGTGCACCACCAGGAGCACCACGGCCACGGCGAGCGCGATGTTCGCGGCGGCGGTGGGGGTGGCGTCGAGGGCGCGGGCGACGACGAGCGCGATCACCGGCACGTAGCAGGCCGTGACCATGGGCCAGGTGTCGGCGAATCCCGCCCGGATCCGCGACCAGCTCGGCAGGCGGCCGTACTCCGTCGGCTCGGCGAGCAGCTCGGCGTACTGCTCGGCCGCCCAGTAGACGACCAGCGTCACGAGGACGCCGAGCGCCATCGCCGGGGTGGAGAGGTGGTCACCGGCCGCGGCCAGCAGGGCGGCGGTGATGATGGTGCCGTAGATCCCGGCGGCCCGCCCCCGCCCGGACGCCCGCGCGGTCTCGGCGGGGCGCGGTTCGTCGGACACGACTCGCTCACCTCGGCGTCCTGGGTCGGGTACGGGGGTGCGGGACGACCCCCTCCGGGCCCGACCGTGGCCGACCGGCGGGCGCGCCGCCTCACCCGTGGTGGATGGCTGACCGCGCGTGACGCGCTGCTCAGTCGCCGGCGTCGACCACGCGGCAGCCGGTGACGCCGATGACCGCCTCGGCCGTCCGGATGGCGCCGCTGCGGTCGACGTGGTCGGCGCGCTCGTCGAGGATCGTCACCTCGCCGTCGTGCACGCTCGCCCGCCACCGGCCGACGCCGCCGCGCAGGTCGAGCCGCCGCTGGACGTCGGCCTGGATCAGCGCGTCGTCCCGGGCGAGGGCGCGGACGAGGTCGCGGTAGGTGACGACCCCGACGACCGCACCCCGGTCGACGACGGGGAGGGAGCGCACGCCGGCCGAGCGCAGCACGGTCAGCAGGTCGGCGACGCCCTCGTCGGGGCCGGCGACGAGCACGTCGCGCGCCATCACCTCCTCCACGGTGGTGCCGGGCCGCAGCGCCATGCGCTCGGCGATGGGCACCCGCGGGTCGGGCGGGAAGCGGTCGGCCAGCAGCTGGGCCTCGCCTACGGTCCCGACCAGCCGGCCGTCCGCGGCGACGACCGGCAGGCTGGTGAAGCCCCGGTCGTCGAGAACGGCCGCGGCCTCCTTCACCGGGAGCTGTGGCGGCACGACCACCGCCGGGCTGGACATGATCTCGCGAATCCGCACGGTCTCCTCCGACGTCCTCACGGCAGGCACCTCCGAACGTAGGCGGGCGGCGCGGGCCCGGCCGGAGGCGTCCGGCCCGGGTCACCCGGGACCACGGTCCCGCCAGGCGGCGTGGACCCGGGACCTCCGGCCGGTGCACGCGGGCCATCGGTCCCGGGCCGGGAGCGGGTGGCCGCGGCGAGACTCGTCCACTTCCCGTACCCCGGAGAACCCCGGAGAAGGAGCGGCCATGAGCAGCAGCAGCCCGCACCGGGCGGCACCGCCCGAGACCCTCGACGACGACCCACCGGTCGCCGACCTGATGACCTCGCGGATCATCGGGATCACCCCCGACGCCCCGCTGCAGACGGCGCTGCACCTCATGGCGTCCACCGGGGTGCGGCACCTGCCGGTGCTGCACGGCACGCGGTGCCGGGGCATGGTCACCGAGCTCGACCTCACGGGGTTCGTCGCCGAGGGCCTCGCCGCAGGCCTCGTCGTCTGCGCGGACCTCGCCCGGCCGGTCGGGATGCTCCCGCCGTCGGCGCGCCGGTCGGACGCCGCCCGCCGGATGCGGGCCGCTCGGATCGACGCCGTGCTGGTGGCCGACCACGGCCGGCTGCTGGGTGTGGTGACCGCGACCGACCTCGTGCGCTCGCTCGCCGAGGAACGTCCCGCGCGAGGAGAGGGCTGAGCGCATCTGCCGAAGGACACGCCGGCGCCGGTGACCTTGGTCCCGTGATCACGGGCTCTCCTGCCGCAGCGCCGGGCGGCCGGCGCGGCACAGGCTGGTGGTGCCCCCGAGAGATCCGGAAAGGACACCGACCATGACCGTCCGGCACACCGACCGTCCCGCCGCGGCACCGCTCACGGCCACCGCGGCCGACCGCACCACCACCGCCGGCGCGGCGCTCGCCCTGCTGCGCATCGCGACGGGGTTCGCGTTCCTGTGGGCCTTCCTCGACAAGACGTTCGGCCTGGGCTACGCCACCCCCGCCGAACGGGCGTGGGTCGCCGGCGGGTCGCCGACCAGGGGTTTCCTCAGCTCGGTCGAGGTCGGCCCGTTCCAGCCCGCGTTCCACGCCATCGCCGGCGCCGCCTGGGCGGACTGGCTGTTCATGGCCGGGATGCTCGGAGTGGGCATGGCCCTCGTCGTCGGGGTCGCGCTGCGCGTCTCGGCCGCCGCGGGCGTGGTCGTCATGCTGCTGATGTGGCTCGCCGAGTTCCCGCTCGCGCAGCTCACGGCCGACGGCTCGGCCAGCGGGTCGACCAACCCGGTCGTCGACTACCACCTGATCTACGCGCTCGTCCTCGTGGTGCTGGCGGCCACGGCGGCCGGCGACACGTGGGGGCTGGGCCGGTGGTGGAAGGGCCTGCCGTTCGTGCGGCGCAACACCTGGGCGCAGTGACGGACGCGTGATCATCGACGCAGAGGCGCGGCGCCCGATCGGCGCCGCGCTCCGCGTTCGCTGCGGTACCGTGCGCAGGCTGCCCGACCGTTCACTCCATGGAGGTAAGTCGCGTGACCGGCGACCCGATGCCCGACCTGCGTCCGGACGTGCCGCACGGCGCGCGGATCTGGAACTACTGGCTGGGTGGCAAGGACAACTACGCGGCCGACCGGGAGGTCGGTGAGGCGGTGCGGGCGGCGTTCCCCGAGACGGCGGCCTACGCGCTCAAGTCGCGCCAGTTCCTCAACCGCGCGGTGCGCTACCTCGCCGGCGAGGCCGGCATCCTGCAGTTCCTCGACGTCGGCACCGGGCTGCCGACCATGCAGAACACCCACGAGGTCGCGCAGTCCGTCGCGCCGGATGCGCGCATCGTCTACGTCGACAACGACCCGCTCGTCCTCGCGCACGCGCGGGCGCTGCTGGTCAACACGACCCCGGAGGCGTCACCCGGTACGTGGACGCCGACTACCGGCAGCCCGACGTGATCCTCGCGAAGGCCCGCGAGGTGCTGGACTTCGAGCAGCCGATCGCAGTGCTGTTCATGGGCGTGTTCGGCTACCTCGACACCGCCGCCGAGGCGCGGACGTGATCGGCGAGCTGGTCGAGGCCGTCCCGTCCGGCAGCTACATGGCCCTGTGGGACGGCACCGACACCAGCGAGGCCGTCCGGATCGCCGCCAAGGCGCAGGCCGACATGGGCTCCCCGTACAACCTGCGCAGCGTCGAGGAGATCGAGAGCTGGTTCGCCGGCCTGGACCTGGTGGAGCCGGGCCTCGTGCCGCTCACCCACTGGCGCCCGGACGAGATCGAGGTCGGGCAGCTCACCCCGATCGACGCCTACGGCGGCGTCGCGCGGAAGCCCTGACCCCACGCCGGCGCGCGGGTCAGTACCACGGCGGGACGGGCGGGGTGTCGCGCGCGACGACGTCGCAGAAGCGGCCCTCGAAGAACCCGAGCGGGCTGCCGGCCCGGGCCTTGGCCGACCGGACCCGGCAGAGCACCACGTGGTGGTCCCCCGCGACGACGACCTCCTCGACGGTGCAGCGCAGCTCGGCGAGCGCGTCGGGCACCGCGGGCGGGTCGGCGCCGGGCACGGGCGGCGGGCCCGGGTAGCGCGGTCCGCCGCGGCGGGCGAACCGCAGCGCGGTGGCCGCGTGGCCGGCGCCGAGCACGCTGATCGTGACGCGCCTGCTGCGCTCGACCGCGGCGGCGGTGCGCGCGCCCGGGTCGAGGCAGACCAGCACGAGCGGCGGCTCCAGCGACACCGACGTGAACGAGTTGGCGGTCATGCCGTGCACGTCGCCGTCGTCGACGGCGGTGAGCACGGTGACGCCGGTGAGGAAGCGGCCGAGCACCCGCCGCAGGTCGGCGGGCGCGGGGGCGGCGGCCTGGCGGGCGCTCACCGTCGGTACCGCACCTCGAACGTCGTGCAGCCCTCCGCCGACACCCACGGGCCGTGCGGCATGCCGGGCGGGCGGCACGCGTACTGGCCGGCGCCGAACGTCTCGCCCAGCCGCAGGTCGGTGATCGAGCCGGTGAGGATGTAGACCTCTTCCAGAGCGTGCACCTGCACGCCGTTGGGGGTGGTGTCGGTGCCGGGCTCGAACCGCAGGACGCGGGTGGCCACGCGGGCGTCCGGGTCGGCGGCGAGCACGCGTTCGGTCAGGTCGGGGACGTCGCCGGCGCACGGGGTGAACCCGACCGTTCGACCGGGAAGAACTCCAGCTCGGGCTTGGCCATCGTGGCTCCAGGGGATCAGTCGGTGGCGGAGTAGCCGGCGAGGAACTCCTCGACCTCGGCGACCGCGCCGTCGTAGTCGAAGTGGCGCATCGCGTAGCCCTTGGCGACGAACGGCGCGCCCGCGTAGAACATCTCGTACTGGTGGTGGCGGCTGCCGAACTCGCTGCCCACCGCGTCCCAGACCAGCTTGAACAGCTTGATCCGCTCCTCGGCCGGGGTGCCCGGCGAGAACACGTACCGGTCCAGGGCCGGGCGGGTGAGCGGGCTGCGCAGGTCCGCCACCCCGGACGGCACCTGCAGCACGCCGCCGCCGGCCAGCTCCCGCACGATGCCCAGCACCCGCGGGTAGGTCTCGGCCTGCAGGCCCATCGACCCGTACAGCGCGCGGGCACCGGGCAGGAACACGCCCGCGGCGTCGGGCGCGGCCGTGTGCAGGGCGGCGAGCACGCCGGACTCCACCCCCGCGCACAGCGCCGCCAGCTCGCCGAGCCGCTCGGCCACGCTCGGGATCCGGTCGATGCCGTTGACCTGCGCGATCTTGCGGGCGAGCCCGGCGAGGAACCGCAGCTTCACGGCGAACCGGGTCTGCGCCTGGAAGTTGCCGAGCTGGTGGGCGCCAGTCTCGAAGAACTGCCGGCGCACGCCGTCGACGTCGCGGCAGACCAGCACCCGCTCCCACGGCACGAACACGTCGTCGCAGACGACGAACGCGTCGGTCTCGTCGTAGCGGGTGGTGAGCGGGTAGTCGTAGCCGCTGGTCGCGGCCGGCGCGTAGGGGCGGCGGCAGTGCAGCGCGAGCCCCGGCGTGGCGACCGGCAGCACGAAGCTGACCGCGACGTCCCGGTCGTCGGGGGTGAGCGGCTTGATGCAGGACACGAGCACCTCGTCGGCGACGGCGGCGCCGGTGGCGAGCATCTGCGCGCCCCGCACGACGATCCCGTCGCCCTTCTCGGCGACGACCCCGACCTGCACCAGCTCCGAGCCCCAGGCGTGCGCGGTGGTCGCCCGGGTGACCTGCGGCGGGATGATCGCGTACGCGACGTAGGGCTGGTCGCGCTGGACCCGGGCGTGCAGCGCGCGCACGGAGTCGCCGAGGGCGTGGTCGGCGGTGTCGAACGCCTCCGGGTGCGCGCCGAAGCCGGCGACGAACGCGCCCACGTGGTCGGGGCTGCGCCCGACCCAGCCGTGCGTGTGCCGCGCCCACGTCCGCGCGGCGTCGTGGAAGGCGGCCAGGTCGGCGGCGCTGCGCGGGGCGCTGAACGGCCGGAGCGTGCCGATCCCGGTGACCGGGTCGGTGTGCGCCATGCCGGACGCGGGGTCGGCGGCCACGTCGTAGAGCTGCGCGACCGTGGCCGCGATCGGGGCGAAGGCCGGGTGCCCGGCGACGTCCGCGACCGGCTCCCCGTCCAGGTAGACGGTGCGGTCGTCGCGGATCGCGGCGAGGTAGTCGGCTCCGGTGCGTGTCATGCCGTCTCCCACTCGGTGAACCGGTACTCGTCCCAGCGCGTCCGCACCCGCTCCAGGTCCTCGGGTGCGGGGTGCACGGTCGGGGGGAAGCGCGCGCCGCCCCACTTCTCCTGCGGCGCGTACCGCCAGGTCCGGGTGGCGTCGATCAGCATCCGGTTCCACAGCCCGGCGCCGAGGTCGGCGACCGACCGCAGCTCGGGCGGGGTGCTGGGGTCGATCGGCGACCCGAACGTGCCCGGGAGGACGACGATGTCGTCGCTGCCGGGGCGGACCCGGTAGTTCACCGCCCAGTCGACGGCGGCGTAGTCGCTCGGGTCCACGTCGTCGTCGACGACGATCACGTACTTGTAGCGGTAGAGCGCCGCGCCGCTGGCCCACAGCGCCATGGCGACCCACTTCGCGTGGCCCTCGTTCACCTTGTCGATCTGGACGACGATCGTGGTCCCGTTGTTCACCGGGTGCGCGACGACGTCCAGCACGCCGGGCACGCCGGCCGCGGTGAGTGTGTTCCAGGCGATGGCGGCCCGCTGGATCGAGGACATGTAGCTGTTCTCGCCGGACGCCCCCGGCAGCGACCCCTCCAGCGTGCCGCGGAAGATCGGCCGCTCCCGGTGGTAGACGGCGGTGACCTCCAGCGTCGGGCGCGGCGTCGGCACGTCGGAGACGTGGCCGGTGAACTCGCCGAACGGGCCCTCCATCTCGTACCGGGCCGGATCGGGATGGACGAGGCCCTCGACGACGATCTCCGCGGTGGCCGGCACCGGCAGGTCCACGGTGAGCCCGGGCAGCAGCGGCACGGGCTCGCGAGGTAGGCGCCCATCACGTCGTACTCGCTGACGCCCGCGGGGAGCGGGCTGCCGGCGAGGAAGTCCATCACCGGGTGCCACCCGTAGACGGACGCGACCGGCATCGGCTCGCCGCTGGCGACGTGCGCGGCCCAGTGCCGGCCCCAGTGCTGGCTGGGCACCATCAGCATCGCGATCTTGTTCCGGCCGACGATCATCCCGCGGTAGACCCCGGCGTTCACCCATCCGCTCTGCGGGTCCTTGGTGACGACCGCGGCGAACGTGTTGATGTAGCGGCCGCCGTCGAGGTGGTGCCAGCGCGGCACCGGGAACTGGGTGAGGTCGACGTCGGCGCCGCGCACGACGTGCTCGCGCACCGGCCCGTCGTCGACGAACCGGGGCGCGAGCGTGCGCCGGTTGGTCTCGGTGACCTGCTCGACGAGCGTGCGGTTGGGCACCGCGTCGTCGTGGCCGAGCAGCAGCGCGATCCGCCGGTGCCCGGCGAGCAGGCCGGTGGTCAGGCTGCCGCAGCGGGCGTCGGGCGTGTTGTAGCCGGTGATGTTCTCGAACAGCAGCGCCGGGCCGCTGCGGCGCAGCACCTCGCGGGCGACGGTGCCGAGCTCGCGGTCCCAGTGCACCTCGCCGGCCACCCTCGTCAGCTCGCCCTTCGCGGCGAGCAGCGCCAGCGCGCTGCGCAGGTCCGGTCCGTTCGCGTCCACGCCGCCGACGGTCCCGCCCGCCCGGTACGCACGGCAATGCGCGCCGGGCAATGCCGCGCATAGGCAACGGCTATCGGCGCACCGTCGCCCGCGCCGGCCGCGCCGGGTTAGCGTCGCTGCCATGCGACGAGTCGTGGTGGCGATCACCGGCGCCTCCGGCGTGCGGTACGGCATCCGCGCCCTGGAGGTGCTCGCCGCGCTGCCGGACGTCGAGACGCACCTGGTCGTGACCAGGTCGGGGCGGGCGACGCTCGCGCACGAGTCCGACGTCGGCATCGCGGAGGTGCGCGGCCTCGCCGACGTCGTGCACTCCGACGGCGACCTGGGCGCGCCGATCTCGTCCGGCTCGTTCCCGGTGCTCGGGATGCTCGTCGCGCCGTGCAGCGTCAAGACGCTCTCGGGCATCGCGACCAGCTACGACGACTCGCTCGTGGTGCGGGCCGCGGACGTCGCGCTGAAGGAGCGGCGGCGGCTCGTGCTGCTGCTGCGGGAGACCCCGCTGCACGCCGGCCACCTGCGGCTCATGAGCGACGTGACGGCGGCCGGGGCGATCGTCATGCCGCCGGTGCCGGCGTCTACCACCGCCCGGCCACGATCGACGAGCTGGTGGACCACACCGTGCGGCGCGCGCTGGACGTGCTGGGGCTGCCGGAGGTCGCGGCGACGGCGTGGACCGGGGACCGGACGCGCCCGTCACGCCGGGCGGGCTAGAGCCCCCAGCAGCCCGAGCAACGCGCGCAGCGCGGCGGAGTCCCCGGCCCCGGACGGGCGCACGACCATCAGCTCCCGCCCGACCGGCGGGTCGTGCACGGGCACGGCGTGCGTGTCGGGGCCGGCGGCCAGCCGGGGCAGCACGGCGACGCCCAGCCCGGCGTCGACCATGCCCCACACGCCGGGCAGGCTCGCGGCCTCGACGGACACCCGCGGGACGAACCCGGCGACCCGGCACGCCCGGTCCCCGAGCGCGCGCAGCGGGGCGCCGCCGGGAGCGCCACGAACCGCTCCCCCGCCGCCGCGGCCAGCGGCACCGAGCCGGTCCCGTCCAGCGGGTGGCCCGGCGGCAGCAGCAGGACCAGCGGCTCCGGCAGCACGGCCTCCACGCGCAGGTCCGGCGGGGTCGGGCCGCTGCCGGCGACGGCCGCGTCGACCCGGCGGCGCCGCGCCAGCTCGACGACCTCGGCCGACCTCTCCCGCTCGACCACGGTGACCGTGACGCCTGGGTGCTCGCGGGCGAGCGCGGCGAGCACCGCGGGCATGAGCCGGGCCGCGACGCTCGGGACGGCGCCGACCGCCAGCGCCGCGGGGGCACCGGCGGCCGCACGCACCGCGGCCCGGGCCGCGTCGACCTCGGCGAGCACGCGCCGGGCGTGCACGAGGAACGCCGCGCCGGCCGCGGTGGGCTCGACCGGCCGGACGCCGCGGCGGAAGAGCGGGGCGGCCCAGCCCCCGTTCGCAGCTTGCCGATCTGCCACCGACAGCGCACGGCTGGGCGAGGGTAGAAGCCGCTGTGCGGCGCGGGTGAAGCTGCCGAGCTCGGCGACCGCCACCGCGTAGCGCAGCTGGTGCAGCTCCATGCCCGCCTCCCGTCGCCCGTCTTCCGTCACAGACCGGCCGCGTGCGCCCCGGACGCGGCCGGCACCTCGTCGAGCAGCGCGACCGCCAGCGGGCGCCAGTCGCCCACCACGCCGACGTCGGCGGCGCCGAACACCGGGGCCGACGGGTCGACGTTCACGGCCACGACCGTGCCCGCACGCCGGACGCCGAGCATGTGCGTGCTCTTGCCGGCCAGCCCGAGCGCGAGGTACACGCGCGGCGCGACCGACCGGGCGGTGATCCCCACCTGACGCGAGTGCGGCAGGTGCCCGGCGTCGGTGACGGCCCGGGTCGCGACCAGCTCGGCGCCCAGCGCCGCGGCCAGCTCGCGGACCAGCGGGTAGTCCGCGGGGTCGACCCCGCGCCCGACGCCGATCACGACGTCCGCCGCGGCCATCTCGTCGACGCCGGGGTCGGGCTCGCTGTCGGTGCGCAGCAGCCGCTGCGTGACGGGGGCGACGACCCGGCCGGTCGGGATGCGCTCGGCCGGCCGGGGCTGCGGGAGCGGCAGCACGCCGGGCCGCACGGTCGCCATCTGCACCGCGGAGGTCGCCCAGACCTCGGCGGACGCGCCACCGGCCACGGGCTTGGCGCACACCAGCGTCAGGCCGGGCACGGCGCCCCGCCACGCGAGGTCGGTGGCGTCGCCGACGAGCCCGGCGCCCAGACGAGCCGCGCAGCGGGCCGCCACCTCGCGGCCCCAGCTGGTCGCCGGGGCGAGCAGCGCGACCGGGAGGCGGTCGGCGCACCACTGGGCCACGGCGCAGGCGACGTCCTCCTCGACGTGCCCGCCGACGACGAACACCGCCTCGTCCGCGCCCCACGTCCCGGCCGCGCACGCGCCGGGCCCGCCGGCGCCGAGCAGCGCGGCGACCGAGCCGCCCACCTCGGCGGCGAGCGCGGCGGCGCGCCCAGCAGCTCCCGGGCCGGCGCGGCGGCCGGGCTCCACGAGCACGGCGAGCAGCGGGCCCCGGCCGCGGTCGGCATGCGGCGGCAGCTCCGGCGCCGCGGCGTTCGCGGGGGCGCCGGCCAGGATCTCGGCGACGCGCCGGGCCTGCGTGCGGACGTCGCCGTCGAGCAGCGCCGCGGTGCGGGCGTCCGCGGTGCGGGCGTGCGATCCGCTCGACCCGCCCGACGCGGGTCGGGCTGCCGGTGGCGCCCACGGCCCGGGCCCGAGGTCGGTCGCGGTGAGCCGCCGGACCCGGCCGGCCAGCTCGGCCAGCGCTCGTCCGGCGCGACCTTGCACGGCGCGCAGAGCCGCTCCGCGCACGCGACGACGGCCGGCAGCGTCAGCTCGACCCACACGGTGGCGTCGTCGCGCTGGCAGCTCAGGACGAGCACGTCGCCGTCGCGGTGCAGCGCGCGGGCCGCCCCGGCGTAGGGCATCCCGGCCAGCTCGGCGACCTGCGGCGCGACCTGCCCGGTGTCGGCGTCGACCGAGTTGCGCCCGCACAGCACCAGGTCGTGCGGGCCGGTGCGGTGCAGCGCGGCGGCCAGCGCCCGCGCGGTGGCGAGGGTGTCGGAGCCGGCGAACGCGGGGTCGGTGAGCAGCACCGCCTCGGCGGGCACGCCCGCGTCGGCGGCGTGCGCGAGCGCCTCCACCAGCACGGACTCGGCCCCCGGCGGGCCGAGTGTGAGCACGGTGACCGAGCCGCCGGACTCGGCTGCCATCGTCACGGCCTGCGCCACCGCACGCCGGCAGTGCGGGTTCATCTCGGCCGGGCGCCCGGTCCGCACGAGCCGGCCGGCCGCGCCCAGCTCGGCGTCGTCGTGCAGTGGCACCTGTTTGACCAGTACCGCGATCCGGATGGGTGCGCTCATCGCACTCCTCGCTGCGCTCGGTCGGCGCTGCGCGCAGGGCGCTGTGATACCGACTCGCTCGCAAGCTCGTTCATGGCTTCCGTCTCCGTTCTGCTCGGGGTGTGGTGGGAAGCGCGTCCGAGCAGACGTCTAGATGCGGGTGAGGACGGGCGGGAGGTGGTTGACGGAACGGGCGCCGTCCTCCGTGATGACGAACGTGTCGCCGAGGAACACGCCCTTGCGGACGTCGGCGCTGCACGGGTGGATCTCCACGCAGCACGCCATCCCCGGCTCCAGCCGGATGTCCTTGTCAGGGCGGTGCGAGGTGCCCACGAACGGGCCGGCGTCGATCGGGTTGAACACGCCGTGCACGAGCGGGGCGACGACCTGGTAGCCGCGCTCGGTGATCACGGCGCCGGCCGCGCGCAGGTCCGCGGCCGTGCAGCCGGGCTTCAGCGCCGCGGTCACCCGCTCGTACGCGGTGAACATGACGTCGAAGAGGTCCTCGAAGTCCGGCGGCGGCGCGCCGAAGACGATGGGCTTGCCGGTCTGGGCCTCGTAGCCGTGCGGGTCGCGGGCGCCCAGCTCCAGCAGCAGCACGTCGTGGTCGGTGATGGTCCGGTCGATCGGGCGCGGTCGCTGGAACCCGCTGGTCGGGGCGCGCATGTCCTCCGACCCGGCGAGCACCATGCAGGGGATCTCGGCGCCGTCGCCGGCGAACGAGTCGTAGATGATGCGGAAGAGGTCGCGCTCGGCCATCCCGGGCTTGAGCTGCGCGATCACCGCCTCGACGGCCCGGTCCCCGATGCGGCCCGCCTCCTCCAGGCAGGCCAGCTCCTCGGGAGAGAGCACCAGGCGCATCGTCCAGAACTCGTCGCTGAACTCGACGAGCTGGGCGCGCGGGAACGCGTCGGTGAGCGCGTCGCGGTGGTCGGCCGGGATCGACAGCCACGGCGCGGGCTTGACGATCCCGATCCGCCCGGAGTCGATGCCCAGCTCCTTGAGCCGCCCGACGATCACCGACGACGTGTTGAGCGCGCCCCGGACGTCCGGGATCACCGAGCGCGCCACCCGGTCGGGCAGGCGGGCGTTGAGCCCGAGCACCGCGAGCGTCGGCTCGCCGTCGGCCGGGACGATCACGCACGCGTCCAGCTCCATCGTGCCGATGTAGTTGGAGAGCCACCGGACGTTGGCCCAGCTGCGCTCCCAGAGCGCGCTGGACCCGGTGACGAGCAGGCAGTCCAGCTCGTGCTCCGCCATGAACCCGCGCACCAGCGCGTGGCGGCGGGCGAACTCGGCGTCGGAGAAGGTCGGCCACGCGTACTGGGAGCGGTCGATCTCGTAGGGGTAGCGGATGACCGGGGACGCGGTCATGGGGTCTCCTCTGGTCTCAACAAGCCTGGGCGGCGGAGCCGCGGCGGCCGTCGGCGGCGGCGTACGGCATGCCCGCAGGGGTGCGGCCGACGACGGTCGAGCTGCCGAACATGTCGTCCTCGCCCGGTTCGGCCTGCCGGACGCGGTGGCCGGTCGCGGCGAGCGCGTCGGCGAGCCCGGCCGGCATCTCGTGCTCCAGGTGCAGCAGCCCGTCGTCGACGCGGGTGCGCGGGCTGCCGTGCAGCCAGCGCGGGTGCTCGACGGCGGCCCGCGGGTCGAGCCCGAGGTCGAGGTGGTGCACGAGCACCTGGAAGTTGGTCTGCACCTGCCCGCGGCCGCGGGGGGGGCCCGGCCATCACCACCCGGTCGCCGCGCAGCGCCATGAACGCGTTGAGCGTGTGCAGCGGCCGCCCGCCCGGGACGAGCGCCGGTCCGGTGCCGGGGCCGACGCGCAGCCCGGCGAGCCGGTCGTTGAGCACCACCCCGGTGCCGGGCACCAGCTCGCGCGAGCCCAGCGTGTTGAACAGGCTGTGGATCACGGTGGCCGTGGTGCCGGACCGGTCGGTGACGGCCAGGCAGGTGGTGTCGGACCCGCCGGGCAGGCCGGCCGTCGCCAGCGGCGCGGTCGGGGCGAGCCGGTCGCGCCACCACCGGCTGCGCTCGGTGCTGATCGGGCGCGGGCCGCCGGCCTCCGGGGAGCCGAGGCCGTCGGCGAACGCGGCGATCTTGCACCGGACCATGAGGTCGACCAGCCCGGCGTCGTCCGGGGCGCGCCCGGCCAGGTCGAACTGCTCCACCAGGCGCAGCTCCGACAGCATCAGCGCGCCCAGCGAGACCGGCGGGTGCTGGAGCACCCGGTGCCCGCGGTAGTCGATCTCCAGCGGGGCCACCCACTCGGCGTCGTGCGCCGCCAGGTCGTCGGCGTCGAGCAGCCCGCCCCGCTCCCGCAGGTGCGCGACGGCGGCCCGGGCGAACTCCCCCCGGTAGAACCACCCGGCGCCGCGCTCGCCGAGCGTCGCGAGCGTGCGGGCCAGGTCGGGCTGGCGCAGTGTCTCGCCGGGCGCCGTGCCGGTGCCGGCCAGGAACGCGGCGAGGTGCGGGGACTCGCCCAGCTGCGGCCCGACGGCCGTGAAGGCCGCGACCAGCGCCGCGTCGACGGGGAACCCGCCGTCGGCCAGCGCCACGGCGGGGGCCAGCAGCCGGGCCGGCGGCAGCGAGCCGAACCGCTCCAGCGCCCGTTCCCAGGCGAGCGGGAGCCCGGGCACGGCCACCGAGAGCGGCCCGAACCGCGGCACCCGGTCCAGACCGGTGAGCCCCGGGCCGGGCCGGGCCGGCGCGGCGCCGCTCCCGTTCAGCGCGACGGTGCCGGCGCCCTCGCGGTGCACCATCAGGAAGAGGTCGCCGCCCACACCGCACCACGGGAACTCCACGACGCACTGCACCGCGGACCCGGCGACGGCGGCGTCGACCGCGTTGCCGCCGGCGGCGAGCACCTCCGCGGCGGCCGCGGCGGCCGGCGCGCAGCCCGCCGCCACGGCACCGGCGTCGCCGGCGGCCAGCGAACCGGCACCCCGCCGGCCCGGGAGCCGCCCGTTCATCTCGCTCAGCTCCCGGCCCCCGGAGTCGCCGCCACGGTGACGCCGGCGGGCGCGGGTCGTCCCACGGGTTGGACGCCAGGCGGAGGTACTTGATCGCGTTGTCGCCCATGAGCTTGCGCATGGGGACCTCGCCGATCGTGTCCTTCCAGGCCAGCACGTGGTCGGTGTGGTCGGGGAAGAGGCACTCCGGGTGCGGGAAGTCCGACGCGTACATGAGCACGCCGTCGCCGAGCACGTCGATGACGGACTTCGTCAGCAGCGGGCCCTCGTGCGCCTCGATCGCGCAGAACACCTTGCCCATCTGCACGTACTCCAGCGGCGTGTGCTTGAGGTCGGGGCGGACGCCGCCCTTGACGTAGGACACCTGGCTGGTGAGCCGCACGATCCAGTGCGCGAGCCACGAGTGCCCGGTCTCCACGGTGGCCACCCGCAGGCTCGGGTAGCGGTCGAGCATCCCGCTGATCAGCACGTACGAGATGAGCCGCTGCGCGCCCCAGACGTGCGCCGCGGTGCGCGCGACCACCGGGTTGCCCCAGATGTCGCGGTAGCCGGGGAAGTACGGGGGCTCGTAGAAGAAGCTGTGGTGCAGCAGCGGGAGGTCGCACTCGTCCATCGCCTCGAAGATCGGGGCGAGGTCGGGGTCGTCCACCGGCAGGCCCTCGGGCAGCAGCGGCCACACCGCGGACACCCAGTCCTCGGACGCCAGCTCGCGGATCTGCTTGGCCGCCCACTGCGGGTCGGCGCCGGGCGCGAGCACGAGCCCCTTCAGCCGCCGCGGGTCGGCGGAGCAGAAGTCGCGCTGGTAGCGGTGGTAGGCGTCGTAGAGGCCGATCGCGAGGTCGTGCTCCAGCGCGGTGCTGCCGGGCGCCCACGGCGCGGGGATCAGCACGTTGATGTCGACGCCCTCGATATCCATGTCGAGGAGGCGGCCGTGGGCGTTGTCGTGCTGGATGTTGTCGCGCGGCTTGCCCGACGCCAGGTTCTGCACCCGGCCCTCCAGCGCGCCCTTGCCGCCCTTGCCGCCGGTGACCTCGGCGTCCTCCTTCATCCCGGCGACCCGCTTGTACGGGCGCGGGTCGACGCGCAGCACCTGGTAGTCGCTGGTGGGGTGGCCGCGGCCGGGCACGGGGGTGAGCGTGCGGGTGTAGGGGTCGAGCTCGCCGCGGCGGGCGAGCAGTGCGTTGTCCGCGTAGCGCATGAGCACCTCGACGGACGGGGTGACGTGCGTGTCGGTGTCGATCACGCGGTAGCCGTGTCGCATGGGGTCCTCTCGGAGATCGGGGACGGGGGGCAGGGATCAGTGAGTGGAGGGGGCGCCCTGCTCGGCGGCGAGCCGGGCGCTGTGCTGGACGCGGTCGACGAGCACCCGCTGCAGCCGGTCGAGGTGCTCGGCGCACAGCCGCGCCGCCTCGTCCGGGTCGCCGGCCTCGATCGCCTGGAAGAGCAGCTCGTGGCTGCGCGGGCCGCCGCCGACCGGGGCGGGCCGGCCGGACTCGTCGGTGGCGGTGCCGAACACCCGCCAGAACGCCGGCCGCTTGAACAGCAGCTCGCGGCTGGCCTGGTAGACCTGGTTGAGGATGCCGTTGCCGCTCGCGGCCATCATCTGGGCGTGGAACTCCACGCGGAGCCCGTGGTACTGCACGGGGTCCGCGGGGTCCATCCGGCCGAGGATCTCCCGCATGGCGACGAGGTCCTCGGCGGTGCGGTGGCGCGCGGCCAGCCGGGCGCCCTCGACCTCCAGGAGCTTGCGGGTCGCGAACACCTCCTGCACGGACGCCCGCGCCTCGAACGCGCCGTAGTCGACCTCGTTGGCCGGCACCAGGTGCGGGTCGACCACCACGAGCTTCTTGCCCTGGCGTTCCACGAACCCGGCCGTGATCAGCCCGTGCAGCGCCTCGCGCACGTCGCGCGCCCCACCCCGAACGCGGCGCCGATGTCACGCTCGATCGGCAGCGGCGTGCCCGGCGCCAGCCGTCCGGACAGGATCTGCTCCCGCAGGTGCCCGAGCACGGTCTCGGCGAGCGTCCGCCGCGGGACGGCGACGGGCGAGAGCTTGGCCCGATCGGGTGGCGGAGGGGAACTCACAGTGAGGCTCCTCGACGAGGCGAAGAAAAGTCCGTTGGTCGGACAATCATGTCGTGCGGCCGGAACGCTACGACGCCTGCTCCCGTTCGGTCAACACCCCGACCGCCCGGTCCCCAGCCATGATCCATGTCTCGACCTGCGCAGATGTTGCGCTGACGTTGCCGCTTGTTTCGAGCACAGCTGGTCCTTGACGAGCGCCAGGGACCGGCGCCACAGTGTCGAACCATCCGAAGACCGGACAATCTGCGAGGGCGGACATGCGTCGATCAGGTGATCCCCGATGACCCTCGACTTCGACCTCGCTCTGCAGTACGTGCTCACCGCGCGCGAGATCGGCGCGGAGCACGGCCTCGCCGTCACCGTCGCCGTGCACGACCTCGCCGGGCACCCGGTGCTGGTCGCCCGCGGCAGCGACCGCTGGCACGGGCCGTACATGGCGATGGGCAAGGCCCGCCTGTCCGCCGCCTTCCGCAAGCCGACCGACCAGCTCATCGAGGGATGGCGGGACCGCCCGCTGTTCCCCGCGAGCCTCACCTCGGTGCTTCCCGGGGAGATCACCCTGAACCCGGGCGGCCACCCCATCCGGCGCGCCGGGGAGGTCGTCGGCGCCCTCGGCGTCGGCGGCGGCGCACCCGAGCAGGACGCGCTGGTCGCCCGCCTGACCGTCGAACGCCTCGACCCGGGCCCGCCCGCCTGACGCACCGCGCCCGCCGCGGACTCCCCGAACGCCCCCGAACTCCCGACCCGCCGTCCACCGCTCGCCGGGCGCCCCGCCCGGCCCCCAGGAAGGACTTCCCGATGGGCTCCTCGCCCGGTCCTGCCGCCCCCTCCCCACCCGCGCCGGCCTGGCCGGCCTCGCCGCCCTGCTCCTCGACGCGCGGCGGCGTGCGGCATCGGCCCGCAGGGCTCGCCGGCCGCCGACGACGACACGCTGGTCGTCGCGGTGTCCACCGAGCCGTCCACGCTCGACCCGCAGGCGGTGAACGACCGCGCGTCGCGGGTCGTCACCGACAACGTCTTCGAGACCCTGCTGGTCCGCGACGCGAACGCGGCGATCACGCCGCACCTGGCCACCGGCTACGAGCGCGTCGACGACACCACCTGGACCTTCGACCTGCGCGCCGGCGTGACGTTCTCCGACGGCACCCCGTTCGACGCCGAGGCCGCCGCCGCCAGCATCAACCGGATCGTCGACCCCGACTACACGACCCAGCGCACCTCCTACACCGAGGGCATCGAGGCCGCGTCCGTCGTCGACGCCGACACGATCTCGATCAGCACCGACGGCCCCGACCCCGTGCTCCCCGCGCAGCTCACGAGCATCCCGATGGTGCCGCTCGCCGCGTCGTCACCGGACTTCGGCCAGGCGCTCGTGGTGGGCACCGGCCCGTACGTCGTCAGCGCGTGGAACCGGGGCCGGTCGATCCAGCTCGCCCGAAACGACGCCTACTGGGGGCCGGCGCCCGAGCTGGCCGGCTTCGAGGTGCGGGTCGTGCCCGACTCCCAGACGGCGCTCTCGGCGCTGCAGACCGGCGAGGTGGACCTCGTGTTCGACCTGCTGCCGGAGCAGGCGGCGCTCGCGCCCAAGGTCAGCATCGTCGAGGCGGCGGACTTCTCCTACATCGCGTTCAACACCTACGCGCCCGAGCTGGCCGACCCCCGGGTGCGGGTCGCGATGAACCTCGCCGTCGACAAGGAGACGCTCGCCGAGACCGTCTACGACGGCCACGCCGTGCCCAACGCCGCGCAGCACCTGACCCCGCAGATGCTCGGCTACAACCCGGCCGTCCAGGCGTTCCCGTACGACCCCGACCGGGCCAGGACGCTGCTCGCGGAGGCCGGGTTCGCGAACGGGTTCGACATCGAGCTGCACGTGCCGATCGGGCGCTACAGCAAGGGCGAGGAGACCGCCGACTACGTCGCCGGCCAGCTGCAGGCCGTCGGGATCCGGGCCACGGTCGTCAAGCACGACTGGAACGAGTACCGCGACCTCGGCCGCGTGAAGGGCACCGAGCCGGACGCGTTCGACCTCAAGTACGGCTGGAACTCCAACGAGTGGTTCGACGCCGGCCGGATCGCCAGCCACATCACGTGTGGGGGGTCGTCCAGCAAGATCTGCGACCCGGTCGTCGACGAGGCCGTCGACGAGGCCTCGCAGACCTTCGACGAGGCCGCCCGCGTCGCCGCCTACCAGCGGATGTGGGCCGAGCTGCACGCCAACCCGTACTCGATCTACCTGCTGCAGCAGCAGTACATCTACGGCACCAGCGCGCGGCTGGACTGGCAGCCCCGCCCGGACGACACGTTCTTCGTCGCCACCATGAGCCTCGGCGCGACGGCGTGACGGGCGGACCGCGATGAGCACGGCCGCTCCCCCGGCGGCGGCCCCGGCGGCGACCCCGGCATCCCGCCGGCGGTCGCTCGCCGGGACCCTCGCCCGGCGCCTGCGCGACACCGTGGTCGTGCTGTTCCTCGTGCTCGTGGTGATCTTCGTGATCGGGCACGTGGTGGGCGACCCGGTGCGCTCGTTCGCCTCCCCGGACGCCACCGACGAGCAGCTGGCGCAGCTGCGCAGCGCGATGGGGCTGGACCGGCCGTTCCACGAGCAGTTCCTCGGCTTCCTCGGCGACGTCGCCCGGCTCGACATGGGCATGTCGCTGTGGCAGCAGCGGCCCGCGATGGACGCGGTCACGGAGGTGCTCGCCAACACGGTCGTGCTGGCCGTGGCCGGGCTCATCGCGGCCGCCCTCTTCGGCGTGGTCGGCGGGGTGCTCGCCGGCTCCCGGCCGGGCACGTGGGTGGACCGCGTGGTCAGCACGCTCTCGGTCATCTCGACGTCGGTGGCGAACTTCTGGGTCGGGCTGCTGCTGATCGTCGTCTTCGCGGTGTACCTGCGGCTCGTCCCGACGTCGGGGTGGTACACGTGGAGCAGCCTGCTGCTGCCCGCCGTGACGCTCGGGTTCGCGCACGGCGGCCGGATCTGCCAGGTGGTGCGCGCGGTCGTGCTGGCCGAGATGACCAAGCCGTACGTGCTGGCGGCCACCAGCCGCGGGCTGCCGTGGCGGCGGCTGGTGGCCAACCACGCGCTGCGCAACTCCGGCACCACCGTCGTCACGACGGTCGGCTGGGAGTTCGCGCGGATGTTCGGCGGCTCGATCTTCCCGATCGAGGTGGTGTTCGCCTGGCCGGGCCTCGGCCCGCTCATGACCACCGCCGCCGGCCGGCACGACTTCCCGATCGTCGCGGCCGCGGTGCTGGTCACCGGCGTGCTGGTGATCGTCGTCAACGCGGTGGTCGACCTCGTCGGGCACCTCATGGACCGCCGGCTCGGCACCGGCACGGCCGCGGAGGTGCCCCGATGACCCCGACCTCGACGACCACGACGACCACGACGACAACAGCGCGGCGCCCGTTCGCGGCGCTGCGCGGGCGGCTGTGGTGGCTGTGGGCGGGCGTGCTGGCGGTGGTGCTGCTCTGGGCCGTCACCGGCGACCTGCTGGCGCCGTACGACCCGATGGCCCAGTCCCCGCAGGACCGGCTGCTGCCGCCGGGCGCGCGCACCGACGCCGGGCTGCACCTGCTGGGCACCGACCAGCTCGGCCGGGACCTGTTCTCGCAGATCATCGGCGGCGCCCGGCTCACCGTGGTGATCGCGCTGTCGGCGACGCTGATCGCGCTCGCGATCGGCACCGTGATCGGGCTGTGCGCCGGGTTCTACGGCGGCGCGGTCGACCGCATCACGATGCGCCTGTCCGAGGCGCAGACCGCGATGCCGATGTTCCTGTTCGCGATCCTGCTGGTCGCGGCCGTCGGGCCGTCCGTGACGAACCTGATCCTGCTGCTGCCCGCGCTGGGCTGGCCCACGGTCGCCCGGGTCGTCCGCGCGGAGACGCAACGGCTGCGGGCGAGCCCGTTCGTGCTCGGCGCGGTCGCGCTCGGCGCGTCCGACCGGCAGCTGCTGGTCACGCACGTGCTGCGCAACCTCGCGCCGCAGATCGGCGTGCTGTTCGTGATCGAGCTCGGGCAGCTCGTGCTCGCCGAGGCCGGGCTGAGCTTCCTCGGCGCCGGGGTGCAGGAGCCCGACGTCACGTGGGGGCTGCTGATCGCGTCCGGCCGGGACTACCTGGCCGTCGCCTGGTGGCTGACGATCCTGCCCGGCCTCTTCCTCGCCGCGACGGTGCTCGCGTCGAACATGCTCCTGCGCGAACGCGAACGGAGGACGGTCGCATGACGGCGGCACCCGAAGCCCCCGCATCGGCGGAACCGCTGCTGGAGGTCGACGACCTGCGGGTGACCTTCCGCACCCCGCGCGGGCCGGTGGTCGGGGTGGACGGCGTGTCGTTCCGCGTGGACCGCGGCGAGAGCCTCGGCATCGTCGGGGAGAGCGGCAGCGGCAAGTCCGCCACGGTGGCGTCGCTGCTGCGGCTGCGGCCGGCGCTCACCGAGGTGGCGGCAGCGGCTCCGTGCGGCTCGCCGGGCGGGACCTGCTCGCGATGCCGGAGTCGCGGCTGCGCCGCGTCCGCGGCGCCGACGTCGGGTTCGTCTTCCAGGACCCGCTCACCGCGCTCGACCCGGCCATGACGGTCGGCGAGCAGCTCGTCGAGACGCTGCGCTGCCACCGCGGCATCCGCCGCCCCGCCGCCCGCCGCCGCGCCGCGGAGCTGCTGGAGCTGGTCGGCATCCCCGAGCCGGGCGCGGCGCTCGACCGGTTCCCCCGCCAGTTCAGCGGCGGCATGCGCCAGCGCGTGCTCATCGCGCTGGCGATCTGCTGCGACCCCGCGCTGCTCATCGCCGACGAGGCGACCACCGCGCTCGACCCGACCGTGCAGATCCAGATCCTGTCGCTGCTGCGCCGGCTGCGCCGCGAGCTGGGGATGGCGCTCATCGTGATCTCCCACGACCTCGGCGTGATCGCCGCCGTCTGCGACCGGGTGCAGGTCATGTACGGCGGGGTGGTCGTGGAGCACGGCCCCGTCCCCCAGGTGCTCGCCGCGCCGCGGCACCCCTACACCGCGGGCCTGCTGCGGCTCGCACCCCGTTTCGAGCACCGCACGCACCGGCGGCTGCGGCCGATCCCCGGGATGGCGCTCACCGTCACCGGGACCCGCCACGACTGCCGGTTCGCCGACCGCTGCGAGCTCGCGGACGACCGCTGCCGCACCGAGGTCCCGCCCTGGTCGCACACGGCCGACGGGCGGCACGGCAGCGCGTGCTGGCGCCCGCCGACCGCCGTCGCCGCGCTCGCGTCCGCGGCGCCGACACCGCAGGAGGTCCGATGACCGCGCTCGCCGAGCCCGTCCACCCGCCCGTGCGCACCGGCGCGCCCGTGCTCTCCGTCAAGGACCTGGTGGTGCGCTACGGGCCCGTCACCGCCGTGGACGGCGTCTCGTTCGACATCGCGCCGGGCGAGACGCTCGGCGTGGTCGGGGAGAGCGGCTGCGGGAAGTCGACGCTGGCCCGGGCCGTGCTGGCGCTGCAGCCCGCCGCGGCCGGCAGCGTCGGCTTCGGCGGCACCGAGCTGACCACACTGGACGCGCCCGCCCGCCGCCGGATCGCGCGAGCTGCAGGTCGTGTTCCAGGACCCGCGCGGGTCGCTGGACCCGCGCATGCGCATCGACGACACGGTCACCGAGGCGCTGCGCATCCACGGGCTCGCCGGCCGTCGCGAGCGCGGGACCGGGCGAAGGAGCTGCTGGGCGAGGTCGGCCTCGACGCGGCGCTGGCCCGCCGCCGTCCCGGGCAGCTCTCCGGCGGGCAGCTGCAGCGCATCGCGATCGCCCGGGCGCTCGCCACCCGGCCCCGGATGGTCGTGCTCGACGAGCCGGTGTCCGCGCTGGACGTCTCGGTGCAGGCGCAGGTCGTGAACCTGCTGCAGGACCTGCAGGACAAGCACCGGATCGGCTACCTGTTCATCGCCCACACCTCGCGGTCGTCCGGCACGTCAGCCACCGGGTGGCCGTCATGTACCTGGGCAAGGTCGTCGAGCACGCGCCGTCGCACAACCTGTTCGCCAAGCCCGTCCACCCGTACTCGAAGGCGCTGATCGCCTCGGTGCTGCAGCCCGACGACCGCGCGCGGCAGCGGCTGCGGACCGCGCGACGGCTGGCGCCCGGCGAGGTGCCCAGCATGGCCGCGGTGCCGCCGGGCTGCCGCTACTCGACCCGCTGCCCGTTCGCCGACGAGCGCTGCCGCACCGAGGAGCCGCAGCTGGAGCCGGTGGGCGGCGACCACGCCGAGCAGCACACGGTGGCCTGCCACCACTGGCGCACCGTGCACGAGGCGCTTCCGGAGGTGCGGGCGCAATGACAGCGGACGAACGGCAGTTCGTCGCGACGGACGCGGCGCCCACCCCGACCGGCCCGTTCAGCCAGGCCGTCGTGGCCGGCGGGCTCGTCTTCACCGCGGGCCAGGCCGGGCGCAACCGCGACACCGGCGAGATGGGCGGGCTCGGCGAGCAGACCTCATGGGCGCTGCGCAACCTCGACGCGATCCTGCGCGCCGGCGGCTCATCGCTCGCCGACGCCGTGAAGCTCACGATCTACCTGCGCGACGGCTGCGACCCGGCCGAGCTCAACGAGGTCTACCGGGCCGCGGTCCCCGAGCCGCGCCCGGCCCGCAGCCTCGTCGTGGTGAGCCGGCTGAAGGGGCCGGACATGCTGGTGGAGATCGAGGCGGTGGGGGTGCGGTCCGGTTGGGACTGCAACGGCAGTTCGTGATCGTGACGGCGCCCGTCCGGGCAGGTCAGCAGGTCATCGCTGGGGGTGGCCGGCACGAACGGTGCCGGTGTACCGGCGCTGCACCCCAGCCGAGCGCACGCCCTTCTCGATGAACCCGGTCTCGTCGACGACGAGCCCCCGTCCGGATCCCCGAGCTGGTCCAGAGTGCCGCTGCAGCACTGACCCCTGAGCGGGGGTGCACCGCGAGATGCGGTTGTGACGGCGGGTCGTGATCGGAGGCCGGGGCACTGTGGCGCCTGTCGGCCCGCTCACCGCCGTTGACTTAATGACCTCGGGTCATTAATACTGACTTCGAGTCATTAGCCCCGCCTGAAGGGAACGGTGTGATGCACGAAGCGGTTGCCGCTGAGCCGTCCGGGACCCGCCTGGTCGGCTCTCTGCTCGATCCCGCGTCGCGGGCCGACCCGTACCCGATCTATGCCGAGCTTCGCCGTCTCGGTCCGGTGTGGGTCGAGGAGATGTCCACCGCGATCGTTGCCGGCTACCGAGAGTGCGAGCGGTTGCTGCGCGATCCGCGGCTGAGTACGGAACGGTGGCGGCGCACAGGATCGATGTGGGACGACGGCGTGCTGCCCCCGGACGCCCCGTCGTCGGTGCGGCAGCCGTGGTTCCTGTCGCAGGATCCTCCGGACCACACGCGGCTGCGGCGCTCGCGAGCCGTCCGTTCACCGCTCGCGCCGTCGCCAGGATGGAGCCGACCATCGCGCGGCTGGTGGACGAGCTCCTCGATCGCGCGACAGGCCGCGACTCGTTCGACGTGCTGGCCGAGCTCGCGTCTCCGCTGCCGGTCGCGGTGATCTGCCGGATGCTCGGCGTTCCGCTGGCCGACGAGCCGCTGTTCCGTCGGTGGTCGGCGCAGTTGACTCGCCTGGTCGATGGACTGACGCCGGCCGGTGACACGTCGGGGGAGGCCCCGGAATGGCTGCAGGGAATGATCGAGATGCACCGGTACGTCAACGATCTCATCGCGGACCGGCGGGCCCACCCCGGCGGTGAGGACCTGATCTCCGAGCTCCTCGCCGCGGAGGACGGCGGCGACAGGCTCAGCCACGACGAACTCGTCTCCACCGTCGTCCTGCTTCTGGTGGCAGGGCACGAGACCACCGTCAACCTGATCGCCAACGGCGTCCTCGCGCTCGTGCGCCACCGTGACCGGCTCGCCGCGCTGCGCGCGGACCCCGGCCTGGCGCCGGCGGTGGTCGAGGAGGTCCTGCGCTACGACCCGCCCGTGCAGCTCACCGCCCGGGTCGCCACGGAGGACATGCGCGTCGGCGAGTTGGTCGTGCCCGAGCGCAGCATGGTCATCCTTCTGCTGGCTGCGGCCCATCGGGACCCGGATGCGAACCCCGACCCGGACCGGTTCGACCCGCACCGCAGCGAGATCCGCCACCTGGGTTTCGGCTTCGGCGCGCACTTCTGCCTCGGCGCGCCGCTGGCCCGGCTCGAAGGGCGGATCGCCCTGACCCGGTTCGCCCAGCGAGTGCAGGAGCCCGGGCTGACGGCCGACCCACCGCCGTATCGTGAGCATGTCAACCTCCGCGGTCCGCGCGAAGTGCCCATCACGCACGCTGGTGCGATCCGGTGAACAGCATCTCGGCCAACCGACGGGCTGTGCTGCTGGTCGTGTGCCTCGGGTACCTCATGACCCTGCTCGACCTGACGATCGTCAACGTTGCGATCCCTGCCCTCAGCACCGACCTCGGCGCCGCGCTCGACCAGGTGCTGTGGGTGCTCAACGGCTACACGCTGGCCTTGACCGTCCTTCTCGTCACGGCCGGCCGGCTCGGCGACGTGTACGGCCCGCGCACCATGTTCGCGATCGGTGTCGCGATCTTCACCGTCGCCTCGGCGTGGTGTGGGCTCGCCCGCAGCCCGAGTGAGCTGATCGCCGCCAGGGTGCTGCAGGGCATCGGCGCCGCGGTCCTGATACCGCAGACGCTGACCATCATCATCCGCACCTTCCCGGACGAGCAGCGGGGGCGGGCGCTCGCGCCTGGGGTGTCACCAGCGGGTTGGCCACGGTGGCGGGGCCGTCGCTGGGCGGGGTCCTGGTGACCTCGTTGGACTGGCGCTGGATCTTCTTCGTGAACGTGCCGGTGGGCGTCGCGGTGCTGGGCCTGACCCTCCTGATCGTTCCCGAGCACCGCCGGGGCACCCGCCGTCGGCTGGATCTCTTCGGAACGGTGCTCGCGACCACGGCGCTGATGGCACTCACGTTCGGGCTGGTCGAAGGCGAGCGCTACCACTGGGGCCGGGTCTGGTCGTTCGTCAGCATCCCGATGCTCATCGTCGCCGCGGTCGTGCTGTTCGCCGCCTTCCTCACGCTGGAGGCTCGCCGGCAGGATCGCGAGCCGCTGGTGCCGTTCGTACTGTTCGCCGACCGCGACTTCACGCTCATGACGCCGTGGCCGCCGTCGCCGGGTTCACCGTCGTCGGGCTGTACCTCGTGGCGACCATCTACCTCCAAGCCGTGCTGGGCATGAGCGCGCTGGCGCCGGGCTGATGCTCGTGCCCGGAGCGGTGGTGGCGATGATCGCCGCGCCCGTCGCCGGCCGGCTGACCGACGCTTCCGGCGGGCGAGTCGTCCTGGTCACCGGGTTGTCGCTGTACGCCGCCGGCACGGCGGCGTTCGCCTGGGCGGCAACCGTCGACCAGGCGTGGCCGTACCTGCTTCCCGGACTCGTCGTCGCCGGCCTCGGCCTCGGCTTCACCTTCGCCCCGATGGGCGCGATCGCCATGCGGACCGTCCCACCCGCCATCGGCGGCGCCGCATCAGGCCTGCTCAACGCCACCCGGCAGTTCGGCGCCGTCCTCGGCGGCGCCGTGGTCGGGGTGATCCTGCAAGGCCGGCTCGGCGCGCATCTCGTGGCGACGGTCACCAGCGACCCCGCGCTGGTCGAGGCGATCCGCTCTGCCCTCGTCGTCTCCGTCGCCTGACCGTGATCGCAGCGTCGCTGACGCTCGCGGTCCGCACAGCTGAGCGCGCCGCGAATGGCTAGTGCCCCGTCCGGAAAGGTTCGCCACGGAACTCGACGGCCCAGCCGCCCGCCGGCCACGTTGCCGACCGGGCCGAGTACGCCCGGTACGAGGCCCCGGGCCCGGGCGCCCTTTGCCCGGGCGAAACGCTCCGTCGGATCCCGCCGTACTTCCCGACATCCCAACCTTCCCGGGACGGGGCACTAGCCTGCCATCGTGGGCACCCCCCCGGACGCGCCGCCGCCTCA
>MKJX01000242.1 GCA_001942415.1 Pseudonocardia sp. CNS-139
GGCACGGCCCTCGCGATCCTGCTCTGGCGGATGTGGACGGGCGCCGAACACTACGTCCGCGACGTCACCGCGGGTCTCTTCGCGGCCGCGTACGTGCCGCTCTTCTGCTCGTTCGCGACGCTCATGGTCGTCGAGCCGGACGGCCTCGGCCGCGTGCTCACGTTCCTCATCTGCGGCGTCGCCTCCGACATCGGCGGCTACACGGCCGGGGTGCTGTTCGGCCGCCACCCCATGGCCCCGACCATCAGCCCGAAGAAGTCGTGGGAGGGCTTCGCGGGCTCGCAGGTCGTCGGTATGGCCGCGGCGCGCTGTCCGTGCACTTCCTGCTCGGCGGGGCGTGGTGGGCCGGCGCGCTCACCGGCGCCGTGCTCGTCGTCTGCGCGACGCTGGGCGACCTCATCGAGTCGATGGTCAAGCGCGACCTCAAGATCAAGGACATGGGCACCCTCCTGCCCGGCCACGGCGGCCTGCTCGACCGCATGGACTCCCTGCTCCCGACGGCCGTCGTCGCCTGGGCACTGCTCGCCGTCGTCGTCCCGTGACGCGGGCGTTCCGCCGTGCGCTCGGTCTGGGCGCCCCGCCGGACCCGGTCATCCCCAGCCCGAACATCTGGAACTGGCCCGACGTCTACGAGCAGGAGAACCGCGCCCAGGACGCCGACGGTGTCATCTGGGCCGCATTGCGCGCGGAGGCGCCGTGGGTCGGCGTCGACGTCGTCGACGTCGGCTGCGGCGACGGCCACCACCTGCCCGTGTTCGCGGACGGGGCCGCGTCCGTCGTCGGCGTCGAGCCCTATGCGCCGCTCGTCGCACGCGCCCGTGAACGCGTCGGCGACCGGGCCCGGGTGCTGCGCGGCGGCGCCACCGCGCTCCCGCTGCCGGACGCGTCGGTCGACCTCGTGCACGCCCGCACCGCCTACTTCTTCGGCCCCGGCTGCGAGCCCGGCCTCGCCGAGGCACAGCGCGTGCTGCGGCCCGGTGGCGCGATCGCGATCGTCGACCTCGACGCCTCCGTCGCGCCTTACGGCAACTGGATGCGCGCCGACGTGTCGCACTACGACCCGGGCCGCGTCGAGCGGTTCTTCGAGACGCAGGGCTTCTCGATGCGGCGCCTCGCCACGCAGTGGCGGTTCCCCGACCGGGCCACCCTGGAGGCCGTGCTGCGGATCGAGTTCTCCCGCGCCGTCGCCGACCGCGCGATCGCCGATGTCCGCGGGCTCGACCTGCCCGTCGGCTACCGGCTCCACGTACGCCGCAAGGACGTCAGGCGAGCGTGATCTCGCCGTTCGCCACCATGATCGGGCGGCTCGTCAGGCCGGTCTGCGCCGGGCCGTTCGTCACGCTCCCGTCCAGCGCGAACGTGCTCCCGTGGCACGGGCAGACGATCGACGCGCCCGCCACCGACGCGACCGCGCAGCCCTGGTGCGGGCACGTCGTCGAGAACGCCGCGTAGCTGCCGGCCGCCGCCTGCGTGACGACCACGCCGACGGCCTCGAAGATCAGGCCGCTGCGACCGGCACGTCCGACGCCGGCCCGACCGGCGTGCCCGCGGCCTCGTCGGCGGTCTGGCCGGTGCCCGTCGGCGTCGCGACGCTCGCGCACCCGGCGGCGAGCAGACCGGCCCCGGCGACGGCACCGGCGCCGAGGATGACAACCCGGCGGCTCATGGTGGGCGTATCGGACATCGGATCTCCTGGATCGGGAGCGGCGGGAGGAGCGGGGCGGACCGGGCGAATCCTGGCACCGCCCGTGTGGGGCGGGTGTTGGCCGGTGTCGGGCCACCGGAGCCCGGCCCGCCGGGATCGCTACCGTGGGCCCATGCGTGGACCCGCAGCGCCACAGCCCTACGCGCCGTACCTCGAACCGGTCGCCGGAGCGGCGTGGTGGACCGTGGGTGCGGTCGGGATCGGCACCGGCACCGGCACCGTGGTGCTGGCCGCTGGGCTCGGGCTCACCGGCTGGCTCGTCATGACGCTGCGGCGCCGCTTCGGCTCCGGCGCCCCGATGCCCCGCGGCGGCCGCACCCGCCTGCTCGTCCACATCGGGGTCACCGTCACCGTGATCGCCGTCGCCGCCACGCTGCTCGGCATGACCGACTACGCCGAGGCCGCCGTGCCGGCCGCCGCGGTGATCGTCGGCGTCGCGCTCGTGCCGCTGTCGTCCCAGCTCGACGAACGCGCGTTCGTGCTGCTCGGGGGCGCGCTCATGGTCCTCGGCGCCGCCGGGGTGCTGTTCGCGCTCAACACCGCGGGCACCGTCTACTCGCACGGCGTGGTCGGGCTCGTCGCCGGCGCGCTGTTCTGGCTGGCCGCCGCCCACCGCACCGGCCTGCTCGCCGAGGCCAGGCAGCGCGTCCGCGGCTGACCCGTCGCCGCGGTCCCGAGGGTCCCGACGGCCGTGATGTCGCCGTTCCCGGGGTGCGCACCGGCGCCCGTGCGCACCCGGCGAGGGGCGTGGGCCGCGGTGAGGAAGTCCCGTGGGATGCCCAGCAGTTCCCGCACCTGCGGCTCGGCGTTGACCAGGGACGTGGTCACCGCCGTCCCGACCCCCTTCGTGTCCGGGTTCCGCACGAAGACCCAGCGCACCGGCTGGCGGTTGCCGCCCTGCGGACCGAACCGGGCCACCGCGACGGCGTCGCAGAGGACGTCGTCGGCCACGTCGTCGGGGGGGGTGAGGTACCGGGTGGTCCCGGTCGTGCGCATGACGAGGTCGAGGTCCATCCGTGCTCTGGTCGCGGTGCTCCGCGAGCACCCCGTCGTGGCCGGCCTGGTCATCGGGCGGACCTTCGGCTCGGACGCCGGCCGGGCGGTCGCCGAGCGCCTGCTGGCGCTGCTCGGCGCGATGGGGCACCCGGCCGACGGCGCCGCGATGTTGGGCAGGTTCCTGCTCACCTCGGCGGTCACCCTCGTCACGAGCGTCGGTTGGGCGGCGCCGCCGGGCGCGGCCACGCGCCCGCCCACCGGCGCCGTGCTCACCACGCTGCCCCCGGAGCGGTACCCGCACCTCACGCAGGCGGCCGAGGTGCTGGCCACGTGCGGCGTGCGCCCCTTCTACGACGAGCGGTCCCTGTCGCTGCTCGTCGCGGGGCTGGCGGCGCTGCCGGTCCCGGCTGGCACAATCGAGGGGACATGACCTCCCTCCCGCTCGTGTTCGAGGCGCCCCGCCGCGCCGCGCCACCCCGCCACCTCGCCGACCTCGACCCGGCCGACCGCCGGGCCGCGGTCGGCGAGCTCGGACTGCCCGGCTTCCGCGCCGACCAGCTCGCCCGGCACTACTTCGGCCGGCTCACCGCCGACGTCGACGCGATGACCGACCTCCCGGCCGCCGCCCGCGAGACGCTCGCCACGCTGCTCCCGCCGCTCGTCACGCCGGTGCTGGAGCAGGCCTGCGACGACGGCACCACCCGCAAGACCCTCTGGAAGGGCCACGACGGCACGCGCGCCGAGTCCGTGCTCATGGGCTACCCCGACCGCGCGACGGTCTGCGTGTCCAGCCAGGCCGGCTGCGGCATGGCGTGCCCGTTCTGCGCCACCGGCCAGGGCGGGCTGCAACGCAACCTCTCGACCGGCGAGATCGTCGAGCAGGTCCGGCAGGCCGCGGCCGCCGCCCGCGACGGTGCGCTCGGCGCACCGGCCCGCCTCTCCAACGTGGTGTTCATGGGGATGGCGAGCCGCTCGCCAACTACAAGCGGGTCGTGGCCGCCGTCCGGCGGATCACCGCCCCCGCCCCCGACGGGCTCGGCATCTCCGCCCGCGGCGTCACCGTGTCGACCGTCGGGCTCGTGCCCGCGATCGACCGGCTCGCCGGCGAGGGACTGCCCGTCACGCTCGCCGTCTCCCTGCACACCCCTGACGACGAGCTGCGCGACACGCTCGTGCCCGTCAACAACCGGTGGAAGGTCGCCGAGGTGCTCGACGCGGCCCGCCGCTACGCGGTCACCACCGGCCGCCGCGTCTCGATCGAGTACGCGCTGATCCGCGGCGTCAACGACCAGCCGTGGCGGGCCGACCTGCTCGGCACGCTGCTGCGCCGGCACGTCGGCGCCAAGCGCGTGCACGTCAACCTCATCCCGCTCAACCCCACCCCGGGCAGCGAGTGGGACGCCTCGCCGCGCCGCGTGCAGGACGAGTTCGTCGCGCGCGTCCAGGCGGCCGGCGTCGCCTGCACCGTGCGCGACACCCGCGGCCGCGAGATCGCCGCCGCCTGCGGGCAGCTGGCCGCCACCGGCGCCTGACGCCCGGTCAGCCGCTGGTCAGCACGTCCGCGATCGTGAAGCTGACCGGCCGCTCCAGCTGCCCGTAGGTGCAGGAGGACGGCTCGCGGTCCGGGCGCCAGCGCACGAACTGCGCGGTGTGCCGGAACCGGGTGCCCTCCATGTAGTCGTAGCGGACCTCCAGCACCCGCTCCGGGCGCAGCGGCACGAACGACAGGTCCTTGCCCGCGTTCCAGCGGCTCGTCTCGTTCTTGCGCGGGGTGCGCTCGCCGGCCTCGTGGGCCGCCCAGTTCCACGGGTGCCCCTCGAACGTGGTGACGAGCGGCTGCAGCTCGGTGAACAGCTCCCGGCGGGTCGCCAGCGGGAACGCGCCCACCACACCGACCGAGTTGAGCACCCCGCGGTCGTCGAACAGCCCCAGCAGCAGCGAGCCGATCAGGTCCGGACCCGACTTGTGCACCCGGTACCCGGCCACCACGCAGTCCGCCGTGCGCTCGTGCTTGATCTTGCTCATCACCCGCTTGTCCGGCTGGTAGGTCAGGTCCAGCTTCTTCGCGATGAGCCCGTCCAGCCCGGCGCCCTCGAACCGCTCGAACCACACCCGCGCCGTCTCGACGTCCCGCGTCACCGGCGTGACGTGCACGGGCGGCGCGCGCCGGCGAACACCCGTTCCAGCTCGGCCCGGCGGCGCTCCAGCGGCTCCTCGGTGAGGTCGTCGTCGCCCAGCGCGAGCAGGTCGAACGCGATGAAGCTGGCCGGCGTCTGCTCCGCCAGGAGGTTCACCCGGCGTCGCCGCGGGGTGGATGCGCTGCTGCAGTGCCTCGAAGTCCAGCGTGTTCCGCTCGGTGTCGGCCACCACGATCTCCCCGTCGACGACGGCGCGCTCCGGGAAGTTCGCGAGCACGGCCGCCACGATCTCGGGGAAGTAGCGGGTCATCGGCCGCTCGTTGCGGCTGCCGATCTCCACCTCGTCCCGTCGCGGAAGATGATCGACCGGAAGCCGTCCCACTTCGGCTCGTAGAGCTGGCCGGCCGGGATGGCGGCGACCGGCTTCGCCAGCATCGGCGCGACGGGCGGCATGACGGGTAGCTTCACCCGGCCAGTCTGGCGACCGGGACCGTCCCGGTCGAGCACGACCAGCCGGCTGTGGACAACCCCAGCGTGCTGCGCCGGAACTGTCGGACCCCCGTGGAAGAGTGAAATCCGGGGGTCCCCCACGGGCCGGTGCCCTTCTCCGGGCGAGACCGACCCCGCCGGAGGGCTTCTCAGGCCGATGTGGTAACGCCGGAGGCGGCCCGGCCGAGTGGACCATCGGCGTCGTGCGAGGCGGGCGAGGGGAGCCACCATGACCGTGCCCCACCAGCAGTCCTACGGCAATCGGGCGGGGTACCGGCCACCCGGGGGCGGACCGCCGCCCCCGCCGCCGCGCCCCACCGTCTACCAGGTCCCGACGCCGCGGGACACGGGCGCCGTGCTGGTGCTGCGGGTCGTCGCCTACGTCCTCACCTCACTCGCGAGCATCGTGTTCATCGCGCTGGTGATCTACGGCTACGTGCAGTACCAGCAGACCCGCGCGGAGCTGGAGGGCCTGCTCGGCGGCGGGCTGACGCCGTCGGTCTCGCTGCCGACGTTCCCGGCGGCGCCGCCGGGCTGACGCCGCCGGGCGCGCGGGATCATGGGGCGGTGCCCCGCCTCACCCGCATCGAGCTGGACGCCGCCCGCGACCGCACGCTGGCCGACGTGCTGCCCGGCCCGCACGACCCGCCGCTGCGCGTGCTGCTCTGCGGGATCAACCCCGGGCTGGTGTCGGCCGCCACCGGGCACCACTTCGCCCGGCCGGGCAACCGGTTCTGGCCGGCCCTGCACCTGTCCGGGTTCACGCCGCGACAGCTGCGCCCGGCCGAGCAGGGCGAGCTGCGGGCGCTCGGCCTCGGCATCACCAACATGGCGCCCCGCGCGACGGCCCGCGCCGACGAGCTGACCGCCGCCGAGATGGTGGCCGGCGGGGAGCGGCTGCGGGAGCTGGTGGCCGCGCACCGGCCGGCCTGGCTCGCCGTCGTGGGCGTCACCGCCTACCGCACGGCCTTCGCCGCGCCGCGGGCGGCCGTCGGCCCGCAGGACGAGCGGCTGGGCAACACCCGGGTCTGGGTGCTGCCCAACCCGAGCGGCCTCAACGCGCACTGGCAGCTCCCGGCGCTGGTGCAGGAGTTCGCGCGGCTGCGGGCGGCTGCCGAGCCCGCCTGAGTTCCCGCCTGAGTTGCAGCAAAGCCACCCTCATGCAGCGAGCCGGCGTGAGGGTGGCTTTGCTGCAAACGGGGCAACACCGCGACGGGACGCCGGGCGCCCTACCGGTCCAGGTCCTGCACGTCCTCCGCCGGAGGCGGCTCCTCGGCACCCTCCCGGGCGTCCCGGTCGGCCCACTCCAGCAGCTCGTCGAGCAGGTAGACGGCGTCGTCGATGCCCGCGTGCAGGTCCCCCAGCTCCGCGAACCGCTTCGGGACGCTCGCGATGGTGAAGTCGCGCGGGTCGGCCTCGTCCACCTCCGCCCAGCGGATCGGCGTCGACACGACCGCCTCCGGTACCCCGCGCACCGAGTACGCGCTGCGGATCGTGTGGTCGCGGGCGTTCTGGTTGTAGTCGACGAAGATCGACGCCGGGTCGCGGTCCTTGCGCCACCACGTCAGGTCGACGAGATCGCAGCGCCGCCCCACCTCGCGGGCGAACGCGTGCGCGGCCCGGCGCACGTCGGAGAACCCGTGGTCCGGCGCGATCCGCACGTAGACGTGCATGCCCTTGCCGCCGGACGTCTTCGGCCAGCCGGTCGCGCCCAGCTCGTCCAGCACCTCGTGGACGACGTGCGCGACCCGCCGGACGTCGGCGTAGGTGGCGTCGGGCATGGGGTCGAGGTCGATGCGCCACTCGTCGGGCTTCTCTGTGTCGAAGCGCCGCGAGTTCCACGGGTGGAACTCGACCGTGGACATCTGCACCGCCCACACCACGTCCGCCGGATGCTGCACACACAGCTCGTCGGCCGTGCGGTTCCAGCGCGGGAAGTGGATGCGGACGGTCTCCACCCAGTCCGGTGCGCCCTTGGGCAGCCGCTTCTGGTGCACCTTCTCCCCGGTGACGCCGGTGGGGAAGCGGTGCAGCATGCACGGGCGGTCGCGCAGCGCGCGCACGATCCCGTCCGAGACGGCGAGGTAGTAGCGCGCGAGGTCGAGCTTCGTCTCCCCGCGCGCGGAAGTAGACGCGGTCCGGGCTGCTCAGCCGGACGACGCGGTCGCCGACCTCCAGCTCGACTGCGTCCCCGGCCATGGTCGCGCGGACCTCAGCGCCGCCAGGAGTTGCGCTTGCGCACCGAGTGCAGCACGAGGCCGATCGCCATCAGGATCGCGACTCCGGTGAGCCAGACGTTCGCCGTGTGGTTGGTGAGGTTGTTGTTCGTGAAGTTGAACAGCAGCAGGATCACCACGACGCCCCAGCCCGCGACGAGCATCCCGCGCGGGAAACCGCCGTGCCAGCCCCACTCGACCGACGGCTCCTCCTCCGGGTCCACCGCGGGCCGCCGCGCCAGCTCTCGCGAGTTCCTCGCCACACCGTCCTCCTGGTCCGCTCGGCTGGCCCTCATCGTCGCACACGCCCGGGCGAGGATGATGAGCGGTGATGGACACTCGTTCCGTAGTCGTGCTCGGGTCCACCGGCTCCGTCGGCACCCAGCGCTCGACGTCATCACCGGCGCAACGCGCACCGGCCGGGCCGGTTCGCGGTCACCGGGCTGGCCGCGGGCGGTGGCGACCTGGAGCTGCTCGCGGCGCAGGCCCGGGCGCACGACGTCCCGCGCGTCGCCGTCGCCGCGCCGGAGGCCGCCGGACGGCTGCGCGCGCTGCTGCCCGGCGTCGAGGTGCTCGCCGGGCCCGACGCCGCGGCCGAGCTCGCCGCCGCGGCCGGCGCGCACACCGTGCTGAACGGCATCACCGGCTCGGTCGGGCTCGGCCCCACCCTCGCCACGCTCTCCGCGGGCGCACGCTCGCGCTCGCCAACAAGGAGTCGCTGGTCGCCGGCGGGTCGCTGGTCACCTCAGCGGCGAAGCCCGGCCAGATCGTGCCCGTCGACTCCGAGCACTCGGCGCTGGCCCAGTGCCTGCGCGGCGGCCGGGCCGACGAGGTCGACCGGCTCGTGCTCACCGCGTCCGGCGGCCCGTTCCGCGGACGGCGCCGGGCCGAGCTCGCCGGCGTCACCGTCGAGCAGGCCCTCGCACACCCCACGTGGGACATGGGCCCGGTCGTGACGATCAACTCCGCCACCCTCGTCAACAAGGGCCTGGAGCTGATCGAGGCGCACCTGCTGTTCGGTGTGCCCTACGAGCGCATCGACGTGGTCGTGCACCGGCAGTCGGTGATCCACTCGATGGTCACGTTCGTCGACGGCTCGACGCTCGCCCAGGCCAGCCCGCCGGACATGCGGCTGCCGATCGCGCTGGCCCTCGGCTGGCCCGAGCGGGTGCCCGGCGCCGCCCGACCGTGCACCTGGGACGCCGCGCAGAGCTGGACGTTCGAGCCGCTCGACGACGACGCGTTCCCCGGGGTGCGGCTGGCCCGGGCCGCCGGGAGCGCGGGCGGCTGCCTGCCCGCCGTCCTCAACGCCGCCAACGAGGAGGCCGTCGCCGCGTTCGTGGCCGGCGCGCTGCCCTTCACCGGCATCTGCGACCTGCTCGAACGCGTTCTCGACGCCGCCGACGGCTGGACCGCCGAGCCCACTAGCGTTGCGGAGGTGCTGGCCGCCGAGGACTGGGCACGCGGGCGCGCCCGCGAGCTCGCCCGGACCGCCGAGCCCACTTCCGAGACCACTGGAGTCACCGCATGATGACCGTGCTCGGGATCGTGATCTTCTTCGTGGGGATCCTGTTCTCGGTCGCGTGGCACGAGCTCGGCCACTACGTCACCGCCCGCTGGTTCGGCATCAAGGTGCCGGAGTTCATGGTCGGGTTCGGCCGGACGATCTGGTCCCGCAAGGTCGGCGAGACCGAGTTCGGCCTCAAGGCCATCCCGCTCGGCGGCTACATCCGCATGATCGGCATGATCCCGCCGGCCAAGGCGAGACGCTCGGCCGCAGCCGCCGCACCGGCCCGTTCCAGGGCCTCATCGACGACGCCCGCCAGCAGTCCGCCATGGCGTCCGGCCCGAGGACGCCGACCGCCAGTTCTACCTGCGCGCGCCGTGGAAGCGGATCATCGTGATGGCCGCGGGGCCGCTGATGAACCTGATCCTCGCGGTGGTGCTGTTCGCCGTGACGCTGATGGGCATCGGCGTCGTGACGACGTCCACCACTGTCGGCTCGGTCAACGCCTGCGTGGTCCCGGCGAGCGCGCAGACACAGCAGGACCAGTGCCCGCCCGGCGCCCCGGCCGCGCCCGCGGCGGCGGCCGGCTTCCAGCCCGGCGACCGGATCGTCGCCTTCGCCGGCCGGCCCTTCGCCGAGTTCGACGGTCCCGAGCTGCAGCAGACGATCCGTGCCGCGGAGGGTCCGGTCCCCGTCACCGTGGACCGCGGGGGCAGCTGCTCGACCTGACCGTCACGCCGGTCCGCACCGAGGTGCAGAGCCTGGACGACCCCGACCAGTACGTGCAGGGCAGCATCCTCGGCATCTCGCTGGTCGCCGGGTACGAGCGGCAGGACCTGCCCACCGTGTTCGGCCAGATCGGGCGGATCGTCGGCGGCACCGCCGAGGCCATCGTCGCGCTCCCGGCCCGTGTGCCGGGACTGGTCGGCGCCGTCTTCCTCGGCGAGGAGCGCGACCAGACCGGCCCGATCGGCATCGTCGGTGCGTCCCGGATCGGGGGGCAGATCCTCGCGTCCGACCGGCCGCCGATCACCGAGCTGGCGATCTTCCTCAACCTGCTCGCGGCGCTGAACATCTCGCTCTTCCTGTTCAACCTGCTGCCGATCCCGCCGCTCGACGGCGGGCAGATCTTCCCGGCGATCTGGGAGGCCATCAAGCGCGGGTTCGCCCGGCTGCGCGGGCGGCCCGACCCGGGGCCGGTGGACGTCGCGAAGCTCATGCCTGTCGCCTACGTGGTGGCGCTGGTGTTCATCGCGTGGAGCGGGCTGCTGTTCGTCGCGGACATCATCAACCCGGTCGTGATCCAGTAGCGGTCAGAGCGGCAGCTCACCGGCCCACACGCCGGCCGCCACGGGCTCCGTCCACTCCTCGCGGAGCCAGAACGTCGCCTCGGTGTCGAGGCTGGGCGCCACCACGGCGTGGCCGTCGAGGGTGACGGCGACGTCGCTGGCCGTGAGCACGCCGAGCAGAGAGAAGTGGATGCCGTCCCAGTCCGCCGCGGCATCCCGCCATGACGGGCTGAGACCGCGCCGGGCGGACGTGCCGGCCCGCCGCCACCGGTCCGGCACGGGGTGGACACGCGGGTAGCGGTCGCAGAGCCGCATCCAGTCCGCGACGCCGTGCACCTCGTAGACGCGGGCCCCGGACGTGCCGACCCGCCACAGCGTGACGGGCTCGAGCACGCGTGACACGACGTCCGGATCGGCGAGCTCCGCCGCCGGCAGCGTGTCGTCGACGCACACCGACGTCCGGGGCAGCGCCGGGAGCGAGCGCTCGTCGGCCAGACCGGGCAGGTCGGTGCCCGTCGGTGCCGGTGGGGCCGACGACCCGAGGACGACCTGGAGTTCCGGGTTGTGGTCACGGCCCCACCAGCCGGCCGCCGGCCACGTCAGCACCTCTGCGGCGAAGAGCGCGAGCTCGTCGGCGAGGTCGAGCAGCCACGCCCGCTGGTCCTGGGCGAGTGGGTTCCACAGCCAGTCCGAGACGGCGGAGGTGACCTCCGCCGCGAGCCGGCCCGGCTCGGTCTGCACGCCGTCGAGCTCGGCAGCCAGGACGACGGGTGCGGCCGGGTGTCCGGCACCGGGGGGTCCGCGGTCGATCCCGGCCAGCGCGGCGAGCGCGGCCCGCGCCTTCGGCGAGCGCGCCAGCTCCAGAGCCCGGGCGCCGGGCGACGGGTCCACCGCTGCAGTCTGACCGGTCCGGTCGGCCGTGTCAGGCATACACCGTCGGGGCCTCGAGGGCCTGCATGTTCCGCGCGATGGCCGTGAGCGTGCGCCCCTTGTGCGCGACCTGTGCCTCGGTGATCGCCGTGTAGATGCCGGCCCGGCCCCACGGGACGTGGCACGGGAACTCGAACCGGTCCCGCACGTCCCTGCTTCCCCGGCAGGTGTCCAGCTCCTCGCGGGAGATCAGCGCCGGGTGGAACACGACGATTCGCGTGGTCATCGTGATCTTCTCGACCTGGTACCGCGGGCCGCCGCGGGTGCTGCTGTAGCAATGGACGGTGGAATGGGAGCTGACGTCGCCCCGGACGCTCGAATGGACGTCGTGCACCGCGAGGTCGCAGTACACGTCGCCGAAGTTGATGACGGCTCTGTTCTCGGGGCGTGGCTCGGCCTGCGCCACACCTGGTGTGGCCGACGAACCGAATGCGAGAAGTGCAATTGCGATCGCGATGACGGCGGCGACGCGTATTCTCATGATGCCTCCATTTTCGCCGAGGCGGTCAGGCCGGTCAAGAAAACGTTTGCAGCTGTTAATGCGGTCGGCCCCGACGCCAGCCTCCGGCGTGGCGTAGAATCGTGGACGTGTCACCAACCTCCCCGGTCCGGTTGACGTGACGGAGCCACTCGCCGACACCCCTGCCACACTCCCCGGCCGCCCGCTCGCCGTCTTCGACATCGACGGCGTGCTCGCCGACGTCCGGCACCGGCTGCACCACCTCGAAGCACGGCCGAAGCGCTGGGAGAAGTTCTTCTACGCCGCCGACCGCGACCCCGTGCTGGACGAGGGGGTCGAGCGGCTGCGGGCCGCGCTGGCCGACCACGACGTCGTCTACGTGACCGGGCGGCCCGAGCGCACGCGGGCGCTCACCGAGCGCTGGCTCGCCCGCCACGACCTGCCCACCGGGCCGCTCGTCATGCGCCCCGACCACGACAGCCGTCCCGCCCGCTACGTCAAGCGGGAGGTGCTGCGCCGGCTGGCCGGGGTCCGGCCGATCGCGTCCGTCCTGGACGACGACCCCGCCGTGGTCGACCTGCTCACGGCCGACGGCTGGCCGGTCGAGCTGGCCACCTGGCTGCCGCACTCGTCCACGCTGCGCAGCGCCCAGCAGCACCACGGACGGACATGACGGCCGGCCCGGCCACCCGTGGGGGTGCTCCCGGCCACCGTGGGGAGTCAGGCCGGACGAGGCGGTGAATACTGGGGGACGTGAGCGTCTCCCTGGGCATGCCCGCACCGCCCGCACCGACCCTCGCGCCGCGCCGGAAGACCCGGCAGCTGCAGGTCGGGGCGGTCGGGGTCGGCTCCGAGCACCCCATCTCGGTGCAGTCCATGACCACCACCCTGACCGCCGACGTCAACGCCACCCTCCAGCAGATCGCCGAGCTCACCGCGTCGGGCTGCGACATCGTCCGCGTCGCCTGCCCGAGCCAGGACGACGCCGACGCGCTGCCCGCGATCGCGCGGAAGTCGCAGATCCCGGTGATCGCCGACATCCACTTCCAGCCCAAGTACGTGTTCGCCGCGATCGAGGCCGGCTGCGCCGCGGTCCGGGTGAACCCGGGCAACATCAAGAAGTTCGACGACAAGGTCAAGGAGATCGCGGCCGCCGCGCGCGACCACGCCACCCCGATCCGCATCGGCGTCAACGCCGGCTCGCTCGACAAGCGCCTGATGGACAAGTACGGCAAGGCGACGCCCGAGGCGCTCGTCGAGTCGGCGCTGTGGGAGGCGGGTCTGTTCGCCGAGCACGACTTCCACGACATCAAGATCTCCGTGAAGCACCACGACCCGGTGGTCATGATCCGGGCCTACGAGATGCTCGCCGAGCAGTGCGACTACCCGCTGCACCTGGGTGTCACGGAGGCCGGACCGGCGTTCCAGGGCACGATCAAGTCCGCCACGGCGTCGGGGCGCTGCTGCGCCAGGGCATCGGCGACACCATCCGCGTGTCGCTCTCCGCGCCGCCGGTCGAGGAGATCAAGGTCGGGACGCAGATCCTCCAGTCGCTCAACCTGCGCCCGCGCAAGCTGGAGATCGTCTCCTGCCCGTCCTGCGGGCGCGCGCAGGTCGACGTCTACAAGCTCGCCGACGAGGTGACGGCCGGGCTGACGGGCATGGAGGTGCCGCTGCGGGTCGCCGTCATGGGGTGCGTCGTGAACGGCCCCGGCGAGGCGCGCGAGGCCGACCTCGGCGTGGCGTCCGGCAACGGCAAGGGCCAGATCTTCGTCAAGGGCGAGGTCATCAAGACCGTCCCCGAGCACGCCATCGTCGAGACGCTGATCGAGGAGGCGATGAAGCTCGCCGAGTCGGTCGAGGGCGAGGGTGCGCCGCAGGTGACGGTCGGCTGAGCTGAACAGGATCGATCCGGGCGAACCCGGCACTTCGGGCCGGTTTCGGGCCCGCGGGGCGCACCGCGGGCCCGCGCAGGTGACGCGGCGGCATCCCGTCGTGGGCACGGCGGCGGACGTCTGGCATCGTTGGGGGGTGCTTCGTCTCGCCGGAGCGCGGCTCCTCGACGACCGGGACCGCGCGGGTGTACGCGCGGTGCTGGAGAGCGATCCGATCGCGGCGTGCATGGTCGCCGCCCGGGTCGAGGTGGCGGGGCTGGACCCGTGGCGGCTCGGCGGCGAGCTGTGGGCCGTGGGCTCGCGGCTCGACGGGCTCTGCTTCTCCGGCGCCAACCTCGTGCCGCTGCGCGGCGAGCGCTCGGCCATCCGCGCCTTCGCCGACCGGGCCCGCCGGCACGGCCGCGGCTGCTCCTCGCTGGTCGGACGGGCCGAGCTGGTGCTGCCGCTCTGGGACGACCTCGCCCCGCACTGGCGCCGGCCCGCGAGGTGCGCGCGGACCAGCCGCTGATGGCGCTGGCCGGGCCGCCCGCGATCGCCGCCGACCCGTACGTCCGGCCGGTGCGGCCCGCCGAGCTGGACCGCTACCTGCCCGCGGCCGTCGCGATGTTCACCGAGGAGGTGGGCATCGACCCGCGCGCCGGCGACGGGGGAGTGGGCTACCGCTCCCGCGTGGCCGAGCTGGTCGCGGCCGGGCGCGCGTTCGCCCGGTTCGAGGGCGACGAGGTCGTGTTCAAGGCCGAGATCGGCGCGCTGTCGGCGCACGTCGGGCAGATCCAGGGCGTCTGGGTGCACCCGGCGTGCCGGGGCCGCGGCCTCGGCACGGCCGGCACGGCGGCCGTCGTGGAGCGGCTCGCCGCGATGGGCCGGGTGTCGAGCCTGTACGTCAACGGGTTCAACCACGTCGCGCGGGCCGCGTACAAGCGGGTCGGGTTCACCCAGGTGGGGAGCTTCGCCACCGTCCTGTTCTGACCTGTTCCGGGGCGGCGGGGCTCCCCACGCCATCGCGAGCCGCAGCAGGAGCAGCAGCCGAGCGCGGTGAGCGTCGGCAGCACGCCGCCGTTCGCGCTCCACCCGACGAGCAGTCCGCAGGCGACGAGGACCGCGAGGTCCAGCACCGAGTTGACGAGGCAGGGACCGGAACCGGTCGGTGACGCCGCGGGCCCGGTCCGCGGCCACCGCGGAGATCGTCGCGGCCGCGCCGAACATCATCGTCCGCGCGAACATGCCGGGCATCAGGAACTCCCGGTAGCCGCGCCCCGCCCGGGACGATCGTGGCGCTGCCGAACACGTAGCCGTGGAGCACCACGAACATGATCGGGGACGCCAGGCCGGAGACGATCACCGTCGGGTTGCGGCGGGGTGGGTGAGCGGAGCCTTCCTCACACCCACCCTTCATTGCGTACGCCGTACTTGGCATTTCGTACAATGTACCCAGTTCTAGGATCTCCGCCGATGGCACGCGACGACGAGAGGGGCGCGCACGGGCGCGAGAGCGTCCGGCGCAGCCTCCAGCTGATGTGGGGCGCACCGCCGAGCCCACCCGCGGGCCGCGGCCGGGGCTCACGGTGGAGCGGATCGTCCGGGCGGCGATCGGCATGGCCGACGCCGAGGGGCTCGTCGCGCTCTCGATGCGCCGGATCGCCACCGCGCTGGGCGTCGGGGCGATGTCGCTCTACCGCTACGTGCCGAACAAGGGCGTGCTCGTCGACCTCATGATCGACGAGGTCTACCGGGAGGACGCCGAGGCCGCCCGCGCCGTGACGGGGGACTGGCGGGCCCGGCTCGCGGCGTACGGCCGCCAGGAGTGGGAGCTGTACATGCGCCACCCCTGGGTGCTGCAGGTGCCGCAGGGCCGCCCGATGCTCGGCCCGAACGCGATGGCGTCCACCGACGTCGCGCTGCAGGCCGTGGACGGCCTCGGCTTCACCGAGGACGAGATGCTGGCCGTGGTCGTCACGATCAGCGCGTTCGTGTCGGGGCTGGCCAAGACCGTGATCGAGGCCGCGCAGGCCGCCGAGCGCACCGGCATCGCCGACGACGAGTGGTGGGAGATCCAGGGCGAGTTCGTGGGACCCGCCGTCGTCGAGGGCCGGCTGCCGATGCTGACGAAGGTCGGCGAGGCCGGCGCGTTCCACTCGATGTTCGACAACCTGGAGTTCGGCCTCCAGCGGGTGCTCGACGGGTTCGAGATGCTGCTCGACGCCCGTCGCGCGGCGGCGCAGCCGTCCTAGGTCCACCGCGACGGGCGTCGCGGGCGCGGTGGCCGCATGGCCCGACCGGCGACGTCTTTCCGCAGGTCGGAGGCCATCCTCCGGTGCCTGGCCGCTTCCACGGCGCGGAAGGCGCGTAGAGGCGGCGTGGCGTGCGCCACTACCGTCGGGTCGAGCCGGCGGCGCAGGGCCCTCGCCACCGGCGGCGACGGAGCCGGCCGCCCGTGCGGCGCCCCGGCCTCCGCCGTGCACACCGCGCACGCTGCGACGGAGGGACCCCACGTGTTCGAAGCCATGATCGACCCCACCGCGGGCACCGGGGCCGGTTCGGGCGCCACCGCGCTCGCCGGCCGCCCCGTCGACCTGCGCGGGCGCACCGTCGGCCTGCTGGCCAACACCAAACGCAACGCCGAGGAGCTCCTCGACGCCGTCGGCGCCCTGCTCACGGCCGACCACGGCACCGCCGCGCTCGTGCGGCGCAAGAAGCTCAGCATCACCGACCCGGTGCCCGCGGACATCCTCGCCGAGCTGGTCGAGACCTGCGACGTGGTGGTCGTCGGGGTCGGGGACTGCGGCTCGTGCAGCGCGTCCGCCGTGGCCGACGGGCTCGCGCTGGAGGCGGCCGGCGTGCCCGCCGTGGTGATCTGCAGCGACGCGTTCCGGGTGAGCGCCGACGCATGGCGACGCTGCAGGGCAGCCCCGGCTACGCGTACGTCACCACCGCGCACCCGGTCGCCCCGCTCGACGGCGACGGCGTGCGCGAGCGCGCCCGCATCGCGCTGCCCGAGATCCTCGGCACGCTGACGGCCGCCGGAGCGGTCGCCGCATGAGCCTCGACGTCGGCAGCGACGTCACGCGGGACGCCGAGCGGCTGGCGTACGCCCGCGCGGCCATCGAGCACGCCTACGAGCAGGGCTGGACGGACGGGCTGCCGGTCGTGCCGGTGACGGCCGAGGTGGTGGAGGAGTTCCTGGCCGCCACCCCGCGCCCGCGCACCGACGTCGTCGCCCGGATGCCGCACCTCGGCCGCACGTGCACGGTGGAGCAGGCCGCCGTCAACGCGGCGATGGCCGGGTGTCGCCCCGAGCACTTCCCCGTGGTGCTCGCCGCGTGGGACGCGCTCATGCCGCAGCGGGTCGTCACCGGCGGCGCGTGGCAGAGCACCAGCGGGCCGGCACCGCTGATCATCGTCAACGGGCCGGTGCGCGCGGAGCTGGGCATCAACTCCACCGGCGGCGTGCTGGGGCCGGGCTTCCGGGCCAACGCGACGATCGCGCGCGCGTCGGGCTGATCGTGCGCAACACACTGGGCGTGCGCCCGCACGAGCTGGAGCAGGCCACGCAGGGCGTGCCCGGCCGCTGGACGCTGTGCATCGGGGAGAACGAGGAGGAGAGCCCCTGGGAGCCGCTGTCGGTGGAGCTGGGCCTGCGCCCGGCACCGACGCGGTCTCCGCGCTCCTGCTGCGGACCTGCGAGTTCGTCGACAACCGGCACACGCGGGCGGCCGAGGAGGTGCTCCACGACTTCTGCGACACGGTCGCCCGCACCGGCGCCGCGATCGGCCGGCACTCCTCGGCCGGGCTCGTGCTCGGCGTCGAGCACGCCCAGCAGCTCGCCGCCGCCGGCTTCGCGAAGGCCGACGTGCAGCAGTGGATGTACGAGCACGCCGTGCGCAGCCACGAGGACATGGAACGCGCCGGCAAGGGCGTGCGCGGCGAGGACGCGCCCAACGTCGACGAGCACGGCGTCCGCATGCTCGCCGCGCCCGAGCAGCTGCTCGTGGTGGTGGCCGGCGCCCGCAACGCGGCGATGTCGATGGTCGTGCGGCCCTTCGGCTTCGGCGGCTGGTCGCGCACCGCGCACCCGATCCGGCGCGTCCGGGAAGGAGCCACCCCGTGACGATCGACGAGACCGCACTCGACGGGCTGCGCAGCACGCTCGCCGCCGACGACTACGCCATGGACGTGCGCCCGGACGGCGCCGGTGTACTGGTCGAGATCACGGCGGGCCCCGACGCGTGCGCCGACTGCCTGGTGCCCAAGCCGATCATGCGCAGCGTCCTGCACGGGGCGCTGGGCGTGCCCGAGGACGGGATCACGCTCGTCTACCCCGGAGAACACCCGGCCGATCCCGGGACCGGCCGTGACCGGGCGGGGACCGGCGAGCGCGGGCCCCGGGCGGGACGCGCTCGCCGCCCGCGCGCCGCGCTGCGCGACTCGCCGCTGCGCCGGCTCCTGCTGCTGCTGGAGTCGTTCGACCCGCGGCACACGGAGCTGACGCTCACCGAGCTGAGCCGCCGCTCCGGGCTCCCGCTCACCACCACCCACCGGATGACGGGGGAGCTGGCCGCGGCCGGGGTGCTCGAACGCACCGCGACCGGGCAGTACCGCGTGGGCCTGCGGCTCTGGGAGATCGCGGCGCTCGCGCCGCGCGGGCTCGGGCTGCGCGAGACCGCGTTCCCGTTCCTGGAGGACCTGTTCCTGGCCGTGCGGGAGAACGTGATGCTCGCCGTCCGGGACGGGGACGAGGTCGTGTTCGTGGAGAAGTTCTCCGCGCCCGGCGCGGTGCCGGTGATCTCGCTGCTGGGCCGGCGCCGTTCCATGCACTCGTCGGCCGCCGGTCAGGTGCTGCTCGCGCACGCCGAGCCGGAGCTGCAGGAACGCGTGCTCGCCCGTCCCCTGCGCCGCTACACCGCCAGGACCCTGGTCGATCCCGCCGTCCTGCGGCTGGAGCTGGACCGCATCCGCCGCTGCGGGCACGCGATCGCGAACGGGCAGCTGTCGCTCTCCGCCGTGTCCGTCGCCGCGCCGATCCGCGACGACGCCGACGCCGTGACCGCCGCGATCACCGTGGTGCTCCCCGTGGGCACCGCCGACGTGCGCCGGACCGTGCCCGCCGTGGTGGCCGCCGCCCGTGGCGTCTCCCGCGCGCTCGGTGCGCCGAGCGCCCAGCAGGGCGGCGCCGGCAGCGTCGCGGGCGCCCGTCGACCACGTCCGCCTGAGCCCGGCCCGCGCCGTCCCGTCGCGGGGTCACCGCCCGCGTCCCGTCACGTCCCGTCACGTCCCGTCACGTCCCGAGGAGCCCGACGATGCCGTCCCCTCCGCTGCTCGAAGTGCGCGACCTCCGCGTGCGGTTCGACCTCCCCGCCGGCCCCGTCGAGGCGGTCGCCGGGATGTCGTTCGACGTCGCCGCGGGGGAGACCGTCGCCGTGGTCGGCGAGTCCGGCTCCGGCAAGAGCGTCGCCTCGCTCGCCGTGCTCGGCCTGCTCGGGGCCGGCCGGATCGCCGGCGGCTCGGTCGGCTGGCGCGGCGAGGACCTCGTCGGGGCGTCCGCGGAACGGATGCGCGCGCTGCGCGGCGCCGAGATCGCGATGGTCTTCCAGAACCCGATGAGCTCGCTCGACCCGCTCTTCACCGTCGGCGACCAGATCGGGGAGGCGCTGCGCGCGCACGGGCCGGTGTCGCGCGCGCAGGCCCGGGCCCGCGCCGTCGACCTGCTGCGCGACGTCGGCATCCCGGACCCGCACCGGCGCGTCCGGGCCTACCCGCACGAGCTGTCCGGCGGGCAGCAGCAGCGGGTGGTCATCGCGATCGCGCTGGCCTGCTCGCCCGCGCTGCTCATCGCCGACGAGCCGACGACCGCGCTCGACGTCACGGTGGAGGCGCAGGTGCTGCGGCTCATGCGCGACCTGCAGCGCGACCGCGGCACGGCGCTGCTGTTCATCACCCACGACATGGGCGTCGTCGCCGAGATGGCCGACCGGGTTGTCGTCATGTACGCGGGAAAGGTCGTCGAGCAGGGGCCGGTGGAGGAGGTGCTGCGCACCCCGCGCAACCCGTACACCCGGGCGCTGCTCGACTCGATCCCCACCCGCGCGGTGCCCCGGGACCGGCCGATGCCGGCCATCGCGGGCGCCGTGCCGCACCCGACCGAGATGCCGCCGGGCTGCCGGTTCCACCCGCGCTGCCCGTCCGCGACGGACCGGTGCGGCGCGGACGAGCCCGCGCTCGTCGAGCTGGGCCCGGGCCGGGCCAGCCGCTGCTGGCTGCACGTCGAGCCGGTCGCCGCGCGCGCGGCGGAGGTGTCCGGTGTCCGCTGACACCCCGCTCCTGGAGGCCACCGGTCTCGTCAAGCACTTCCGTGTCGGCGGCGGGCCGCTGCCGTGGCAGCGCAGCACCGTGCAGGCCGTGCAGGACGTCTCGTTCAGGGTGCCGCGCGGGCGCACGCTCGGGCTGGTCGGCGAGTCCGGCTCCGGCAAGTCGACGGTCGCGCGGCTCGTGCTGCGGCTGCTCGACCCCACCGCCGGGCGCATCACGTTCGACGGCGCCGACCTGCTCGGCGCGTCGCGGCGGGAGATGCGGGCGCTGCGCCGGCGGATGCAGATCGTGTTCCAGGACCCGTTCGGCTCGCTCAACCCGCGCATGACCGTGCTCGACGTGGTGGGGGAGCCCTGGAGGTGCACGGCATCGCGCGCGGGGCCGCCGCCGCGACCGCGTGGTGGACCTGCTCGAACGCGTCGGGCTCGACTCCCGGGACCTGACCAAGCACCCGCACCAGTTCTCCGGCGGCCAGGCGCAGCGGATCGGGATCGCCCGGGCGCTGGCCACCGACCCCGACCTCATCGTCTGCGACGAGGCCGTGTCCGCGCTGGACGTCTCGGTGCAGGCGCAGGTGCTCAACCTGCTGAAACGGCTCCAGCGTGAGCTGGGGCTCTCGTACCTGTTCATCGCCCACGACCTCAACGTCGTGCGGTACATGGCCGACGAGCTGTGCGTCATGTACCTGGGCGAGATCGTCGAGCGCGGTGACGGCGACGCGCTCTTCGACGACCCCCGCCACCCGTACACGCGGATGCTGGTGGACGCGATCCCCGACCCGGACCCGCTGGTCGCGCGGATGGCCGAGCGCGGTGTCGTGGTGGGTGAGCCGGCGAGCCCGAGCAACCCGCCGCCCGGCTGCCGGTTCCACCCGCGCTGCCCGGCCGCGATCGACCGCTGCCGCACCGAGGCGCCCGCGCCGCGCCCGCTCGGCCGCGGCCGGGTCGCGGCCTGCCACCTCGCCGTGGCACCGGAGGTGACCCCCGCATGATCGGCTACACGCTCCGGCGCCTGGGCTACGGCGCCGTCGTGATGGTGCTCGTCACCGCGTTCACGTTCGTGATCATGCGGCTCATCCCGGGCGACGCGGTCGCGCTGCAGCTTCAGGAGACGGGCGCCACCGCCGACGAGGTCGCGGCGATGCGCGCCGAGTTCGGCCTCGACGTGCCGGTCTGGGCGCAGCTGGGCCAGTGGGTGGCCGACGCCGTGCGCGGCGACTTCGGCACCTCGTTCTACACGGGGCGGCCGGTGGTCGAGATGTTCCTCGACCGGGTGCCGGTGACGGTCGGGTTCGGGCTGCTCGCGATGGTGGTCGGCGCCGTGCTGGGGATCGGCCTCGGCGTGGTCGCGGCGGTCACGCGGGGGTCGGTCACCGACAGCGCCGTGCGGGTCTTCGCGGTGACGTTCCTGTCGGTGCCGCACTTCGTGGTGGCGCTGCTGCTGCTCACCGCGTTCGCGCTGTGGTTCGCCTGGTCGCCGCCGATCGTCTACGCGAGCCCCACCGAGGACCTCGGCAGCTGGCTGCAACAGGTGGCGATCCCGGTGTTCGCACTGGGCACCGGCGGCATGGCCGGGATGGCCCGCATGGCGCGCTCGTCGATGCTGGAGTCGCTCGGCTCGGACTACATCCGCACGGTGCGCGCGAAGGGCGTGCACGAGCGCACGGTGATCCTCAAGCACGCCCTGCGCAACTCCACGATCGCCGTGCTCACGCTGCTCGGGCTGGAGCTCGCCACGATCCTCGGCGGCACCGTGATCCTGGAGCAGATGTTCGCCATCCCGGGCACCGGGCAGCTCATCTACCAGGCCGTTCTCGACCGCGACTACCCGGTGGTGGTGGCCTGCACGATCTTCTACTCGGCGCTGTTCGTGCTGACCATCATCGTGATCGACCTGCTCTACGCCCTCGTCGATCCGCGCATCCGGACCGGGAGGGCCCTGTCGTGACGACGCTCGCCACACCCACCGCCACACGTCCCCGCTCGCGGCTGGCCGACCTGCGGGAGTTCATGCGGGCCCAGCCGCTCGGCGCCATCGCGCTCGTGCTCATCGTGCTTTTCGTCCTGGTCGCCGTGCTGCGACGTGGATCGCCCCGTACGACCCGCTGGAGCAGTTCCGCCGCGACATGCTGGAGCCGCCGTCGTCGCGCTACCTGCTCGGCACCGACGACCTCGGCCGCGACGTGCTCAGCCGCGCCATCCACGGCGCCAGCACGTCGTTGCTGGTCGGCGTCGTGACGACCGGGGTGAGCCTGGTGCTCGGCACCGCGCTCGGCGTGATCTCCGGGTACGCCGGGCGCGCCGTCGACCTGGTGCTGCAGCGGATCATGGATGCGATCCAGGCCGTGCCCGGCATCGTGCTGCTGCTGTTCATCGCCGTGGTGCTCGGCCCGTCCGTGCAGAACACGATCATCGCGCTGACCGTGGTGATCACGCCGTCGTTCAACCGGATCGCCCGCGGCGAGACGCTGCGGGTGCGCCAGGAGCGCTACATCGAGTCGGCCCGCGCGACCGGCGCGAGCACCGTCCGGATCCTGCTGCGCCACGTGCTGCCGAACATGTTCGCGCAGGTCCTGACGCTGGGCAGCCTCATCTTCGCAGGCGTCATCATCGCCGAGTCGGCGCTGAGCTTCCTCGGCATCGGCGCCCCGCCGCCGACCCCGTCGTGGGGCGGGATGCTCTCGGAGGGCGTCCGGTACGTCGAGCGGGCGCCGTGGATCATCCTCGTCCCGGCCGTGCTGCTCTCGATCGGCGTCTTCAGCTTCAACCTGCTCGGCGACGCCCTGCGCGACCACCTCGACCCGCGGCTGGCCCGGCGCATCCCGCGCTCGGCCGCCCGCTGGTGGGGCATGCGCCGCCCGCCGTCCCGGCTCGCCCCGTCGCTCGCGGCGGCGGCCGAGCGCGCCGACGACCCGCCCGCGCGAGATCGACCGACCCAACCCTGACCGGCCCCGACCGGCAGCACCGACATCCCTACGCACGAGACGGGAGCACACGTGGAGATCTCGCTGGAGGGCAAGGTCGCCCTGGTCACCGGCGCGGGCCCGAACATCGGCAGCGGCATCGCGCTCGCGCTGGCCCGCTACGGCGCCACGGTCGCCTGCAACGACATCGACGCCGACGCCGCGAAGGCGTGCGTCGACCGGATCGAGTGCAACGGCGGCCGGGCGATCTCCGTGCCCGGCGACGTCACCGACGAGGAGCAGGTCACCGGCTACATCGGCCGGGTCGTCGAGGAGCTGGGCCGGATCGACATCCTCGTCAACAACGCGGCGATCCTCGGCGGCAGGGGCGTGCTCGACGAGAGCGCGGAGTTCTTCTCCCGCGCCGTGCAGGTGGCGGCGATGGGCAACTTCCTCAACACCAAGTACGTCGGGCGGCACATGGCCGAGCGCGGCATCCGCGGCTCGATCGTGGCGATCTCCTCGTCCAACGGGTGGTCCGGCTCGGCGGCGTGATCGCGTACGCGTTCCACAAGGGCGGGGTGAACAACTTCGTGCGGGCCGCGGCGATGGACCTCGCGCCGTACGGGATCCGCGTCAACAGCTACACCCCGACCGCGCCGACGCCGGACAACCCGGTGCTGGTCGAGCGGGGTGAGCGCAGCGTGTTCGACCGCAGCCGCCGCGGCATCGGCGGCACCACCGGCGAGGAGGAGTGGCGCCGCCCGTCGCGCTGGACGGGTGAGCGCCCGCCCATGGTCCCGATGGGCTCGACCGGCACCCCGACCGACATCGGGCACTGCGTGGCGTGGCTGTGCTCGGACTACGCGCGGCTGATCACCGGCTGCGACTTCGTGGTCGACGGCGGCGCGCGGGCGAAGAACTTCGCCTACTTCCCCGGCCCGGCCGACGAGATCGCCGGCCCCGCCCCGCTGGTCCCGCTGGACGTCACCGGCGAGCTCGACCGGGAGCAGGCGTGAGGCGCCGGGCCCCGCTGCTCGCGGCGGCGCTCGCGGCGGCGCTGGCGCTCACCGCGTGCGGTGGCGGCGGCGGGAGCGCCGGCTCCGACGTGATCCAGGGCGGCATCGCGGGCGTGGGCGAGCCGCGGCCCGGCGGCACGCTCACCATCCAGATGACCACCGAGATCAGCACCCACATCAACCCGCTGACCAGCAACGACCCGATCCTGATGGGCATCGTGTCGGGCACGGTGTACGAGAAGCTCGTCGAGTTCCGGACCGGGCCGGACGTGACGACCCTGGAGGTCGTGCCCGACCTCGCCGAGTCGTGGGAGATCTCCCCGGACGGGCTGACCTACACGTTCCACCTGCGCGACGACGTGCGCTGGCAGAACATCCCGCCGGTCAACGGGCGCCCGTTCACCGCCGACGACGTGGTGGCGACGTTCCGGGCGGCGAAGGAGCCGCCGACGCTGCACTACTGGATGTTCACGGCAGTGCAGGACGTCACCGCGCCCGACCCGCACACGGCCGTGTTCACGCTCCGCGAGCCGTTCGCGCCGCTGCTGGAGTACCTGGCCTACCACTTCAACGTGGTGCTGCCGCGGGAGGCGTCGAGGGGCGGTTCGACCTCACCCGGACCGCGATCGGCACCGGCCCGTTCATGATCGCCTCGCACACGCCGGACGTCGAGTGGGTGCTGCGGCGCAACCCGGACTACCACATCCCGGGCCGGCCCTACGTCGACGAGATCCGCCGCCCGATCCTCAGCGACACCGCCGCCATCACCGCGGCGCTGCGCAGCGGCCGGCTCGACGCCGGCGCGACCAGCGACGTCAACGTCGCCCAGCAGCTCGGCGAGCAGGGCCTCAACGTGGTCGAGAACCCCGGCGCGCCGGTCAGCTTCTACATCAACCCGACCCGCGAGCCGTTCGACGACGTCCGCGTGCGCAAGGCCGTGGTCGCGGCGGTCGACTGGGAGGGGATGGGCGAGAGCATCCGCGGCAAGTTCAACCTGATCTCGCTGATGCGGCCGGACACCAGCACGGCCGCGCTCACCCCGGACGAGGTGCGCGGGCTGCGCCGCTACGACCCGGAGGAGGCGCGGCGGCTGCTGGCCGAGGCCGGGATGCCGGAGGGGTTCAGCACAACTCTCATGGTGCAGCGGGTCGACGACGAGGACGTGCGCGAGGCGCAGTGGATCCAGGCCGATCTCGCCGAGGTGGGCATCCAGGCGGAGATCGAGATCGTGGACGCCGCCACCGGCATCCAGCGCCGCCGCAACCACGACTTCGCGCTCACGAAGGCGCTGCGCGGGGTGCACCTGCCCGACCAGGTCTGGCGGGACTTCCAGCCGGACTCGATCGAGAACTACGCGCTCATCGACGACGCGCCGCTCAACGAGATGTTCGCGCGCACCCGCACCGAGACGGACCCGGCCGTCCGCGACGAGGTGTACCGGGAGATGCAGCGGCACATGGAGTCGGACATCGTGCAGGCGCTCTACCCGATCCAGCGGTTCGACTACTCCGTGGTGAACCCGCGGGTGCAGAACCTCTGGCCCAGCCCCATCTACCAGGGCAAACGGCTCTCGGAGGTGTGGCTGAGCGAGTAGGGGCGACCGCGGTGCCCGCCCCGCAGCCCGGGGCGGGCACCGTCGCGTACGTCCTACGCGAAGAGCTTCTCCTGCTCCTCGCGGAGCTGGTCGACGAGCCGCCCCGGGGGCAGCGTGACGTCGGCGTAGGTGAGCACCTGGTCCTTCTTGACGTCGTGCTTGAGCACGCAGCCCTCGGTCACGCCCATCGGCAGCAGGCCCTCGGCGCGGGTGACGGCCGTCGACTCGGCCACGGCGTAGGTGTCGTAGCCGCCGAGGCCGTCGATGGTGTGCCCGGCCTGCAGGTCCTGCTTGGCCGTCGCGACGACGTCCACGTGCGGGCCGGCGGGCGGCTGAGCGCCGCGTCGGCGAAGTCGACCGCGCGGACCACGGAGTTCGGCACCTCGAAGTGGCACAGGTGGTAGGGCGTGTAGAAGCTGTAGAGCGGGCCCTCGCCCAGCTTGTACAGGTTCAGGTAGTGCCGCTGCTTGGGGTCGTCGTGC
>MKJX01000243.1 GCA_001942415.1 Pseudonocardia sp. CNS-139
GGATGACCGAGCAGGACTGGGACACCGTGATGGGCGTGCACCTGCGCGGGTCGTTCCTCATGAGCCGCACCGTGCAGAAGCACATGGTCGAGGCCGGGTGGGGCCGGATCGTGAACCTGTCGAGCACGTCGCGCTGGGCAACCGGGGCCAGGCCAACTACGCCGCGGCGAAGGCCGGGCTGCAGGGCTTCACGAAGACCCTCGCCATCGAGCTGGGCAGGTTCGGTGTCACGGTCAACGCGATCGCGCCCGGGTTCGTCGTCAGCGACATGACCCGGGCCACCGCGGAGCGCCTCGGCCAGGACTGGGACGCCTACGCCGCCGCGCGGGCCGCCGAGATCCCGGTCGCGCGCGTCGGCCACCCCGAGGACATCGCCAACGCGGTGTCGTTCTTCGTCGGCGAGGCGGCCGGCTTCGTCTCCGGCCAGGTCCTCTACGTCGCCGGCGGCCCGAAGGCGTGACGGCCCACCGGCGCGCCCCGGGTTCAGGAGCTGCGGTCGGTCACCGTGATCGCCCAGCCCGGCACGGGCTCGGTGTCCGGGGTGACCTGCACCTCGTCGCCGGTGGGGTTGACGACCACCGCGCCGTCGTCGGCCCGGAACACCAGCAGCGGCAGGGTCGGCGAGCGCCCGATCTCGACCTCGCCCTCGTCGAGCCGCGGCACGAGCCACTGCCACGCGGCGGTCAGCGGCGTCGGCTGCCCGCCGTCCTCCTGGGTGCTGTCGGTCCACAGCGCCGAGTAGTGCAGGCCGTGGCCCTGCGGGCCCCACAGCAGCGCGACCGACGCGCCCGACTCGGCGTAGGCGGCCACGGCGGCGAGCGTCGCGACGGCGCTGGCCGAGCTCTCCGGCGCGGCGTCCTCGCCGCTGGGGACGTCCGGGTAGAACTCCGCCCACCAGATCGGGAGCGTGCTGCGCTCGCGCAGCCAGCGGGTGAGGTCGGCGAACTTGTCCGCGCCGTCGGTGACGTTGTCGGGCGCGGTGTCCTGCCGGGTGGACGTGGACCCGTCGACGGCCAGGAAGTCGGCGCCGACGTTGTGGTCGAGCCAGTACTCGACGACGTCGAGCGCGCGCTGGTCGGCCACGCCCCACGGGCCGCGGACGTCCTCGGAGCCGTCCGGCTCACCGCGGTCGAGGCTGCTCAGCACCACGTACGGGCCGCCGACCTCCACGTCGGGCCGGACCTCCTTCACCGCCGTGTAGACGTCGTTGTAGAGGTCGGTGTAGCCTCGTAGTCCCAGCGGTTGTCCTCCTGGTGGTAGAAGCCCTTGAGCTCGTTCCACACCAGCACCCGCTCGATCTGCGGGTAGCGCTCGACGGCCTGTGCGACCAGCCGGGCGTAGTCGTCGAAGTACTCGGGCTCGGGGTCGTCCTCCAGGCGCGTCCAGTCGGTCTCGCCCGGCTCGCCGCCCTTCATCCAGTCCGGCGCGCAGCAGGCGGTGAGCACGGTCCGCCCGCCGGTCTCCTCGGTGAGCTCCATGCGCCGGTCGAGCGTGCTCCAGTCGTAGTCGCCCGGGGACGGCTCCGGGTTGGTCGAGCCGAAGCCCATGAGGTGGTGGTTCTGCCAGATCCCGCCGTTGTCGGAGAGGATCGCGACGCCGCGGTCACGGGCCGCCGCGGGCTCGTTGCCGTCGAGGCTGTCCTGCGTGTGCGTGACGCCCAGCTCCAGCGGCTGGCCCTGCTGGCGCCAGGTCCACGAGTTGTCGTCCTCGATCGCGCGCAGCGTCCGTTCCGAGACGGACGGCGGCTCGGACGCGCCCGAGCAGGCGGCCAGTGCCGCGGCGAGCGCCACGAGCGTCGCGGCGAGCAGGCGGGGTGAACGCACGTGAACCTCGACAAAGTGCAGGAGACCGGACGAGCGGGGGACCGCTCACTGCCCGGCCCCCGCCGACCCGGACATTGTCAGGCGGTCGCTGTGGCGGTGCTGAGAGTGCTGGATGGCTGCGCGTGTCGCAGTCTCGTACGCCGTTCGGTACCACCCCGGCCGCGCATGTAACTCCGCGTGCGTCCCGCGCTGCGCCACCTGCCCCCGGACGAGCACCACGATGTCGTCCATCCGGTCGAGCCCGGTGAGGTCGTGGGTGACGAGCACCAGCGACCGGTCGGCGGTGGCGGCGAGCAGGTCGGCGAGCACGGCGTCGCGCGTGCCGGGGTCGAGGTGGGCGGTCGGCTCGTCGAGGACCAGCAGCGGGGACGGGCGCTGCGGCGTCCCGGCGAGCAGCGCGCGGGCCAGTGCCAGCCGCTGGCGCATCCCACCCGAAAGGCGGGCCCCGTGCGCGCCGGTGGCGGCGTCGAGCCCGCCCGCCGCCCGGACGGCGTCGGCCAGCCGGACCCGCGCGAGCACGGCCCAGAGGTCGGCGTCGGACGCGTCCGGGCGGGCGAGGCGCAGGTTCTCCCGCACGGTGCTGTCGAAGACGTGCGGGTCCTGCGGCATGCCCGTGACGCGGGCGCGCACCGCGTCGGGCTCCTGCGTGGTGACGTCGACGCCGTCCAGCAGGACCTGCCCGGCGTCGGGGTCGCGGAACCGGAAGAGCACGGCGGCGAGCGTGCTCTTGCCCGACCCGCTCGGCCCGACGACCGCCACCCGGCGCCCGGGCGGGAGGTCCAGGTCGACGCCGTCCAGGGCCCACGGCCCGGCCGCCTCGTAGCGCACCCGCAGGCCGCGCACCCGCAGGCCGGGCGCGTCCGGCACGGGCGGCGCGGCCGGGCGCACCGCCACCGCCGGCGGCGTGTCGAGCACCCCAACAGGCGGGCGCCGCGGCCCGCAGCGCGCCCAGCCGGGCGGCGACCGCCGGGAGCGGCGCGACGATCTCGAAGGCCGCCAGCGCCGTCAGCACGACCACCGCGAGCGGCACGGTGGTCAGGGTCCCGCCCTGCACCGCGGCGACGCCCAGCAGCAGCGTCCCCCACAGGGACAGGCCCGCGAGCAGCGCGGACGCGCCGCGCCGCGCCCAGCAGCCCGGCGTCGCGCCGCGCCGAGCCCAGCAGCCCGGCGTCGCGGCGTTCTACCCGGGTCAGCTCGGCGTCCGCGGCCTCGGCCCGGGCCAGCGCCGCGGGCATCGCGCCGTACGCGAGAAGGTCCGGCGCGCCGTGCAGGGCGTCGACGAGCGCGGTCGAGAGCCCGGCGCGGGCGGCGGCCCGCCGGCGGCCCGGCGCCCGTCCGGCGGCCGCGGCCAGCAGCGGCACCGCGACGCCGGCGAGCCCGAGCCCGGCGGCGAGCAGCAGCCCGGCGGGCGCGAGGAGCGCGGTGCTCACCGCGACCACACCGGCGCCGGCGAGGAGCGCGGCGAGCGGCGGGGTGAGCCCGCGGACCAGCAGGTCCTGGGTGGCGTCGGTGTCGCTGACCAGCCGCGTCACGAGGTCGCCGCCGCGGAACCGGTGCACGGGCTCGGTGCGGGCCAGCCGCGTGTACACCCGCACCCGCACGTCGGCGAGCGTGCGCAGGGCGGCGTCGTGCGTGACGAGCCGTTCGAGGTAGCGCGCCACGCCCCGGGTGACGCCCAGCGCGCGGGTGGCGACGATCGCGACCGAGAGCGCGGTGAGCGGGGGCTGCTCGGCGGCGGTGGCGATGAGCCACGCCGCGACGACGAGCAGCGCGACCCCCGCCCCGGTGGCGACGGCCCCGGCAACCACCCCGAGCGCGAAGCGGGTGGTGCGCGGCCGGGCGAGCCGCACCATCCGCACCAGCGGATCCGCCCTCGCAGCACGTGTGGTCACGTCGCAGCCCGTCCACGTGCTGCGACGGGGCGCGGCGTGCTGCGAGGCGGGGGGAGCGCCACGACCGCGTCGGCGACGTCGGCCCAGCCGCCGTCGTGCGCCACGACCACGCCGGTCCGGCCCGCGAGCAGGCGGGCGGCGCCCACCCGGACCGCGGCCGCGTGCTCCGGGTCGAGGTGCGCGGTCGGCTCGTCGAGCAGCACGAGCGGGGCGAGCCCCGCGGCCTCGGCCGTCTCGACCCGCAGGAACGCCCTGGCCAGCGCGATCCGCTGGCGCTGCCCGGCCGACAGGCGGCTGCCGCGCTCGCCGAGCCGCGTCGCGCACCCGTGGGAAGGCCCGCCACCACCTCCTCGGCCTCGGCGCGCCGCACCGCCCGCCGGACCGCGGCGTCGGACGCGTCCGGGGCGCCGAGCCGGACGTTGTCGGCGACCGACGCGTCGAACAGGTACGGGTGCTGCGGCACCCACGCGATCCGCCGCCGCCACGCCTCGGCGTCGAGGCCGGCGAGGTCGGCGCCGCCGACGGTGACGCGGCCCGCGGTCGGCTCCACGAACCGCAGCAGCAGCGCCAGGAGGCTGGTCTTGCCGGCCCCGCTGGGCCCGGTGAGCAGCGTGGTCGTGCCCGCGGCGAGCACGACGTCCACGCCGTCGAGCGCGGGCCCGTCGCGTCCGGGGTAGGTGAGCCCGATCGCCTCGAACCGGATCTGGGCAGGTCCCGGCGGCGGCGCGGCGCTGCCGGCCGGCGCCGCCGTGCCGTCCTCCAGCACCGCGAACACCCGCTCGGCCGCCGCCACCCCCTCGACGCTGGCGTGGAACCGCGCGCCGACCTCGCGCAGCGGCAGGTACGCCTCCGGCGCGAGCACGAGCACGAGCAGCGCCGTCTCCAGGTCGAGCCGGCCGCCGAGCAGCCGCAGCCCGACCTCGACGGCGACGACCGCCACCGACAGCGTCGCGACCAGCTCCAGCACGAACGCCGACAGGAACGCGACGCGCAGCGTGCCCATCGTCGCGCTGCCGTGCTCGTCGGTGACCCGCCGGATGAGCACCACCTCGGCCTTCGCCCGGCGGAACACGGCGAGCGTCGGCAGGCCCTCGACGACGTCCAGGAAGTGCCCGCCGAGCCGTTCCAGGAGCCGCCACTGCCGGCGCGTGCGGGCCTGGGTGTGCCACCCGACGAGCGCCATGAAGACCGGGATCAGCGGCAGCGTCAGCGCGATGACCAGCGCCGACAGCCAGTCGGCCGCCCCGACGACCACGAGCACCGCCACCGGCACGAGCGCGGCGAGCACCAGCTGCGGCAGGTAGCGGGCCACGTAGTCGTCGAGTCCGTCGAGGCCGCGGGTGGCGAGCGTGGCCACCTCGCCGGCGCTGTGCCGCGGGTACGCGCTCGCGGTGACGTGCCGCAGCAGCCGCCTGCGCAGGTCGGACTTGACCCGGGCCGCGCTGCGCAGCGCCGCGGTCTCCGCGCCGGACGCGAGCGCGGCCCGGGCCAGCGCGACGGCGGCGACCGCGGCGACGGACGCGGCCAGCTCCGCCGCGGGGAGCGTCCCGGCGCCGGCGACCGTGCGCGCGACGAGCCACGCCTGCGCGAGGATAAGGGCGGTGAGCGCGAGCCCGCAGCCGACGGTCACCGCCAGGTGCACCCGGACGGCCCGCGTGCTGCGGACGAGCCGGGGGTCGAGCGGCCTCACGACGAGACGTGCGCGCGGGTCACGCGCTTCCGGAACACCCAGTAGCTCCAGCCCTGATAGAGCAGCACGAGCGGGAGGAACGCGGCGGCGACCCAGCTCATCACCCCGAGCGTGTACGGGCCCGACGCGGCGTTCGCGACGGTGAGGTCGAACGCCGGGTCCGTGAGCGAGGGGAGCACGGCCGGGTACAGCGCCCCGAAGAGCGCCACGGCGAACCCGGCCACGGCCGTCGCGGTCGCGGCGAAGGCCCAGCCCTCCCGGCGCCGCACGATCAGCACCGCCGCCGCGAGCAGCGCGGCCGTCGCGGCGAGCCCGGCGGTCGCCGTCGGGACCGTCCCGTGGTCGGCGACCGTCCAGAGCAGGAACGTGGCTACGGCGGCCGTCGCCACCGGGGCCGTCCGGCGCGCGACGGCCCGGGCCCGGTGCCGGACCGGCCCGTCGGTGCGCAGGGCCAGGAACACCGCGCCGTGCAGCGTGCAGAGCGCGAGCAGCGCGAGCCCGCCGGCCAGCGCGTACGGGTTGAGCAGGTCGGGCAGGTCCGACGTCACCACGCCGTCCGGACCGAGCTCGACGCCGCGCACGGCGTTGGCGAGCACCAGCCCCCACCCGAACGCGGGCACCGCGCTCCCCGCGACGATCGCGGCGTCCCAGCGGGCCCGCCAGCGCGGGTCGTCGAGCTTGCCGCGGTACTCGAAGGCGACACCGCGCCCGATCAGCGCGACGACGATCAGCAGCACCGGCACGTAGAAGCCGCTCAGCAGCCCCGCGTACCAGGCCGGGAACGCGGCGAACGTGGCGCCGACCGCGGTGATCAGCCACACCTCGTTGCCGTCCCAGACGGGCCCGATGGCGTTGAGGACGACCCTGCGGTCGGCCTCCCGGTGCACCCCGCGGCCGAGCACCGGCAGCAGGATCCCGACGCCGAAGTCGAAGCCCTCCAGCACGAGGTAGCCGGTCCAGAGCACGGCGATCGCGAGGAACCAGACGGTGGGGAGATCCACGACCCCTCCTGCTAGTAGGTGAAGGCGGGGAGGTGTCGGGCTCGCGCTCCCCGCTCGCCGGGATACGGGGCATGGACGTGGCCCCGGGGCCCCGGCCTTGACGTAGCGCCACAGCAGCCGGGCCTCGACCACGGCCAGCACGCCGTACAGGGCGGTGAAGAGCGACAGCGAGAACGCGACCTCGCCGAGGCCCACACCGGGGGAGACGCTCGCGGCGGTGAGCAGCTCGCCCACCACCGTCCAGGGCTGGCGGCCCATCTCGGTCAGCAGCCAGCCGAAGACGTTCGCGGCGAGCGCGGCGGGCAGGCCGAGCATCGCGACCCGGTACATCCACGGCCGCACCGGCGGCGCCTTGCGCCGGGTGAGCCAGAGACCGACGGCGCCGACCCCGACCCCGGCCAGCCCGAGCCCGATCATCAGCCGGAACGCCCAGTACAGGACGGGGATGTCGGGCGTGTAGTCGCCGGGGCCGAACCGCTCGGTGAACTGTCGCTGCAGGTCGTTGATGCCCTGCACCTCGCCCGACGGCGACCCGGTCGCGAGGACGCTCAGCAGGTAGGGCACCTCGAGGTCGACGAAGTTGCGCCCCGCGCCGACCTCCCCGATCTCCGGCGACCCGACCGCGAACAGCGAGAACGGCGCGGCGTCGGTCGTCTCCCAGAGCGCCTCGGCCGAGGCGAGCTTCATCGGCTCGTACTCGGCCATGAGCTTGGCCTGGTGGTCGCCCGAGTACACGACGACGGCGCCCGCGACCAACGTGGTGACGAGGCCGGCGCGCAGCGTCCGGCGGAAGAGCCCCGGTTCGCTGGGATGGGGTGCCTTGTCGGCGTGCAGCAGCTTGTAGGCGCTCACGGCCACCACGAACAGGCCCGCGACCACGAACGACGCGGCCACGACGTGCAGGTACGTCGACCAGGCCTGCGGGTTCGTCAGCACGGCGACGACGTCGGTCATGTGCGCCCGCCCGGTCACCGGGTCGACCGTGTACCCGACCGGGTGCCGCATCCAGGCGTTGGCCGCCAGGATGAAGTACGCCGACAGGTTCGAGCCGATCGCCGCGGCCCAGATCGTCGCGAGGTGCACGCGGCGGGGGAGCCGGTCCCACCCGAAGATCCACAGCCCGATGAACGTGGACTCCAGGAAGAACGCGAGGATCGCCTCCAGCGCCAGCGGCACCCCGAACACGTCTCCGACGAAGGTCGAGTAGGCGCTCCAGTTCATCCCGAACTGGAACTCCTGGACGATCCCGGTGACCACGCCCATCGCGAAGTTGATCAGGAAGAGCTTCCCGAAGAACCGCGTGGCGCGCAGGTACTCCGCGCGCCCGGTGCGGTGCCACGCGGTCTGCAGCGCGGCCACGACGACGGACAGCCCGATCGTCAGCGGGACGAACAGGAAATGGTAGATCGTCGTGATCCCGAACTGCCACCTGGCCAGGTCCAGGGCGTCCACGCCATGCCTCCGCTCGCCGAACTTCTACGTCCTGTAGTAGTTCTACCGTACGTAGAAGGTCGGTACCGCGAGGGGTGTCGTGGATCTCCCGGGCTCAGTCGTCCTCGGGCTCGGACACCCGCTCCACGTACAGCGGCGTCGCGAGAAGGAAGCGGGTCCGGCCGTCGTCCCGGCCTGGGACGAGCGCGGTCACGCGGGCACAGCCGGCCAGCCAGGCGGCCATGAAGTCCGGACACCTCCAGCACGGCCGAGGCGTCGGACATCGACGCCGCGATGTCGCTGCTCACCGGGGCGGGACCGCCGACGAGACCATCGGGTGAGCCGTGGAGAAGCGTCGGCCCGCACGCCGCGGGGCCGTCGATCGAGCTCGGCCAGTACCTCGTCGAGGTCCGGCGCCGAACGGGCGTCCGGCGCCGCGAGCGTGACGCTGAGCTCGCCCAGGGACAGCGGTGCCTTCGCCCCGAACCCGGTGATCCGCCGCAGGAGCCCCCGGCGCCGTTCGGGCTGGAACTGGGAGAGCTTTCGCCGCGACAGGTACACGAGTTCCCGCACGGGTGAAGTCTCGCGGTGCTCGGCACCTCCGGCAACGGACCGGTGGCAGTCCCTAGGCCATGGCGCTCGCGAACCGGTGCCCCGCCTCGTTCTCCACGACCACCGCGCTGACCTGGTCGGGCGGGACGAGCGCCGAGCCGTCGAGCGTGATGCCGTCGCGCCACCCGGTCTGCGGGACGAGCCAGCTCCCGGCCACCTCGCGGCGGCCGTCCGCGGCCACCACGACCAGGCGGCAGCGTTCCCCGGCCGGGACGCCGGCCACCGTGGCCTGCAGGCGCACCCAGCCGGCCGCCGGGACGATCGTCGCGGTCATGGAGACGCCCGGGTCGCCGCCGCCCGACACCACGAAGGAGCCGGCGGACGAGGCGGGTGCCGCGGCCACGACGGGCGGTGCGGTGGTGCGGCCGATGGCCACCCCGCCCGCCAGCACGACGGCGACGGCCGCCGCGGCGACGCCGGCCGTCGCGACCGTGCGGCGCCGGCGCCGGGTGCCGGTCTCCGTGCGGATCTGCCGGAGCGTGCGCTGCAGGAGCAGGTCGCCGCCCTCCGGCGGTCCGTCGAGGAACGCCTCCGGGGGTACGTCGTCGAGCAGGTCGACCATCTCGCGCAGTTCCTCCCACTCGCGGCGCAGTCGGGGCAGCCGGCGAGGTGCTCCTCCACGGCGCGGGACTGCGTCGCGTCGAGCAGACCCAGCACGTGGGCGCTCAACTCTTCGGGGTCGTGCGGGCTGCGGTGGCGGTTCACGCCGGCACCCCGCTCTCGCTCGGGTCGCCCTCTCGGGTGAGCGACGCTCTGAGCGCGCGTAACGCGTAGTAGGACCGGGACTTCACCGTGCCGGCCGGGATGCCCAGCGCCGTGGCCGCCTCGCCGAGGCTCCGGCCCTGGAAGTAGATCTGGTCGAGCACGCCCCGGTGGTCCTCGGAGAGCGTGTCGAGCGCCGCCATCACCGTGACCGACGCCACGACGCTGTCGGCGTGGTCGCGGACGACCGGTGGGGCGTCCGGGTTCTCCGCCACCTCCTGCGGGCGGGCCGCCTTCGCCCGGTACCGGTCGGTCACCAGGTTGCGCACCACGGTGAGCAGCCACCCCCTCGTCGAGCCCTTGCCGTTGGTCAGGACCTCGGGATGTCGCCACGCCCGGATCAGCGTCTCCTGCACGACGTCCTCCGCCGCCGCGCGGTCGCCGGTGAGGCGCGTGGCGTAGGCCAGGAGCGCGCGCCCGTGCTCCTGGTAGACGGCGTGCACCAGAGCCTCGTCACGGTCACGGGCGTCGGGCATGGTCGGGGACTCCCGGGGACTGGGTCGGGCCTGGGTCGGGCGCGGAACCCTAGCGGCTCCTGCCACCCACACGTGTCGCCGGGGCGAGCGGTTCACGGAAAGTCGCGGCGGGTCCCGCTGAACCGGATCGGGCCGCCACCCGTGTGGTGGGTGAGCACGGCCCGGCCCAGCCGGGCCCCGACTTCCGGGGGATCGATGGCCAGGTACGCACCCATCGCCACGCTGGTGGCGGTGGCGGCGCTCGGTGGGGCGCTGTTCGTCGTGAACGAGGTCAACAACCCGGCGAACGTGCCGACGTTCGCCGAGCAGCCGGCGGGCGCACCCGCGCCGCCCGACGCGTACGCCGCCGCCGACCCCTACGCCGCGCCGGACCTCGCGGCCGCGCCCGTCCCGCCCGCCGCGGCGCCCCCGCCCGCACCGCAGCCGTCCGCACCGCAGCCACCCGAGCCGCCGGCCGTCGACGAGCAGGCCTACGCCGGACGCTCGGCCGGCGACGAGGTCACGGTCGCGATTGCCGTCGAGGACGGGCGGGCCGTCGGCTACGTCTGCGACGGCGACGCGATCGAGTCGTGGTTCGAGGGCACGCTGGAGGGCGACCGGCTCAACCTGCAGGGTGGCGACGGCAGCACGCTGACCGGCACCACCACCGAGGCCGCCGCCCACGGCACGGTCACGATCGACGGCGAGGAGCTGCCGTTCTCGGCGGCCGGGGCGGAGGGCCCCGCCGGGCTCTACGAGGGCAACGCGAGCGTGCGCGGGGTCGTCACCCGGGTCGGCTGGATCGTCACGAACGACGGCGCCGTCACCGGTGTGGCGACCCGCGACGGGCGCCGCGGCCCGGCCCCGGCACTCGACCCGGCGACCCCTACGCCGCCGAGATCGACGGCGTGCCGATGTCCGTGTCCGTGATCGACGGTGGGGATGCGGTGATCCTGCGATGAACGTCAACGTCCGCACCGACCCGCAGATGAGGGTCCCGCCGCAGCGCCGCCGGCAGGGGCAGTGGACCCCGCCCGCCGCCCCGCGGTCCGCTCCCCGGCGGGGCGCGCTGTGGCTGCTCGTCGCCGCGGCGGCCGGCTCGCTCGTGGCCGTCGGCCTCGGCGTCTACGGCGCCTGCACGAGCCGCAGTTCGTCGCCGTCAACGTCGCGGGCTTCTCCAGCGGCGTCGCGGCCAAGGCGTGGCTGGCGAGCATCGCGTTCGTGCTGGCGCTGGTGCAGCTGGGCACCGCGGTGTCCATGCAGCGGCGCCGGCGCCCGCCCGCGGTCCGGCCGCCGGCGTGGGTGCCGGTGGTGCACCGCTGGTCCGGGCGGCTCGCCGTGCTCGTGACGGTGCCGGTCGCCGTCCACTGCCTGTACGCGCTCGGCTTCCAGGGCGGCAGCCCGCGCGTGCTCGTGCACTCCCTCGTCGCGTGCTTCTTCTACGGCGTGTTCGTCACCAAGATGCTGCTGCTCCAGCGCTCGGGCGGGCCGCGGTGGCTCGTCCCGGCGCTGGGCGGGGCGCTCTTCACCGCGCTGACCGCCGTCTGGCTCAGCTCGTCCGTGTGGTTCTTCTCGCGTCCGGCTTCACCTTCTAAGGGAGACCCGTGTCCGCGAACCCGACCCTCACCCGCCGGGCCGTCATGGCCGGCGCTGCGGGACGGCCTGCGTCGCCGCCCTCAGCGCCTGCGCCAGCTACGGGCCCGTCGCGGCGCCGCCCGCCCCGCGCCCGTGAACCCGCCGGCCGCACCGGGCGGCGCGCCGGCCGCGGCGGCGCCGGTCGCGACCACCGCGGACGTGCCCGTCGGCGGCGGGCTCGTCCTCGCCGAGCAGGACCTCGTGATCACCCAGCCGACAGCGGGCGAGTTCAAGGCGTTCTCCGCGACCTGCACCCATCAGGCTGCGCGGTCGACGACGTGGCCGACGGGGCGATCGTCTGCCCGTGCCACGCCAGCCGGTTCGCCGTGGCGGACGGGTCGGTCGTCGACGGCCCGGCCGGCAGCCCGCTCCCGGAGCGCGCGATCGCCGTGGACGGCGACGCCATCACTCTTGTCTGACCTCTGATCAGGCCGAACGCGCGTGCGCTGAATCACGCGCGGATCCCGGGTGGGTGGGATACCGCTCACTAGACTCCGAGCGATCCGGACCGCACACAGGGCGTGACGAGGCGTCCACGGTTGCGAGGAGTCGCGAGGGATGACCACGGTCGAGGCCGACGGGGCGACCGGCAGGGCGCCTGCCGCGCCCGGGGAGCTGCCGCTCGCGGCGGACTTCCCGGCGGCGACGCGGGAGCAGTGGGCCGGGCTGGTCGACGGCGTGCTCCGCAAGGCCGGCCGGCTCGCCGCGGACGCCGAGCCGGGCGCGGGGGTCGGGAAGCTCACCCGCCCGACCCTCGACGGCGTCGCGGTCCGCCCGCTCTACACGGCCGAGGACGCGCCCGGCGTCCCGACCGGCGTGCCCGGCGCGGCGCCGTTCGTCCGCGGCGGCACGGCGGCCGGCCCGGCGCGCACGGCTGGGACGTGCGGCAGCGCCACGCCGACCCGGACCCGGCCGCCGTGAACGCGGCCGTGCTCGCCGACCTGGAGAACGGTGTCACGTCGGTGTGGCTGGCGGTGGGCGCGGGCGGCACGGCCGTCGCGGACCTGCCCGCCGCGCTCCACGGCGTGCTGCTCGACCTGGCCCCGGTCGTGCTGGACGCGTCCGCCGACACCCCGGAGAACGAGGTCGGCGCCGCGGAGGCGTTCCTGGCGCTCGCGGCGGAGCGCGGGGTGGCGCCCGGCGCGCTGCTGGGCACGCTCGGGCTGGACCCGGTCGGCCGGCGCGCGCGCACGGGCACCGGACCGGACGTGGCGGCCGCGGTGCCGCTCGCGCTGCGGGTCGCGACGGAGTTCCCGCAGGTCCGGGCCCTGGTCGTGGACGCGCTGCCGGTGCCCGGCGCGGGCGCGTCGGACGCGCAGGAGCTGGGCTGGTCGCTCGCCGCGGGTGTCGCGTACCTGCGGGCGCTGACCGCCGCGGGCCTGGACGTGCCGGCCGCGGCCCGGCTGCTGGAGTTCCGCTACGCGGCCACGGCGGAACAGTTCGCGACGATCGCGAAGCTGCGCGCGGCGCGCCGGCTGTGGGCGCGGGTGACGGAGGCGTGCGGCGCCGCGCAGCCCCAGCGGCAGCACGCCGTGGCGCGCCGGCGATGCTCACCCGGCGCGACCCGTACGGCAACCTGCTGCGCGGCACGATCGCCGGGTTCGCCGCCGGCACCGGCGGCGCGGACGCGGTGACCGTCCTGCCGTTCGACGCCGCGGTCGGCGCGCCGGAGGCGTTCTCCCGGCGGGTCGCGCGCAACACGCAGGCGCTGCTCGTGCAGGAGTCGCACCTCGCGCGGGTGATCGACCCGGCAGGCGGCTCGTGGTATGTCGAGTCGCTCACCGACGGGCTCGCGACGGCGGCGTGGGCGTTCTTCCAGGAGGTCGAGGCGGCCGGCGGCGCGCTCGCCGCGCTGGACGCGGGCCTGGTCGCGGAGCGGGTCGCGAGGTCCGGGCCCGCCGGGAGACCGCCGCCGCCCGGCGGACCGCGCCGATCACGGGCGTGAGCGAGTTCGCCGACCTCGCCGAGCAGGCGCCGGTGCGGCGGCCGGTGCCCCGGATCCCGTCCGGCGGGCTGCCGCAGTACCGGCCGGCCGCGGCGTTCGAGGCCCTGCGGGACCGCTCGGACGCGGTGCTCGCCGCGACCGGCGCCCGCCCGCGCGCGTTCCTCGCGACGCTCGGGCCGCTCGCGGCGTACACGGCGCGCGCGGGTTCGCCCGCAACCTGCTGCAGGCCGGCGGCATCGAGGCGCCCGACGCCGGCCCGACGGAGACCGCCGCGCAGGTCGCGGAGGCGTTCCGGGCGGCGGGCACGCCCGTCGCGGTGCTCTGCTCCACCGACGCGCTCTACGCCGAGCGGGCCGCGGACACCGTCGCCGCGCTGCGGGCGGCCGGCGCCCGGTTCGTGCTGGTCGCGGGCCGGGCCGAGGTACCGGGAGCGGACGGGCGGCTCGTCGCGGGCGGGGACGCGCTCGCCGTGGCGGAGTCCGTGTACGCGGCGCTGGAGGGTGCGGCATGACGATCCCCGACTTCACCCGGGTGCCGCTGACCGGCGCTCTGGCCGGGCCGGCGGACTGGGCAGCCGACGTCCCGGTCTGGGACTCCCCGGAGGCATCGCGGTCAAGCCGCTCTACACGGCGGCCGACCTCGACGGCGTCGACTTCCTGCACACCTACCCGGGCGTCGCGCCGTTCCTGCGCGGGCCGTACCCGACGATGTACACGACCCAGCCGTGGACGGTCCGCCAGTACGCGGGGTTCTCCACGGCCGCCGAGTCCAACGCGTTCTACCGGCGCAACCTCGCGGCCGGGCAGAAGGGCCTGTCGATCGCGTTCGACCTGGCCACCCACCGCGGCTACGACTCGGACCACCCCCGCGTGTCCGGCGACGTCGGCATGGCGGGCGTGGCGATCGACTCGATCTACGACATGCGCCAGCTCTTCGACGGCATCCCTCTGGGCGAGATGTCGGTGTCGATGACGATGAACGGCGCGGTGCTGCCGGTGCTCGCGCTCTACGTCGTCGCGGCGGAGGAGCAGGGGGTGCCGCACGAGAAGCTCACCGGGACCATCCAGAACGACATCCTCAAGGAGTTCATGGTCCGCAACACCTACATCTACCCGCCGCAGCCGTCGATGCAGATCATCTCGGACATCTTCGCGTTCACCTCGCGTGAGATGCCGCGGTTCAACTCGATCTCCATCTCCGGCTACCACATCCAGGAGGCCGGGGCGACCGCCGACCTGGAGCTGGCGTACACGCTGGCGGACGGGGTGGAGTACGTGCGGGCCGGGCTCGACGCGGGCCTGGACGTGGACCGGTTCGCGCCGCGGCTGTCGTTCTTCTTCGGCATCGGCATGAACTTCTTCATGGAGGTCGCGAAGCTGCGGGCGGCGCGGCTGCTGTGGGCGAAGCTCGTGCGGCGGTTCGGGCCGCAGAGCGACCGGTCGCTCAGCCTCCGGACGCACTGCCAGACGTCGGGCTGGTCGCTGACCGCGCAGGACGTCTACAACAACGTGGTCCGCACGTGCGTCGAGGCGATGGCGGCCACCCAGGGGCACACCCAGTCGCTGCACACGAACGCGCTGGACGAGGCGCTCGCGCTGCCCACCGACTTCTCCGCGCGGATCGCGCGCAACACCCAGCTGCTGCTGCAGCAGGAGTCGGGCACGACGAACGTGATCGACCCGTGGGGCGGCTCGTACTACGTCGAGCGGCTCACCCACGACCTCGCCCGCCGCGCGTGGGCGCACATCGAGGAGGTCGAGCGGGCCGGCGGGATGGCGCAGGCGATCGACGCCGGCATCCCGAAGCTGCGCGTCGAGGAGGCCGCGGCGCGCACGCAGGCCCGGATCGACTCCGGTCGTCAGCCCGTGATCGGCGTCAACAAGTACGTGACCGACGCCGACGAGGACCTCGACGTGCTCAAGGTCGACAACGCCGGCGTGCGCCGCGAGCAGGTCGACAAGCTGCGGCGGCTGCGCGACGAACGCGACCAGCGCGACGTCGACGCCGCGCTGGAGGCGCTCACCGACGCGGCGGCGCTGATCGCCGAGGGCGCGCCGCGCTCCGACGCGCAGAACCTGCTCGCGTTGTCGGTCGCGGCGCCCGGGCGAAGGCCACGGTCGGGGAGATCTCCGACGCGCTGGAGAAGGTGTTCTCGCGTCACACCGGCCAGATCCGGATCATCTCCGGTGTGTACGCGCACGAGGCCGGCCGCAGCCCCGCGATCGACCGGGTCCGGGAGCTGGTGGCGGAGTTCGCCGCGCAGGAGGGCCGCCAGCCGCGCATCCTCGTCGCGAAGATGGGGCAGGACGGGCACGACCGCGGGCAGAAGGTGATCGCCACCGCGTTCGCCGACCTCGGCTTCGACGTCGACGTCGGCCCGCTCTTCTCCACCCCGGCCGAGGTCGCGCGCCAGGCCGTCGACGCGGACGTGCACGTCGTGGGCGTCAACTCGCTGGCCGCCGGGCACCTCACGCTCGTGCCCGAGCTGCGCGCCGAGCTGGCCCGGCTGGGCCGCGAGGACATCATGATCGTGGTGGGCGGGGTCATCCCGCCGGGCGACTACGCCGCGCTCTTCGAGGCGGGCGCCGCCGCCGTGTTCGGGCCGGGCACCGTGATCGCCGAGGCGGCCGTCGACCTGCTCGGCAAGCTCGCGGCCCAGCTGCACGGCTAGGTTCGCCCCGTGGCCCGACCGGTGGACGTGCCCGCGCTCGTCGAGGGCGTGCGCGGCGGCTCGCGCGCGCAGCTCGCCCGGGCCGTGACGCTCGTGGAGTCCAGCCGCGCCGACCACCGCGAGGCCGCCCAGCGGCTGCTGCTGGAGCTGCAGCCGCATGCCGGGCGGGCCCGGCGGGTCGGGATCAGCGGGGTGCCGGGCGTCGGGAAGTCGACGTTCATCGAGGAGCTCGGCACCCGGCTGACCGGCGCCGGGCACCGGGTGGCCGTGCTGGCCGTCGACCCGTCGTCGACGCGCACGAAGGGCTCGATCCTCGGCGACAAGACCCGGATGGCCCGCCTGGCCACCGACGACCGGGCGTTCGTCCGGCCCTCGCCCAGCGCCGGGACGCTCGGCGGGGTCGCGCGCGCACCCGCGAGACGATCGTGCTGATGGAGGCCGCCGGGTACGGCGTGGTGCTCGTCGAGACGGTGGGGGTCGGGCAGTCCGAGGTGGCCGTCGCGGGGATGGTGGACACGTTCCTGCTGCTCACGATCGCGCGCACGGGCGACTCGCTGCAGGGGATCAAGAAGGGCATCCTCGAGCTCGCCGACGTCGTGGCCGTCAACAAGGCCGACGGCGGGCACGCGGCCGACGCCCATGCGGCGGCGCGGGAGCTGCGCGGGGCGCTGCGGCTGCTCACCCCGGCGAGCGACGCGTGGACCCCGCCCGTTCTGGCCTGCAGCGCGCGCACCGGCGACGGGATGGCCGAGGTCTGGGCGGCCGTCGAGAAGCACCGCGCGGCGCTGGAGGCGGCCGGGGAGCTGGCCGAGCGGCGCGCCGAGCAGCAGGTGCACTGGATGTGGGCGACGGTCCGCGACCGGCTCATGGACCGCCTCCAGCACGACCCCGCCGTCCGCGACGCCCTCCCGGCCCTGGAGAAGGAGGTCCGGGCCGGCGAGCTGACCCCCTCCCTCGCCGCCGAGGAGCTCCTCTCCCGCCTGGGCCTCCCACCTCCCGACACAACCCGGCCGCACTGATCCGGCGGGAAAGTGTGTGCGAGTTGTGGTGCGGCGCGCCTCGGTCGCCGGCCGGGTGACCGGGGTAGCGTCCGGGCGTGCTGGGGGTCAGTCACGCGCTGTCGGGGGCGGCCCTCGGGCTCGCGGTCGCCGGGTACGCGCCGCGGCTGGTGGGGGTCGAGACGAGCGCCGGGAGCGTGCTGACCTTCGCGGCGGTCTGCGCGGGGGCCGCGCTGCTGCCCGACCTCGACCACCCGTCCTCCGTGGCCACCCGCCGGTTCGCGGTCGCGTCGTGGCTGGCCGGCCACCTGGTGCGGCCGTTCTCCAAGCTCGTCTACGGCCTGACGCGGGCCCGGCGCGACACCGGGAGCGGTGCCCACCGCGGCCTCACCCACACCGTCGTGGGCGCGGCGCTGCTCGGCGCCGGGATCAACGTCGCGTCCGGGCAGTGGGGCACGCCGGTGCTGGTCGGGACGCTGTTCGTCTGCCTGGCGCTGGCGATCAAGGGCCTGGACGCGCTCGTGCCCGGGCCGCCGTCGCTGGTGATCGCGGCCGGGCTGACGTACGCCGTGGAGGAGCACGTGCCCGGCGGCACCGCGGGCACGGCCGGGTGGCTCGGCACCGCCGTGACCCTCGGGATGGTCGTGCACTCGCTCGGCGACGCGATCACCGAGACCGGCGCGCCGCTGCTGTGGCCGCTGCGGATCCGCGACCGGCGCTGGTACCCGGTGGGCAGCCCGCGCCCGCTGCGGTTCCGGACCGGCGGGTCGGTGGAGGCATGGCTGGTCGCCCCGGCGCTGACGGTCGCGGTGCTGCTGCTGACGGCGTTCGTCGTGCCGGGCGTGGCGCCGTTCCTGCTGGACCTGCGCGCCGAGGCCGAACGGCTCGTCGCCGGAGCCGTCGCCGGAACCTAACGCCAGGGCCACCACCGGCGGCGGCCCAGCCGCGGCACGCGCGCGGCCCGCTCCAGGTGGGCCGACCCGAACGCCGTCTCCTCCTCGCGCGCCAGCAGGTCGGGCCGCAGCCACGGGGTGGACGCGGCGATCTCGTCGCGGTCGGCGGGCTCGGGCCGCCACCGGTGCAGCAGGCCCCCGGCCGCGGGCTCGGCGCCGGGCAGCCCGTCGCGGACGAGCGGGGCGTAGGCCGGGCCGTACCAGCTCCACGCGACCGGCCGCGGCGGCAGCCCCAGCCACTCGCCCCGCGGCGCCAGGTAGACGTCGTGCTCGGCGCCCTCGTCGAGGTAGAGGCTGCGCCCGGTCCACGCCAGGTTGCGCTGCACCTCCGCGCTCGCGAAGAAGCACCCGACCGCCTCCGCGACGCCCACGAGCAGGTCGCGCATCGGCCCGGCGGGAGTGGCCCGGTCGACGGTGGCCGTGTGCACCTCGACCGGCCCGAACCGCCGCCGGGCGCCGCCGCCGGTGAGCGAGCCGCCGAGGAAAGGCGGGGTGCCCGCGAGGAACAGCAGGCCCTCGGTGCCGGCGAGGACCTCGGCGAACCCGTCGTCGCCGTCGGTGGCGAGCTTGTGCGCCATCGGCTCGACGGGCCCGAACCGGCGGGGGAGCGCCGAAGGCAGGTGCCGCCGGCACTGCTCCAGCCACCGGGCGCCGAGGTCGTCCGGGCGGGCGCCGCGCAGCGCGTACCAGCGCAGCGTCACGACGTCGAGGCGGCGTTCCCGAGACCGGCGCGGCCGGTGCGTCCGGCCGTCGACCCAGACGCCGGTGGTCTGGTCGAGCACGGCCCCGCCGGCCGCGCGGGCCAGCGCCCGCGCGAAGCGCACGGCGGCCCGGGAGCCGGCGTCACCGCTGCCCTCGACCGTGACCCAGTAGCGCCAGACCACCCCGCTGTGCACGTCCGCGACCTCGTCCGGGACGTCCTCGGGGTCGAGCGCGTCGGGGCCGCCGGCGTCGAAGAGGTACGCGCGGTCCGCGGCCCGGACGGCGACGAGCCCGCTGTCGGCGGCGCCGTCCTCCCCGATGTCGAGCGTCGGGATCGACCGGATCGTCCCCACGAGGTCGGTTCGTTCCCGCGTGTAGACGGCCAGGTCGTACGACACCCGGGAATTCTGCACCGCCGCCGGGTACCGGCCGTCGCCGCGTGGTCGATGATTCGGGGGTGGACGAATCTCTCCCGCCCCGCCCGGTGGTCGGCGTACTGCATCCGGGTGCGATGGGCGCAGCGATCGGGTCGGCGCTCAAGGCGGCGGCCGGCGCCGTGGTCTGGGCGGCCGCCGGCCGCAGCCCGGCGACGTCGAAGCGCGCCGAGCTGGCCGACCTCGTCGCCGTGCCCGACCTGGCCGCGCTCGCCCGCCGGGCCGACGTGATCGTGTCGATCTGCCCGCCGCACGCGGCCCGGGAGGTCGCCGAGGAGGTCGCGGCGGCGCTCGCCGGGCAGGACCGGCGCCCGCTCTTCGTGGACGCCAACGCGGTGTCGCCGGCCACCGTGCAGGGCATCGGGGAGCTGCTCGGGCCGGACCGCGTGGTGGACGGCGCGGTGATCGGCCCGCCGGCGTGGGAGCCGGGCGCGGCGGTGCTGTGGCTCTCGGGCGCGGCGGCGGGCCCGGTGGCGGACCTGTTCGCCGGCTCCCCGTTCGACGCGCGGGTGCTCGGGCCGCAGCTGGGCGCGGCGAGCGCGTTGAAGGCCTGCTACGCGATGCAGAGCAAGGCGCTGCCGGCGGCGTGGCGGGCGATCGCGGACGCCGCGGCGGCCTACGGGGTGCAGGACGCGCTGCGCGGCCAGCTGGCCCGGGACGGGGTGCAGCTCGACACCGCGCTCGCGGACCTGGAGCGGCGGGCCGGTGCGAAGGCGTGGCGCTGGGCCGGCGAGATGGACGAGGCCGCGGACACCATGGCGGCGGTGGGTGTGCCGGACGGGTTCTCGCGGGCCGCGGCCAGCGTGTACCGGCGGATGGCGGGCGGCGGGACGGGCTGAGGGCGGTCTCCGGCCGGGACCGCCGCCGCACCGGAGGGGTGTGCGCGGCGGCGGCCGGCGCGGGGCGGCGCAGCAGCCCCGGTCTCTCGGGGGAGGGGACGGACGGCTCGGCTCGGGCGCGTGCGGGCGCCCGGTGGGGTGCTCAGTCGTCGTGGCTGTGGACCGCGGTGTCGGAGTGGTCCCAGCCGCGGTTCTTCAGGCCGGCCTCCCACCCGCGGTTGACCGGCTCGGCGCCGGCGGCGGTCGAGGCGAAGGCGGCGGGGGCCAGCGCGCCGGCGAGCACGGCGCCGATCGCGACGCCGACCAGGAGGGTGGTGACCAGTGGCTTGCGATGCATGGGCACAGCTTGACGTCCGGGGCCGGTTCCGTCCCCGTACGCGCCGCCTCTCCACCCCAACGTGTCCCTTGCCGTCACCCGCCGGGGTGTGCTGTCACGTGGCGTTTCCGGTGCTCGCCCGGCCCGTCGTCCCCTGAGGGGAGTCCGGCGGGCCCGGCGAGCCCGGTGCGTGAGTCAGCCGGACGGGCCGAACCGCTCGACGCGGATCGCCGCGACGGGCACGCCGGCCTGCAGGAGGACGTCGGTGGCCCCGTCGGCGAAGCCGGGGGAGCCGCAGACGAACACCGTCTCCCCGCCGCGCACGAGCGGTGCGACGTCGGCCGCGGTGAGCCGGCCCGCGGGACGGGCGAAGCCCGGCGGTGTCACCCGGGTGTAGACGACGGTCGTCTCCGGGCCGGGCAGCTCGCCGGCGTAGTAGAGGTCGGCGGGGGAGCGGGCGGAGACGACCAGCCGCACCAGGTCGGGGCGCCCGGTGGCGCGGGCGTGGCGCAGCATCGACATCAGCGGCACCACGCCGGACCCGCCGCCCACCAGCAGCGCCGGGGTGCGGCCGTCCCAGGCGAAGAACCCGCCGATCGGGCCGCGGACCTCCAGCTCGTCACCGGGCTCGACCACGTCGTGCAGGTACTCCGAGACCTCGCCGCCGTCGAGCTTCTCGACGGTCAGGTCGATCTCGCCGCCGTCGCCCGGCGGGGACGCGACCGAGTACGACCGCGAGGCCGTGTAGCCGTCGGGTGCGGTGAGCCGCACGACGTAGTACTGCCCGGCGAGGTGCCGGCGCGGCTCGGGCAGGCCGAGCCGGAACGTGCGGGCGCGCGGCGTCTCGTCGTGGACGGCCAGCACCCTCGCCTGCTGCCAGCGCAGGGTGCGGCGGTGTGTGGTGCCGCCGGGGGTGAGGGTCATTCCTCAGTCGCCCTGGTAGCGCTGTTCGAGCCAGGGGTCGCCGCGGTCGTGGTAGCCGTTGCGCTCCCAGAACCCGGGCTCGTCGTGGTCCATCAGGCGCAGGCCCGACACCCACTTCGCGCTCTTCCAGAAGTACAGGTGCGGCACCAGCAGCCGGGCCGGGCCGCCGTGGATCGTCGGCAGCGGCTCGCCCCCGACCTCCCAGACGACCCACGCCTTCCCGCCGGTGACGTCGGCGAGCGGCAGGTTGGTGGTGTAGCCGGTGTGCGACTCGGCCATCACGTACGCCGCGGCCGGGAGCGGCTTCGCGGCGGCCAGCAGCGTGTCGACCGAGACGCCGTCGAAGGCCATCCCCAGCTTCGACCAGGTGGTGACGCAGTGGATGTCGCCCTCGTAGCGGCCCGGGGCAGGGCGTGGATCTCGTCCCACGTCCAGCTCACGGGCGTCTCGACGAGACCCGAGACGCCGAACGTCCAGCGGTCGGTGGCGATGCTGGGGGTGGCCTCGGCGTGCAGCACCGGCCACTCGTCGCGGGCGTCGTACTGACCGGGGGGCAGCCGCGGGTCGCGCTCGCGCCGCCGTCCGAGGAACCCTCGTGTCGTGCCAGGCATGGCGGTCATTATGCGGTCGCCCGGCGGTCCCCGGACGTGGCCGCGCCCACTCGGGCTATCCGGAAGCGTGGCCGGCCAGGAGCTGCGGGAGCAGGTCGAGCAGCGGCAGCTGGGCCTTCGTGATCTTCGCGCGGGCCTCGTCGAGGCCGAACCAGGCGGCTCGGTCGACCTCGGGGAACTCCTGCGTCCGGCCCGAGCGCGGCGGCCACTCCATCGTGAACGTGCCGGGCACGACCCGGTCCGGGTCCAGGTCCGCGGCCAGCGCGAACGCCGTGACCCGCTTGCCACCCGACGTCCGGACGGTGCCCAGCTCCACCAGCGGCCCGGCGGGCAGCGCCAGCCCGAGCTCCTCGGTGAACTCGCGGGCCGCGGCCGCGCGCGGTTCCTCGTCCGGGCCGTGCTCGCCCTTCGGGATCGACCACGCGCCCGCGTCCTTCTTCGCCCAGAACGGGCCGCCCATGTGCGCGAGCAGCACCTCGGGGCCCTGCGGGCCGGGGCGGTGCAGCAGCACACCCGCGCTCGTCGTCGGCATCCGGCCAGTCTCCCAGGTCGCCCTGCGGTCCCCGAGGGGTGCCGGGATGTTCCGGACCATCTGGACGGGGTCGCACGATCGGCACCGAGCGTTAGCTCGGCTGTACGAATCGTCATGGCGGCGGAACGGCCAGGAAACACGTTCGTAACCCGGCGTCGCCAGTGTGACCCGCCGAAGGGGACGAAACGGAGGTGACCGGTGGCTGCCGACGACGATCCTGGGCCGGAGATCGGCTACACCGGGGCGAGGTTCGGCGGCATGCCCCGGAAGAAGGCGCGCAAGCGGTCGGCCGCCACCGAGGCACTGCTGCGGGCCGAGGAGGCGGTCGCCGAGGAGACGGCCCGCCGCGACGCCGTCACCGAGGAGCTCCCCGCCGTCCCGCCCGCCGGCGCGGCGGCCCTCGACGCCCCTGAGGAGGAGCCCGAGGCTCCGGTCGTGGGGCTCACCGGGGCCCGGTTCGGCGGCAGCCCGCGGCGCCGCCGGGGCCGTTCCGAGCCCGCGGCGCCCGAGCCCGAGCCGGTGCCGGTCGTCGCCCAGCCCGCGCTGCCACCGCTGCCCGGCGTCGAGCCGGAGCAGGACCCGTACGACGTCGACGTCGCGGGATCGACGCAGGTCCGCCCGTACGTGTTCACCCGCGGCCGCACCCGACCGCAGTTCGAGATGTCCGTCGAGGCGCTGGTGTCGCTGGTGCCCGGCGCGCCGACCGCGCACATGACGGGCGAGCACCAGGCCGTCGTCGCGCTGTGCGGCGAGGCCCGCTCGGTCGCCGAGATCGCGGCGCTGCTGGGCGTGCCGCTCGGGGTGGCCCGGGTGCTGCTCGGCGACCTGGCCGCCGCGGGTGCGGTCTTCCTTCAACCGGACGGCCGGGGTCGCCGGCCCCGACATGGCACTCATGGAGCGCGTGCTCGCCGGGCTGCGCCGGCTCTAGTTCGCGCTGGGCCCCGGGCCGACCGGCCCGCCGAGCAGGTCCGGCACCTCGGCCGCCGCGACCGCCGGCGCGAAGTACCAGCCCTGTCCGGTGTCGCAGCCGAGCTTGCGCAGCCGTTCGAGCTGCACCGCCGTCTCGACGACCTCCGCGGTGACCGAGAGCCCCAGCGTGTGCGCCAGCTCGATGAGCAGCGCGAGGACCTCCTGGTCGACCTCGTCGGTGCCGTCGTCCCCGCGCCTGCCGGCGGCCGCCCCGCATGAACGGCCCCGCCAGCTTCAGCCCGTGGACGGGGAGCGTGCGCAGGTAGGCGAGGTTGGAGTAGCCCGTGCCGAAGTCGTCGATCGCGATCCGGACGCCCATGTCGGCGAGTGCGCGCAGCGCCTCCAGCGGCTCGCCCGTGGTGGCCATGAAGTCGCTCTCGGTGAGCTCCAGCTGCAGCGCCCGCGCGGGCCAGCCGGTCTCGGCGAGGATCCGCGCAACGTCCTGGACGACACCGGGCTCGCGGACCTGCCGGGCGGCCAGGTTGACGCTCACGAACAGGTCGGCGCCCGGCTGCTGGGCCCGCCAGCCGGCCGCCTGCCGGCACGCCTCCTCCAGCACCCAGCGGCCGAGCGGGACGATCAGCCCGGTCTCCTCGGCCACCGGGATGAACCGGTCGGGGCCGAGCCGCTCGCCGTCCGGCCGGACCCAGCGCACGAGCGCCTCGACGCCCACGAGCCGCTGGTCGATCAGCCGCACGAGCGGCTGGTAGTCGACGACGAACTCGCCGCCGGCGAGCGCGTCGGGCATGCGCGCCGAGAGCTCGAAGCGTGCGACGTCGGCCCGGTGCCGCTCGGCGTCGAAGAGCGCCACCCGGTTGCGGCCGTCCTTCTTCGCCCAGTACAGCGTGGTGTCGGCGGCCTTCATGAGCTCCGCGGGGTCGCTGCCGCCGTCGCCGCGCTCGACCACGCCGACGCTCGCGGAGACCACGATCCGGTGCTTGCCCAGCACGATCGGGCGGCGCACGGCCTCCAGCGCCTGCTGCGCGACGGCCGCCGGCGGCGGCCCGGCTCCCCGGCGGGGCGCTCGACGAGCACGACGAACTCGTCGCCGCCGGTGCGCGCGACGAGGTGCCCGGCGCCGGTCAGCTCGGCCGCGAGCCGGCCGGCGACGGCGGCCAGCAGCCGGTCGCCGATCTCGTGGCCGAGCGTGTCGTTGACGGCCTTGAAGCCGTCGAGGTCGAGGTAGCAGACGCCGACATGGCGCTCGGCGGCCGGGACGGCCAGCGCGGCGCCGAGGCGTTCGAAGAACAGCGTGCGGTTGGGCAGCCCGGTGAGCGGGTCGTGCAGCGCCTGGTGGCGCAGCGAGGTCTCCAGCCGGTGCCGGGAGGTGACGTCGGCGATCATGCCGACGATGTGGCGCGGCCGCCCGTCCGGCGCCCGGACGAGCGACATGACGATGTCGGCCCAGATCGTGGCGCCGTCGGTGCGGCGGTAGGGCCGCTCCAGCCGCAGGTGCTCCAGCGAGCCGTCGCGCATCCGGCGCAGCTGCGACCACATCTCCTCGTCGTGCTCGGGGATGTAGCTGCTGACGTTCGTGCTGGTCAGCTCCTCGGCGGGCACCCCGAACATGTCGCAGAGCGCCCGGTTGACCTCGACGATCTCGCCGTCGCCCGTGACGATCGCGATGCCCATGGCGGCGTCGGCGAAGATCGCGCCGAACCGGGCCTCGCTGCTCCAGCGGGCCTCCTCGGCGGCCGTGCGCGCGACGAACGCGGCCCAGCTCACGCGCTCCTGCTCGGCGCGGGTGAGGTCCTGCAGCCCGCGGGCGTAGCCGGCGGAGAGCGCGCCGAGCACGGAGGCCACCCGCGCCGCGCCCGCGTCGGCCAGCAGCTCGCCGAGCACGGTGGCCGACGTGTCGAGCGAGTCGGGGTCGGTGAAGTGCGCGGCGACCATCCAGCGCCCGACCTTGCGCGCGCTCTCAAGGTCGGGCGGCTCGGCCCGGACGGCGGCGAGCAGCACCTCCGACTGGCCGGTGAGGTGGCGAGCAGCTCGCCGCGGCTCTGGACGAAGCTGGAGTCCTCGACCGCGGCGAGCCACGCCTGCGCGACCGGCGGGCGGCCGGGAGCTGCGGCGCGCTCACGTGCCCATCCCGTGCCCCGCTCGGTCGGCCGCGCGCTGCCGCGGGCGATC
>MKJX01000244.1 GCA_001942415.1 Pseudonocardia sp. CNS-139
CCACGGTCGCGACCGGGCCCGTCGTGACGCCCGGACGGTCGCCCGGCCCGACGCGCAACGCGGCGACCTTCGCGGCCAGCCGCCGGGTCAGCCCGTCGGCGACGGACGCCTCCACGAGCACGCGGTCGGTGGACGTGCACGCCTGCCCGGTGAGGTCGAACGCGCCGCCGGCCACCTTCGCGGCGGCCGCGTCGAGGTCGGCGTCCGCGCAGACGACGGCGGCGTTGTGCCCGCCCAGCTCCAGCTGCAGACGGGCCCGCGGGTGCGCGGCGGCCCGGATCGCGGCCCCCACGGCGTCCGAACCGGTGAAGCTCACCGCGGCCACCTCCGGGCCCGCGACCAGCGCGGTCATGCGTCCGGGCCGTGGCCGTGCACGATGTTCAGCACGCCGTCGGGCACGCCGGCCTCCGCCGCGGCGTCGGCGAGCCACTGCCCGACGCCGGCCGTCACGGGCGACGGCTTGAAGACGACGGTGTTGCCGGCGGCGAGCGCGGGCGCGATCTTGCGGGCGGCCAGCGACAGCGGGAAGTTCCACGGCGTGATCGCCACCACGACGCCGAGCGGGCTGCGCAGCGTGTACGCGAACGTGCCCGCGGTCTCCTGCGGGTAGGTCGTGCCCTCGACGAGGTAGGCGAGCTGGGCGGCGAGCCGGAACTGCTCGGCCGCCTTGCCGGCCTCGCCGCGGGCGGCGGGCAGCGGCTTGCCCTCCTCGCGGGTGATCAGCGCGGCGACCTCGTCGGCCCGGCGTTCGACCAGGTCGGCGAGGGCGGTGAGCGCGGTCGCCGGCGCAGCGGCGGGGCCGCGGCCCAGTCCGCAGCGGCGGCAGCGGCGGTCGCGACGGCGGCGCGGGCGGCGTCCGGGGTCGCCTCGGGGAATCGCGCGACGACGGTGCCGGGCGCCGCCGGATCGACCGATTCGCCCACCGTGGCGGCCGCGGTTGGTGCGAAGTGCACGAAGAACCTCCGAGGGAATGTGGAGATTGACGGCTGGCCGTGATTCTGCGGTCAGGTCACGATGTCCGGCACTGGACGAACTGCACCCCCGACGGATCGAGATGTGGGCACATGGCACACGAGCGGCCGACCGACCCCGACGGAATCGACGTGGGCGCGCTGCTCGCCGAGCCGCTGCTGCGCAACACGCTCGTGGCCGGGCTGGGCGGGGTGCACCGCCCGGTGCAGTGGTGCCTGCCGCTCTCCGAGCTGGACGGGCCCGACCCCGGCCCGCCGCACGCGGGCATCGTCGTGCACGCGCACGCCGTCCGGCTGCGCGGACCCGGCGGTGCCGAGACGGTCCGGGCCGTCGCGGACCGCGGGGCCGTCGCCATGCTCGTCCAGATCGAGCCGGGCGAGCCGGCCACCGCGTTCCCCGAGGCCCGCCGCGCCGCCGACGACCTGGCGCTCCCGCTCGCGCTGCTGCCGCCCACCGCCGACTACCAGGCCGTGAGCCGGCTCGTCGCGACGAAGGTGCTGGCCCAGGCCACGCACGTGTTGCAGTACAGCGACCGCGTGCACCGCTCGCTCGGCGAGATCCTCGCCCGCGGCGCCGGCATCCCGCCGCTCGCGTACGGGATGGCGCGCATGAGCGAGGCGCCCGTGGTGGTCGTCGACCTGGAGGGCTCGGTGCTCGCGTACGAGGCCACGTCGGCGGTGCCGAAACCGGAGTCCGCGCTGGTCACGGCCGTGCTCGCGGCCCACGTCGACCGTGCGGCGGCCGGCGTCACCGTGCTCGACCCGGTCGAGGACGGCGGCCGGAGCTGGACCCCGATCGTCGCGCCCGTGACGTTCGGCGGGGAGGTCAGCGGGCTCGCGGCGGTGCTCGACCCGGGCGGCGACGCGCACGACCGCGCTCAGCGGCGGATCGTCGCGGCCGAGGGCGCCACGCTGATCGGGTCGGAGATGCTGCGCATCCGGTCGATGACCGAGGCCGAGGAGCGCACGCGCGGCGACTTCGTCGTCGGGCTGGTGCACGGCCGCTTCGAGGACGGCCAGCAGCTGCTCGCCCGGGCCCGCCACCACGGCTTCCACCTCGACGGCCGCTACGTCGTGTGCGTCGCGGCGACCGCCCCGTCCGACGTCGAGGACGAACGGTCCCGGCGGCGCGCGACCGCCGTCGTCCGGGCGGTGGAGAAGCTCGAATCACCGGCCGGGCACCCCACGCTCGCGACGCACGTCGGCGGGAACCTGGTGGTCGTGCGGCCGGTCGGGGGCGCCACGCCGGACGTGCTGGGCGAGCAGGAGCTCGTCCGGGCGTTCGCGGGGCAGCTGCGCAAGGTCGTCGGCGAGCGGACGGGCGCGCCGGTCCGGGTGGCGTTCGGGCGGGCCGGCACGGGCGCGCGGGGCGTCGCCGTCAGCTACCGGGAGGCCAGGACGGCGCTGGCGCTCGGCCGCCGTGTGGACGTCCCGCCGATCGCCGGGTACGACGAGCTGCGGATCTTCGTGGCGCTGTCGGAGCTGGCCGACAGCGAGAACGGGCGCAGCTTCGCGATCGAGGTGCTGGAGCCGCTGCGCCGCGCGGACGGGCACGCGCGCAACCTGGAGAGCGTGGTGCTGGCCTACATCGCGGAGTCGGGCAATCTCAACGCCGCGGCGCGCCGGCTGGGCCTGCACCGCAACACCACGCTGTACAAGCTCGACCGGGTGTCGCGGGTGCTGGGCATGGACATCCGCTCGGCCGACGCCCAGTTCATGGTGTGGCTCGCGCACCACATCGACAACCTGGTGCAGGTCAACGACGGGCTGGACGCCGAGCTGGCGCCGCCGCCGTAGGACGGGCCCCGAACCGGCGCGTCACAACGCTGGGACGCACCGGCCGTGCGACCCGCGCACCGGGTGCGCGGATCACGTCTGGCCCCCAACCTCTTCCTACGAGTCGCACGTCACTCCGAGTCGGACGTCACAGTGCGCGGCCACAGTCTGCGCGCCCGCGGCCGCGGCGCACGCGTGCCGGAGCGCCACAACCCACTTGGCCGCACCCCGACTCGCGTGCACCCAGAGCCCGACTCGCGTGCACTCAGGGCGCGACTCGCGTGCACTTTTTCGGCGACTCGCGGGGCTAGGGCTCGCGCTTCTGGGCGACCTGGGTGCCGCCGACGGTGCCGCCGGTGACGGAGTCGAGGTCGATGACCACGGCGAACCCGTTGCGGTCGGGGTCGTGGTCGCGCTCGAACTCGGGGCTCGCGTCGTAGACGGCGTTGCGGGTCTCGTCGTCGGACGCGACGCGCGCGCGGCCCACGAACACGTACGTCGTGCGGCCCTCGTTGTCGCGGTAGAGCAGGCTGATCGCCGGGTTCTCGGCGATCGCCTCGACCAGCCCGGCGCTCTTGCGGGCCCAGATGGCGAGCTGGTCGGGGCTGTGCACGTGGGTGGAGCCGCGCAGGGACAGCTTGGGGGCGCCGTCCTTCACGTAGCCCACGACGATCGGCTTGGCGCTCGGCTGCGCCGAGTTGACCCGCTCGACGATCTCGTCGGTGAGCGCGATGCCCAGTCCGGTTGTCACGTTGGGTGTTCCCTTCTTCCGTTATCGATCGAGCCACATCGACGCGTAGAACATCTCGCGCGATGGATAGCGGTCCACGCCCTTCACGTCCGTCCGGGTGACGGTCGCGAGGTACGCCCGGCTCAGCCAGCAGACCGCCAGGTCCTGGTTCACCAGCAGCTCCACCTGCCGGTACGCGTCGGCCCGGGTGGCGTCGTCGGCGGTGCCCGCGGCCTCCGCCAGCGCCGCGTCGACCTCCGGGTTGGAGTACCGCCCGTAGTTGCCGCTGCCGCCGGTGCCGAAGAGCCGCTCGGCCGCCGGGTAGGCCGCGTCGAACGAGCTGACGGTGGTGGAGAGCTCGAAGTCGCCGCTCTGCACGACCTGCGCCGAGTACTGCGCCAGGTCGTAGAGCTGCACGTTCAGCGTGATCCCGACGGCCGCGAGCTGCGCCTGCACGAACTCGCCGAACTGGCCGCGCGCGTGGTGGTCTTGAGCGTGAGCGTCGTGCTGCCGCCCTCGGCGCGGTACTCGTCGACGAGCTGCCGGGCCCGCTCGGGGTCGTACGCCGGCCAGACCTCGGTGGCGGCGGCCGAGTGGTACGGGCTCTCGCCGTCGAAGAGGCTCTGCGCCGGGACGAGCTGGTTGTTGTAGAGGCTCGCGCCGAGCGCGCGCAGGTCGAGCGCCCGGACGACGGCCTCACGCATCCGGCGGTCGGTGAACGGGGGCCGGCTGAAGTTGAAGAACATCAGCTCGCCGCTGTCGCCCGGCCCGTAGTAGGTCGTGAGGTTCGGGTCGCCCAGCGCGCGGACCAGCTCCTGGTTGTACGCCGCGAGGATCACGTCGACGTCGCCGTTCTGCACGGACGCGTAGCGGCTCTCGGTGTCCGACAGCGGCCGGAAGTCGACCTCGTCCAGGTACGGCTTGCCCTGCTGCCAGTAGCCCGGGTTGCGCGCGACCTTGATGTGCGACCCGGGCACCCACTCGGTCAGCGTGAACGGGCCGGCGCCGACGGGGTGGCGGCCCACGTCGTCGCCGTACTGCTGGATCGCGGCCGGCGAGACGATCATCCCGAGGCTGCCCTGGAACGGCCCCTGCGCGAACACCACGGGGAACGACCCCAGCGGCGACCGGAGCACGAACTCCACGGTCTGCGGGTCCACCGCCCGCATCGACGCGATCTGCTGGGCGGCCCGCTTCGCGGGCGAGCTGGGCCGGTCGATGTGCCGCTGCACGTTGACGATCACGGCGTTCGCGTCGAGCGGCGTGCCGTCCGAGAACAGCACGCCGGGCCGCAGGCCGAGCCGCCAGGTCAGCCCGCCGTCGGAGGTCTCCATCGACTCCGCCAGGTAGGGCTGCGCCGTGCCGCCGGGGGTGAGCTTCATGAGCGAGTCGTAGACCGCGAAGGCAGCCGGGTTCGCGTTCTGGACGGTGGGGTCGAAGCTGGAGACGTCGCGGTCCATCCCGATCCGCAGGCTCCCGCCCGAGCGGGGTGTGCCCTCCGACGCGGGATCGCCCCCGTACGGGTCGACGGCCGCGATCCGCGACGGGGCGGCCTCCCCGCCACCCCCGGCGGGTGGGGCCACATCGCCGCACGAGGCGACCAACACCGCGCTGACGGCCGCGACCAGGGCGACGGCGGCCCTGACGCGACGACCCGGCTGCTGCACCATTCGCAACTCCTCGTTGAGTTCGCGTTCGCAGGCACTTCCCGAGCGGGCAGGTAGATCTCCGATCACGCAGTCCCGCGGGGCGGCGACGACCCCGGAGAGCAATCCGGCCTCGACCGTAACGGGACGTCGCACGGGGGCAGAAACTCTCATTGTTTCTGGCCGGGCATCAGCATCATTGATGGTCCGCCGCGGCGGGCGCGGCTACGATCCGGGCGTGGGCGGAGCGAGGACCTGAGCGCGGCGCGCTGGGCGACCGTCCGCACCACCCGCACGGTGCTCGCGGTGGTGCACAACGTCACCGCCGCCACCCGGCTGCTCGACGTGCTCGACCTCGTCTCCCGTGACCTGCGGGTGCAGACCACGTTCACCGTGCCGCCGTACTCGGCGTTCGTCGCGGGCACCGAACGGTTCCTCGCCGAGCGCGGGATCGTGCCGATGCACTGGGAGAAGGCCACGGCCACCGCGTTCGACCTCGCGGTCGCCGCGAGCCACGGCGACCTCGGCCGGCTCGCCGGGCCGCTGGTGATCGTCCCGCACGGCATGGGCTACAACAAATACCTGGAACCGGGAAATCCGGCCGCGAATTCCGAAAGACCCGTCTTCGGACTTTCCGCCGAATGGCTCCTGGACGACGGCGAGCTGGTTCCGTCGGCTTTGGTGCTCTCCCATCCCGAACAGCTCGAACGGCTCGCGAAGGACTGCCCGGAGGCGGTCGCGGTGGCCGTGCTGGCCGGCGACCCGTGCCTGGACCGGATGCTCGTGAGCCGCCCGCTGCGGGCGCCGTACCGGCGGGCGCTCGGCGCGACCGGCGACCGCCGGCTCGTGGTGGTCGCCTCCACGTGGGGCGCGGACTCGCTGCTCGGCCGGTACCCGGACCTGCCGCGCCGGCTCGCCGCCGACCTGCCGCTGGACGGCTACCGCGTGGTGACCGCGCTGCACCCGAACGTCTGGCACTGGCACACGCCGTGGCAGGTGCGGGCGTGGGCGGAACCGGCCCGGCGCGCCGGGGTGCGGCTGCTCCCGGCCGCGGAGGGTTGGCGGGCCGCGCTCGTGGCGGCCGACGTGGTGGTGGGCGACCACAGCTCCGTGACGTTCTACGCGGCCGCGCTGGGTGTCCCGGTGCTGCTCGCGACGGCCCCGCACGACACGGTCGCGCCCGACTCGGCCGTCGGCCGCTTCCTGCGCACCGCCCCCGCGCTGGATCCCGACCGCCCGTACGCCGGCCAGCTCGACGCCGTGCTCGCCGACCCCGCGGCGCCCGGAGCGAGGCGCTGGCCGAGGTGGCGGCGCTGGCGACGTCCACGCCCGGCGCCGCGATGGCGCTGCTGCGCGCCGAGCTCTACCGGCTGCTCGACCTCGACGAGCCGGCGTGGCCGGCCGAGCCGGCCGCGGTGCCGTGCCGCCGGACGGGGAGGCGGAGCCGGGGGCGCAGCTCGTGCGGGTGGACCTCGCCGGCCGGCACGCCACGGTCACGCGGCACGCCGGCGAGCGGCTGCGCGTCGACCGGGCGCTGCCCGCGGGCGCGCATCTGTCCGTCGACCTGGCCGAGCCCCACCGCCCGTTCCTGGAGCTGGCCGAGATCGTCGTCGCGCCCGACGGCCGGGACGCCGCGGCCGTGCTCGCGACGCTGCCCGGGTGCCTGCTCGCGACGGGCCCGCTCGGGGACGGGTCGTGGCTGGTGGCGGGCCCGGACGGGCTCGCGGTGCGGGTCGCCGGCGCCGGCCGGGTGGGCGCGTCCGTGGTGCACGCGTGGCTGGCCGCCGGGCGCGACCCCGCCGAGCTGCCCGGCCCGTTCGAGGTCACGACGGGCGGCCGCACCCGGACGGTCACGGTGCGAGCTTCGCCGCCACCCGCTGCTCATCGGCCGTGAAGCCGTAGGTCCGGAAGACCGTGAGCGCCTGCTCGTGGTACGGCGCGGCCGTGCCGGGCTTCGGCCGCGTCGCCGAGGGTCTCCAGGATCCGCGCTCGTCGTACACCATCCCCCGCGCGCGCATCTCCGCCAGCGCCGCGTCGAGGTGGGTGCGCGCCTCGGCCCGCCGGTCCAGCGCGACGAGCTTCTGCCCGAGCCACCAGCGCGTCTTGGCGACGTTGACCGCGTCGCCGATCGCCGCGAAGCCCGTCAGCACGGCCTCGAACAGGGCCACCGCCTCGGCCGGGGCCAGCACCTTGGCCAGGTGGAACCGGGCCAGCGCGAGCCGGCGTCCGTCGCCGATGGCCGTGGCGAGCGCCAGGTTGCGGCGCAGCACCTCCACGGCCTCGCCGTCCCGGCCGAGGGCGATGGCGCGAGCCCGAGCGTCTCGACGGCGGTCGCCTCCAGCTCCGGGTCCCGGCCCGTGGCGGCGTCGACGGCGGCCCGGGCCAGCCCGTGGGCGACCTCCGGGGCGCCGCGTTGCATGTGCGCGAACGCAAGCTGGACGCGCAGGAGCGCGGCGATCTCCCAGCGGCCCAGCTCCTCGGCCGCCTCCACACCGCACCCGTTCAGCGCGATCATGTCGTCGAGGTGCTTGCCGCGCTCGTGCAGCGGCCAGAGCGCGACCGCGAGGAGCACGAGCTGCTCCCGCCGCCCCAGCTCGGCCGTCGGCCGCACCAGCGCGGCGAGGTTCTCCCGCTCCTCGCGCAGCCACCGCTCCGCGGCCGCGGGATCGTCGGTGCCCAGCTCGACGCCGGGGAAGTAGCGCCGCAGCCACGGCCGCTGCGGGATCAGCGCGTGGCCGGCCCGCACGGCGCGGTCGACGTAGTGGTCGGCCATCCGTCCGAGCAGCAGCGGGCCCTCCTCGCCGGCCAGCTCACGGGCGTGCAGGTGCAGCAGCGGCTCCTGCCGCAGCCGCCCACCCGGCTCCTCGGTGACCAGCCGCGAGCCGACCAGCTCGTTCAGCGCAGCGGACAGCGGACCCGGCGGCAGCCGCACCGCGGCGCGCAGGGCCTCCTCGGCGACGGACCCGCTGCCCGGGTGCGCACCGAGCGCACGGTGGCACCACTGCGCGCCTCGCGGCCGAGCCGCCCGTACGCCGCGGCGAACATCGCCCGCACGTCCTTGTTCCTGATCTGCGAGAACCCGCTGAGCCGGGCCCGTTCGTCGCGCAGCTCCCCGACCAGCGCCGACACCAGCCGGTGGGGCCGGCACTTCAGCAGCGCGCCGGCCACGCACACCGCGATCGGCAGCCCCGCGCACATCGCCAGCAGCTCCCGCGCCGCCTCCGGTTCGGCGGCGAGCCGGTCCGGCCGGGCCAGGTGGCCGAGCAGGGTGCGCGCGAACGGCTCCTCCAGCGGCTCCAGGTCGATCACGGTGGCGTGGCTGTCCAGCTCGGCGACGGCCGCGACGGCGGTCACCAGCACGACCGACCTCCCCGGGCCGGGTCGCAGCATGCGGACCTGGCTGGGCGCGTACACGCCGTCGAGCACGACGGCCACCCGCCTGCCCGTGGACCACGTGCGGAAACAGGCGGCGCGGCCGTCCAGCGTGTCGGGGATGGCCGACGGCGCGACGTCCACGGCGAGCAGGAACTCGCGCAGCGCCGTGCTCACCAGCCCGGCGGTGTCGGGGGCGTCGGAGAGGTCGACGTGGAAGTGCCCGTCCGGGTAGTCGGCGGCGCGGCGGTGCACCCAGAACCGGGCCAGCTCGCTCTTGCCGATCCCCGGCTGACCGGCGAAGACGAGCAGGTGCGGGCCGGTCGTGGGAGCGCCGGCCGCCGCGTCGGCCAGTGCCAGCGCGTCCCGCTGGTTCGTGAAGTGCGGCGTCGGCGACGGCACCTGCCTCGGAGGCTCGCGCCGCAGCGTCATCCGGTCGCCGTCCACCCGGTCCCCCCACCCTGAGCCCCCATCAGGTGACCGACCGTACCGACCCGGCGGCCGCGCCAGTGCCCGTTCGGCGAAGACGCAGATCGTTTCGTGTCACCCATCGCTAACACGAACGGAATTTTGTGGACTTACATGTTGTATACCATCGACCACGTGACCAGCCAGCAGCTGACGAACCCCCTCGCCGCGGCCGGACCGGGCCCCAGCGCGGCCGGCGGCATCCGTGTCGCCGGGTTGGTCAAGACCTACGAGCGCACGACCGGCCGCGAGATCGTCCGGACGCACGCGCTCGAACAGGTCGACCTGCACGTCGCCCCGAACGAGTTCGTGTCGCTCGTCGGGCCGTCCGGGTGCGGCAAGACGACCGTTCTCAAGGTCATCGCCGGCCTGCTCGACCCGACCTCCGGCACGGTGACGATCGACGGCGCGCGGGTGACCGGCCCCGGCACCGACCGCGGTGTCGTCTTCCAGCAACCCGCACTCATGCCGTGGCTCTCGGTGATCGACAACGTCACCCTGGCGCTGCGGTTCGCGAAGGTGCCCAAGCGCGAGCGGGTGCCCCGCGCCGAGCGCTACCTCGCACTCGTCGGCCTCGCCGACTTCCACGACCACTTCCCCGGAGAGCTGTCCGGCGGCATGCAGCAGCGCGTCGGCATCGCCCGCGCGCTCGCGCTGGAGCCGCGCGTGCTGCTCATGGACGAGCCGTTCGGCGCGCTCGACGCGATCACGCGCCAGCACATGCAGACGGAGCTGGTGCGGATCTGGGAGGACGAGCGCCGCTCGGTCCTCTTCGTGACGCACTCGCTCGACGAGGCGCTGCTGCTGTCGGACCGGATCGTCGTGATGGAGCGGGGACGCGTGGCGGCGTCGGTCGACGTGCCGATCGACCGCCCCCGCACCCGGCTCGGCCTGTTGGAGGACCCGGCCGCGCGGCGGCTTCGGGCGTCGCTCGAGGAGATGCTGTGACCACAACCGCCGCCGACGCCTCCGCCGGTCCGGCGCCCGTGCTCATCGAGCGCGAGCAGATCCCGCTCTCGACCGTGATCCGGCGGATGCTGGTCAGCCGCACGCGGTTCGTGCAGCTGGGCTTCCTGCTCGTGATCCTGGTCGGCTGGGAGATCGCCGGCCGCCAGATGGGCACGTTCTTCCTGGCCCCGCCCAGCACGCTGTGGGCCGCCTCCGGCGAGATGATCGCGTCCGGTGAGCTGGTCAGCGCGCTGCTCGACAGCCTCAGCTCGCTGCTCGTCGGATACTCGATCGCGATCGTGGTCGGCGTTTGCGTCGGGTTCCTGATGGGCTGGTACCGCGTGGTCGGGAAGGTGCTCGACCCGTTCGTCTCCGCCGGTTACGTGATTCCGACCGCGGGGCTCGTGCCCGTCTTCATCATCTGGTTCGGGCTCGGTTTCAACGCCCGTGTGGTGACGGTCTTCCTGTTCTGCGTCTTCGAGATCCTCATCAGCACCTACACGGGCGTCAAGAACATCGACCCGCTGCTCATCAACGCCGCCCGCGCATTCGGGGCGAACCGCTGGGAGCTGTTCAGCCGGGTCGCGTCCAGGGCGTCGCTGCCCTACATCTTCGCCGGCCTGCGCATGGGTGCGTCCCGTGCGGTCAAGGGAATGATCATCGCCGAGCTGCTCTTCGCGGTGACCGGTCTCGGGGGACTGATCCAGAACGCCGCGAACTACTACCGCACGGACAAGGTGTTCGTGGTCGTGATCGTGCTGGCGGTCATCGGGGTCGCGCTGGCAGCTCTCATCCAATGGCTGGAGAGCCGGGCCACGCCGTGGTCCACCGGCCCGAGCCACTGATTCGGAAGGTCCCCCGCCCGCAATGAGAAATGCGAGAAACGTCGTGAGGGCCGGCGCCGTCGTGCTGGCCGCCTCCCTCCTGCTCGCCGGCTGCGCCGGCGGCGGCTCCCAGGCCCCCTCGGGCGACGGCCCGCAGCCGCTGCGTGTCGCCTACGCCTCCGACCTCGACCCCAACGACATCGCCGACCAGATCGGCATCGAGGCCGCCGGCGCGGAGGTGACCGAGCTGACCGAGGACAGCGCCGTCACCGCCGGGCTGATCAACGGCAACTACGACATCGGCAACATCGACATCACCGCCGCGATCAAGGCGATCCAGGCGGGCGTCCCGATCAAGATCGTGTACGTCGCGCAGAACCAGCCCGAGTTCGTGATGGTCGCGCAGTCGGACATCACGAGCGTCGACCAGCTCGCCGGCCGGACCGTCGCCTACCACTCCCCCGGCTCCCTGACCGAGATCCTGCAGCGCGAGCTCGTGAAGCAGAACGACCCGGCCATCGAGGGCGAGATCCAGTGGACGGTGCTGCCGGAGTCACCGAACCGGGCCGCCGCGATGGTCGCGCACCAGATCGACGCCACCACGCTGGAGTACCTCGACGTGCTGGCGCTGCAGAAGCAGGGCTCGTTCAACGTCCTCGGTGACTGGAGCGACCTCACCGGCACCAGCGCCGACGCGATCGCGACCGGCTGGGTCGTCAGCGAGAGCTACCTCGCCGAGAACCAGCAGGCGGTCGTCGACTTCCTGCAGCAGGTGCAGGACGGCTACGACACGGCGTACACGGACAAGGCGGCGTGGACGACGCTCGCCGAGCGCCTGCTCCCCGACGCGACCCGGCCGAGCTGTCCTCGGCGTACGACCACTACACCGCGATCGGCATGTACCCGCGGACGGGCACGCAGCCGCTCACGGAGACGCGCTGGGCCGGGCTGGACGACTTCTTCCGGCAGATCGGCGAGTACGACCAGGCCGCGCCCCTCTCGATGGTCGACATGACCATCGCCAACGAGATCAACAGCTGAGGGGGACGGAGGTGACGAAGCACGGTGTCGGCCTCAGCCTGCCCAACCGCGGCGTGCTGTTCGGTGCGACGACGGTGCGGGAGATGCTCGACCTCGCGACGGAGGCGGACCGCTCGGGCTTCTTCACCTCCGTCTGGGTCGGTGACGGGCTGATCTCCAAGCCGCGGCTGGAGTCGGTCGTCTCGCTCTCCGCGATCGCGGCCGTGACCAGCACCGTCCGGCTCGGCGTCTGCTGCCTGGCGACGTTCCCGCTGCGCCATCCCGTGCTCTTCGCGGCGCAGTGGGCGAGCCTCGACGTCGCGTCGGACGGGCGCACCCAGCTCGCCGTCTGCCTCGGCGCGACGACCGAGCGCTCCGGCCAGTCCGTCGCCGCCGAGCTGCGCGCCATGGGCGTGGCCGGCGGCGAGCGGGTGGCCCGGTTCGAGGAGGGCGTCGAGGCGGTCCGCGCGCTGTGGGCCGGCCCGACGCCTACGTGGGCCGGTTCGTGGACCTGGACGGGATCGACCTGCTGCCCAAGCCGGTGCAGGACCCGTGCCCGATCTGGATCGCGAGCAACCCGGACCCGGACCGGCTCTCGCCGGAGCGGTTCGCCGCGGCCGTCGACCGGGTCGGGCGCCTCGCCGACGGCTGGCAGTCCACGGTGATCACGCCCCCGGAGTTCGCCGACCGGTGGGCCCGGGTGCGGGAGTCGGCGCTGCGGCACGGGCGCGACCCCGAGGCGCTGACCTCGTCGGTGCACCTCATGATCAACGTCAACGACGACGAGCAGGCGGCCCGCGCGGAGACGCGCGAGTTCCTCGACACGTACTACGCGATGCGCGTCACCGACGAGCTGATGGACCGGTGGGGTGCGTTCGGGCCGGCCGAGAAGGTGCTCGGCCGGCTCACCGAGTACGTCGACGCCGGGCTCGACCTGCCGATCCTGCGCTTCACCTCGTTCGACCAGACCGGCCAGCTCGACCGCGCCGCCGAGCTGGTGCTCCCGGAGCTGGCGGGGCCATGAACGCCTGGCTGCGCGCGACGCTGCTGCGCATCCTCGGGACCGACACCGGCGTGCCGGACGGCAGCGCGGAGCTGGCCGTCGGCGACCCGCGGATCGCGGCCGCCGTGGCCGAGGTGCTGCTGCCGATCGCCGAGGAGCTGGGGCCGGACGAGGTGCGCCGGCACCCGGCCGGCGACGTCGCCCTCCGGTTCGGCCCGGACCGGCCCGACGGGCTGCTGCTCCAGACCTACGCCGTGTCCCAGCACGGCGACCCGGACGGCGGCGTGCACGTCGCGCCGACGGGACCGTCACCGGCCGCGGGGCCAGCCAGAACAAGGGCCCGATGGCGGCGGTGCTGGCCGCCGTCCGGGCCCGGCCGGACGCGCTGCGCCGCCCGGTCTGGCTCGCCGTCAACACGGAGGGCCGCTCCAGCCACGGCGGCTCGCAGCGGATTCTCGACGACCTGGCGGTGCCCGCCGCCGGGGCCGTCGTGGCGATCGGCACGGACCTGGCGGTGTCGCTGGGCAACCGCGGCCGCGCCGACGTCCTCGTCACCGCGACGGGATCGGCGCACCACTCCAGCCAACCGGGCCCCAACCCGTACGAGCCGGTCGCGGACGCCGTGGTGGCGCTGCGCGGCCTGCCGCTGCCGCCGCCGCACCCGGGGCTGGGCGCCGCGTCCGTCACGCCGTACCGGCTGACCGCGCACCCGGTCGCCCCGCACACCGTGCCCGAGCGCGTCGAGGCCGTGGTGGACGTGCGGCTGCTCCCGGGCTGGTCGCCGGAGGACGCCGTGGCCGCGGTGCGCGCGCACCTCGCGGGCGCCGACGTCGCGGTGACCGCCGGCCCGGCGATGCTCCCGGCCGCGGTCGACCCGGCGGACCCGCTGGTCCGGGCCCTGCTCACGCGTCGAAGGCGGTCACCGGCACGGCGGCCGCCACCGTCTGGAGCACCAACACCTACGACGCGGGCTACGGCTGCGCCCGCGGCGTCCCGACCGTCATGTACGGGCCCGGCCGCCGGCGGTTCGACGCCGGGATCACGGCCCAGGAGTCCGTCAGCCTCGCCGACTGCGCGACCGCGGCCGGCGTCCTCGCGGAGACGATCTCCGCATTCTGTGGGTAAGGAGAAGTTCACGGTGGAACCGATCTTCACGACGGGCGAGCTGCAGCGCCGTGCCGAGCGGGCGCGCGAGCTGATGGCCGAGCAGGGCATCGACGTCCTGGTCGTGACCGGCGACTTCAGCGCCGGGCTGAACTACTACTACTTCAGCGGGCACCAGCCGCGCGACTACCAGCTCAACTACTCCCGGCCCCACGTGATGGTCCTGCCGCTGCACGGCGAGCCGTTCCTGTACGTCTACAACGTCAACGAGCGCAACGCGCAGGACCTGTCGTGGGTCAAGGACGTGGTGCCCTACAACCCGCCGTTCGACGGCGCCGGCCTCGCGGCCGAGCTGGAGCGGCGCGGCTACGGCTCGGCGACGATCGGCGCGGAGCTGGGCACCGACCAGCGCGTCGCGATGTCCTCGCTCGCCTACGCGGCGCTGGTCAGCGGGCTGCCGCACGCCACGTTCGTCGACGCCGGGAACCTGCTCTGGGCGCTGCGGATGGTCAAGAGCGACGAGGAGCTGGAGATCATCCGGCAGGCCGACCGGATCAACGGCGAGATCCACAAGACCGCGATGTCGCGGCTCAAGCCGGGCGACTCCGAGGTGGACGTCGCCCGCGAGTACGGCGTCGCGATGGTGGAGCACGGCGCCGTCCGCCCGCCGTACGGGCAGATCCTCATCGTGTCGGAGGCGAAGTCGAAGGCGCTGGGCCACCGGTCCCGGATGCTCGGCCCGCTGCCGGAGTACACGCTCGGCGAGGGCGACCTGCTGTTCGTCGACTCCGGTGTGGTCGTCGAGGGCTACTGGGGCGAGTTCAACCGCATGGGCGTGGTCGGCGACCCGTCCGCGGAGAAGGTGCGCCACCACGACGCGATCCGCACGATGATCCGCCGCGCGATCCAGGAGGCGCTGCTGCCCGGCCGCACCTACCAGGAGATCATGAACGACCTGGTCGGCTACGCGATCGAGCTCGGCTACACGCGCGAGCACATGGCCCAGTACGTCGGCCCGCCGTTCTTCCACCTCTGCCACGGCATCGGGCTCACGTCCAGCGAGCCGCCGTTCGTCCGCATGGACTCCACGGAGCGGCTGCTGCCCGGCATGGTGCTGTCGGTCGAGGCGTACATCCGCGAGATCGACGTGACGTTCGGGTCCGAGGAGGACGTGATCATCACCGACGACGGCTGCGTCATGTTCTCCGACCCCGACCCGGGCCTGCTGCGCATCGGGGAGAAGGCGTGAGGAGTCCGTTCGCCGGGCGCCTCACGCGTGTCCTCGGGATGACCGAGGTCGCGTCGCTGCTGGACATGCGCACGACGATGGAGGTGCAGCGGGCGGCGTTCGTCGCGCAGGCGGCCGGCGCCGTCACCGCGACGCCGAACGGCTGGCTGCGGCTGCCCGAGCAGGAACGCCGCCGCGGCTGGCTGAAGATCCTCGCCGGGCACGACGCGCGCGGCGGCGCGCTGGGCGTCAAGGTGCTGGCCCGGTTCGCCGACAACCCGCCGGGCGCGAACCTCGGCTCCCTCGTGCTGCTCTTCGACGACGAGGACGGGTTCCCCGTCGCCGTGCTCGACGGGGTGCTGATCACGGCGATGCGCACGGGCGCGGGCGCCGGCCTGGCCACCCAGGCGCTCGCGGCGCCGTCCCCGCTGCGGCTCGGGCTGGTCGGGACGGGGGTGGTGGCGTGGCACTCGGTGCAGGCCACCCTGCTCGCCCGGCCGTCGATCAGCGAGGTCGCCGTGTACTCGCGCTCGCTGGAGCGGCGCAAGGAGCTGGCCGAGCGCATCGTCGCCGAGTTGGGCGTCACGGCGGTGGCGGCCGACAGCGTCGAGGAGGCCGTCGCTGGGGCGGAGGTGCTGATCACCGCCACCAACGCGCCCGGCGCCGTGATCGAGCCGGCGCACCTGGCACCCGGCCAGCACGTCAACGCGATGGGCATCCGGCACGAGCTGTCCCCCGCGGCGCTCGCGCGCACGTGGATCGTGCCCGACGGGGTCGACGAGGCCGTGGACGACGGGAAGTTCTCCGTCGGGCTGGCCGCGGGCGCACTGCGCCGGGAGGACCTCGGGCCGCAGCTCGGCGAGGTGCTCGCGGACCCCGGCCGGGACTGGCACGACCCCGCCCGCGTCTCGCTCTTCGACTCGTCCGGCATCGTCGTGCAGGACCTCGCGCTGGCCCGGCACGTCTCGACCTCGCCGCCGAGCGCGGACTCGGCACGCAGGTCGACCTCGGGCTCGCGTCGGGGCTGGTCTGACGGTGGACGAGAAGGGAGCAGCCGTGCGCGGCGCAGCGGAGAAGGCGGACATCCGGCAGCGGTTCACGGCCGTCGACACGTCGGTCGTCGCCGACGTGCTCGACGACCTCGGCCTGACCGACCAGGGCCTCGCGCCCGACTTCGTCCCGATGACGGGCGGGCGGCTGGCCGGCTGGGCGTACACGATCCGCGGGCAGATGCGCCCGTACCCGGGCAAGGGCGACCCGAAGAAGATGGAGGCCTGCCAGGGCATCGGCCCCGACGAGGTCTCGGTGTGGTCCGGCGACGGCCACGGCATCTGCTACTTCGGCGAGCTGATCGCGCTCGGCATGCGCGAGCGCGGCGCCGTCGGCGCGCTCGTCGACGGCGGGGTGCGGGACGTGCGGTGGATCGGCGAGCACGGCATCCCGGTGTTCGCCCGCAGCCGCACGCCCGTGCAGTCGATCGGGCGGTGGGCCGTGACGGGGTGGCAGGAGACCGTCTACCTGCACGGCGCCACCACGCAGTGGGTCGCCGTCAGCCCGGGCGCTTCGTGCTGGCCGACGAGGACGGCGCGATCGTCGTGCCCGAGCCGGTCGTGGAGAAGGTGCTGGCCGAGGCCGAACGGCTGGTGGCGACGGAGGTCGAGATCCGCGCGGCCCTGCGGGAGGGCAAGTCGCTGGAGGAGTGCCTGGCGGAGTACGGCCACGTGTAGCCGGCCGGCCCGCTTGCCAGGAAAGCCACATTCAGGTCATCCCCGGCCCTGAATGTGGCTTTCCTGTAACGGGATGGGGCGGCTACTGGGCCTCGACGATCGCGGCGTACATCGCGGCGCGGGCTTCCTCCTGGGTGGCCGCGAACCCGTACAGCTCGGTGTTGGTGGGCGCGTGCCATGCACTCCACCACCAGCACTGCCGGCTGTGCAGGAAAACGACGCGCATGTCCCACTCCCGAAGCGCCGCGCCCCCCAGTGCCACACCGAGAGCTTGGCATCCGGCCGAAAGCGCCGAGACCCCGGGCGCCCATCCGGGCGCATTGTGGAGAATGCGCCTATAAGGCTGCGTGCATAAGGCTTAGCGCCTGGTGTACGTGGCGATCGAGCGGCGGCAGACGTCGGCCGTGCGTTCGCAGTGGACGCGCATGGCTTCCGCGGCGGCTCCACGTCGTGGGCGCAGAGCGCCGCCTGCAACTGCTCCAGCTCGCGCCACGACTCCTCGCCGCGCACCCGCGCGACCGGCGCGAAGTACCACCGCAGCCGCTTCTTGAGCAGCCGCAGCACCTCCTGCAGCACGAGGTTGTCGGTCATCTCGTCGACGTGTTCGTGGAAGGCGGAGTTGAGGTCGGCGGCGGCGCGCAGGTCGTCGGCGGCGACGGCGGCGTGCCCGCGGCGGATGAGGTCGGCCAGCTCGGCGCAGCGCGCGTCGTCGGCGTGCTCGGCCGCGAGCCGGGCGGCGTCGCGTTGATGGTGGTGCGCACCCAGAGGAGGTCCTCCATCTCCTTCTCCGTGGGCGTGTGCACCACCGCGCCCTGCCGCCGGCCGCGGATGTCGACCCAGCCCGAGTGCGCGAGGAGGTTGAGCGCCTCGCGCACCGGGTTGCGGCTCACGCCGAGCCGCTCGGCCAGCTCCGCCTCGGCCAGCCGGTCGCCTGGCCGCAGGTCGCCGGACATGATCAGGTTCTCCAGCGTCGTGTAGACTGGTCACGCAGCGCGGGAGCCGGCGCGAGAGCCGGGATCACACCGTCGAGCACAAGTTGAATGTATACCGCAGGCAAGAGACAACCACGTTACGTCAGGCGTCGAGCACGGCGAGGTCCAGCGCGGCGAGCCGGTCCGGGGCCGCGATCACGTCGATCGCGGTGATCCGCTCACCGTCGGTGACGAACGCCAGCACCACCGCCAGCCGCCCGCCCGGCGCCCACGCGAGCCCGACCCGGCCGTCCACCAGCAGCGGCGCGCTGCCCCGCACCCGCTCCGAGGCCAGCAGCGCGCGCGCGCGACGTTGCGGACGCCGCGCAGCTCGACGGGTGCGGGCGTCGGACCGGCGGCCGCGTCGGCGCGCAGCACGACGTCCGGGTCGAGCAGCGCGAGCAGCGCGCCGAAGTCACCGCCCCGGGACGCGGCCACGAACGCGTCCACCACGCGGCGCTGCCGGGCCCGGTCGGGGTCGGGTGCGGTGGTGCCCCGGACGCGGCGGCGGGCCCGGCTGGCGAGCTGCCGGGCCGCCACCGGGGACCGGTCGATCATCGGCCCGATCTCGTCGAACGCCACCCCGAACATGTCGTGCAGCACGAACGCGAGCCGCTCGGCGGGCGTCAGGGTGTCCAGCACGACGAGCAGCGCGAGCCCGACGGCGTCGGCGGTCTCGGCATCGGCCGCGGGATCGTCGGCGGCCACCGGCTCCGGCACGTCCACGTCGAACGGCCGCTCCCGGCGGGCCCGCCGGGAGCGCAGCGCAGTCAGGCACACCCGCGCGACGACGGTCGTCAGCCAGGCGCGCTCGTTCTCGACGGCGGCCGTGTCCGCACGCCGCACCCGCAGCCACGCCTCCTGCACGGCGTCGTCGGCCTCCGCGGCCGAGCCGAGCATCCGGTGCGCCACCGCACGCAGGTGCGGCCGGTGCCGTTCGAAGTCCATCGGTCACGTCCCCTCCTCGCTGACGCTCGTCGGCGCCGCGCTCGCGAGTCACAGCAGTAGACCCACCGGACCCGGCCGACGTGACCGGGCGCGAACTGGAGGAGCGATGACGTCACCCATCCTCGTCACCGGCGGCACCGGCACGCTCGGCCGCCTGGTCACCCCGCTGCTGCGCGCCGCCGGCCACCCGCTGCGCGTGCTCAGCCGCCGCGCCCACGGGAAGGACGGCGGCGAGCACGTCACGGGCGACCTGCGGGCCGACACCGGCATCGCGGCGGCCGGGGCCGGGGCATGGCGACGCTGCCGTCGTGCCCCTCCCGGGCGGGCTGCGGCTCGAACCGGTCGACGCGCGCGACGTCGCGGCCCGGATCGCGCGGCTCGCGCTCGGCGCGCCCGCCGGGCTCGTCCCGGACCTCGCCGGGCCGCGGGTGTACCGGATCGGCGACCTGGTGCGCGGCTACCTGCACGCCACCGGGAAGCGCCGGCCGACGGTGCCGCTCCCGCTGCCCGGCGCAGCCGGGCGGGCGTACCGGGAGGGCACGAACCTCGGCGGTGCCGGCACCACAGGCGGCGCCCGGACCTGGGAGGACTTCCTCGCCGACCGGGTGGGCGGGGCGGCCGTCAGCCCGCGGCGGGCGGGAGCCGCGGGATGATCCGTTCGGCCTCCGCCCGCAGGCTCAGGCAGTCCGGCTCGGTGAGCCAGGCGAGGCCGAGCGCGGGGCGGGTGGGGTCCGGCTCGACGATCACGGTCACGCTGCACGCGAGGTAGCCCTCCGGCACCCCGACAACGGCCGGGTAGCCCCCGATCGTCGTGTTCGGGCCGTGCCCGGGTGCGGTGTGGCCGGTCGCGTCGCCGCGCCGGAGGGGCGGTCAGCCCGCGGCCCCGGGCGGCGGCGAAGCGGCAGCGGTCCTCTTGCGGCCACCGGGTGACGCCCGTCCCGACCAGCGCCTCCGCCTCCGCGTCGGTCACCAGCGCACAGAGGTCCACGTTCTCGACGGTGCGCGGCTCGGCCACCCGGAACCGGCCGTCGGGCCCGAGCGCCCCGGCCGGGGTGGGCCGCGTCAGCAGCACGCCCGCCGTCAGCGCGACGACAACCAGCAGCGCCGCCCCCGCGGCGACCAGCACCTGCCGTGTCGTCTCGGACATCAGATCGGGTCCTCGGTGCGGGTGATGCTCGTGGGCCGGCCGTCGTCGATCGGCCTTCCGGAGGCTAGCTCCGCGCGAGGACTCGATCACCCGGCGTTCACACCGGAGCCATGATCTTTGACGCGGTCCAAGCGCCGTGGATCGTTGACGATTTTGTTGACACTCCTCGGACGAAGTTGTTAGCTGAGGAAAGTTTTGGGGAGCGGTGGCCGTCGGGGGCCTGGGTCCGACCGCATTCCCCCGGCCCCCGCGACCTCGTTCCGAGCCCGCCGCCACCCAGATCCGAATCCGTCCGGCATCTCAACGAGGAGTGCAGGCGAATGCGACACTGGCGACTGCTGTCCGCCGTGGTGATCACCGTTGTGGCCGTCCTGCTGGCGTCCTGCGGCGCCGCACCGGGACGCGGCCCCGGCGAGGCGGCCGCGCCGCTCGGGCCCGTCGACCCCTGGGGGAGCGATCCCGCCGCGGACGGCCCGCCCCGGCGCGGCGGCACGCTCGTGCTGGGCGGGGTGTCCGAGGCGGTCAGCTTCGACCCCACCGTCCTGAACGGGAACTCGATGGCCACCGCGTCTACGACTCGCTGATGCGGATGTCGCCGGACGGCGGCACCGAGCCCTACCTGGCGGAGTCGATGGTGACGCCGGACGCCGGGCGGACATGGCTGCTGCACCTGCGGCCGGACGTGCGGTTCCACGACGGCACCACCCTCGACGCGGCCGCCGTGCTCGTGAACGTGCAGCGGCACCGGGACAAGGCCACGTCGCCGGCGCACGCGGCCGCGATGACGATCGGGACGATGCGCGCGGCCGACCCGCTGACCGTCGAGTTCACGCTCACCCAGCCGCTGGCCGAGTTCCCGATGCTCTTCGCGCTCGGTTTCACCGAGGGCACCCTCGGCATGATCGTCTCGCCGGCCGCGCTGCAGCGGTACGGCGCCGACATCGGCACGCACCCCGTCGGAGCGGGGCCGTTCAAGCTGGTCGAATGGGTGCGGGACTCGCGCACCGTGCTGGAACGCAACGACGACTACTGGCAGCCGGGGCTGCCCCACCTCGACCGGATGGAGTTCCGGCCGCTGCCCGACACCGAGTCGCGCTACGCGTCGATCCAGAACGGCGACGTCGACGTGATCTTCGCGGGCTACAACCAGGAGCTGGTGCGGGCGCTCGGCGACCCGAACCTGCGCGTCTACTACGGCCCAGGCGACGGCGGCGAGTTCCTCCGGTTCAACTTCACGAAGGCCCCGTTCGACGACCGGCGCATGCGCGAGGCGATCGTGCGCGCGATCGACCTGAACGCGCTGGCCGCGAGCCAGTACAACGGGCGGTTCGTGCCGGCCCGCAGCCTCTTCGGCGACAGCAGCCCGTACCACACGCAGGCCGCGTCGGACGCTGGCCGAGCTACGACCCGAGCGGGCCCGGCAGCTCGTCGAGGAGTACCGCGCCGCCGGCGGCGAGCCGGACTTCACGTTCACCACCAGCACGAGCCGGGTGGCGTTCGCCGAGTTCGTCCAGGCCCAGATGGCGGCCATCGGCGTCACGATCGACCTGCGGTTCTACGACCTCGCGGAGTTCACCTCGACCGTGACGCAGAGCGGGAACTTCCAGCTCACCACGTGGGTCGGCGAGGTCAACACGGCCTACCCGGGGGTGGGCAAGCTGCTCGGCACCGGGGGCAGCGCGAACCACGGCAAGTACTCGAACCCCGAGGTGGACCGGCTGCTCGCGCAGGCGCAGGCCACCACGGACGAGGCCCAGCGCACCCGCGACTACCAGCAGGTCGAGATGCTCAGCGGGCAGGACCTCGCGGTGGCGTGGTTCAGCCGGACCTACCGCTCGACGATCACCCGCCAGAACGTCAAGGGGGTGGATCGCTACCCGCTCAGCACGATGTGGTTCGCCACCACGTGGCTCGCGCCGTAGTTCCGCGAGTCGGGGCGTGGGTGCACGCGAGTCGGGCGCGACTCGCGTGCCCCCAGAGCGCGACTCGCGCGCACTATTCCGGCGACTCGCGGGGCGGGCTACCAGCCAGGCCGGCGTGCACCTGGTCGGCGATGAGGTCCGACATCGACGTGCTGTACGTCGCGGTGACGTGGTTGTCGTCCATGTAGACGAGCACGTTCCCGATCACGGGCGGGCAGCGTTCCACGTCGCAGACGGCGTCGGCGATGTCGACGAACGCGACGTTGGCCGGCAGGTCCGGGATCTCCGTCCACGGCGGGACGGGCGCGTAGAGCGCGGCCCGGTCCGTCGCGCAGACGCCCGGGTCGTCGGGGTGCACCAGCACGCAGTCCGGCATCGAGGCGTCGAACCGCGGGTTGTCGCGCAGCGCGAGCACCGGGATGCCCTCGGCGTCCAGGCGGCGCCACTGGTCGACGAACCCGGCGGGCGTCTGCTCGGTCAGCCCGGCCCGGACGTTGCGGCTCGCGAGCGTCACCACGGCGTCCGGGTGGAGGGCGCTGATCTCGTCGGCCGCGGCGATGTTCCAGGCGAGGCAGTCGGCGTCGTCCGGGTCGGTCTCGGACGCCGTCGAGAACGGGCAGGCCCCGCGGATGATCGCGATGAGCTGCCAGTTGTTCCGTTCCGCGATCGGCAGCAGCGCGCCGGAGAGCTGCTGCGCGTGCGAGTCGCCGACGACAACGATCCGCTTGGCCGGCTCGGCGACCGGTGGGTCGAGCACCTCGGCCGGGTCCTTCTCGATGCCCGGTTCCGGCTCGGGACCGGCCACCGGGCGCAGCGGCTGCGCGCACACGTCCATCGGGAACCCGGCCATCGGCGAGCAGTCCCAGTGCTCGATGCGGACCCAGTCGTCGAGCACCGTGACCGGCGGCGGCGTCAGCGGCGCCGGGTCGACCGCGCCGGCCAGCAGCGCGCGGCGCCCGGGTGCGTCGCGTCGCTCGTGTCACCCACGCCGGCCTGCGCGAACGTCACCACACCCCAGACCCCGGTGACGGCCAGGACGCCCGCCGTCGCGGCGGCCGCGAGCCGGCGGCCGCCCCGCGGCGGCAGCCGCAGCGTCGGCCGCTCGAGAGGTGGTGCGTCACCGCGGCGAGCACGAGCGACACCAGCACGATCGCCGCGCCGCCGCGCAGCCCCACCGCCTGCTGGCCGCGCGTCACCAGCCAGAGCACCAGCACCGGCCAGTGCCACAGGTACAGCGCGTAGGAGATGTCGCCGAGGTAGCGCACGGGACGCGCCGCGAGCAGCCGGTCGACGCCCCCGGCCGCGCCCGTCCGGCCGGCGAGCAGCACGAGCGCCGCGCAGCCCGTCGGCCACAGCGCCGCGACGCCGGGGAAGACGGTGGAGACGGGCAGCACCGCGCCGCACGCCACCAGGCCCACCACACCGGCCCAGCCCGCCGCGACCCGGGCCCGCAGCCCCAGCACGATCCGGTCGGCGTGCAGTGCGAACAGGCCACCGGCCGCGAACTCCCACAGCCGCGTCAGCGTGTGGAAGTACGCGAGCGGCTGGTCGGTGACCGTCAGCTCCACCGAGTACGCCAGCGACACCACGAAGACGCCGAACAGCGCGAGCGTCGCGCGGCGGCGCAGCTGCCCGGGCGCCCGCCGGCACGCCAGCGCGACCACGGCGATCAGCAGCGGCCAGAGCAGGAAGACCTGCCCCTGGATCGACAGCGACCAGAAGTGCTGCACGACGCTCGCCATGTCGTTCTGCGCCGCGTAGTCCACCGCGTCGGCCGCGAGCTGCCAGTTCTCCACGAAGAGCGCCGCCGCGCCGATCTCCCGCACGGTCTGCGCCCACCGGCTCGCCGGCAGCAGCACCGCGCCCGCCACGGCCGTCGCGGCCAGCACGACCGCCGCGGTCGGGACGAGCCGCACCAGCGTGCGGCTCCACCGCTGCCGCACGTCGAGCGAGCCCTGCTCGGCGGCCCGCACCAGCTGCCCGGTGAGCAGGAAGCCGGTGACGAAGAAGAACACGTCCACGCCGCCGGAGACCCGGCCGACCCAGACGTGGTAGACGACGACCAGCACGACCGCGAGGGCGCGCAGCCCCTGCAGCTCGGGGCGGTACCCGGCCCGGCGGACGGCCGACCGCGGGTGGCCCGCACCGTCCGTCACAACCGTCCCCCGCGCATCGGGAGATCAGCTTAAGGGGTCACGGAACGAGCACGGCGGCGCCGGTGACCCGGTCGGCGGCGAGGTCGGCCAGCACCCGGTCGGCCTCGTCGAGCGGGTGCGCCGTCACGGTGGGCAGCACCTGCAGCGCGGCGGCCAGCCGCAGGAACTCCTCGCCGTCGGCGCGGGTATTGGCCGTGACGCTGCGGAGCTGCTTCTCCCGGAACAGCTCCGCGGCGTAGTCGAGGTGGGGCACGTCGGACAGGTGGATGCCGGCGACGGCCAGCGTCCCGCCCTGGTCGAGGGCCCGCATCGCCACCGGCACCAGCTCACCGGCCGGCGCGAACAGCACAGCGGCGTCGAGCGGCTCGGGCGGCAGCGCGTCGGCGGGGCCGGCCGACGCCGCGCCGAGCGCCAGCGCCAGGTCGCGCGCCGCGACCGACCGGGTCAGCACGTGTACGGTCGCGCCCTGCGCGATCGCCACCTGCGCGACGACGTGCGCCGACGCGCCGAACCCGTAGATCCCCAGCCGCCCGCCCGGCGGCAGCTCGGCCCGCTTCAGCGCGCGGTAGCCCACGATGCCCGCGCACAGCAGCGGTGCCGCCTCGACGTCGGACAGCCGGGTCGGGAGCCGGTAGGCGTACGCCTCCGGGACCACGGCGTGCTCGGCGTAGCCGCCGTCGGCGTCCCAGCCGGTGAAGACCGCGTCGGGGCAGAGGTTCTCCCGGCCCGAACGGCACCAGCGGCACCGCCCGCACGTGCCGCGCAGCCAGGCGATCCCGATCCGGTCGCCGTCGGCGAACCGGCCGGCGCCCGGCCCCCGCGCGTCCACGACGCCGACGACCTCGTGCCCCGGCACCGTGGACGGCCGCCGCGGCGGGAGGTCGCCCTCGACGAGGTGCAGGTCGGTGCGGCAGACCCCGCACGCGAGCACCCGCACCCGCACCTCCCCGGCCCCCGGCTCCGGCACGTCCCGCTCAACAGAGGCCAGACCGGGGCTACGGCTCACAACCCACGCACGCACACGACCACGTTCCCGCATTGTGGAGCCGGAATGCACTCAGGGCGCCCCTCCCGAGTGCGTTATGGAGCCAGAATGCACTCGGGAGCCCGTCTTCCGGTGCGTTATGGCTCCAGAATGCGGCTGGGCGGCTCCCGCCCACTAGCCCGGATCTTTCGTCCCGGATCTGGAGACGATCGGGACCGGTCGGGACCGGT
>MKJX01000245.1 GCA_001942415.1 Pseudonocardia sp. CNS-139
GCCCACCACAGCTCCCGTTCCTGCGAGTGCCAGATGAGGCCGGCGTGGGTGGGTCGGGCCTCGCAGGGGCCGGGGTGCCCTTGTAGCCGGTGACCCAGCCGCAGCAGCCTGCCTGTGACGCGTTATGCACTGTCCGTCGTCCCCCGCGTCCGCGTTGATCCTGGTCAGGTACTCGCGGGGGAAGCGCGGGCAACGCAGAAGTCTACGAGCCCGGCGGCCGGGCGCGGCGCGCGCTCGGCGCCGTGCCCGAGCGCGGGGCGCCGAGGTTGTCGGCGGGCGGTGCGGGGTCAGGCGCCGCTGATCACGATCCGTGCCGGCGGCGGCGCCGGGTGTGCGGGGTCGGTGACGAGGTCGCCGTCGACCTGGACGCGTGCGGCGTGCAGGTGCGCGTGGGCGCGGTCCTCGGCCAGCCCGGCCGCCAGCAGCCGCTCCAGCACCGTCGGCCCCGCCGGCCCGTTCTCCGGCCCTTCCGCGGGCTGATCCGTCGCGCTCGATGCCTGCTGCCCGTCCACGGCCGTCCCCTCCGTCGTCCCGCTCGGTCCTGCCGTTGTCGGACGCTAACAAATCTCGAACAGACGTTCGTTGACGTTGGTGGGTGATGTCGGCAGCACCGACCCGGCGGCGGGCCGGGCCGAGGCACCTGATCCCCGGGCCGGTGGGTCGCCCGTTCGGGCTGGTCAGCGACCTTCGTCGTGGTGAAGCCCGGCGCGCCGAGCGCGTGAGGCGCCTACGGTTAGCAGATGTCAGCGTCGCCTGACGCGTGGGCCTACGTCTCCCTGACGTTCGAGCAGAACCCCGGCGGGGTGCTGGTTGCCCGGCTGGTTGTGGACGGGACGGTCGGGCCGCTGGTCGAGGTCGAGATCCCCGGCGAGGACATCGGCCGTCTGCTGGTCGGGGAGACGGTCGCCGCCTCGGCCCGCATCGGCACCCCCGTGTCTTCGCTCGACGAGGTGCGGCCGCTCGACCGCGAAACGACGGACGAGCCTCACCCGGACGAACCCAGCCACGAGCCCCATGCGGCGGCGCATGCCGGTCCTGCCGGCGGGACCGGTTTCGACATCGGGCCGGACGTCGTCGACGCGGTCGAGGCGACGGGCTCACCGGCGAGGGGGGCCGGCGAGGCGCACGAAGCCGAACGCGAGGTCGTGGCGCAGGCCGACCCCGTGCAGCTGGCTGACGCGTCGCCGGGCAGGGTGTACGGCGCGGTGTTCACTGAGCCGCCAGCAGGCACCGAGCCGATCCGGCGCGGCACGGACCTCGACCCGGACGAGCCCGTCGTGGGCTACATCAACGGCCGGTGGCGGAACGCCGTCGCGGTCCGCCGCGACGCCGGCAGCATCCTGGCTGGCTACACCCGGCCCGGCCCGTTCGGGCAGGTACTGCAGCGGCTCTCGGTCACGGAGGTGCGCCGACTCCTAACTCGCTGACAGCGCGGGAAGGGGTCGCGGCGCGGTGCGGGTGCGGCAGACCTGATCTTGATCCACGATCTGATCCACGAACTGATGCCAACCGGTACCGGAAGCGCCCGGTTCCGTGCCACTGGCACCGCCTGCCGCCCAGGAAACCGGCACCGCGGCCGTCAACATCCGAACTACGGATCAGAAGGTTAGGGGTTCGAGTCCCTTCGGGCGCACCAGCAAAGCGGCAGGTCAGGGCCCGGTTTCACTTCGGTGAGATGCGGGCCTTGATCGTCTACGGGCCAGAGACCTCACAACTTCTCACATGGATTCGCCCGAGCGACCCGTACCCGGCGGACGACGCGCGCCGGGCTCGGCAGCCGGACCGGCTCGGCTTCAACAACGCCGCGGACACCCGCGCGGAAGACAGCGGTGCGACAGGCTGGGGTCATGACCACCGACTGGCTCGACTGGCACCGCAGCTACGACAACCCGGAGAACGGGCTCGCGCAACGGCTCGCAGCTGTACAGCAGCAGATCGGGCTCGCGCTCGACCGCGCGGCGCCGGGGCCCGGTGCGGTTGCTCGCGCTCTGCGCGGGCGCGGGCCGGGACGTGCTGCCCGTGCTCGCGTCGCACCCGCGTGGTGCGGACGCGCGGGGCGGCTCGTGGAGCTCGACCCGGACTGTGCGCCGAGGCGCGGGCGGCGGCGCCGCCGTCGGTCGAGGTGCGCCGGGGCGACGCGGGGACGACGGAGGCGTGCGAGGGCGCCGTGCCGGCGGACGTCCTGCTGATCTGCGGGATCTTCGGCAACGTGTCGGACGCGGACGTCGCCGGGACGGTCGCGGCGGCGCCGGCGCTGCTGGCACCGGGCGGCACCGTGATCTGGACGAGGCACACGCACGCCCCCGACCTGACGCCGCGGATCCGGGCGTGGTTCGCGGACGCCGGCGTGGCCGAGACGGCGTTCGCGGCGGGACCGGTGCCGGGGTGGGCCGTCGGGGCGGGGGGTGCTGCACGGGCCGGCGGTGGGGCCCGGTGCGCCGCGCCGGCTGTTCACGTTCGTGCGCTGAGCCGGGGCACTGCCCTGGGGAAGGGTCCCCCGAAGATCCACAGTACCGGGGAGGGCCGACGGAAAGGGGTGCGTCGGCCCGGGTTGTCCACAGGTCAGGCCGCGCGTTCCCAGCCGAGGGGTGCGGCCGGGTCGTCCGCGGCGACCCCGAACGTCCGGCGGCGCAGCGCGGGGGAGAGGCCGCACAGGCGCAGCCAGAGCCGTCCGGCGCGGGCGGCGACCGGGTTGCGGGCGAGCATCTGGTCGCGGGTGCGCAGGTCGCCCGCACGGCGGCCCGGCCGTGCTCGCGCATCGCGGCCTCGTAGACGCCGATCGCGGTCAGGAGGTCCTGCTCCCCGCGGGCGACGGCGGCGAGCCGGTCGGTGAGCAGCCGGGCGTCGCGCAGCGCGGCGTTGCCGCCGAGGCCCCCGGTGGCGGGCATGGCGTGGATCGCGTCGCCCAGCACCGTCACGCGGCTGCTCGGCCACGCCGGCACGGCCGGGGACGCGCTGAAGAGGTGCGCGCCGCGGCTCTCCGGGTCGGCGTCGACCAGCATCCGCCGCAGGTCCGGGTGCCAGTCCGCGACGAGCCCGGCGACGAGCGCGCGCAGCGCGGGCCCGTCGAGCGCGAGCAGGTCGGCCGGGAGCCGGGCCGGGTCGGCGACCAGCGCGCACAGGACGTACGGCGTCTCGATCCCGGCCGGGACGTCCGACGTGACCCGCTCCAGCGCGGCCCGCGTGCCGGGCGGCGGTTCGTAGGCCGACGTGAACAGCGTGGCCGCGCCGTCGTCCAGCACGAGGTTCATCCCGTGCTGCAGCCGTCGCGGCACCCAGGCGCGGGTCCCGTCGGTGAGCCACACCTTCTGCGCGATCCCGCCGACGCCGACGGGCTCGGGCTCCGCGTCCGGGAGGTACTGCCGGCGCACCCGGGAGCCGATGCCGTCCGCCCCGACGAGCACGTCCCCGACGGCGCAGGTCCCGTCGGCGAAGACGGCGGCGACCCGCCCGTCGGCCGTGTGCTCGTACCGGACGAGCTCCGCGCCGAACGTCACGACGTCGTCGAGGCCGGCGAGCAGGAGCCGGCGCAGCGTGCGGCGGTCGACGGCGTAGTGGCCCTCGGCCGGGTCGGCGGCGGCCGGGTAGTTGATCGACTCCTCCACGACCACCAGCTCGGCGAGCTGGGCGGTGAGGAAGCCGAAGTCGCCGCCGGGCCCGGAGGTCGCGAGGAACGCCCGCCACAGCTCGGCGGGCAGGCACGCGTGCAGCGAGCGGGCGCGGCCGGGTCGATGTGGATGCGGTAGCCCTCCCACCGGCTCCCCGGCCGCTCGTCGCGCTCGAAGACGCGCACACCCACGCCCGCCCGGCGCAGGCCCTGCGCGAGGCAGAGCCCGCCGATCCCGCCACCGATCACCACAACGTCCATGCCGCCTCCCCAACCAACCACTTGGTGGAGACTAGGCGGCGCGGGACGGCGGGGCAACCTCAGCCGTGCTCGGCGAACCAGCCGACCCAGCGCCGCTGCCCGCGGGTCTCGACCGCTCGCGGGCGGTAGTTGCGCCGCGTCCACGCGACGGCGTCCTCGGCGGGGTGCCCGGCCAGCACGGCCATGCAGGCGATCACGGTGCCGGTGCGGCCGGTGCCGCCGACGCACGCGACCTCCACCCGCTCACCGGACCTGGCCAGCAGGAACGCGTGCCGGATCGCGGCGGCGGCCGCGGCGCTGTCGCGCGGCGTGCGGAAGTCGGGCCAGTCGACCCAGGTGGACGGCCAGTCCGGGTGCCACGTGCGCTGCCGGCCCAGGTAGAGCCCATAGGTCGGCAGTGGCCCGGCGGGGAGCGGCTGCCGCCGGCCCCGGCCACGAACGCGCGTCCCGTCCGGCAGCGTGATGGCGTCGAGCAGCGCGTCTCCCACGCCGCGATCCTGCTACGGGATGCTCGTGAACCGCACCGAGCGCCACGCGTACCCGGAGCCCGCCGCGCCGGGGGCCAGCGTCCGCAGCGCGGTGGTGTGCCCGTCGACCTCGCCGCACGTCCCGGTCGAGATCGCGGCGACGCGGTCGGTCCGGTTGACGAACTCGCCCCACGTCGCCGCGCGGCCGTCCGGGGTGAGCAGGTCGAAGCAGGTGCCCAGGGCCGGGTCGACGAGCGGCTGCGACACCGGCACGGCCTCGCCGCCGGCCGTCGTGCCGAAGAGGGCCACCGCGATGCCCTCGGCCGGCTCCGGCGGCTCCGCGACCGCGGTCCCCGCGGTGCCCAGGCCGGCCACGGTCATGACGGACAGGACGATCACGCTCTTGCGCATGTGCTGAACTCCCCCGAGGGCGAATCGGCGGCCCCACCGCCGGCATCCGTACGCGAGGACTAGCGCGGCCCTTCGACGGACCGTTACATCAAAGACACCCGTTGTCACCCGATGGTGTCAGCGACCGGACCCGTCCGATGAGGAACTCCGGTTCGGCGACGTTGTCCGTGAGCGCGAGCGCCGCAGCCGTAGGCCGCCACCGCCTCGGTCGTGCGACCGAGCCGGCGCAGCAGGTCGGCCATCGAGATCGCGGCCGCCCGGTTCAGGGCGACCACGGGCGAGGGCCAGACCCGCAGCAGCGCGTCGTAGAGCTGCACGATCTGCGGCCAGTCGGTGTCCTCGTACGCGGGCGCCCGCGCGTGCAGCGCGGCGATGGCCGCCTGGAGCGTGAACCGGCCGGGCGGGCCCGTGCGCAGCGCCGCCACGACGAGCCGGTCGGCCTCGGTGACGAGGTCGCGGTCCCACGCCGAGCGGTCCTGCTCCTCCACGGCGTAGCGGATGCGGGCGGTCGCGATCTTCTTCTTCGCGCGGGTGATGCGCGCAGCCGTCGTCGGCTCGGCGACCAGGAACGCCTGCGCGATCTCGGGCGTCGTGACGCCGCAGACCAGCCGCAGGGTCGGCGCGACCCGGGCCTCCAGGTCGAGCGCCGGGTGGCAGCAGGTGAAGATCAGCCGCAGGCGGTCGTCCGGGATCGTGTCGGGGTCGGCCGGTTCGGGCATCGCCGCTCCTCGGGCTCCAGCAGCAGCGGCAGCCGGCGCTCCAGCGTGCGGGCCGAGCGGGCCGCGTTGAGCGCGGTGCGCCGCGCCACCGTGGTGAGCCAGGCGCCCGGCCGGTCCGGCACGCCGTCGCGCGCCCAGGTGCGCAGCGCCCGGACGTAGGCGTCCTGCACGGCCTCCCCGGCGGCGTCGACGTCGCGCGCGACCCCGCACGGCTCAGAGGCCGGGGAACCGCATGTCCAGCAGCGGGCGCACCTCGACGGTGCCCTCGACTACCGGGGTCATCCGGGCGAGCTCGATCGCGTGGTCGAGGTCGCGCGCCTCGATCACGGTGATCCCGGCCAGCGCCTCCTTGGTCTCGGTGAACGGCCCGTCGGTGACGATGCCGTTGCGGATCGTCGTGGCGGTGGAGGTCTGCTCCAGCGCGATTCTCCCGATCTCGCGCCCGCCGCTTGACGATCCGCTGCGGCAGGCTCTCGTGCGCCGCCATCACCTCGGGCGGGAGGTCGGCGGAGCCGCCGGTGTCTCGCGCTCGAAGATGAGCCGCCGGGTGCGGCCCTCATGAGGCAGACACGCGGGCCCGTCCGGAATCGACAGCCGGCCGGAAGAGCTCGCGCGGAACCGAACCCGCTAGGTTCGGGCCCCGTTGTCGATGACAACGATGCTGACCGATATTCGGGGGGATTCGGGAAATGGCAGGCAACCGGCTCAGGGTCGTGGGATTCACCGGGCTCGCCGTCGCCGTGTGCGCGGGGGTGACCGCGGGAGTCGCGATCGCGACCGCCCCGGGCCCGGTCGCCGGGGCGGCGGCCGGGCTCCCCGCTCCGGTGGCCGAGGTGTCGGGGCCGGCGCCGGCCGAGGCCGCGCCGGCGGTCCAGTCGGCACCGCAGGTCCCGGCCGACGCGGCCCCGGCCCCGCCCCCTCCGACGGCCCCGACGGCGCCTGCGGTCGCACCGGGTCAGGCGTCCGGGCCCGCCGTCGTGTCGGCCCGGCCGGCCGAGGCGCTCGGGCGCCGCTGTTCGACATGGTCACCGCCGACCGGCGCGGCCGGTTCTACACGGTCGACCCGGCCGAGGCGGCCACCGCGCAGCGCGAGCACGGGTTCGTCCCGACCGACGAGGCGGCCGGGATCACGCTGCTCGACCGGCCGGTCGAGGGCGCCGTCGCGGTGCATCGCCTGCGGCTGCGCGAAGGGCACCAGGCGTACCTCCTGAGCACCGACCCGCGGGAGATCGAGCGGGTGCGGGGGCAGTTCGACGACGAGGGCGTGGTCGGGTACGTCTACGCGCGGCCGGGCGACGGGCGCATGGAACTGACCCGCTACAGCCGCGACGGCGACTGGCGGGTGGCCCGGGCCGACCGGGCGGACCTGCCGCGCGCGGGGTTCCACGTCGACGGCCCGCTGGGGTACGTCCCGCGCGGCTGAGCCGGGCGTCAGGCGGGCCGGTACCGCAGCCCGTCCATCAGCAGGTCGAGGAGGCGGCCGGCCTGCTCGCGCCGGGCCGGGTCGCCCGCCGCGAGCGACACGCCGCTGAGGCCGGCGAGCACGTCGCCGCTGGTCCTTCGTCGACCGCAGCGCGCCGGCCGCGGCCCCGGCCGCGGCGCCGGCCTCAGGAACGCGGTGATCGCGGCGACCATCCGGTCCCGGCTGTGCGCGTACGGGTCGCCGCCGGACGCGATCACGGCGCGCAGCGCGTCGGCCATGCCGCGTTTGGTGGTCATGTAGCCGACGAACCGGTCCATCCACGTGCGCATCGCGACGTCCGGCGGCAGGTCCAGGAGCAGGTCGTCGGCGGCGTCGCAGAGCCGGGCGAGCTCGTTGCGGTACGCGGCCTCGACCAGCGCCTCGCGGGTGGGGAAGTGCCGGTAGAGCGTGCCGATGCCGACACCGGCGGCCTTCGCGATCGCCTCAAGCGGCACGTCCGCGTCGCGTGAGAACGCCGCGACGGCGGCCTCAAGCAGGCGGTCACGGTTGCGCTGGGCGTCGGCCCGCAGCGGTCGGGTGGTCACGGCGTCTCCTCTCACGACCGTGTCGTAGCTCACTCCCGGAACTAACCGGAGGATGCCTCTGGTTGGCCTCGAACGTAGTGGAGGCTCCTCCACTTCCGAGCCTACGAGCACGGACGGAAAGATCATGACCTCGACTTCTCCGGCACGTATCACGACCCCGTTCTCCCCGGTCTCGACCGCGGCCGAGGTCGTCGCGGACATCGACCTGAGCGGCCGGCGGGCCGTCGTCACGGGCGGCGCGTCGGGCATCGGCATCGAGACGGCCCGTGCGCTGGCCGGCGCCGGTGCGGACGTGACGATCGCCGCCCGCAACGTCGCCGCTGCCGACCAGGTGGCCGCCGACATCGCCGCGACCAGCGGGAACGCCGTGCGGGTCGCGTCGCTCGACCTCGCCGTCCCGGCGTCCGTCGCGGCCTTCGTGGCCGCCTGGGACGGACCGCTGGACATCCTGGTCAACAACGCCGGCGTGATGGCGCCGCCGCTCACCCGCACGCGGCAGGGCTGGGAGCTCCAGTTCGCCACCAACCACCTCGGCCACTTCGCGCTGGCCACCGGCCTGCACCCGGCGCTCGCGGCGGCGGGCGGGGCACGCGTGGTCGCGCTCAGCTCCAGCGCCCACCTGGAGTCGCCGGTGGTGTTCGACGACATCCACTTCCGCGCCCGGCCCTACGCGCCCTACTCCGCGTACGGGCAGTCCAAGACCGCCAACGTCCTGTTCGCCGTGGAGGCGTCCCGGCGGTGGGCGGCCGACGGGATCACCGTCAACGCCGTGATGCCCGGCGGCATCCGCACCAACCTGCAGCGGCACGTCTCCCTCGAACAGCTCGCCGAACGGCTCCGGCTCGCCGGCGGCTCGGCGTTCCGCTGGAAGACGCCCGCGCAGGGCGCCGCCACCTCCGTGCTGGTGGCGACCTCGCCGCTGCTGGACGGCGTCGGCGGCCGGTACTTCGAGGACTGCACCGAGGCCGAGGTCAACCGTCGCGGGTCGCGCCGCGGGGTGGCGTCCTACGCGCTCGACCCGGAGTCGGCCGAGCGGCTCTGGGAGGTCTCGGCGGCGGCGCTCGCCTGACCGCCGACCAGCGTCGTCAGGATCGCGTGCACGCCGGCCGCGTCCGGCGGGTCGGCCGCGTAGAAGCAGCGGAGGAAGAGCCCTTCGACGGCCGCGGCCACGCCGGTGCGCCGGACCGGGTCGGGGACGAGCGGCGCGAGGAACGCGTCGACGGCCCCGACCCAGCGTGTGGCCTCGGCCTGCAGTGCCGGGTGCCGCGCGGCCAGCAGGAACAGCTCGTACTCCGCGGCGACGTAGGCGCGCCGCGGCCCGCTGCTCTCGACGATCAGCTCGGCGAGCCGGGCCAGCGGGTCGGGCGCGGCCGCGCACTCGGCCAGGCCGGCGAGGTAGTCGTCGTTGCAGGCGGTGAGCGCGGCGACGAGCATGTCGTCGACCGCCGGGAAGTAGTACGTGACGGCGCTGGGCGGCACGCCGGCCTCCTGCGCGACCACCCGCTGGCTGACGGCCGGCAGCCCGTCGCGCTCGATCACCCGCATGGTCGCCTCGATCAGCAGCTTGCGGCGGCGCTCGCCCTTGCGGCGGCGGCCGTCCTGCTCGGGCGCGGTCATGCGGGGTGCCGCGCGCCGAGCTCCAGGGCCAGCACCCCGGCGATGACCAGCGCGATCCCGCCCACCTGCACCCACGTCATGCTCTCGCCGAGGAACGCGGCGCCGACCACCGCCACGAGCGCGACGCCGGCCGCCGCCCACACCCCGTAGGCGACGCCGAGCGGCATCCCGCGGACGAGCGCCTGCGAGATCAGGCCGAACGCGGCGATGTAGCCGATCACCACGGCGATCGACGGGACGAGCCGCGTGAAGCCCTCCGAGAGCTTGAGCGCGGTGGTGGCGGCGACCTCGGTGACGATCGCGCCGGCGAGGAACAGCCAGGTCACAGGACCTCCTGACGAAAAAACCTGAGCGACTGCCCCAGATTAGCACTACTGGAGCAGTCGCTCAGGTTTTTCGGGTCAGCGGGCCGCCGGGGCGCGGTGGCCCACCGCCGCGGCGACGCCGGCGACGAGCGCGACGGCGATGCCCACGCCGCGGACCCAGGTGCCGACCAGGATCCCGGGCGCGTCGACGGCGACCAGGCCGTAGTACGAGCCGCTGAGCACGAAACCGAGCACCTCGGCGAGCGCGACGAGCGCCGCCACGACCGGCGCCCAGCGCCACGGGCCGAACGCCACGAGCCCGGCGGCCGCGACGAGCAGCACGAGGCCCGGCGGGATCGCCGGCATCGCCGCGCCGGCGAACCGCAGGACCAGGATGCCGGCGGCACCGGCGAGCAGGCCGATCACGGTCGCGCCGCGCGCTCCGGACCAGGTCGGGTTCATGGGTCACGCTCCTGTCGTCGAGGTGGGACAAGCGTTGCGGGACGGCCTTGCGATGGCGTCCGGCCGGCGGCGACACCCGCGGTACGCCGTGTGCGGTACGCGGGTCATGCCGGCACCGTCCGCCAGAGGTCGCAGCGGTGCTCGGCGGCGACGTCCCGGGATGCGACCCCGGCTGCCGAGATCGCGACCACGCCGCCGTCGGCGTAGGCGGGCCAGCCCGGGTCGCCGGTCGCGGCGAACGCCGTCCACAGCCCGACCATCTGCGACGCGAGCGCGTCCTCCTCGGGTGTGCGGGACGGCGGCGGGCCGCCGGGAAGGCGCTGTCGAAGAAGTAGGGGACGTCCGCGCCGTGCGAGGTGCCGAGCGGGATCGTGCCGACGACGTCCGGCACGGGCGCACTGAACTCGTACGCGTAGACCGGCTCGCGCGCGGTGTCGTACACCTCGAACGCGGAGCACGCCCCGGCCAGCCGGCCCTCGTCGCCGAGCACGGTGGCCAGCGCGACGCCCGGGCTCGGGTACGCCGCCGCCGGGTAGGCCGCGAGGATCCGGGCGGCGTCGCCGCCGTAGAGGTCCTCGACGATCCGCGGGTAGCTCTCGGCGGTGACGGGCGCGCCGGCCATGTCGTGCAGCTGCGCCACCCACGCCCGCATCTCGTCCTGGGTGCCGCCGTGGATCATCGGGACGCCCGCCCCGTCACGGATCGCCTCGATCGGCTGCCGCGGGAGGTGTCCGTGCCGGCCACCGGGAGCCACGGCATGTCCGCGATGTGCCGGCGCAGCGCGGTGACGTCCTGCGGGTACGTCTGGCTGACGAAGGCGCCGGCCGGAGCCGCGCGCAGGCACTGCTGCGCTGTTGCGGGATCGGGGCAGGCGGCCTGCGCCGCGGCGGCCAGGCTGCGTTCCCGGGCGACCTCGGGCGTCTGCATCGCGTTGGCGCACGGCCCGCTCTGCACGATCGCCTTGTCGAACAGGCCCTGCGCGCCCGGCGCGGCGAGCTGGGCGCACACGCTGAACGCGCCCGCCGACTCGCCCCACAGCGTCACGTTGGCCGGGTCACCGCCGAAGGCCGCGATGTTCTCCCGGACCCAGCGCAGTGCGGCCTGCTGGTCGGCGAGCCCGAAGTTGCCGCTCGCGGGGTCGTCGAGCGACGGGTGGTGCAGGAACCCGAGCGCGCCGAGCCGGTAGTTGACGGTCACGACGACGACCTCGCCCTGGTCGGTCACGCGGGCCGGGTCGTAGGGCGTGCCCTGGCCGCTGGTGAAGCCGCCGCCGTGCAGGAAGACCAGCACGGGCAGCGGCCGGTCGGCCGGGCCGGGCGTGTCGACGTTGACGAACAGGCAGTCCTCCGACCCCTGCACGGCGGGCCGCCCGTCGGGCCCGGTCTGCCAGGCCTGCGGGCACGGGGCGCCGGGCTGCGTCGCGTCGCGCACGCCGTCCCACGGCTCGGCGGGCCGCGGGGCGCGCAGCCGGAGGTCGCCGACGGGCGGGGCGGCGTACGGGATCGCCTGGAAGCGCCGGTGCCCGTCGGTCACGACGCCCTGGACGAGCCCGGCAGACGTCCGGATGACGGACGGGTCGGGCGGTGGGCCGGTGGGCACCGCGCCCGCCGTCGTGCAGGCGGTGAGCGCGAGCGCGCCGACGAGGGTGAGAAACGGACGAACGGGAGTTTTCATGACGCCGACCCTCGCGGCGCCTCCGTACGCACGTCGTCGCCCCGGCGGCGTATCCGGACCTACCGCGGCGGCGGTAGCAGCGCCTGCGCAGACGTCACGGAAATCCGTTCCACCGTTCACCCCACGTTTGGTGATCGGTTCCGCCCGCTGCCTAACGTCGTCCGCCGACGGAGGAGGGCGTGATGAGGCGCAGCACGGACCGGATCCTGACCACGCACGTCGCAGCCTGCCGCGACCGGACGACCTGACCGAGGCCGTCGTCGCCCGCGAGACCGGGACTCTCGACGCCGCCGGCGCCGCCCGGCTGCCCGGGATGGTCACGGCCGCCGTCGCCGAGGTGGTGGCCCGGCAGGTCGCGACCGGCATCGACGCGTCAGCGACGGCGAGCTGAGCAAGATCGGCTATGCGACCTACGTCAAGGAGCGGATCAGCGGCTTCTCCGAGGTCGACGTGCCGCCCGGCGGCGGGCTGCGGGTCGCCGACCTCGACGACTACCCCGGCATGGCCGCGACCTCGCTGGCCGGGCTCGTCACCGCGACGCGACGTGCACCGGCCCGCTCGTGTACACCGGGCACGCCGACATGCGCACCGACCTCGACAACTTCCGCGCCGCCCTCGGCCCCGACCCGGCCGTCGAGCCGTTCGTCAACGCCGCCTCGCCCGGCGTGATCGCGCTCTACCTGCCGAACGCGCACTACCCGACCCCCGACGACTACCTGTTCGCGATCGCCGACGCGATGCGCGAGGAGTACCGGGCGATCGTCCACGCCGGGTTCGTGCTGCAGGTCGACGCGCCGGACCTCGCCATGGGCCGGCACGTCATGTACCCCGACCTCGACCTGCCCGGCTTCCTCGGCCGCGCCGAGGTGCACGTCGAGGCGATCAACCACGCGGTGCGCGGCATCGACCCGGAGCGGGTGCGCGTGCACCTCTGCTACGGCAACTACCAGGGCCCGCACCACCGCGACGTCGAGCTGCGCGACATCCTCCCGACCGTGCTGCGGCTGCACCCGCACGGACTCGTGTTCGAGGCGGCCAACCACCGGCACGGCCACGAGTGGCGGGTGTTCGAGGACGTCGCTCTGCCGGAGGAGAAGGTGCTGCTCCCGGGCGTGATCGACACGTCGAGCGTCTACGTCGAGCACCCGGAGCTGGTGGCCGAGCGGCTCGCCCGGTTCGCCTCGGTGGTCGGCCGGGAGCGCGTGATCGCCGCGACCGACTGCGGCTTCGCGTCGTTCGCCTCGCTGCGGGCCGTGCCGACCGAGCTGGCCTGGGCGAAGCTGGCCAGCATTGGTGGAGGCGCGCGGATCGCGAGCGCCGCGCTCCGGCCCGCGGCGACGCCGGTGTCGTGACGCCACAAAGGTCGGAAACTGACCGGAAGGCCGGTCAGAGTTCGGGACATGGACGACGAGATCCTGCTCCCTGCCCAATCCGTTCCCGGCGCGGACGCCGTGCTCAACCCGTTCGTGATCGTCGACGACGCCGCCGGCCTGATCACTTTCGTGTCCGAGGTCTTCGGCGTCTCCGAGACGGCCGAGGCGAGAACTCCGATGCCGGACGGCAAGCTGATCCATGCCGAGCTCAGGCTCGGCACTGTCGTTCTCATGGTGGCCGACCGGCTCGACGGATGGCCATCACGACCTGGACTGCTCCAGGTGTGGGTCCGGGACGTGGCGGCGGTGGTGGAGCGGGCCACCGCCGCAGGCGCCACCACGGTCACCGAACCGACGCCGTTCTACGGTGAGACGACGCTCGGCCGGATCCTTGATCCCTGGCAGAACATCTGGTGGCTGTGGGCACCCGCGCCCGGCCAGCCGGATCCGGTACCCGACTGGGAAGGCGGTTCGAACGTGATCTTCTCGACGCTGGACCAGGTGCTGCGGTCACAGGCGACGCAAAGCTGACCTCTCGGGTCGCGGGGCGATCAGCGTGGTGACGACAGCAACCCCGCGAACGTCTCCAACGACGCCCGCGCGAACCGCCCCGCGTCCGGGCCGAGGGCGCGTTCCCAGGTCAGCACCCGGGCGGGCACGGCGACGCGGCGGGCGAGGGTGAGGTCGGCGGCGAGCCGGTCGGGTGGGGCCAGGTCCGCGAACCCGCCCAGGTACGCGGCCCGGGCCGCCGGGACGGTGGTCGACGGCAGCCGGTCGAGCGCCACCAGCATGCTGGCGAACGGGTGCGCGACCACGCTGTCGCCCCAGTCGTAGAAGACGGCGCGCCCGTCGGGGCCGGTCAGGACGTTGCGGTCGTGCAGGTCGTTGTGGTCGAGGCTCGTGGGCACCGGCGAGCCGGCCAGCCGTGCGCACCACTGCGCGAACGTGCCGCGCAGCGCCCCGAGCCGGGCCACGGTCTCGCGGTCGGCTGTGCTCTCCGCCCGCCGCGCGACGGCGGCGAGCGCCTCGTCGAAGTGGTCCGGCATGCGGTGCGGGCGCATGTCCGGCACGCCCGCCCCGAGCAGCGCGTCGACGTGCGGGGCGAGCGCGCGTTGCAGCTCCGCGTACCGGGGCAGGGCTGCGACCAGCGCGTCCGGCGGGAGGGGGGTGCCGCCGTGGGCGAGCAGCAGCCACCCGCGGTCGACGTCGACGGCGAGCACGCGCGGCACGTACGCCGGGACGACCCGCCCGAGCACGCCGTAGAGCGGCACCTCGTAGCGGGTGTGCGGCCCGGGGATCTTGAACCAGACCGGTCCGGCGCCGGTCGGGGCCGTCAGGACACTGCCCCATGGGCGCACCCGCGGCACCGTCAGGGCGCCGGTGCGGACGATCCCGGCCGCGGCGAGGTGCGCGTCCAGCCACGCGACGGGCTCCGACAAGTCCACGTCCCGCATCGTGGAGGTTCCCGGCCTCGCCCGCGCGCCGATTCCGGGTGAGGATCGGGCCGTGTCCACCGACTCTTCCGACCTGCTCGCCCTCGACCGCGCCCACGTCTGGCACCCGTACGCGCCGATGCCCGGCGTGCGCGCGCCGCTGCTCGTGGAGTCGGCGGCGGGGGTGCGGCTGCGGCTGGCCGAGCCGGTCGGCGGGGTGCGCGAGCTGGTGGACGGCATGGCGTCGTGGTGGTCGGCCATCCACGGCTACGCGCACCCGGTGCTGGACGAGGCGGTCCGCGACCAGCTCGGCCGGATGGGGCACGTCATGTTCGGCGGGCTCACGCACGAGCCGGCGATCCGGCTGGCGCAGACGCTCGTCGCGATCACTCCGGAGCCGCTGCAGCACGTGTTCCTGGCCGACTCGGGGTCGGTGTCGGTCGAGGTCGCGATGAAGATGTGCCTCCAGTACTGGCGTTCGACGGGCCGGCCGGCGAAACGCCGCATGCTCACCTGGCGCGGCGGCTACCACGGCGACACCTGGCACCCGATGTCCGTCTGCGACCCGGACGGCGGGATGCACCACCTCTGGGCCGGGGCGCTGCCGGAGCAGGTGTTCGCCGACGCGCCCCCGGCCGAGTACGAGGCCGCGTACGTCCGGCACCTCGCCGACCTGCTGGAACGGCACGCGGACGAGGTCGCGGCGGTGGTCGTCGAGCCGGTCGTGCAGAACGCGGGCGGGATGCGGTTCCACCCGCCGCGCTACCTCGCGGACCTGCGCGCGCTGACCCGCGAGCACGGCGTGCTGCTGGTCTTCGACGAGATCGCGACGGGGTTCGCGCGCACCGGCGAGCTGTTCGCCGCCGACCACGCGGGGGTGAGCCCGGACGTCATGTGCGTCGGCAAGGCGATGACCGGCGGCTACCTCTCGATGGCCGCGGCGCTGTGCACGCCGGAGGTCGCCGCCGGGATCTCCCGCGGGGAGGTCCCGGTGCTCGCGCACGGGCCGACGTTCATGGGCAACCCGCTGGCCGCGGCCGTCGCCAACGCGTCGATCGGGGTGCTGCTCGACCAGGACTGGCGGGCGGAGATCGCGCGGATCGAGAAGGCCCTGCGCGAGGGTCTGGAGCCGGCCCGCGGGCTGCCGGGAGTACGCGACGTGCGGGCGCTGGGCGCGATCGGGGTGATCCAGCTCGACCACGACGTGGACGTCGCGGCGGCGACCGATGCGGCCGTGCGCCGCGGGGTGTGGCTGCGCCCGTTCCGCGACCTCGTCTACACGATGCCGCCCTACGTCACCGGGGACGACGACCTCGCGCTGGTCACGGAGGGCGCGGTCGCGGCGGCGACGGTCGGGTAGTGGCACCCCGGGGGAACATGGGGGTCTGCCCTGATGTGGCGGCGGGCCGGGCCGCCCATGATCGGCGTATGAGCCTTCCGACCCGGTCCGGCGTGACGATCTCCGCCGACCGCCGCCTCGTGGTCACCGTCGGCGGCGTGCTCGACGCGACCGCGGTGCCCGACCTCGAACGGATCGTCCGTGCCGGGCTGTCGCCGACGATCGACCTGCTGGTGCTGGACCTGCGCACGGTCGAGCACCTGGACGACGAGGCCGTCGCGGCGCTCGTGCGCATCCAGGCCCGGTGCCGCGTGTGGCCCGTCGGCCTGCGGGTGCTCGGGAGCGAGGCCGTGCACGCCGCGGTCGCGCAGGACGCGACGCTCGCGTTCCTCCCGGTGGAGTGACCGCCGCGGCATCCTCTTCGTCCCGACTGAGGGACCGCTGAGGGTGGGAATCCGCGGCGGAACCATCCGATAGGTCACTATCGTTTAACTCGTCGGAGCGTGCCGCGGGGGCACGCGTCGGGGAGGGACTGCGTGGCCGAGACCGTCATGACGGAGGAGCGGGAGCTCCCCGTCCACATGCGACGCAACGCGTTCGACCCGGTGCCGGAGCTGTCGGAGATCCGCGACGGGACGGGCCTCAGGCGCCTGGACAAGACGCCCTTCGGTGCGCCCGTCTGGCTCGTGACGCGCTATGCGGACGTCCGTGAGGTGCTGGGCGACCCGCAGCGGTTCAGCAACGAGCGGGTCGCCGAGAAGCGCCGGCCCGAGGACCTGCCGGAGATGACGGAGGAGGAGCTGGCGAAGGCGCGTGCCGGCAACCTGCTCGGGCTCGACCCGCCCGCGCACACCCGGATGCGCCGGTTCCTCACGCCGGAGTTCACCGTGCGCCGGATGAAGCGGCTGGAGCCGCGCATCCGCGAGATCGTCGCCGAGCACCTCGACGCGATGGAGCAGAAGGGCCCGCCCGCCGACCTGGTGCCGGACTTCGCGCTCCCGGTGCCGTCGCTGGTGATCTGCGAGCTGCTCGGCGTGCCGTACGACGACCGCGGCGACTTCCAGCACCGCAGCACGACGATGCTCGACCTGCGGGTCCCGGTGAAGGAGCGCATCCGGCTCAGCAGGGAGTCCCGCGCGTACATGGCCGACCTCGTCGCCGGCGCCAGGCCGACCCGGGCGAGGACATGCTCGGGATGCTCGTGCGCGAGCACGGCGACGACATCACCACCGACGAGCTGATCGGCGTGGCGTCGCTGCTGCTCATCGCCGGCCACGAGACCACCGCCAACATGCTCGGGCTCGGCACGCTCGCCCTGCTGCGGCACCCGGACCAGCTCGCGCTCGTGCGCGACGACCCGGCGATGGTCGAGCCCGCCGTCGAGGAGCTGCTGCGCTGGCTGAGCATCGTGCACTCCGGCACGGCCAAGCTCGTCACCGAGGACACGGAGATCGCCGGGCAGAAGATCCGCGAGGGCGAGCTGGTGATGCTCTCGCTGCCGGCGGCCAACCGCGACCCCGAGCTGCGGGCCGACGCCGACCGGCTCGACATCGCCCGCGGGGCCATGGGCCACGTCGCGTTCGGCCACGGGATCCACCACTGCCTCGGCGCGCCGCTTGCCAGGATGGAGATGCGGATCGCGTTCCCGGCCCTGCTGCAGCGGTTCCCGGACCTCCGGGTCACCGGTGACGGGCCGGCGTTCCGGTCCTTCAACGTGATCTACGGTCTGACCTCGATGGAGGTGGCATGGTGAGTGGACAGGTGCACGTACAGGCCGACCGGGACGTCTGCATCGGTGCCGGGATGTGCGTGCTGACCGCGGGCGCGGTGTTCGACCAGGACGACGACGGGCTCGTGGTCGTCCTGGCGGAGAACCCCGGCGACGGGGACGCCGACGCCGCGCGCCAGGCGGTGGCGAACTGCCCGTCCGGCGCGCTCTCGCTGGACGAGCGCGCCCCGGCGGACCTCTAGCCGGGCCCGGAACGCCCCGCTTGTCGGGCCTGCGCTGTTAGCGTGCTGCCGTGCAGGTGCCCCAGCGCCGTGCGGACGCCCAGCGCAACTCCGAGCGGATCGTGCGTGCCGCGCTCGTCGCGTTCGAGGAGGCCGGCGCCACGGTCTCGCTGGAGGAGATCGCCCGGCGGGCGGGCGTCGGCATCGCCACGCTCTACCGCCTGTTCGGCGGGCGCGACGGGCTGGTCCGCGAGACCTTCGCGACGTTCTTCGGCGAGGAGGTCGAGCCCACCGTGCTCGCCGCCCGGACGGCGGCGACACCGTGGGACGGGCTGGTCGGCGCGATGACCGCGCTCCTGGACGCGTTCGTGGCGCACCGGGTGCTCACCGCGGTGGCGCAGGGGGCGGGCGCGATCACGGTGGAGCGCATCACGCGGTTCGCGCACGAGCTGGGCGACGTGCTCGCGGCGGCGCAGCGGGCCGGCGAGGTGCGCGACGACCTCGTGGTGCGCGACCTCGCCGCCGCGGTGGTGATGGCGATGGCCACCGCACGCGCCGAGGACCCGTCACACGCCAACCCGCACCGCTACCTCGCGCTGATCCTCGACGGGATGCGCCCGTCCGGGCGGGCGCTCCCACCCCCGGCCGACCGCGCCGCGCGGGCGAGCCGGTGTAGGGCACCGGGCGCGCCCGGCCTCAGAGCGGCTTGCCGTCCGCGGCGAGCGCCCGGAACCCGGTGTAGGGCACCAGCGCGTCCGGGATCACCACCGAGCCGTCGGCCTGCTGGTTCTGCTCCAGCAGCGCCGCCAGCGTGCGGCCGATCGGCAGGCCCGACCCGTTGAGCGTGGCGGCGAACCCGCGCGCGCCGTCCTTGGTGCGGGTGCGGATGGCCGCCCGGCGGGCCTGGAACGTGCCCGTGTCCGAGCAGGACGAGCCTCGCGGTAGGTCTCCTGGCTGGGCAGCCACACCTCGAGGTCGTAGGTGATCTGCGCGCTGAACCCCAGGTCGCCGGCCGCGAGCCGGACCACCCGGTACGCCAGGCCCAGCTCCCGCAGGCACGCCTCGGCGTGCCCGACCATCGTCTCCAGCTCCACCCGCGAGTCCTCGGCGCGGCAGATGCGCACCAGCTCGACCTTGCTGAACTGGTGCAGCCGCAGGATGCCGCGGGTGTCGCGGCCGTACGAGCCCGCCTCCGACCGGAAGCACGGCGTCCAGGCCGTGTAGGCGTAGGGGAGTGTCTCGGCGTCGAGCGTCTCGGCGGCGTGCAGGTTGGTGAGCGGCACCTCCGCCGTCGGCACGAGGAACAGCTCCCGGTCGGCCACGCCGGTGCGGAAGAGGTCGTCCTCGAACTTCGGCAGCTGGCCGGTGCCCGTCATCGTCTGGCGGTTCACCAGGTACGGGACCGAGACCTCCTCGTACCCGTGCCGGCCGGTGTGCAGCGCGAGGAAGAACGACGCCAGCGCGCGCTCCAGCACGGCGCCGGCCCCGCGCATCACCGTGAACCGCGAGCCCGAGAGCTTCGCGGCGCGGGCGAAGTCGAGGATGCCCATCGCCTCGCCGATGTCGACGTGGTCCCGAGGGGCGAAGTCGAACGCCCGCGGCGCGCCGTGCCGGCGGACCTCGACGTTCGACTCCTCGGTGAGGCCGTCGGGCACGTCGTCGGCGGGGAAGTTCGGGATCGTCAGCAGCAGGTCGCGCAGCTCGGTCTCGGCCTGCTCGCCCGCGGCCTCGATCGTGCGCACCTGCTCCTTGAGGTCGCGGGCGCGCTCCTTCAGCGCGTCGGCGTCGCCGCCGCCCGCCGCGGCCCTGCCGACCTCCCGCGCGACCCGCTTGGACTCCGCCCGCAGCTCGTCCGCACTCTTGATCGAGGAGTTGCGCCTGGTGAACAGGGTCTCGATCGGGGTGAGGTCGAGTGCATACCCCCGCCGGGCAAGGCGACGAACGGCGTCGTCGCCCATCTCCAGCAGGGTGCGGGCATCGTGCATGGCGTGGGCCTTCTCGTCGGTGCCGGTCCTCTTGACGCGTGCGTGACACGACGGTAGCGCAACGTCGAAACCGGGTCCGTCCAGCTGACCGGCCGGTCGCGGCCCGTGACACGCTCGGAGCGTGACGAATGCGGCAGAACGGATCGTGTGGGCGGTCGACCAGCTCGACGTGCGGCCGGACCAGCGGTTCCTGGAGATCGGCTGCGGGCACGGGGTGGCCGTCTCGCTCGTCTGCGCGCGGCGCGGCCGGGTGCTCGCGATCGACCGGTCCCGGAAGATGGTCGACGCGGCCCGGACGCGCAACGCGGCGCACGTCGAGGCGGGACGGGCCGAGTTCCGGGTGGCCGAGCTGGCCGCCGCCGACCTCGGGGACGCCCGGTTCGACACGGTCTTCGCGATCCACGTGCCCGTGCTGCTGCGCGGCGACCCGGGGCGGGAGCTGGCGGTGATCCGGGCGCACCTGGCACCGGGCGGCCGGTTCGTCCAGCCGTTCCAGCCGCTCGACCCGGCCGAGACGGCGGCCACGGCCGAACGCCTGTCCGCGGGGCTGGCCGCGGCCGGCTTCCGGGTGACCGACGTGCGCACGGCCGACCTCGGCTCGGGCCGGGTGGGCTGCGTGGCGGCCGTCGTGGCCTGACGGCGACGATGGCCCCCGTGGCGAACAACTCCGTGCAGAACAACGACGTCGCCGTGGTGACGGGGGCCGGTTCCGGAATCGGCCGGGTGGTGGTGCAGGCGCTGCTCGGCGCCGGGTACCGGGTGGCCCTGGCCGGGCGGCGTCCCGACGCGCTGGCCGCGACCGCGGACGGGCACCCCGCGGCGCTCGTGGTGCCCACCGACGTCTCCGACCCGGAGTCGGTGGACCGGCTCTTCGCGACGGTCCGCGAGACGTGGGGCCGGGTCGACCTGCTCTTCAACAACGCCGGCACGTTCGGCCCGGCCGGCACCGTCGACGAGATCGCCGTCGACGCCTGGATCGCGGCCGTGGCGACCAACCTGACCGGCTCGTTCCTCTGCGCGCGGGCCGCGTTCGCCGCGATGCGTGCGCAGGAGCCGCAGGGCGGGCGCATCGTCAACAACGGGTCGATCTCGGCGCACGTCCCGCGGCCGGGCAGCGCCGCCTACACGGCCACCAAGCACGCGGTGACCGGCCTGACCAAGGCGCTCTCGCTGGACGGGCGCCCGTTCGGGATCGTCTGCGGGCAGATCGACATCGGCAACGCCGCCACCGAGATGACGTCCGGGATGTCCGTCGGCGCCCGCCAGGCCGACGGCAGCGTGCGACCGGAGCCGACGTTCGACGCGGCGCACGTCGCCGACGCGGTGCTGCTGATGGCCCGGCTCCCGCTCGACACGAACGTCCAGTTCCTGACGATCGCGGCGACCGGGATGCCGTTCATCGGCCGCGGTTAGAAGGCGCGCACCAGCCCGCCGTCGCAGCGCACCTGCTCGCCCGTGACGTAGGCGGCCGCGGTCGACGCGAGGAAGGTGACGACCGCGGCGAACTCCTCCGGCGTGCCGTAGCGCCCGGCCGGGATGGCGGCCTCGGAGACGGCCCGGGCCTGCGCCTCCGTGGTGCCCGAGCGCTCGGCGTTGAGCCGGTCCAGCACGCCCACGCGGTCGGTGTCGATACGCCCGGGCAGCACCATGTTGACGGTGACGCCGTCCGGGGCGACCTCGTTGGCCAGCGACTTCAGGTAGCCGGCGAGCGCGCCGCGGGCGGCGTTGGACGCGACCAGCCCGTCGATGGGCGCCTGCACGCCGCTCGACCCGATCGCGACGATCCGGCCGAACCCGCGCTCGCGCATGCCCGGCAGCGTGGCCGCGACGAGCCGCTGGTGCGGCTGCACGAGCAGCGCGACGGCTGCGGCGAGCTGGTCCGGGCTGAACTCGCCGGCCTTGCCGGTGGGCGGCCCGCCGCCGTTCAGCACGAGCACCTCGACCGGGCCGAAGTGCTCCTCCGCCGCACCGACCAGCGCCGATGCGGCGGCGGGGTCGGTCAGGTCGATCTCGACGCCCAGCGCGGACGGCAGCTTCCCGGCCTCCGCGCGCACGAGGTCGCCGCGGCGCCCGGCCAGCACGACGTTGGCGCCCTCGGCGGCGAGCGAGCGCGCCACGGCGAGGCCGAGCCCCGAGGTCGCGCCGGGCACGACGGCGGTGCGGCCCTTCAGTCCGGTGTCCACGGCGACGAGTCAACCACCCGTGGCGCGATACCAGCGCGGTGACGTCGTCGGCGGCGGGGTGAGCGCGGCCCGCACGTGCAGCAGGTGCGGGCCGTCGGTGGCCAGGCTCTTGCCGAGCGCCGCCTCGAACTCGGGCCCGAACCCGTCCACCGTGGCGGCGGGCACGCCGAACGCGGCCGCGAGCGTGCCGAAGTCCGGGGTGGCGAGGTCCACGCCGCGGGTCGGCACCCCGGCTCTGACCTGGTCGAACCGCAGCATCCCGTAGCCGCCGTCGTCCACCAGCACCACGGTGACCGGCAGCCGTTCCTGCGCGGCCGTGGCCAGCTCGCCGCAGGCGAAGAGGAACCCGCCGTCGCCGACCACGGCCACCGCGCGTCCCGGCCCGGCGGCCGCGGCACCGAGCGCGGCGGGGAAGGCGAACCCGAGCGTGCCCCAGCCCATCGGGTACGCCAGCCGCCGCGGCCCGGGCACCCGGTGGAACCCGGCCAGCCAGTAGCCGGCGATGCACATGTCGGCGAGCACGGTGGCCTCGGGCGGCAGCAGCCGGTCGAACGCGTCGAGCAGCAGCACGGCCTGCGGCTCCTCGGCCGCCACCGTCTCCGCGACGGCCGCGCGCAGCCCGGCCATGCGTTCGGCGTCGGTCTCGCGAGGCGCCACCGCGGCGGCCAGCCGCTCGGTGACGGCCCGCGCGTCCCCGACCAGGACGTGGTCGGCGCGGTAGTTCTTGCTCGCGTCGGCCGCGTCGACGTTGACGGCGAGCAGCACCGGCGGCTGCGGCATCCGCCAGTTCTGGGTGGTCATCCCGTCCAGGTCGCTGCCGATCGCGAGCACCAGGTCGGCGGCGTCCCACACCGCCCCGACCGCCGGCACGTGCGGCGGGCCGGGCACCAGGTTCGGGTGGTCCGGCGGGAGCACGCCCCGCCCGTTGTACGTCGTGATCACCGGCGCGCCGAGCCGCTGCGCGAGCCGCCCGACCGCCGGGCCGGCCCCGGACCGCAGCGCGCCGCCACCCACCCACAGCAGCGGCCGCTCGGCCCGTTCGAGCAGGTCGAGCGCGGTGTCCAGGTCCGGTTCGGGGAGCGGTGCCGGCTCGGGTGCGGCCGCCGAACGGGCCTCGACGGGCGCGGAGAGCAGGTCCGTCGGCACGCCCAGGTAGACCGGCCCGGTCGGGGCCCGCAGCGCCGTGCGGCCGGCCGCGAGTACGTCCGTGTACAGGTCCGCGGCGGCGGCCGTGGTGGTGGCCGCCTTCGTGACCGGCGCGAACATCGCCGCCTGGTCGCGCGTCTCGTGCAGCACCCCGCGGTAGACGCCCGGCCGGCGCAGCGTGGACGGGATGTCCGTGGCGATCACCAGCACCGGCGCGCCACCGGCCATCGCCTCGCCGGTGGCGCCGAGCGTGTTGGCCGCGCCCGGGCCCGTCGTCACCACGGCGACCCCGAGCCGGCCGGTCGCGCGCGCGTAGCCGTCGGCGGCGTAGGCCGCGGCCTGCTCGTGCCGCACCCCGACGATCCGCAGGCCCGCCGCCGCGCACGCCTCCCACACCGGCAGGTTGTGCACGCCCGGAAGCCCGAACACCAGGTCGACGCCCAGTTCCCGCAGGGCGTCCACGAGCCCGCCCGCACCGTGGTCCGTCACCCTCCACCTCCCCGTCCGCCTGGTCAGACCCTAGGTACCGAAGCCCTGGGATGGCACGGTTGACGGGTCGGCTATCCGACTCCCGCACCCGCTCACGGCTCGGTGTGGAAGGCGAAACCGTCCTTCTCGCACCCGATCGACCCGCTGCCGTACGCGCCGGTGTCCGCGGCGCACGCCCAGCCGTCCACCACCAGGTGGTGTCCGGTGCCCTCGGCCTGGGTGGGGCGTCGCGGTAGTACGCCGTGATCACGTTGATCGCCTCCGTGCAGCCGACCCGACCGGCCGTCGTGGAGTCGGCGATCAGGTCCACCTGCTCGCCGCCCTCCGGCCCGACCGGGCCGCAGTTCACCGGCTCGACGCCGGGTGTCGCGCCCGAGGTGGGGGCCGGCGTCGCCGGCCGGGTCGTGACGTGGGCCGCGGTGGTCGCCGGCGCGCTCGCCGTGGTGGCCGGCGGCGGGGCGGACGCCGTCCCGTCCGCGCACGCCGTGACCAGGGTGGCGGCGAGGACGAGGCCGGCGGCGGCGAGCGGGGAGCGCATGTCCGCGGAGTATCCGCCCGGTGATCACGGGAGCGCCCGCGCCCCGCGGGCCCGATCGAGTCGTTAACAGAAACGTCTTACCGAACTCTTGACGGCCGGCGGCGTTCGGTGGAAATTTTCACCCACCTCGCCACGGCTTGAAAGGTTTCCCATGTCGCTGCCCGCTGGTCCGGAACCACCCGTCGAAGCCGGGTCCGGCCAGTTGCTCGTGCACCTGCGCAGCGTGCTGCCCGGGCTCCCCGGCGCGTTGCGGCAGGTCGGGACCGTGATCCTGGAGGACCCCGGCTGGGCGTCCCGGGCCACGATCGTCGAGCTGGGCGAGCGCAGCGGCACGTCGCCGGCCACCGTCACGCGGTTCTGCCGGAGTCTCGGGCTCGGCGGCTACACCGAGCTGCGGGTCGGCATCGCCACCGAGCTCGGCCGGGCCGACCAGGCCGGCTGGGAGGTCGGCATCGGGGCCGACGTGCTCCCGACCGACCCCATCGACCGGGTGCTGCGCACGCTGCTCGCCGTCGACCTGCAGGCCATGCACGAGACGGCGGCCGGGCTCGACGTGCACACCGTCGAGACGGTCGTCGACGCGCTGGTCGCGGCGCGGCGCGTCGACTTCTACGGCGTCGGCGGCAGCGCGGCCGTGCTGGAGGACATGCAGATGCGGATGCACCGCATCGGCATCGCGTCGTGGCGCTGGTCGGACGTGCACAACGGGCTGACCAGCGCGGCCCTGCTCGGCCCCGAGGACGTGGCGATCGGGCTGTCGCACAGCGGGCGCTCCACGGAGACCGTCGAGATGCTCGCCTGCGCGAAGGCCAGCGGCGCCGTCACGGTGGCGATCACCAACTTCTCCACGTCCCCGATCGCGGAGCTGGCCGACCACCAGCTCTGCACGTCCGTGCGCGAGACGGCGTACCGGTCCGGTGAGATGTCGGCCCGGCACTCCCAGTTCCTCGTGCTGGACCTGCTCTACCTCGCGGTCGCGCAGCGCACGCACGAGCGCGCGACCGCGGCGTTCGCCGAGACCGCGGCCGCCGTCGCCGGCCACCGCACCCCGCAGCGGGGCACGTCGTGACGCCCGCGGTGTCGGCGGCGCGTTCGCCGCGGTCGTCGGGGAGGCCGTGCGGCGGGTCGCGGCGACCCGGCGGGCGG
>MKJX01000246.1 GCA_001942415.1 Pseudonocardia sp. CNS-139
CTGCGGCCACGGCGTCGCGGATCTGGGCGTAGTCGGCGTGCTGCGGCTGGATCTGACGCCCGATCCCGGGATGGGGGGAGGACATGCGCACACCCCCCTTTCAACCCCCGCGGGCGATCCCCCGCGGCACCCCGCTGCGGCAGCCCGGCGCCGTGCGCGGCGGCTGGGGCCGGTCCGGTTGCGCGCGAGCGGCTCGGGCCTGCTGGGCTGGGGCCTGCTGGGCTGGGGCTTGCTCGGCTGGGGCGGCGCCTGCGTCTCGGCGGCAGCCGCCGGCCCGTCCGGCGGGGCCGGTTGTTCGGCCTGCTCGGGACCGGTGCCGTTGGCGGCCGGGGCGTCGGCGCCGTTGGCCGGGCTCGCCGCCAGACCGTTGACGGAACCGTTGCGCTGCGGGAGCTCGGGCCGGACGCTGGTCCTCGTCTGGCGGGCGCCTCGCCGCCGCCTCCTCCTGGTCGCGCCTGGCCTGCTCGGCGATCTCGTCCAGGCCGCTCCTCGGGGGTGCGGTCCGGCCTGGGCTGCGGCGTCGGCGGCTCCCCGCTGTCCGGCGGGAGCGGCGGGCCGCCGGACCGGAGGGTGGAGCCGGGCCGCCGGGTGGGCAGCGGGTTGGGGTTGGCGCCGTTGCGCTGCGGCCCGCCGCCCTGGCCCTGCCCCGGCGGCGGCGTGAACAGCGCACCCTCCTGCCGGACCGGAGCGTCGAACACCCCGGCCGGGTTGGACGGCCCGTCCGTGCCCGCGACCAGCGCGGACAGCCCGCCGGTGCGGGTGGCGCCGTTGACGCCGCGCTGCTGCGGGGCCGCCCCGCCCTGCGCCGGGACGGCCGCGGGCTGCGGCACGCCGAGCGGCCGGATCTCGGTGGAGGGCTCCATCGACGGGATGAGGTGCGCGGGCACCGTGACCAGCGCGGTGAGGCCGGTGCCCGGCCCGCCCGCCGTCGACGACACCAGCCGCACGCCGAAGCCGTGGCGGGCGGCCAGGCGGCCGACCACGAAGAGGCCCATGCGCCGCGACGCCGAGACGTCGACCGAGGCCGGGCCGGCCAGGCGCTGGTTGGCGTCGCTCAGCTCGTGGTCGGCCATGCCGACGCCGCGGTCGGCGATCTCCACGACGATCGACCCGTCGGCGGTGCGGGCGGTGCTCATGACGACCTGCGAGTCCGGCGGGGAGAAGTTCGTGGCGTTGTCCAGCAGCTCCGCGAGCAGGTGCACGAGGTCGGACGCCGAGCGGCCCTGCACGGTGGCGGTGGGCGGGGTCTGCACGACGATGCGCTGGTACTGCTCGATCTCCGACACCGCGGCGCGCAGCACGTCGACCATCGGGACCGGCGCGATGTTGCGCTTGGCGAGGTCGGTGCCCGCGAGGACCAGCAGGTTCTCGCTGTTGCGCCGCATACGGGTGGCGAGGTGGTCGAGCTGGAAGAGGTTGGACAGCTGGTCCGGGTCCTGCTCGTTGCTCTCCAGCTGCTCGATGAGCTGCAGCTGCCGTTCGACCAGCGCCTGGCTGCGGCGGGAGAGGTTGACGAACATCGCGCTGACGTTCGACTGGAGCGCGGCCTGGTCGGCGGCCAGGCGGATGGCCTGCCCGTGCACCGCGTCGAACGCGCGGGCCACCTGACCGACCTCGTCGCGCCCGGAGAGCGGCACCGGGTCGACCGTGACGTCGGGTGTCTCGCCGGACCGCATGCTGTCGACGGCCAGCGGGAGCCGCCGCTCCGCGACGTCGAGCGCGGACGTGCGCAGCACCCGCAGCGACCGGATCAGGGCCCGCGCGATCAGCACCGCGACCGCGATGCCGAGCAGCAGACCGAGCATGAGGACCACCGAGTTGATGCCGGCCAGGTTGCTGGCCTGCTCCTCGGCCGCGACGCTCGCCGCGACCAGCTCGTTGCGCAGCAGGTCGGCCGAGCGGTCCGCGGCGGCCGCGAGCCGTTGTAGGCGGTGTCCCACTCGTACGGGGCGACGGTGACCGGCCGGTCCTCCGGCGTCGCGAGCACGGCCGCCTTGAGCCGCTCGCGCTGCGCGTTGGCGGCGTCGTCGAGGAAGTTGCCGAACCGGGCCAGCTCGTCGGGGGTGAGCGCGACCTGGTACTGCCGCACCGCGGACGCGAGCTGCGCGTCGGTGGCGGCCACCTCGTTGACGTCGGCGGGCTGGAGCACGCCCGCGCGGATCGCGGAGCCGAGCACCGTGTGCTGCACCGCGAGCTGCTCGGTGGCGGTGGTGACGGCGGTCAGCGCGTCGGCCACACCGGCCACGCCGGGCGTGCGCAGCTGCCGCAGCAGCGCCCGGTCCAGCACGTCGACGCCCTCGACGACCTCGTCGTAGCGGCTGCGCACCTGGACGGTGTCGACGGCGCCGTTGTCCAGGGAGTCGGTGCGCAGGGCGGCGAGCTGCGACAGCTCGCCCTCCGCCTGCTGCAGCGCCGAGAGGGTGGTGGGGTCGAGCTCGCTGGTGCCGCGGACGGCGCCGAGCATCTCGTCGATCTGGCCGTCGGCCTGGCCGAACCCGATCTCCAGGACGCTGCGGTCGCCCGCGCGCGCACCGGCGACGAAGAGGGCGGCCTCGTCACGCTCCTGGCGCAGCGCGTCGGCCGCGCCGGCAACGCTCTCCTGCACCTGGAGGATCCGGCTGCTGCGGCCGAGGTCGGCCGCCTCGCCCGCCTGGTCGGCGACCCGCAGCACACCCAGCACGAGGGCGAGCAGGGCCGGGACCAGCCCGACGACCACGAGCTTCCACGCCAGCGTCCAGTTCCGCGGGTCCAACCGCTCGGACCAGGAGGGCCCGGTCTCGATGGTGGTCACGTCAACGTCCCCCTGTGGATTGCCGGCGACGATCCGCCGCACTGTGGCACGTGGGACAAGGGATCCGCGAGGGTGGACAGGACGAGATGCGGTCCAGGGGCGGTGGATGGCCGTGAACGGGCGCAATAGCCGGGGAGCATGAACATCGGAACGATCCGTCACGCCTCGGTCGGGGGCAGCCGGTGGGGTCAACCGGCCCGCGTGCGCTCCGTCGGACCCGACACGCGCCCTCTGGGGAAAGGGCATCGGCCTCCTCGACCCGGTAGGATCGCGACGGCACACGTGCGCTCTCGGACAGAGCCGGGAAAGTGTATCCCGGTTCCCGAGCGTATCCCTCTGTCGAGGTCGGTGCGCTGCGCAATTCGCTCGATCGGCCCTTGCGGCATAGACGCCACGTGACGGCCGTGCGCCTGCGGGCCAACCATGAGGAGTAACGGAGTCCATGACCGACGGGCCGCTGATCGTCCAGTCCGACAAGACGCTGCTGCTCGAGGTGGACCACCCGGATGCCGCGGAGGCCCGTGCGTCCATCGCGCCGTTCGCCGAGCTGGAGCGCGCGCCGAGCACGTCCACACCTACCGGATCACCCCGCTCGCGCTGCTGGAACGCGCGCGCGGCCGGCCACGACGCCGAGCAGGTCGCGACGCGCTGGTCCGGTTCTCCCGCTACGCGGTGCCACAGCCGCTGCTCGTCGACGTCGTCGACACGATGGGCCGCTACGGGCGGCTCCAGCTGACGAACTCGCCGGTCCACGGCCTGGTCATGGTCGCCTTCGACCGCGCGGTGCTGGAGGAGGTGCTGCGCCAGAAGAAGATCAGCCCGCTGCTGGGCGCCCGCATCGACGACGACACCGTGATCGTGCACCCGTCCGAGCGCGGGCACCTCAAGCAGGCGCTGCTCAAGATCGGCTGGCCGGCCGAGGACCTCGCGGGCTACGTCGACGGCGAGGCGCACCCGATCGACCTGGAGCAGCACGGCTGGACGCTGCGCGACTACCAGCAGCAGGCCGTCGACGGGTTCTGGGACGGCGGCTCCGGCGTGGTCGTGCTCCCGTGCGGCGCCGGGAAGACCCTGGTCGGGGCGGCCGCGATGGCCAGGGCGAAGGCCACCACGCTCATTCTCGTCACCAACACGGTTTCCGGCCGGCAGTGGAAACGCGAGCTGGTCGCGCGCACGTCGCTCACCGAGGACGAGATCGGCGAGTACTCGGGGGAGCGCAAGGAGATCCGCCCGGTCACGATCGCCACGTACCAGGTGATCACGCGCAGGACCAAGGGCGAGTACCGGCACCTCGAACTGTTCGACTCGCGCGACTGGGGACTCGTCATCTACGACGAGGTGCACCTGCTGCCGGCTCCGGTGTTCCGGATGACGGCCGACCTCCAGTCCCGGCGCCGGCTCGGCCTCACGGCCACCCTCGTGCGCGAGGACGGGCGCGAGGGCGACGTCTTCTCGCTGATCGGCCCCAAGCGCTACGACGCCCCGTGGCGCGACATCGAGCAGCAGGGCTGGATCGCCCCGGCCGAGTGCACCGAGGTACGGGTGACGCTCACCGAGGCCGAGCGGCTCGGCTACGCCGTGGCCGACGCCGAGGAGCGCTACAGGACGGCGTCCACCGCGCACACGAAGCTCAACGTCGTGAAGGCCGTCCTCGGCCGCCACCCCGGGGAGTCCGCGCTGGTCATCGGGGCCTACCTGGACCAGCTGGAGGAGCTGGGCACCGCGCTCGACGCGCCGGTCATCCAGGGCTCCACGAAGAACAGGGAGCGCGAGGCGCTCTTCGACAGCTTCCGCCGCGGTGAGATCCCGGTGCTGGTGGTCAGCAAGGTCGCGAACTTCTCGATCGACCTGCCCGAGGCGAGCGTCGCGATCCAGGTGTCGGGCACGTTCGGCTCGCGGCAGGAGGAGGCCCAGCGGCTGGGCCGGCTGCTGCGGCCCAAGGCCGACGGGCGCCAGGCGCACTTCTACTCCGTGGTCTCCCGCGACACGCTCGACACCGACTACGCCGCGCACCGCCAGCGGTTCCTGGCCGAGCAGGGCTACGCGTACCGGATCGTCGACGCCGACGACCTGCTCGGCCCCGCGCTGCCCGACGTCTCCTGAGGCGCTCGGCCGAACCCGGCCGAGCGGACGGACGCATCGCGGTGCGAAATGAATGCGCAGGGTGGACACTTCACCCACATCGCAGGGGGGAGACGTCATCTCGACGCTCGGATGGATCCTGGTCGGCGTAGCAGCGTGGCTGGTCGTGGCCGCGCTCGTCGGCGTCCTCGTCGGGCGGATGATCCGCCACGGCGACGAGCAGGCGTCCGCCGCGGACGAGCCCGCAGGCGAGCGCTCCGAGGAGCCCGACCCCGCACCGCGTCCGGAACGGGCCGAGCGGCACCCCTGACCGGGGTCGGGGTGGGTTCCGGGACGGCTCCGGGACGTTCCCCGAGGTGCCGGGGCCGCGGTCGCAGCAGGGTGGTGGCCATGGAGCAGAGCACCGGCCAGAACACCGGTTCCCCGACCACCGAACACCTCTTCACCGAGGTCCCGCCGGCCCCCGCGCCGCCGCGCCCGAGCGGCCGCGGTTCCGGCTGCGGCGCAGCAGCACCGACCGCATGCTCGGCGGCGTCTGCGGCGGGCTCGCCGAGAGCCTCGACGTCGACCCCGCGGTGCTGCGCATCGGGCTGGTCGCGCTCACCGTGATCGGCGTCGGCGCGACGATCCCGGTCTACCTCGCCGTCTGGCTGCTGGCCCCGGAGACCGACACGCCGTGACGGTCAGCGCTCGGTGGCGGCCTCGGCCGCCCCGGGCCCGTGCTCGTCGGCGTGGCGCACCTCGTGGCGCATCTCCGCGTAGCGGTGGGTCTCGTAGCCGATCAGGGCGCAGAGCACCACCGCGAGCACGGCGAGCGCGAGGATCGCCGGCAGCATCGCCACCACCGGGATCAGCACCACCAGCAGCGCGACGACGACCAGCCGCTCGACGTTGAGGGTGCCCGTGAGGTAGCGCTTGAACGCGACGTGCGCGAGCAGGTACAGCGCGGCGCCGCCGTACAGGGCGGCGAGCGGCACCCCGTAGATCGGGTCGGCGAGGGTGTGGCCGTCCTCGCCGCCCACGTAGCCCAGCACCTTCTTGAGGCCCAGCGACATCATGATGATGCCGATGACCATGGGCAGGTGCAGGAACGTGTAGCCGCCGCGGGCGAGCCGCACCTGGTGCACGCCGCGGGCGGCGGCCAGCGCGCGTTCGGTCACCAGCGCCGTCACGTCGAAGTAGGCCCACCACATCGCGCCGGCCACGGCCAGCCCGAGCGCCGACGCGGCGATGATCGGCCAGGAGATCGGCAGGTGCGCCACCCCGACGCCGATCGAGACGATCGACTCGCCCAGCGCCACGATGATGATCAGGCCGTGCCGTTCGCTGAAGTGCCGGGCCGAGCGCAGCCGCCAGTTCGAGCCGCCCAGCGCGGTGCCGAGGTAGTCGCCGACCAGCGCGGCGAGCCACAGCAGCGTCTGCGTGGTGCCCGTCGTCATCGAGGCGACGATCAGCAGCGTGGTGCCGATCGCCATCGACGGGATGAACCGCAGCACCTGCCCGCGCAGTGTCGGGTCGTCGCGGCTGGCCAGCCAGAACATCACGATGTGCACCGCGCGCACGACGAAGTAGCAGACCGCGAACACCAGCGGCCCGTGCAGCCCGCCGGGCAGGTCGTCGAACGCCTCGGGGATCGTGATGGCCTGGACGAACACCGCGCCCATCGCGACGAACATCCCGATCCGGACCACGCCCTCGTCGGCCTTCACCACGTTGCACAGCCACGCGTAGCCGACCCAGCACCACCACATCACCGTGATGATCATCGCGCCGCGCAGCAACGGCGAGCGGCGTGGCGTCCTCGGCCATCCACTCCGTGACCTGCGTCAGCGCGAACACGAAGACCAGGTCGAAGAAGAGCTCCAGCGGCGTCGCGGCGGCCGCTCGGCCACGGCCTCCATGCGCGCCCGGCGCGGCGTACCCATGCGCGGGATCGTGCCCCAGCCGGTCGGCGGAGGCCAGCGACGTTCCGTAGAACTGCGCAGGCGCACTCCGCCGGGTCCGCCTACCGTGGGACGGGATCGGCTCCGTCGCAGCGCGTCGGGCGTCCTCGCAGCACATCGGGGGGTTGCGAGGGCGCCCCGCGCGCTGCGACGTCGGCTGGTCCGGGGGTCAGGCGGGGACCGCCGGGGTGCTCTCGCGGATCACCACCTCGCCGCGCACGCGGCGCACGCGGGGCTGGTCGGCCGGCTCCTGCAGCACCATGTCGAGCGCCCAGACGCCCAGCTCCTCCAGCGGCAGCCGCACGGTCGTGAGCGCCGGCGTCACGTCGCGCAGCGTCACGATGTCGTCGAAGCCGGCCACGGCCATCCCGGACGGGAGCGCCACGCCGCGGTCGCGCAGCGCGGCCATGGCGCCGACCGCCATCACGTCGTTCACGGCGAAGACGCAGGTCGCGTCCGTGCCCCGGGCGAGCAGCTCCTGCATCGCGGCGTAGCCGCCGTCGCGGGTGAACCCGCCGTGCACGACGTCGCCCGGCTCGATCCGCACCCCGGCCTTTGCCGCGCCCTCCCGGAACCCGACGCTGCGGTCGCGCGCCGTCAGCAGGTCGGACCGGCCGGCGAGCACGGCGAACCGGCGGTGCCCGAGCCCGCACAGCTCCTCCGCGAGCGCGCGGGCGCCCGCCCGGTTCTCCAGCACGATCGTGTCGGCCGCGATCCGCCGCTGGCTGACGAACGCCACCCGCCCGCCGGACTGCTCGAACGAGCGGACCTCCGCGCCGAGCCGCTCGATGAGGGCCCGGTCCTGCACGCGGCTGCCGGCGATGATCACCGCGCGGGCGCGCTGGCGGCGCAGCGCGGCGACGTAGTCCAGCTCGCGTTCCTCCCGGCCGAACGTGCAGGCCATCGTGACGACCAGGCGGTGCGCCTCGGCGGCCCGGATGGCGCCCGCGGCGATCGTGGAGAAGTAGGGGTCGCCGACGTCGCTGACGACCAGCCCGACGATGTCGGTGCGTCCCCTGGCCATCGCCTGGGCCTGGGCGTTGGCCGAGTACCGGAGCGCGTCGCCGCGGCGAGCACGCGTTCCTGCAGGTCCGGGCGCACCTTGCGGGTGCTGCCGTTGAGCGCGCGCGACGCCGTGGCCAGCGACACCCCCGCCGCCCTCGCGACGTCGAGCAGGGTGACCGGAGTGCCCGGCGGCCGATCCGTCACTGCTGCTTCCCCTTCTCCCACGCCCCCGGTCGTCATTCAGTCCTCGGAGCGGCCCCCGCGCTCGTCACCTTGCAGCCGGACCGGATCGTAGGGCGAGAGCAGCCCGCACATCCCCAGCGTGGCCGGTGGCGGTTCCTCGATCCTCGCCACAGCGGCGTCCCGCAGGTGGGAGTGGTCGCCCGCGGCGAGCGCGGCGATCTGCTCCCCGGTGCGCCGGCTCACCGCCGCGGCCCCGTTCTCCCAGCGTTCCCGCCACTGCGCCAGCAGCGGCCGGACGATCGCCGCGCCGCCGCGTGGAACGCCTCCAGCGCCGCCGCGTCCCCGGCCTCGGAGTGTTTGCGCAGCTCCGTGAACCCGGCGACCGCGAGGTCCCGGCGGGCCCGGGCCCGCTCCGGCGACGGCGTGCCGTCCGGCCCGGCGAGCGCGACGGCCCGCAGGTAGGTCTCGCGGTCGGTCAGGTGCTCGGGCGGCAGCGTCAGCACCGCGTCGCCGGCCTCCGGCAGCCCGCCGTTCTGCATGAGCGCGACGATGTGCAGGTCGCCGTCGTTCACCGCGCGGTGGATCGTGCCCGGTGTGAACCAGACGACGTCACCCGGCCGCAGCGGTGTCTCCGCGAAACCGCTGCTCGTCAGGGTCTGGACGCGGCCGGCCCCACCGGCCACGACGTAGCCCTCCGTGCAGGTCAGGTGCATGTGCGGGGAGCCGCCGCACAGCCCGTCGGCCGCCTCCCACGGGTAGACCCGCAGCGCCGTGATGCCGACGCCCCCCGGGAACTCGGGCAGGGTCACCGCGCGAGCTCCCCTGCGAGCGACTCGATCTCCTCGCGGCTCCGGATCCCGTCCGCGACGACCACGCGGTGCGACAGCACGAGCGACTCGCCGTCGGCCAGCGTGATCTCCTTGTCGAACGCGGGCGACGGGTTGACCGCGGGGAACGGGTCGTTGCGCACGAACCACGTCAGCTCGCCGCGGCTGGCCGACCCGGCGAACACCAGCAGCGTCGCCCCGCCGTCGACCTCGTCGTTCTTGCCCGTGTAGGCGAGCCACGGCGACTCGGTGGTGCCCATCGTCTCCGGGCCGCCGCCCCCGCCGGCCGTGACGATCCCGCCGCCGGTGAAGCCGCGCGGGCCGCGCCAGAAGAACCCCGTGTAGCCCGCGTTCGGGCGGCCGTGGGTGGTCGGGCTGCCCAGCTCCAGCGCCTCGCCGCGGACGTTGGTCAGCTCCGTGTCGAAGTCGAACGCCCAGATCCCGCGCGCGGTGTCGACGCCGTGGAAGCGGTGCCGGCGCCGCTCGGCGACCCACCGCTCACCGGTGGACGTCACCCAGCCCAGCCTCTCGGCGAACGTCAGCTCGTCGCCGGTCAGCTCGACCATCTCGAACGACTCGTGCCGCATCGCGCCGACGTTGTCCAGCGCCTGGTAGCCCTGCCCGTCGACGTAGGTGTTGCCGCCCCAGAAGTTCTGCCCCGACACGTGCGACCAGGTCATCTGGAAGCCCTTGTGCCAGCGGTGGTCGTGCGGCCGGTACGCCGAGACCAGCGCGCCCGAGAGCGTCCGCATCGGGTGCAGGTACGGCTTGGCCGCCTCGAACGCCGGGATGTCGGCCCCGTACACGTAGCTCGCGATCTCGACGTCGCCGACGCCGATGCCGATCCGCAGGCCGTGCTCGTGGGTGACCGTGAGGGACATTCAGGCGACCTCCGCCGTCGGGCCGGCGAAGACGCCGGGTGTGTAGCGACCACCGCCGTCGAGGTGGTCGTAGAACGGGTTGCCGGGCTCCAGGTCGGTCCGCAGCACCGGGCGCCCGGTGATCGCCGACTGGTAGAGGCCCGTGATCAGCTCCAGGCTGCGGCGGCCGTCCGGGCCGCTCACCGCCGGCCGCTCGCCGCGGTCGAGGGCGTCGAGGTAGTCCGCGAGCTGCGCGGCGTGCGAGCTGTTGACGTCCTCGGTGGGCCGCCAGCCCGCGGCGACCCGCTCGTCGACGCCCTTGCGCGGCGTCCACGTCCAGTTGGCGTTGCCGTAGCCGTAGACGTGCGAGACCTCCACCGTGGCGTCGGTGAAGTCGAAGCGCAGGTAGCTCTCCTCGCGCGGGGACAGGATGCTGTTGACCATCGAGACCAGCGCGCCCGACTCGAACTGCACGGCGGCGAGCGAGACGTCCTCGGTCTCCACGCGCCGGTCGAGCGTGGCCATCAGCGCGCGGACCTCGCGCCAGTCGCCGAGCAGCGAGAGCATCAGGTCCATCTGGTGGATGCCGTGGCCCATGGTCGGGCCGCCGCCCTCGGTCTCCCACCTCCCGCGCCACGGCACGTCGTAGTAGGCGTGGTCGCGGTACCAGAGCGTGTTGCAGACGCCCACCAGCGCCCGCCCGAGCGTGCCGTCGGCGATCTGTTTCCGCAGCGTGCGGGCCGCGGAGCCGAACCGGTGCTGGAAGACGTAGCGACGTACGGGCCGCCGGCGCGCTCCAGCGCGGCCAGCTCGTCGTACTCCGCGAGGGAGAGCACCGGCGGCTTCTCGCACCACACCCACGCCCCGGCCTCCAGACAGGCCCGGACGCCGTCGCGGTGCGCCACCGGCGGCGTGCAGACGACCACGAGGTCCGGCCGGTCGGTCGCGAGCATGGTGGCGAGGTCGGTGTGGCTGTGCGGGATGCCCCACTCGGCGGCGACGCGCGGGCCCGGTCGCCGTCCACGTCGACGACGGCGACCACGTCGACGCGGTCCCCCTGCGCGCGGATCGCCGGCATGTGGCGGTGCCCGGCGATGCCGCCCGCGCCCACGATCGCGACGCGGTGCTGCTTGCTGCCCTCAGGCATGGATGAGAACTCCTCGGTTGCGGGGTCAGCGCCGCCGCTGGCGGATGGCCTGCGACGGCGTGATGTGGCGGAGGCTGATGGCCAGGCCGAGCACGGCGACGAGCATGTAGGTCACGGCCATCGCCGCCGTGAGGGAGATGGGCACGCCGCCGGGGTCGGAGATCGCCCCGAACAGCGCGACCACCAGCGTCTGCGTCTGGGCGGAGGACACGAAGAACGTCAGCTCGAACGCGCCCAGGGTGCGGACGAGCACGAGGATCCCGGCGGCCAGCATCCCGGGCAGCAGCAGCGGGATCAGCACCCGCGTGAACAGCCGCAGGTTGTCCGCGCCGAAGACGCGGGCCGCGCTCTCGACCGACGGGGGGATCTGCTCCACGAACGGCACCATGATCAGCACGACCAGTGGGAGCGTCGGCACGAGGTTGACCAGCACGACCGCGGTCATCGTGCCGCCGAGGCCCACCCGGTACATGAGCGCCGCGAGCTGCACGGCGTACGTCATCGGCGGCAGGATGATCGGCAGCAGCATCAGCAGCATCACCACCGACCGGCCGGGGAACTGGCGCCGGGCCAGCAGGTACCCGGCCGGCACGCCGGCGGCCAGGCAGACCAGCACCACCAGCGCACCCGCCTGGAACGTGTTGACCAGCGCGTTCTGCAGGCCGGTCGCGGTCCACGCGCGGGCGTACCAGGTGGGTGTCAGGCCGTCGGGCCACCAGCCGCCGCGCCAGGTCACGGCGAACGACTGCACGAGCACCGACGCGAGCACGCCGAGCACCACGAGCACGAAGCAGCCCGCGGCCACCCAGGTGACGACGGCCGTCAGCGTGGGCCGCTCGCGGTGGGTGCCGTGGGTGCGGACGGCGGCGGCGGTCATCCCTTGCCCCCCGTCGACGGGCCGCGGTAGAGCCGGCTGCGCAGGAGCATCAGCACGCCGAGGATCAGCAGCTCGAGCACCGTCATTGACCATCGCGATCGCGGCCGCGGCCGGGTAGTCCGACCGCTGCGACGCGGCCTGGTAGATCGGCAGCGTCAGCACGTGGGTGGCGTTGTCCGGCTGCCCGACGAGGATCGCCGACGGGAACACCGCGAACGCCTCCACCAGGCACAGCGTGAACGCCGTGACCAGCCCGGGCGTGGCGAGCGGCATGACGATCCGCCAGAACCGGGCCGCCCTGCCCGCGCCCAGCGTCGCCGCGGCGTCCTCGATGGACCGGTCGATCCCGCCGAAGAAGCCCATCAGCATCACGAACGCGAACGGGATGCTGACCAGCAGCGTCGCGATGAACGTGCCCGTGTAGTTGTAGATGAACTGCTGTTCGGGAATGCCGACCGCGCCCAGCAGCAGGTTGACCCACCCGGTGGTGGAGAACACCTGCGCCATCCCCTGCGCGATCAGCACCGAGCCGAACGTCAGCGGGAGCAGCACGACCAGCGTGATCATCTGGCGGCCGCGGAAGTCGCGGCGCATCCGGAACGCCAGCGGCGCCGCCGCGACCACGCTGAGCAGCGCGACCGGCACGGCCAGCCGCAGCGTCATCCAGATGGAGCTGCGCTGGTACTCGTCGCCGAAGAAGTCCGTGTAGTTCGACAGCGGGTCGTCGCCGCGCAACGGCTGGAACGAGATCGAGAGCCCGTAGAGGAACGGGTAGACGAAGAGCGCCGCGATGATCGCCACCGCGGGCAGGATCCAGAGCAGCGTCCAGTCCACGCCGCGTTCGGCCAGCCGGTGCCGCAGCGGCTGGCGGGGCCGCTTCGGCGGGGCCGCCTCCGCGGCCCGGGGCTCAGCCGTCAGCGTCATCGTGGGTCCCCAGCAGCTGCTCGGTCGGGAAGACGAGCACCCGCTCCTCGGGGGCGCCGAGCGGCACCCGGGCGCCGGCCGTCACCGGCTTCTCGGTGCGGAAGTGCAGCACCGTGCCGCCCTCGGTGCGGGCCCGGACGGCCAGCTCGCGGCCGTGGTACTCGACCACCTCCGCGAGCGCGTTCACGTCGTTGACGCCGGCCCGGCCGAGCACGAAGTCCTCCGGACGCACCGCGACCAGCACGTCGGAGCCCACGCGCAGCCCCGCGTCCGGGTCGGCGGTGCCGCGCAGCCGCAGGTCGCCGGCCACGACGGTGACCCGCCGCGGGTCGCCGTCCACCTCCTCGACCCGCGCCGCGACCATGTTCCGGTAGCCCATGAAGCTCGCGACGTACGCGCTGGCCGGCTGCGTGTAGACCTGCTCGGGCGTGCCCGTCTGCTCCAGCCGCCCGGCCCGCAGCACCACCAGCCGCGTCGCGAGCGAGAGCGCCTCCTCCTGGTCGTGCGTGACGTAGAGGACCGAGAGCTCGCGCTCCTGGTAGAGCCGTTTGATCTCGGTGCGCATCTCGATCCGCAGCGCGGCGTCCAGGTTCGAGAGCGGCTCGTCCATCAGCACGAGTCTCGGGGTCGATCGCGAGCGCCCGGGCGATCGCGACGCGCTGCTGCTGGCCGCCGGAGAGCTGCGACGGGAGCTTGGCCGCGTGGTCGGCGAGCTGCACGAGGTCCAGCGCCGCCTGCGCCCGCGCCCGCCGCTCGGCCTTCGCGACCTTGCGCATGGCCAGCCCGAACTCGACGTTGCGCGCCACCGTGAGGTGCGGGAAGAGCGCGTAGCTCTGGAACACCATCCCGAACCCGCGCTTCTCCGCGGGCAGCGAGTCGATGCGCTTGTCGTCGCGCCAGATCGAGCCGGTGGTCAGCGGCTGCAGGCCGGCGAGGCAGGCCAGCGCCGTCGACTTCCCGCACCCGGACGGGCCCAGCAGCGCCACGAACTCGCCGCGGGCCAGCTCCAGGTCGAGGTCGGTGAGCGCGGCCGTCCTCCCGTACCAGCGGGAGACCCGGCGCATCTGCAGCGTGCCGAAGCCGCTGCGGGCGCGCGTCCGCTCAGGAGCCGACATGGCTGCCGACCTCCCGCTGCCAGATCTCGAACGCCCTGACCTGGTTCTCCGGGGTGAGCGGGGTGTGCGTCGTGCCGGTGGCGAACGCCGTCGGGTAGAAGTCCGGCCGGCCCCACTGCTGCAGCAGCGCCTGGCCCTCGGGCGACGCGTCGGCGGGCGTGACGTTCTTGTTCGCGGTGGAGAGCGAGCCGGTCGCGTACGTGAGCGCCTGCTGGTCGGGCTGCAGCGTCCACCGGATCAGCTCCAGCGCGACGTAGAGCTGCTCGGGCGAGACGCCCTTCGGGACCATCATGTAGTGCGCGTCGGTGATCCACTGCTGGTCGCCGAACAGCGAGACCTCGGTGGTCGGGGCCCACGTCCCGTCCCGGCGGCTGTTGATGTCCATCGACACGATCGTCGGGATGAGCTGCAGCTGGCCCGACCCGAACTGCTGGTTCATGATCGTCGAGCTCGGCGGGTACGACTCGACGTAGCGGCCCAGCTCCCGCAGGTAGGCCCAGGTGTTCGCCCACCCGTTCTCGGGGTCGGACGGGTCGCTGTCGCCCAGCATGTAGGGCAGCGACATCATGACGTCCGGCCGGGGCCGGAGTTCGGCGGCTGCGCGTAGGTGAAGCGGCCGGGGTTGGCGCGCGCCCAGCCGAGGAGCTGCTGCGGGGTGGTCGGCACGTCCGCCGCGCCGGCGGCGTGGGCGAGCAGCGGGCCGGCCGAGTTGTAGCGGTTGACCACGCCGATCCCGTTGGCCATGTCCTGGAGCGCGAGCCGCTGTCGTCGAAGACCCCGGGGAGGTCCGGCAGGCTCGCCGCGTGGTCCGGGACCAGCGGGATCATGAGGTCCTCGGTCTGCGCCGTGCCCATCACGTCCGTGCCGCCGACGACCACGGTGATGTCCACCTGGCCGGCCAGCTGCTGGGCCCGGACCTTGCCGGCGACGTCCGGCGCGGGAGCGACTGGTAGTCGATGCGGGACACCAGGTCGGGGTTCGCGGCGGCGAAGTTGTCGTAGATCGCGCGGTTCACGGTCACGTTGCCGGCGCCGTCGAGCAGCGTGAGGGCGATGGGGGCGCTCGGCCGCACCGGCGTGATCGGCTCGTCCGACGCGCCCGTCGGGGCGCCCGGCGCCCCGCACGCCGACAACGCCAGCACGCCCGCGACGAGAAGGCCAACCGGACCACGTCTTCTCACCTTGTACCTCCATGTACGGGTGCTGGTATGCGCTTTCCAAGTGCGGTTGGTAACCGCTTTCCAGCATGACGGGAGGGGCCGGACGGAGTCAAGGCCGCCCCAATCCCCGTGCGAGACCCGCGAGTCGCGCCCTGACTGCACGCGAGTCGCTGGAAAAGTGCGCGCGAGTCGCTGGTACGCGGGCGCGTGGACGGACCTCGCCCGGACGCGTACGGCGGCGCGTCCGGGCCGGTCACGACGATGCAGGCGACCTAGGCCGCCGCGGGTCGGCGGTGGTGGCCGCACCAGTGGCGAGCCGCTCGGTCGGGCCTGCGTCCGCGCGCGGCGGCACCGGCGCGGCGAACGGGACGGGCCCGCCGCGCGGCTCGGCGGGCAGGAGGGCCCGCATCCCGGCGAGCACCGCCTCGGCGGTCGCCGGGTCGGCCTCGGCGGGACGGCCGGTGGCGACGGCGAGGTCCCAGCCGTGCACCAGCGTCTAACTCGTGTACGCGATCAGGGCCGCCCGGCCGGGGACCGTGCCGAACGGCGCCACGACCGGCGCGTCCAGCCGGGCCACGCCCGCCGGGTCGCCGGGGTGGCCCCAGGCCGCCCACATCGCCTCGATCGCGGCGGCGTACGCGCCCGCCCAGTTGTCGTCCGCGGCCTCGGCCTGCCAGTGCACCGCGGTGGCGTCGCCGCCGCGTCCCATCTCGGCCGCGCGGTCGACGCCCGCGACGAGGTGCGCGAGCAGGCCGCGCACGTCGAGGCCGGCGCAGGGCGTCGGAGTCGGGAGCTCGTCCGGGCGGACGGCGCGGACGAGGCCGAGCGTCCAGGAGAGCGCGCCGGCGTAGAGCGCGCGCGGGTCGGTGGTCTCGGTTGTGGTCATGGCACGAGCCTGCGCACGAATCACGACATCTTGTGTCGTGTCTCCGTGGCAGAGTTTCGGGCATGCGCGCCGACCGGCTCCTCGCCCTCGTGCTCCTGCTGCAGCACCGCGGCCGGATGACGGCGCCGGCCCTCGCCCGCGAGCTGGAGGTCTCCACCCGCACCGTGCTGCGCGACGTCGAGGCGCTCTCGACGGCCGGCGTGCCGGTGTATGCCGAGCGCGGCCGCCGCGGCGGGTTCGCGCTGCTGCCCGGCTACACCACCGACCTCACCGGGCTCACCCACGACGAGGCGCTGGCGCTGCTCGTCGCCGGGTCGCGGGCGCCGGCTCCGGGGATGCGCCCGCGCTCGCGTCGGCGATGCGCAAGGTCGTCGCGGGGCTGCCGCGGCAGCAGCGGACGACCGCGACCCGGGCCGCGGAGCGTGTGCTCGTCTCGCCCGTCGGGCTCATCGGCCCGCAGCCGCCCCCGCGGCAGGAGGAGTGCGACCGGCTGGCGGCGATGCGGCGGGTCGTCTTCGCGGGCCGCAAGGCGCGGATCCACTACGCCGCCTCGGGCGAGGAGCCGCGCTGGCGCACGGTCGACCCGATCGGCCTGGTCAGGGCGCGCGGCGAGTGGTACCTGCTGGCCACCCGCGACGGCGCCGACCGCACCTACCGGATCTCCCGTGTGCACGCGGTCGAGGAGCTGACCGAGCCCGCCGACCGCCCGGCGGACGTCGACCTGGAGCGGGTCTGGCAGGAGCGCCGGGCCCGGTTCCTGGCCAGCCGGCCCGGGACGGTGGCCACCCTGCTGGTCCGGCCCGAACGGCGGCCGGCGCTGGTCAGGGCCGCGCTCGCGGTGCTGGCCGAGCGGGGCGGGACCGACGGGTGGCTGCGGGTCGACGTGGCGTTCGCCGAGCAGACCCACGCGCTGACGGTGATCTGGTCGTTGGGCCCGGACGTCGAGGTGGTCGGGCCGCCGGACCTGCGGGAAGCGGTGGCCGAGCGGGTGCGGGCGCTGGCGGCGCGCTACGGCTGACGGACCGGTCTGGTGCTCGCGGCGGTGGCAGCGCCGGTGGTGTTCTGGCTGGTTGCCCGCCGCTGCCGTACGGGCGTCGGTGTGATCGGTGTCTTCGTGGTGGTTGCGCTCGTCAACATTCCGGGGATCTGGTTCGTCATCGGGTCGACCCACTACTGACGCCACAGGGGCGGCACCCGGATCGGGTGCCGCCCCCGTGGGACGTGCAGGTACTGCGACGTACAGGTACTGCGGGGAGGCCGGACTCAGAAGTCCATGCCGCCCATGCCGCCCGTCGGGTCGCCGGCCGGGGCCGGGTTCTTCTCGGGCTTGTCGGCGATGACCGCCTCGGTGGTGAGGAAGAGCGCCGCGATGGAGGCGGCGTTCTGCAGCGCCGAGCGGGTGACCTTGGCCGGGTCGATGATGCCGGCCTTGACCAGGTCCTTGTACTCGCCCGTGGCGGCGTCGAGGCCCTCGCCGGCCGGGAGGCCGCGGACCTTCTCCGCCACGACGCCGCCCTCGAGGCCGGCGTTGACCGCGATCTGCTTGAGCGGGGCCTCCAGCGCGACCTTGACGATGTTGGCGCCGGTGGCCTCGTCGCCGTCCAGGCCGAGGCCCTCGAACAGACCGGCTGAGGCCTGCAGCAGGGCGACGCCGCCGCCGGCGACGATGCCCTCCTCGACGGCCGCCTTCGCGTTGCGGACGGCGTCCTCGATGCGGTGCTTGCGCTCCTTGAGCTCCACCTCGGTGGCGGCACCGGCCTTGATGACCGCGACGCCGCCCGCGAGCTTGGCCAGGCGCTCCTGGAGCTTCTCGCGGTCGTAGTCGGAGTCGGTGTTCTCGATCTCGCGACGGATCTGGTTGACCCGGCCCGCGATCTGGTCGGCGTCGCCCGAGCCGTCGACGATGGTGGTCTCGTCCTTGGTGACGACGACCTTGCGCGCGCGGCCGAGCAGCGACAGGTCGGCGTTCTCCAGCTTGAGGCCGATCTTCTCGGAGATCACCTCGCCGCCGGTGAGGATCGCCATGTCGGTCAGCATCGCCTCGCGGCGGTCACCGAAGCCCGGGGCCTTGACGGCGACGGACTTGAAGGTGCCGCGCACCTTGTTGACGATGAGGGTGGCCAGGGCCTCGCCCTCGACGTCCTCGGCGATGATCGCGAGCGGCTTGCCGGCCTGCATGACCTTCTCCAGCAGCGGGAGCAGGTCCTTGACCGTGGCGATCTTGCCCGAGACGAGGAGGATGTACGGGTCCTCCAGCTCGGCCTCCATGCGCTCGGCGTCGGTGACGAAGTAGGGCGAGATGTAGCCCTTGTCGAAGCGCATGCCCTCGGTGAGCTCGAGCTCCAGACCGAAGGTCTGGGACTCCTCGACCGTGATGACGCCTTCCTTGCCGACCTTGTCCATCGCCTCGGCGATGAGCTCGCCGATGGTCGGGTCGGCCGCGGAGATGGACGCGGTGGCCGCGATCTGCTCCTTGGTCTCGACCTCCTTGGCGGTCTTCAGCAGCTGCTGCGACACCGCCTCGACGGCCTTCTCGATGCCCCGCTTGAGGGCCATCGGGTTCGCGCCCGCGGCCACGTTGCGCAGCCCCTCGCGGACCAGCGCCTGCGCCAGGACCGTCGCGGTGGTGGTGCCGTCACCCGCGATGTCGTCGGTCTTCTTGGCGACCTCCTTGACGAGCTCGGCCCCGATCTTCTCCCACGGGTCCTCGAGCTCGATCTCCTTGGCGATCGACACACCATCGTTGGTGATGGTGGGCGCGCCCCACTTCTTCTCCAGGACGACGTTGCGGCCCTTCGGGCCCAGCGTCACCTTGACGGCATCGGCGAGGGTGTTCATGCCGCGCTCGAGCCCGCGGCGCGCCTCCTCGTCGAACGCGATCTGCTTCGCCATGGGGGTGTAGTCCTCCGGTTGGGATGACTCGAAAGTCTCGCGTCGAACGCGGCGCCCGCGACGGACGACCGGCAACCCTGCGCCGGTCTCACCCGCTCGACAACTGGCACTCTACCGTCCCGAGTGCCAATGCCGGTTCTAGCACTCGCCGGGAGTGACTGCAAGGTCGGCGGAAACGGTCGGGGGGACCGGCGGTCGAGCTGCCGGTCCCCCCGTGCGACGCCGCCGCAGCGGTCTTCCCGTACCTCTAGATCCGACGGACGGCGTCGGCCTGGCTGCGACCGTCCCGACCCGCCGTCGTCTCGAACTCAACGCGGTCGCCCTCGTCCAGCGTGCGGAAACCGTCCGACTGGATCGCGCTGTAGTGGACGAAGACGTCCGGCCCACCGTCGGTGGCGATGAAGCCGAACCCCTTCTCCGCGTTGAACCACTTCACCGTGCCCTGAGCCACGGCACCTCCAGTTGCTCGCTGACCTACCCGGCCGACGCTACCTCAGAACCGGCGGGTCGGCGCCGAGAGACAACCGGCCGGGTTCAGGCAGGATGCGTTCGTGCCGACAGCGAGAAGGACCGTCGAGGAACACCGGGCAGCCGTCGCGGAGCTGGTCGCGGCCCTGCCGGCCGAGCGCGTCCCGCTCGGCCGGGCGCGCGGCCGCGTGCTGGCCGAGGACGTCGTCGCGGCCGTCGCCCTGCCCTCGTTCGACAACTCGGCGATGGACGGCTACGCGGTGCTGGCCGCGGACCTCGCCGGCGCCGCGAACGGCGCGGTCGCGCTGCCCGTCGCCGCGGACGTGCCCGCCGGGCGCACCGACGGGCCGCCGCTCGTCCCCGGTACGGCGCACCGGATCATGACCGGCGCGGTGCTCCCGCCCGGCGCCGACGCGTCGTGCCCGTCGAGGAGACCGACGGCGGCCTCGACCGCGTGCTGGTCCGCGCGGTGCCGGAACCCGGCGCGTACGTGCGGCGGGCGGGTGAGGACGTGCGGGCCGGGGACGCGGTGCTGCGGGCCGGTGAGGTGCTCGGCGCGGCGCGGATCGGGCTGGCCGCCGCGGTCGGGGGTCGGACGTCGCCGTGCGCCGCCGGCCCCGGGTGCTCGTGCTGTCCACCGGTCCGAGCTGGTCGCGCCGGGGCGGCCGCTGCTGCAGGGCCAGATCTACGAGTCGAACGGGCCCATGGTCGCCGCCGCGGTGGAGGAGGCCGGCGGGTGCGCCGAGCTGCTCCGCTTCGTGCCGGACGACGTGGACCAGTTCCTCGGCCGGCTGCGCGAGCGCGTCGCCGCCGGGCCCGTCGACCTCGTCGTCACGACGGGCGGCGTGAGCGCGGGTGCCTATGAGGTGGTGAAGGACGCCCTGACCGGGCGGGGCGTCGAGTTCGTGAAGGTCGCGATGCAGCCCGGCGGCCCGCAGGGGGCCGGGCCCGCCGACCTCGGGGACGGCGCGCGGGTGCCCGTCGTGACGCTGCCGGGCAACCCGGTCAGCTCGCTCGTGTCGTTCGAGGTCTTCGTGCGCCCGGCGCTGCGGCGGGCGCTGGGGCATCCGCATCCCGACCGGCCCGTCGTGACGGCGGTGCTCGGTGAGGCGTGGACGTCCCCGCCCGGGCGGCGCCAGTTCCGCCGGGCGACGCTCGACGCCGTGGACGGGACGGTGCGGGAGATCGGGGTCCCGGCTCGCACCTGCTCGGGGCGATGGCGCACGCGGACTGCCTCGTGGTGGTCCCGGAGGAGGTCACCGCCCTGCCGGTGGGGGCGGCGGTCGAGACGTGGTTGCTGGAGGGGTGAGCGTCCAGTAGGTTGTGTCTCAGGTCACAGTCGCCACAGGCAACAAACGGAGCCGTTCCAACGTCTTACTGGTGAGTGTTCGGCCGATCGGTGCACATCATGGGGCTGCTGGCCCTACGATCTGGACGATTGGCCGGGTGCTCGGGGATACTTTTCCAACGCCGCGGGTAACCGGGGTGTGCAACGGACCTACCGCCCGTCGCTGGGGAGCGGACGAGCGGTTCCACGGCCGGGGTCGTCGTCTCGGGGGATGGCGGCCCCGGCCCTTTGCTTTCCCCCGTCATCCTGCCCTGCCTGATCCGGTGGAGTGACAGCGGTATGGCGGAACGTGACGACCAGGACTGGCGTACGGTAGCCGCGCCCGAGCGGCCCGGCCGCGTCGCCACGCCGAGGAGCCCGAACTCCCTGATGTCCCAGTCCCGGATGATCGAGTCCCCGCACGGGGCGCCTGCGCGATCCTCCCCATCCGGCTTCTCCCTCCGGCACGTCGCGGGGCTCCTGCGGGACGCGGTGCCGCCGATGCACCCCGGCGGCCGTCCGATCGTGGCCGGTGTGGCCGCCGCGGCCGCGCTGGTGACGGCCGTGACCGGGCGCGGTGCGCTGGCCGGGGCGCTCACGACCGCCGCGACCGCCGCGTTCTTCCGCAACCCGCGCCGGGTGCGCCCGCCGCTCACGGGTGTGGTGCTCTCCGCCGCCGACGGCACGGTCGCCACGGTCTCCGACGTGCCGCCGCCCGCCGAGCTGGACCTGCCGCGTGCGCCGGCCCCGCGGGTCAGCGTGTTCCTCTCCGTGCTCGACGTCCACGTGCAGCGCATCCCGGTCGACGGGCGGGTGCTCGACGTCGCCTACCGGCCGGGGGCGTTCCTCTCGGCCGACCTCGACAAGGCCAGCGAGGAGAACGAGCGCAACGCGCTGCTCCTGGAGACCGCGGACGGCGTGCGGATCGGCGTGGTGCAGATCGCCGGGCTGATCGCCCGCCGGATCGTCTGCGACGTGGCGCCGGGCGCCGAGGTCGCGGCCGGCGAGACGTACGGGCTGATCCGCTTCGGCTCGCGGGTGGACGTGTACCTCCCGGCCGGCTCGCGGGTGACCGTCGCCCCCGGACAGCGGACGATCGGCGGCGAGACCGTGCTCGCCCACCTGCCGGGAGGCCGCTGATGCCGGGCCCCAACTACGCGGCCGGCGTGCGGCTGCTGCCCAACGCCGTCACCGTGCTCGCGCTCTGCGCGGGCTCTCGGCCGTCTACTTCGCACTGAGCGGGCGCTTCGAGCTCTGCGTCGCCGCGTGCGGGGCCGCCGCGCTGTGCGACGCGCTGGACGGCCGGCTGGCCCGGCTGCTCGACGCGACCAGCCGGATCGGCGCCGAGCTCGACTCGCTGGCCGACCTCGTCTCGTTCGGCGTGGCGCCGGCGCTCGTCCTCTACATCTGGGTGCTGCAGGGCTCGCCGGTCGGCTGGGTCGTCGCGCTCGTGTTCTCCGTCTGCATGATGCTGCGGCTGGCGCGGTTCAACACCCTCATCGACGTCGAGGACGAGTACCCCTTCACCAAGGAGTTCTTCGTCGGCGTGCCCGCGCGGCCGCGGCGCTCTCGGCGGGCATCCCGCTGTTCGTCTCGCTGCACTTCGGGCCGGGCTGGTGGTCCACGCCGATCTTCGTGGGGCTGTGGGCGCTGGTCGTGGCCGGGCTGATGGTGAGCCGGCTGCCGACGCTCTCGTTCAAGACGGTGCGCGTGCCGCCGCGGCTGATCGCCCCGCTGCTGGTGCTGGTCGGCATCGCGGCCGCGGTGCTGATCACCGTGCCGTTCCTGGGGCTCGCGATCGTCGGCGTGGCCTACCTGCTGCTGATCCCCTACACCGTCTACTGGCACGCGTGGCTCAAGCGCCACCCCGAGGCCTGGCACGTGCCGGGGCGGGAACGCCGCGCCGTCGCACGGGCCGCGCGCTCGGCGCGGCGGCTGGGCCTGCGCTCCCCGCTGCGGCACCGCGTCGCGGGCCGGGCCAGCGCCGTCGCGCGCGCCGTCCGGCGGTTCGGGGACGACCCGGCCGGGCTCATGCAGCGCGCCGCGCGGCCGGGCAACGGGCGGGCCGCGCGCAACGTCCAGCGCGATGCGAAGCGGGACGGGACGCGCGACGGAACCCGTGAGGAGCAGCAGCGCGGGCGCGGGCGGCTGCGCCTGGGCCTGCGTCGCGGCCCGCGCCGGTGACCCGCCGGGCGTCGCATAGTTTTCCCCCGTGACCGCTCCCTCGATCGCGCTCGTCGCCCGGCTCGCCGCCTCCGCGAGCGACGCCCGGCGTGGTGTCGTCCGCCTGCACCCGAGGTCGTCGACGCGCTCGGCCTCCGCTCGTGGGACGCGGTGACGCTCACCGGCTCCCGGGTCACCACCGCGCTCGTCGCCGCCGGTGCGGGCCCGGCCGGCCAGGCGACGCTGGACGACGTCACGCTCTCGAACGCGGGCCTGTCCGACGGCGCCACGGTGGTGGTGGCCCCCGCCGACGTCCAGCCGGCGCGCCGGGTGCTGCTCACCGGGTCCCGGCTGGCCCGGGCCGCGCTGGCGCCGGAGGCCGTCCGGCTGGCGCTGCTCGGCAAGGTCGTCACCCGCGGCGACGCCGTCTCGCTGCTGCCGCAGGACGTGGCCCCGGCGCCGGGGCTCGACGCGCCCGCGGCCCGGCGGCGCGCGTCCGCCGCGCTCGGCAGCGCCTGGACCACCGAGCTGCTCACCGTCGCGACCGTGGAGCCGGCCGGGGCGGTCGCCGTGCGGCCGAGCACCGTGGTCGGCTGGGAGGGCGGGGAGGTCACGGGCAGCCCGCTCGCGGCGTCCGTCGCAGCGCCCGCCCGTGCCGCGGCCGGGCCGGCGGTCGCGGCGCCCCCGCCCGTCACCGAGCCGGCCGAGCCGCCGGTGCCCGTCGAGGACCTGGTCGGCAACGTCGAGGCCGCCCGCACGCTCGTCGAGTGGCTGGAGCTGACGCTCGACCGGCCCGAGCTGCTCACCCGGCTCGGCGGGTCGGCCCGGCTGGGGGTGCTGCTCGTGGGGCCGGAGGCGTCGGGAAGCTGACGCTGGCCCGTTCGGCGGCCGCCGCCGTGGACGCGCGGACCGTCGAGGTGGTCGCGCCGGGCGTCGCCGCGCTGGAGGCCGGCACGGCGTCGCAGCGCCTGCACGACGTGCTCGCCTCGGCGCGGGCCGCGGCCGCCGCCGGCACCCGCACCCTGCTGGTCGTCACCGACGTCGAGGCGCTGCTGCCGGCCGCCACCCCGCCGCCGCTGGCCACGATCGTGCTCGACGAGCTGCGGGCCGCCGTCGCGACGCCGGGGCTCGCGCTCCTCGCGACGACGTCGGCGCCCGAGTCGGTCGACCCGCGGCTGCGCGCGCCCGACCTCGTCGACCGCGAGCTGAGCCTCGGCCTGCCGGACGTGCGGGTCCGCGCCGAGCTGCTGCGCCGGCTGCTGGCGTCGGTGCCGATGGCCGACGGGGTGGACCTGCGCGCGGTGGCCGAGCGCGCACCGGGCTTCGTCGCGGCCGACCTGGTGGCCGTGCGACGCGAGGCGGCCGTGCAGGCGGCGCTGCGCCACGGCGAGAGCGACGGCGAGGGCGAGCCGCGCATCTCCCAGCAGGACCTCCTCGACGCTGTCGGCTCCGTGCGGCCCATCTCGATGTCGTCGTCGGACACGCTGCAGACCGGCGGGATCACGCTCGACCAGGTCGGCGACATGACCGAGGTCAAGCAGGCGCTCACCGAGGCGGTGCTGTGGCCGCTGCAGTACCCGGACTCGTTCGCCCGGCTCGGCGTCGCCGCGCCTCGGGGCGTGCTGCTCTACGGGCCGCCGGGCGGCGGCAAGACGTTCCTGCTGCGGGCCATCGCCGGGAGCGGGCAGCTCAACGTGTTCTCGGTGAAGGGCGCGGAGCTGCTCGACAAGTACGTCGGCGAGTCGGAGCGGGCCGTGCGGGAGCTGTTCCGCAAGGCCGCCGACGCCGCGCCCGCGCTGGTGTTCCTCGACGAGGTCGACGCGCTGGCGCCGCGCCGCGGCCAGTCGTCCGACTCCGGGGTGGCCGACCGCGTGGTCGCGGCCCTGCTCACCGAGCTGGACGGGGCGCAGCCGCTGCGGAACGTGATCGTCGTCGGGGCGACCAACCGGCCCGAGCTGATCGACCCGGCGCTGCTGCGCCCGGGCCGGCTGGAGCGGCTGGTCTACGTCCCACCGCCGGACGGCGAGGCGCGTGCGGAGATCCTGCGGGCGGCCGGGCGCAACATCCCGCTCGCCGCCGACGTCGACCTCGACGCGCTGGGCGCCGAGCTGGAGGGCTACTCGGCGGCGGACTGCGCCGCGGTGCTGCGCGAGGCCGCGCTCACCGCGATGCGGGAGTCGCTGGAGGCCACCGAGGTGACTGCCGCGCACCTCGCCGCCGCCCGCCGGGCGGTGCCGCCGTCGCTGGATCCCGTGCAGCTCGCGGAGCTGGCCGCCTACGCCGCCCGCCGCCCGACCTGACGCCCGCCCCTCCGGGTTCGGGCGTGGGAGGTACGCGCGGCTACCGCTGCGCGTACTCGCGGGTGACGTCACGATGATGCC
>MKJX01000247.1 GCA_001942415.1 Pseudonocardia sp. CNS-139
CCGCACGCGGCGCCTTCGGGTACGGCGGCCACCCCTGTGATCGGGCCTGGTGGCGACCGCACCGGCGTCCATCAGGCGGCCTCGGGTACCGCGGCCACCCCTGGGGTCGGGTCCGGTGGCGACCGCACTGGCGCCTATCAGGCTGCTTCGGGGACGACTGCGGGCCCGGCGGTGCGGCCCGGTGCAACGGGTGCGTTCCGGCGGTCGCCGGAGGTGTCCTCGGGTACGGCGGCCGTCCCTGTGGTCGGGCCTGGTGGCGGCCGGACCGGCGCCCACCAGGCGGCTTCGGGTACGGCGGCTGCTCCTGTGGTGCGGCGGTTGTCGGACGGCGACCGGACCGGTGCGCACGCGGCGCCCTCGGGGACCGCGGCCACCCCTGTGGTCCGGTCGGGTGGCGACCGGACCGGCGCCCATCAGGCCGCTTCGGGCACGGCTGCGAGCCCGGCGGTGCGGCCCGGTGCCCCCGGCGCCTTCCGGCGGGCGCCGGGCGATGCCCCGGCCGGGACCGGCACAGCGGCCACCCCTGCCTTCCAGCGCTCGTCGGACGGCGGCCGGACGGGTGCTCACGCCGCGGCCCGGCCCGGCGGCGACCGGACCGGCGCCCATCAGGCCGCTTCGGGCACGGCTGCGGCTCCGGCGGTCCGCCCGCAGCGACCGGACCGGTGCCCACCGCGCCCGCCAGCGGACCGGCGCTACTGCGAGCGCCACCGCACCCTCGAACGGATCGACGAGCGCTGGACCGGCGCTGCTGCGAGCGCCACCGGCACCCTCGAACGGATCGACGAGGCGCTCACCGGCCCGATTCCCGGACTCGACGGCGCCGACCCGTTCACGCAGCCGTTCGCGGCGGTGACCGCGCCCGTCGGCGTGCAGGCCCCGCCCGTTCCGGAGGCCGCTCCGGAGGCCGCCCCCGCGGCGCGCCCGCGCCCGCCCCGCGCCGCTCCCGCCGCCTCGCGACCGAAGCGCCCCCGCGCCGCACGGGTCTGCGGGCGGCGGTGCTGGCGGTTGTGCTGGTGCTGGTCGGCGGCGGGGCGAGCGCGCTGGCGATGGACAAGACGATCACGGTCACCGTCGACGGCCAGGACCGCACCCTGCACACGTTCGCGAGCACGGTCGAGTCGGCGCTGGAGTCCGCGGGCATCGTCGCGCAGCCGCAGGACCGCGTGCAGCCCGCGCTGCCCACCGACCTCGCCGACGGCGACCAGGTCATCTTCAGCCGGGCCCGCAAGCTGACGCTCGTCGAGGGCAGCTCGAAGCGCGACCTCTGGACGACCGAGGCGTCCGTCGGCGGGGCGCTGCAGGTGCTCGGGGTGGCGGCGGAGGCCGGCCAGATGTCCGAGGCGCGGACACGGTGATCCCGCTGGACGGGATCTCGCTGCAGCTGGAGATCCCGCGCGGCGTCTCGCTCACCGACGGCACGGGTGTGCCGACGCCGCTGACGACGCTGTCCGGCACGGTGGCCGGGCTGCTCGCCGACCAGGGCATCCAGCTGGGCCCGGACGACGTCGCGATCCCGGCCGACGACACCCCGCTCATCGAGGGCATGTCGGTGCAGGTGGTGCGCAACGGTGTCGGTGAGGTCGTCGAGACCCGGCCGATCCCGCCGCCGGAGCAGGTCATCGAGGATCCGGAGCTGCCGCGGGGCGACCGCGAGGTCGTCGACCGCGGCCGTCCGGGCGAGCAGACCGCGATCATGCGGGTGTGGGTGCAGAACGGCCAGGAGGTCCGGCGCGAGCAGGTCCGCGCGGGTGGGTTGACGCCGCCGGAGCCGCGGATCGTCCGCGTCGGGACGAACGACGACGTCCCACGGGCCCCGGCCGTCACCGACGGGGCCGTCTGGGACCGGCTGGCGAACTGCGAGTCCACCGGGAACTGGGAGATCAACACCGGCAACGGCTACTACGGTGGCCTCCAGTTCGACGCGGGCACCTGGCGCGCCTACGACGGCACCGACTACGCCGCGCTCCCGCACCAGGCGTCCCGCGAGGAGCAGATCGCGGTCGCGACGCGGGTGCGCGACGACCGCGGCGGCTACGGCGCCTGGCCGGCGTGCGCGCGCAAGCTCGGCCTGCCCCGGTGACGGCCGCCCGGCGGGCCCGGGGCACCCTCACGGCGTGACGGACGAGGGTGCGCGGCTGCTCGGCCCCGCGCAGGTGCGGCCATCGCCGCGGAGCTGGGGCTGCGGCCCACCAAGAAGCTCGGGCAGAACTTCGTGCACGACCCGAACACCGTGCGCAGGATCGTCCGGGCCGCGGAGCTGACGCCCGGCGACGTCGTGGTCGAGGTCGGCCCGGGGCTGGGATCGCTGACGCTGGCGCTGCTGCCCGAGGTCGCGGCCGTGCACGCGGTGGAGATCGACCCCGTGCTGGCCGCCCGGCTGCCGCAGACCGTGGCCGAGCAGGCCCCGGACCTGGCCGCCCGGCTCACCGTCAGCCCGGCCGACGCGCTGCGGCTCGCGGCCGCCGACCTGCCCGCGCCCGCGCCGACCGCAATCGTCGCGAACCTGCCCTACAACGTCGCCGTGCCCGTGGTGCTGCACCTGCTCGCCGAGCTGCCGGGGATCCGACGCGGGCTGGTGATGGTGCAGTCCGAGGTGGCGGAGCGGCTCGCGGCGGCGCCGGGCAGCCGGGCGACGGGGTGCCGAGCGTCAAGCTCGCCTGGTACGCGGCGGCCCGCCGGGCCGGGCCGGTGCCGCGCGCGGTGTTCTGGCCGGTGCCCAACGTCGACTCGGGCCTGCTGGCGTTCGACCGCCGCGACCCGCCGCCGGGCGACCGCACCGCGGTGTTCCGGCTGGTCGACGCCGCGTTCGCGCAGCGCCGCAAGGCGCTGCGGTCCGGGCTCGCGGGGTGGGCCGGCTCGCCGGCGGCGGCCGAGTCGGCCCTGCGTGCGGCCGGGATCGACCCGCTGGCCCGGGCCGAGACGCTGGCGGTGACGGACTTCGCGCGGCTCGCCGCGACCCGGGCGTCGGCGGGGTCGCCGTCCTGAGGGCGGGTTGCAGCAAAGCCACCCTGCTGCATCGTTCGGGATCGTTCGGGATCGTTCGGGATCGTTCGGGATCGTTCGGGACGGCTCCGCACACGTCGTCGGCGGCGCGTCGGCCGCCGCACGTAGGGTTGTCGGGTGCTCGCCGCCGTTCCACCACCGGTCACCGTGCGCGTGCCCGCGAAGATCAACCTGCATCTCGCCGTCGGCCCGCTCCGGGAGGACGGCTACCACGACCTGGTCACCGTGTTCCACGCGGTGAGCCTGTTCGACGAGGTGTCGGTCGCGGCGAGCGACGCGCCGGGCATCGAGGTGTACGGCGAAGGGGTCTCCGAGGTCCCGGCCGACGAGACGAACCTCGCCTGGCGGGCCGTCCAGCTGCTGGCCGAGCGCGCCGACCGCGACCCCGACGTCCGGCTCGTGCTGCGCAAGGGCATCCCGGTGGCCGGCGGCATGGCGGGCGGCAGCGCCGACGCCGCCGGGGCGCTCGTCGCGCTCTCCGCGCTGTGGAAGCTCGACCTCGGCCGCGACGAGCTGTCGGAGCTGGCCGCCGAGCTGGGCAGCGACGTCACGTTCGCGCTCTACGGCGGCACGGCGCTCGGCACGGGCCGCGGCGAGCAGATCGTGCCCGTGCTCGCCCGCCACACCCAGCACTGGGTGATCGCGCTGCACCGCGGCGGCCTGTCGACGCCCAGCGTGTTCCGCGAGCTCGACCGCCTCCGCGGCGACACGGTGCCCGCCGACCGGCCCGTCGAGCCCGTGCTGGAGGCGCTGGCCGGCGGCGACCCGCGCCAGCTCGCGCTCAGCCTCGGCAACGACCTGCAGGCCGCGGCCGTCAGCATGGCCCCCGACCTGCGCCGCACGCTGCGCGCGGGCGTCGGGGCGGGCGCGCTGGCCGGGCTCGTCTCCGGGTCCGGGCCGACGTGCGCGTTCCTGTGCACGAGCGCCGAGTCGGCGATCGACGTCGCCGCGGAGCTGGCGGGCGTCGGCGTCTGCCGCACGGTCCGCGTGGCGCACGGCCCGGTGCCGGGTGCGCGGGTGGTCGAGCAGCCCGACAGCCCGTCCGGCCCGCCCAGCTCGTGGCCGCCGGTGCGTGCCTGATGGCCCCACGACCTGCACAGAACCTCGTCAACCTGGAGTCCGTCACCGCGCACGTGCCCGGCGACGCCTCGCGGGTGCTGCTCGGCGCCGTGTCGCTCGGGATCGAGCGCGGCGAACGGGTGGGCGTCGTCGGCCTCAACGGCGGCGGCAAGACCACGCTGCTCGACATCGTCACCGGCGTCCGCGAGCCGGACGGCGGCCGGGTGAGCCGGCTGGGCGGGCTGAACCTCACGCACCTCGCGCAGGCCGACGTCATGCCGGCCGGCGCGCGCGTCCGGGACGTCGTGCTCGCGGCGTGGGCCGGTGCGGCCGACCACGAGTGGGCGGCCGACCCGAAGGTCCGCGACGTGCTCGGCGGGCTGGGCATCGGCGACCTCGACCGCACGGTCGAGGGCCTGTCCGGCGGCGAGAAGCGGCGGGTCGCGCTGGCCGCCGCGCTGGTCGGCGAGCCGGACCTCGTCGTGCTCGACGAACCCACCAACCATCTGGACGTCGAGGGCATCAGCTGGCTGGCCGAGCACCTGCTCGCCCGCCGCTGCGCGGTGGTGGTCGTCACGCACGACCGCTGGTTCCTCGACGCGGTCTGCACGCGCACGTGGGAGGTCGCGAACGGGCGCGTCGAGAGCTACCTCGGCGGCTACGCGGACTGGGTCTACGCGCGGGCCGAGCGCTCGCGGCAGGCCGACGCGGCCGAGGCCCGCCGGCAGAACCTCGCCCGCAAGGAGCTGGCCTGGCTGCGCCGCGGCGCCCCCGCCCGCACGTCGAAGCCGCGGTTCCGGATCGAGGCGGCCGAGGCGCTGATCGCCGACGTCCCGCCGCCGCGCAACACCGTGGAGCTGCTCGGGTTCGCCACCAACCGGCTCGGCCGCACGGTGCTGGAGCTGGAGGACGCGACGGCCGTGGTCGCCGGGCGCACCCTGCTCGACGACGTGACCTGGCGGATCGGTCCCGGCGACCGGATCGGGATCGTCGGCGTCAACGGCTCGGGCAAGACCACGCTCCTGCGCACGCTGAGCGGGGAGCGTCCGCTCGACGGCGGCCGGCTCGTGCGGGGCAGCACGGTGCAGCTCGCGCAGCTCACGCAGGAGCTGGTGGACCTCCCGCGCGGCCTGCGGGTGCTGGAGGCCGTCGAGCAGGTCGCGAAGTACGTGCGGTTCGGCAAGCAGGAGATGACGGCGTCGCAGGTGCTGGAGCGGCTGGGCTTCCCGGCGTCCCGGCAGTGGACGCCGGTGGGCGACCTCTCGGGCGGCGAGCGCCGCCGGCTCCAGCTCACCCGGCTGATGATGAGCGAGCCGAACGTCCTGCTGCTCGACGAGCCGACCAACGACCTCGACGTCGACACGCTCTCCCGGCTGGAGGACCTGCTCGACGGCTGGCCGGGCACGCTGATCGTGGTCAGCCACGACCGGTACCTCGTGGAACGGGCCTGCGACACGGTCGTCGCGCTGCTCGGCGACGGCCGCATCACGCACCTGCCCGGCGGCATCGAGGAGTACATCCAGCGCCGTGCGGGGGCGTCCGCGCAGGTCAACGGCCTCACCGCGGCGGTGGCCCCGGTGGCGCCCAGGCCGGCGTCCAACGCGGCCGAGCAGCGCGCGGCCCGCAAGGAGGCCGCCCGCCTGGAACGCCGGATGGAGACCCTCGCGGCGAAGGAGGAGCGCCTCCACGCCCAGCTCGCCGAGGCCGCCACCGACCCCGGCCGCTGCTGGAGCTGGACCGCGAGCTCAAGGCCGCCGTCGCCGAGCGCGAGGCCGTGGAGCTGGAGTGGCTGGCGGCCGCGGAGCTGGCGGAGTCCTAGACCCGTCCGGACGGCTCGGTCGTGGGCGTCGACGCCGGTCCCGCCGTGCTCGCGGTCGCGCGGGAACGGGCGCGGGAGGCGGGGCTCGGCAACGTCGGGTTCCGGGAGGCCGTCCTGCCGGACGTCGCGCTGGACGAGCAGGTGGACGCGGTCGTCGGGCGGCTGATCCTGATGCACCTGCCCGGCCCGGTCGCCGCGGCCACGCTGGTGCGGCCCGGCGGGGTGGTCACCTTCCCGGACTTCGGCGACCGGCGTGCCCGCGGGCTCCGGGCGCGTCCCGACCGTTGTCGAGTACGCCGTCGCGACGCTCGCGGCCACGCCGCCGATCCTGCTGAGGGCCGGGGCCGTCACCGCCGAGGAGGCCGGTGCCGAGACGCTGTAGGACCGCATGTGCGCCGCGGCGGCCGACGCGACCCTGTACGTGTCTCCGCTGGTCGGGGCCTGGAGTCGGCTTCCCGGCTGACCCGCCCCGGTCGAGTGGGGGATGAGCGGATCAACCGATCGACCGACTCGCCGCCACCGCGGTTTCCCTAGCGTCTGGACGGGACGAGGGGGGACTGATGACAACGGTGGAACGGGCCGCGACCGAGCCCGCGGTGCCCGCGCTGGCGAGGGGGCCGGTGTTCGCGGTGGCGGCGGCCGTGGGCGTGCTGCTGACCGTGGTGAGCGGGCGGTACGGGTACTTCGGGGACGAGCTCTACTTCATCGCGGCGGGCCACCACCCGGCGTGGGGCTACGCCGACCAGCCGCCGGCGCTGCCGCTGGTGGCGCTGCTGATGGACACGATCGCGCCGGGTGTGCTCCCGGTGCTGCGCATCCCGGCGACGCTCGCGATCGTCGCCGCGGTGGTCGTGGCCGCGCTGATCGCCCGCGAGCTGGGCGGCGGGCGGCGGGCCCAGGTGATCGCGGCCGCGACCGTCGCCGTCTCGCCGAGCTTCCTGGCCACCGGCCACCTGCTCGCGACGTCGACGCTGGACCCGGCCCTGTGGACGCTGCTGACGTGGCTGCTCGTGCGCTGGGTGCGCACCCGCGCCGACGGGCTGCTGCTCGCGGCCGGGCTCGTCACGGCGGTGGCGCTGCAGGTGAAGTTCCTGGTCGTCGGCTTCTGGGTGGTGGCGATCGTCGCGATCCTGGTGTTCGGGCCGCGGGAGATGCTGCGCCGCCCGGCGCTGTGGCTCGGCGGCGGGTTCGCCGTGCTCGCCACGATCCCGACCCTCGTCTGGCAGGCGCAGAACGGCTGGCCGCAGATCGGGATGAGCCAGGCCGTCGCGGCGGAGAGCGTCTACGCGGGCGGGATGCTCGGGTTCCTGCCGCTCGGCGTGCTCGGCACCGGCCTGCTCGTCGGCACGGTGCTCGCGGCCCACGGCCTGGGGCGGCTCCTCCGCATGCCGCAGTACCGGTTCCTCGGGGCGACCGCGGTCGGGATCGCGTTGCTGTTCATGGTCACCGGCGGCCGCCCGTACTACATCATCGGGGTGTTCCCGCTGCTCTGGGCCGCGTCGGCGGCGGGCATCGAGCAGCGCCGCCCGGCCGTCTGGTGGCGGTGGGTGCCCACCTGGCCCACGTACGTCGTGACGGCCGCGTTCATCGCGGTCGCCAACATCCTGCCGTTCACGCCGGTCTCGGCGCACGCCGACCAGCCGCTGCAGATCGGCAACTTCCAGCGCGACGAGATCGGCTGGCCGGCCATGGCGGCGGACGTCGCGGCCGCGTACGCCGACCTGCCGCCCGACGTCGCGCGCAACGCGGTGGTCGTGACCGGGGACTACTGGTCGTACTCCGCGGTGCAGTACTTCGAGCCGCAGCTGCCCTCCTACAGCTTCGCGCGCGGCGCCGCCTGGTTCGGCGTCCCGCCCGAGGACTCCGACGCGGTGATCTTCGTCGGCGACGAGAGCGAGGTGCCGGCCGGGTTCGGCAGCGTCACGCGGGTGGGCGCGCTCGACAACGACGAGCGGGTCAACAACCTCGCTCAGGGCAGGCCGATCCTCCTGCTGCAGGACCGGCAGCGCCCGTGGTCGGAGCTGTGGGCGCAGGCCCGCCACCTCTGACTGCTCCCACGTTGCAGCAAAGCCACCCTCATGCCGTCCGGCTGCATGAGGGTGGCTTTGCTGCAACGGGCGGCCGCAGGTGTCAGGCCGCCGACAGCGCCGCGACCAGGTCGGGGGTGCGGCCCAGCAGCCGAGCCATCGCGATGGGGTCCATGTAGTCGTCGTAGCTCACGATCAGGCCGTCGCGGACCCGGATCACGCCCAGCGCCCGGAACCGGTAGGGCCCGTCGAGGGCCGTCGAGTGGCCGTGGTGCTCGATCTCGGCGACCACCACCTCCGGGTCGGCAGTCTCGTGGACGACGGCGTCCACCCCGTCCATGCGCAGCAGGTCGCGGGTGCCGGCTGCGCGGTCGAACCAGGCCGCGATCGCGTCCCGGCCGGCCAGCTCGGACGGCGTGCCGGGCGGCGCGAACGGGTAGCGCATCACGCCGTCGGGGGCGAACAGGTCCGCGAACCGCCCGTCCTCCCCGGCGACCATCCGGCGGACCTGCTCGACGACATCCCGTGGGCTCCTGATCATGCTCGGTTCCTCCTAGAATCGGAACGGTGACCCCGGTTGAACGATACGGAACTTCCGCCCCGGTTAGCAACCATGGCTGAGCGACCCGTGCGCGCCGACGCCCGGCGCAACCGCGAGAAGGTGCTCGCGGCCGCCCGTGCCGCGTTCGCGGAGCACGGCTTCGCGGTGCCGCTCGACGACATCGCGGCCGCGGCCGGGGTCGGCCCCGGCACCGTCTACCGGCACTTCCCGACCAAGGAGGCGCTGTTCGAGGCCGTCTCGCTGGCCCGGGTGCAGGACCTCGCCGCGGACGCCGCGAGCGCGCGAGCTGGTCCGATGCCGCGGCGGCGTTCGACGGGTTCCTCGCCCGCGTCGCCGCGGAGGCCGGCGCCAAGCGGGACCTCCCGGACGCGCTGGCCGGCGCGGGTGCGGACCTCGTGGCCGCCGCCGTCGGCGACCTGCACACCGCGCTCGGCGTGCTGCTCGTCCGGGCGCAGCAGGCCGGGGCCGTGCGCCCCGACCTGACCGTCCCGGACCTCGTCGCGCTGTTCAAGGGCCTGCTCGCGACGGTCGCCGCCGACCCGGACCCCGGCCTGCGCGAGCGTGTCTTCGCCGTGGTCCGCGACGGCCTGCACGCCCGGCCCCGTCGGGAGTCGAAGCGGGATCAACCTTTCGACTGATCCGGAGCGCGGCCGGGCGGGCTAGCGTCGAACGCGTGCGGTCCGGGTTGGGGGAACCGACGGGGAGCACCGCACCTGCGTGACCGGCCCCCGCCCGCGCTGCGGTGGCGGGCCGGTCCGCACAGCTGAGACGCGCAGCGGTCGTGGTGTCAGGAGTGGTGTCAGCGCGATGTCAGCGTGACGGCGCACCGTCGGACGCATGGACACCGTGATCCAGGTCGAGGGCCTGGAGAAGAGATTCAAGGAGACGCGCGCCCTCGCGGGCGTCGATCTCACGGCCCGACGCGGCACCGTCCTCGGGCTGCTCGGGCCCAACGGCTCCGGCAAGACCACCACCGTCCGTGTGCTGGCCACGCTGCTGCGCCCGGACGCGGGCCGGGCGCGGGTGCTCGGGCACGACGTCGTGGCGGCGCCCCGGAGGTGCGCAGGCGGATCGGCCTCACCGGCCAGTACGCCGCCGTCGACGAGGCGCTGTCAGGCACGGCGAACCTGGTGCTGGTCGCCCGGCTGCTGGACATGCCGCGGGCCGCCGCCCGCGCGCGGGCCGCCGAGCTGATCGAACGGTTCGGGCTGGTCGAGGCGGCCGGCCGGCGGGTACGGACGTACTCGGGCGGGATGCGCCGCCGGCTCGACCTCGCCGTCAGCCTGATCGGACGGCCGGAGGTGCTGTTCCTCGACGAACCGACCACCGGGCTCGACCCGCGGCACCGCAACGAGGTCTGGGACAGCGTGCGCGAGCTCGCCGCCGACGGCGTGACGGTGCTGCTCACCACGCAGTACCTGGAGGAGGCCGACCAGCTCGCCGACGATCTCGTCGTGCTGGACCACGGCCGGGTGATCGCCGCCGGCACGCCCGCGACGCTCAAGACGGAGGTCGGCGGCCAGCGGCTGCACGTCCGGCCCATGCGCCGCGGCGACCTCGCGACGGTCGCGGCGCTCGTCGGCCGGCTGGCACCCGACGCCGAGCCGGTGCTCGACCCGGGCGGGGAGCTGATCGTTCCGGGCGCGACACCGGGCTGCTGCACCGCGTCGGCGCCGAGCTGGACGCGGAGGGGCTCGCCGTCGCGGAGCTGGGTCTTCGCCTGCCCAGCCTCGACGACGTCTTCCTCAGCCTGACCGGTCGCCCCGCCGAGGCGCCGGAGCCCGTGAAGGAGGCCGTGTGAGCACCGCCGTCGTGTCCCCGTCCGCGCCCGCGCTGCGCGCCCCGTCCGTCCTGCGGCACGGTGCGACGCTCGCCTGGCGCGGGGTCGTCAAGACGATCTACTCGCCCGAGGCGCTGGTCGACGTGACGCTGCAGCCGGTGATCTTCCTGCTGCTCTTCGTGTACGTGTTCGGCGGCGCGATCTCCGGCGACACCACCAGCTACCTGCAGTTCGCGCTGCCGGGTGTGCTCGTGCAGACGCTCGTGTTCGCCTCGCCGGGCACCGGCGTCGGGCTGGCCGACGACCTGCACACCGGCATCTTCGACCGGTTCCGCAGCCTGCCGATCGCCCGGTCGGCGCCGCTCTTCGGCGCGATCGTCGCCGACCTCGTGCGCTACCTGACGTCCGGCGTGATCATGCTGCTGCTCGGGCTGCTGCTGGGCTTCCGGTTCACCACCGGGCCGCTCGCGGTGGTCGCGGCGCTCGGGCTCGTGATGGTGTTCGCGTTCTCGCTGTGCTGGGTGTTCACCGCGATGGCGATGGTCGTGAAGGACCCGCGGTCGATGCAGGGGCTCGGCGCGCTGGTCATGCTGCCGCTGACGTTCGGCAGCAACGTGTTCGTCCCGGCCGAGACGATGCGTCGTGGCTGCGGGCGTTCGTCGACGTCAACCCGGTCTCGAAGGTCGCCGACGCCGTGCGCGGGCTGCTCACGGGCGGTCCGGTCGCGGCCCCGGCGGGGTGGGCGCTGCTCGCCTCGGCGGTGATCTTCGCGGTCTTCGCGCCGCTGGCGGTGGCGCTCTACCGGCGGCGCAGCTGAGCCGGGCCGGATCCGGGGCCGTCGGCGCGGCCGGCCCAGCTCGTGCGCGGCCGCAGGCGTCCGGCGCGGTGACGCCGGCCGCAGGCAGCGGATCCCAGGGTGGCCGGCGGCGGTCTCCGCAAGCGGTTCCGGGTCAGGCTCGCCCGGCCGGGACGGGCAGCGCGGTGCCGGTGAGCTGCTCGGCCGCCGTCCACAGCCGGGCTGCGAGGTCGGCGTCCTTGCCCCGGGCCGGCATGCGCGCCGGCCCGGCCGGCCCGACCAGCTCGAACCACCGGCTCGGCGCGTAGTACGCGCCGTTGCCCGCGGACGGGTCGGTGGCGGCGAAGAGCAGCGGCTCGGCGCCCTGCTCCGGCAGCTGTGACGGCAGCAGGTCGCCCAGCCGCTCGAACAGGCCGCGGCCGCGGTTCTCCCGGCCGAGGTTCGGGCCGGACGTCTGCAGGTTCGTCCGCGTGAAGCCGGGGTGCGACGCGTTGCTGACGAGGGTCCAGCCGCGGGCGGTCGCGACGCGTGCGAGGTGCTGGGACAGCAGCAGGTCGGCCAGCTTCGACTGCGCGTAGGTGAGGGTCGGGTTGTAGTGCCGCTCGTGCTGCAGGTCGTCGAAGCGGATGCGGCCGCGGTTGGCGAGCCCGCTGCTCATCGTCGTGACGCGCGGGGCCGGCGCGGCGAGCAGCAGCGGCAGCAGCCGGTTGGTCAGCGCGAACGGGTCGAGGAAGTTGCTCGCGAGCTGGAGCTCGAAGCCGTCCACCGTGGTCATCCGGGTCGGCACGGCCATCACGCCGGCGTTGTTGAGCAGCAGGTCGACAGGGGTTCCGTCGGCGAGCAGCCCGTCCGCGAACTCCCGCACGGACGCCTGGTCGGCCAGGTCGAGCCGGCGGACGTCGAGCTGCGCGTCCGGGTGCGCGGCGAGAATCCCGTCGCGCGCCTGCTCGCCCTTCTCCGGCGTCCGGACGGCCATCACGACCCGGGCGCCGCGCCGGCGAGGCGCTTGGCGGCCTCCTTGCCGGTGCCGCTGTTGGCCCCGGTGACGACGGCGAGCCGGCCGGTCTGGTCGGGAACGGTGTACATGGCTCCTCCTGGGAGATCGAAAAGACCGTCGGTCTCTTGTTGCTGCCGACGTTAGCAGACCGACGGTCCGCTATCAACGGACCGTCGGTCTGTAACATGTGGTGTGCGGGACAGGAGGACGGATGGGCGTGACGGGGTTCCAGCGGGCGCGCAGCGAGGAGCAGCGCGCCGCGCGGCGGCAGGCGATCCTGGCGACGGCGGAGGCGATGGTGGCCGCGATGCCGGTCGCCGAGATCAGCCTCAACGAGCTGGCCAGGCGCGTCGGGCTGGCGAAGTCGAACGTGCTGCGCTACTTCGAGTCGCGCGAGGCCGTGCTGCTCGACCTGCTCGAACAGGAACAGCGCCGATGGCTCGACGAGCTGGCCGACGCCCTGCGCACGGGCGTCGACCCGGACGCGCCCGCCGTCGTACGGGTCGACCAGGTGGCCGCGGCGGTCGTGGCGTCGCTGGCCGGCTGCCCGCGCTTCTGCGAGCTGCTGAGCACGGCTGCGTCGGTGTTGGAGCGCAACGTCTCCGCCGAGGTCGCGGTCCGCTTCAAGACCGGTTCGATCGCCAACACGGCCCGGCTCGCGGAGCTGGTCCGCACCGCGATGCCGGAGCTGGGGGAGGACGCGTCGTTCAAGTGGGCGGGCGCCGCCCAGATGGGCATCGGCGCGATGTGGACGCACTCGCGCCCCTCGCCCGCGATGACCGCCGCCTACGAGGCCGACCCCGCGCTCACCGTGCTGCGGCTGGACTTCGCCGCGAACCTCACCGAGCTGCTGGCGGTGCTCCTGGCGGGGCTGCTGGCCCGAAGCTGACGCCCCGGTCCAGGTCGACCACCAGCCGTGGCGGGGCGCCGTCCGCCTCGTCGTCGCGCAGCATGGTGGCGGCCTGCCGGTGCTCCTTCTCGGCGCGCTTCGCGCCGGTGAAGAACGCGTCGACCTCCTCGAACCCGCCGGCCGACAGCGGCGTGCCACCGCCGCGGCGCGGCGGGACCACGGGCCGAACCGCTCCACCGCCGCCAGCACGACCAGAAGGCAGACCAGTCCGGGCAGCGTCAGCGCGAAGAGCAGCCCGATCCCCACGAACGCACAACGCACGGCTCAGTGCGGAGTTCCGAGCACCGCCGACTCGGTCGTGGTGAACCGTTCGACGAGCGCCGCGATGCCGGCGTCCCGGGGCATCTCGCGGCCGCGGCGGACGGCCTCGGCCGCGCCGCGCCGAGCGCCTTCCGGATGCCGACGTAGGCGGCGGCGACGTCCGGGCTGCCGCGGTCGGGGGCGCCCCGCTGCCGCGCGGCCACCCCGAGCAGCAGCCCGGCGCCCTCCGGGTCGCCCTCGGCGAGCAGCACCGCGGCGCCGACCTCGGCCACCCCGGCTCCCACCGGCCCGTCCCGGCCGGCCAGCGCGGCCGCCGCGGCGGCGGCCATCAGCTCGCGCGCCGCGCCCAGGTCGCCCGCGGCCAGCTCCACGCCGGCCCGCGAGCAGGCGAGGTAGGCCCGCCGCTGGTGGACGGCGAGGCCGGGCCCCAGCAACTCCTCCGCGGCGCGGTCCAGCTCGGCCCGGGCGGCCTCCACGTTGCCGGCCAGCCGCTCGATGTCGCGAGCGTCATGTGCAGGGTGGCCTGTGACGTGAACATGCCGCGGGTGGAGCCGATCCCGCGCAGCGCCAGCGTGCGGGCCTCGTCGAGGTTGCCGAGGCGGGCCGCGAGCGCCGCCCGCCGCCCGATGAACTGCGGCAGGTCGTCGTCGTTGCCCAGCTCGGTGGCCAGCGCGATCGCCTCGTCGTAGGCGCGGGCGGCGGCCTCCGACTCGCCCGCGACGTCCTCCAGCTCGCCCAGCGAGTGGAGCGTCATGCCCAGCCCGAACCGGTCGCCCGTGCGCACGAACTCGGCGTGCGCCCTGCGCAGGTGCCGGCGCTGCTCGTCGATCTCGCCGTCGTTCTCGGCCTGCGCGGCCAGCACCTGGGCGGCGAGCCCGCGCACCCACGGGTCGGCCGACTCGGCGAGGATCTGCGCGAGCGCCGTGGTGTCCTCGTGCGCGAACATCTCGTACGCGGGGCGCAGGATCTCCAGCAGGGGCGGCAGCGGCGGCGGCAGCACGGCGGAGAGCGCGAGCGCGGTGCGCACGGTCTCCTCGGCGCGGTCCAGCTCCCCGCGCCCGATGCACACCATCGCGAGGAACGCGTGGTTGTGCGCGCGGGCCTCGGCCGGCACGGGCCCGTCGAGGTCGGCCACGGCGTCGAGCCAGCGGGACAGCTGGTCGACCAGCCCGCGGATCACCCACGACCAGCCCATCGCCGCGACGATCCGGTGCGCGGTGGCGGCGTCCCCGGCCGCGTCGCGTGGCGGAGGGCGACCTCGATCTCCTCGGCCGCCGCCCGCAGCCGGGCGAGCCACTCCAGCTGCGTCGCGCCGCGCAGGTGCGGCTCGGCCGTCTCGACCAGGTCCAGCACCACCGCGGTGTGCGCCTGCTCGGCGTGCGCCCGCGCACCGGACTCGCCGAGCCGTTCGCGCGCGTACTCCCGGATCGTCTCCAGCATCCGGTAACGGGTGGCCGTCCCGTCCGGCACGGCGACCACCAGCGACTTGTCGACGAGCCCCGAGAGCAGGTCGAACACCTCGTCGGGGGCAGGCCCGCCGGGCGCCGAGCAGACCCGCTCCGCGGCGGCCGCGTCCGCGCCGCCCGCGAACACGGCGAGCCGGCTCGCGACCGTGCGTTCGGGCTCGGACAGCAGCTCCCAGCTCCAGTCGACGACGGCCCGCAGCGTCTGGTGCCGCGGCAGCGCCGTGCGCGGCCCGGACGTGAGCAGCCGGAACCGGTCGTCGAGCCGCGCCGCGATCTCGGCCGGGGTGAGCGTGCGCAGCCGGGCCGCGGCCAGCTCGATCGGCAGCGGCTGCCCGTCGAGGCGCCGGCAGATCTCGGCGACGGCGTCCGGGTCGGTCTGTGCCGTGAACCCGGGCCGCACGGCCGCCGCGCGCTCGGCGAAGAGCCGCACGGCGTCGGCCTCGGGCAGCGCGTCGACGGGATGCAGCACCTCGCCCGGCACGCCCAGCGGCTCCCGGCTGGTGGCGAGCACGCGCAGCCGGGGGCAGGCCCGCAGCAGCGTCTCGGCCAGCACGGCGACCCCGTGCACGAGGTGCTCGCAGTTGTCCAGCACCAGCACGAGCGGCCGGGCGCCGAGCACGGCGACGAGCCGGGCAGTCGGGTCCGCCGTGCGCTCCTCCTGCCCGCCGACCAGCAGGTCGGGCCCGCCGACCGCGGCGAGCACCGCGGCCGGCAGCTGTTCGGCGGCGGTGAGCGCGGCCAGCTCGGCGACCGGCGTGTCCGCGCTGACGGCCTCCCGGGAGAGCCGGGTCTTGCCGGCCCCGCCCGGCCCGGTGAGCGTCACGAGACGGGCGGTGCCGAGCAGGTCGCGCACCCGCCGGACGTCGTGCGCCCGCCCGACGAAGCTGCTCAACGGCGGCGCCGCGGCGGCCGGCCGGGCCGGGGCCCCGCGCAGCACCTCCAGCCGGGCGCCGGCCAGCTCGGGGCCGGGGTCGACGCCCAGCTCGGCCGCGAGCCGGTCGCGGGTGGCGTCCAGCACGGCGAGCGCGTCGGCCTGCCGTCCGAGTGCGTGCAGGCAGCGGGCCAGCAGCACGGCGGTGCTCTCGCGCAGCGGGTGGGCCGCGAGCTGGGCGGTGAGCGCGTCGACCTCCGCACGCGGCTCGCCCTGACCCCGTTGGCCGAGCAGGAGCGCGAGCCGTGCCCGCTCCTCGACGGCCCCGGCCCGCCGCTCGGCCAGCCGGTACGCGGCCGGGCCGGCGAACGGCAGCTCCTGGACGTCGGCCAGCGCGGGGCCCTGCCAGAGGTCCAGGGCCTGCCCGAGCAGCGCGTACGCCCCGGCCGGGTCGCGCGCCGCGGCCGCCGCCGACACCAGCTCGCCGAACCGCAGCGCGTCGACGGCGTCGGCCGGCAGCTCCAGCCGGTAGCCGCGCCCGGCCGTCGTCACGCGGTCGGCGCCGACGGCCCGCCGCAGCCGCGAGACCAGGGCCTGCAGCGCGTTGGTCACGCCGTCCGGCGGATCGGCGCCCCACAGGTCGTCGACCAGCACCGGAACCGGCACGACCCGGCCGGCATCGAGCGCGAGCCGGGCGAGCAGGCCGCGCAGGAGCGCCCCACCGGGCGCCCCGCCCGTCACGTCGACGCCCCCCAGCAGCCTGACCCGCACCCCTCCAGTCTGCCCGGACCGGGTCAGGATCCGGCGAGGTCCGCCAGGAGCAGTGCTTCGGCCAGCACCACGCGAGCGAACATCGCCAGGTCGAGGCTCTCGTCGATGCCGTGCCAGCGGCTCGCCGGGTCGCCGACGCCCGTGACGAGCACGGTCGCGCCCGGGAACACGCGCGCGAACTCCGCGATGAACGGGATCGAGCCGCCGATGCCGGTCTCCACCACCGGGTTGCCGAACGCCTGCGTGAACGTGCGGCGGGCCGCGTCGTACACCGAGCCCGTGCTCTCCAGCGAGTACGGCTCCGCGATACCCCGGCCCGGCGTGACCGTGACCCGCGCGCCCACGGCACGTTGGCCTCCAGGTGCTCGGCGAGCGCGCGCTGCGCCTTCGCGGTGCTGTCGCCGGGCGCGATCCGCATGCTGACCGCCGCGCGGGCGCGGGGGAGCAGCACGTTCGAGACGTCGGCGACGCGCGGCGCGTCGATCCCGAGCACCGCGACGGCCGGCTTCTGCCACACCCGCTCCGGCACGGTGCCGCTGCCCAGCAGCTGCACGCCGTCGAGCAGCCCGCGTCGGAGCGGAAGCCGGCCTCGTCGCGTCCGGGGCCGCGGAGCTGCCGTGCACCAGCCCGGGCACCGCGACCTCGCCCTCGGGCGTGTGCAGCGACGCGAGCGCGTGCACGAGTGCGGTGAGCGCGTCGCCGACCGGGCCGCCGTAGACGCCGGAGTGCACCGGCTGCTCCAGCATCGCCACCTCGATCGTGACGTCCACCAGCCCGCGCAGGCTCGTGGTCAGCCCGGGCACGTCGACGGCCGGGTTGGACGCGTCGGCGATCACGATGACGTCGCAGGTCAGCAGCTCGTGGTGCTCCCGCAGCAACGCGGTGAGCGTGGGGGAGCCGGACTCCTCCTCGCCCTCGATGAACAGCGTCACCCCGACCGGTGGGCGCCCGCCGAACGCGCGCAGCACCGCGAGGTGCGCCATCACGCCGGCCTTGTCGTCGGCCGCGCCGCGCCCGTAGAGCCGCCCGTCCCGCTCGGACGGCTCGAACGGCGGGGTCGTCCACTGGTCGTCGCCGCCGGTCGGCTGCACGTCGTGGTGGGCGTAGAGCAGCACCGTGGGCGTGCCCTCGGGGCCCGGGAAGTGCGCGATCACGGCGGGCGCGCCGCCGTCGGCCGCCACGACCCGGACGTCCGCGGCGCCGGCCCCGCGGGCCAGGTCCGCGACGGCCTCGGCGCTGCGCCGGGTGTCGTCGGCGTGGGCCGGGTCGGCCCAGATGCTCGGGATGCGGACCAGCCGCTCCAGGTCCGCGCGGGCGGCGGGGAGCGCACCGTTGACGGCGTCGGTCAGCGGGGTGGCAGGCAGGTGCGACACGCCCGCGATGCTACGACCCCGCCCCGTCACACGACGGTCACCACGACCTTCCCGCGGGCCCGGCCCTCGGTCATGTGCCGCACGGCGGCCGCGGTGGCGGCCAGCGGTACGTGCGGTCCACGGCCGGCGTCAGCGTGCCGGCGCCGACCAGCTCGGTGAGCGCGCGCAGGTCGTCCGCCTTCTCCGTCGACACCAGCATCGCCAGCTTCTGCCCGACGAACGGCGAGAGCAGGGACGCGCGCAGCTGCCGGTCGATCCCGCCGAACCACCGCCCGCCGGTCTCGGAGCCGATGATCACCAGCGTGCCGCGCGGGGCGAGCGCCTTCCGCAGCAGCCGCAGCGGCCGGTGCCCACCGGTGTCGACGACCAGGTCGTAGCGCCGGCCGCCGTCGGTGACCTCGGCCCGCGTGTGGTCGAGGACGTGGTCGGCGCCGATCTCCTTCACGAGGTCGGTCTTCGCCGGCCCGCACATGCCGGTGACCTCGGCGCCGTACGCCTTCGCGATCTGCACGGCGAACGTGCCGACGCCCCCGGACGCCCGATGACCAGCACCTTCTGCCCGGCCGCGACCCCGCCGGCGTCGCGCACGGCCTGCAGCGCGGACGCGCCGGAGATCGGCATCGCGGCCGCCTGCTCGGGCGTGAGGCCGGCCGGCCGCGGCGCGAGCTTGGCCGCCTTCCCGACGGCGTACTCGGCGAAGGTGCCCTCCGCGATCCCGTACACCTCGTCGCCCGGCCGCAGCCCGGTGACGTCCGGGCCGGTCGCCTCGACCGTGCCCGCGACCTCCCGGCCGCGCACCCGCGTCCGCGGCGTCCGCAGCCCGGTCACGGTCCGCACGAGGTACGGCCGCCCGGCCATGAGGTGCCAGACCCCGCGGTCGACGCCCGCCGCGGCGACCTTCACCAGCACCTCGCCCGGCCCGGGCGCCGGTACGTCCACGTCGTCGAGCCGGAGCACGTCCGCCTCGCCGTACCGGTCCTGCACGACGGCCTTCATCCCGCCCACCCCTTACGTCGTATGCTTATGCCGTAAGTATGCAGCTTACGCCGTAAGTCGGCAAGGAGAGGAGGACCGGGATGGCCGACGCCGCCCCCCGGGCCCGGCTCAGCAGGGAACGCGTGCTGGCCGCCGCCGTCGCGCTGGCCGACGCCGAGGGCATCGGGGCGCTGTCGATGCGCCGGCTCGGCGTCGCGCTGGGCGTCGAGGCGATGTCGCTCTACAACCACGTCGGCGGCAAGAGCGACCTGCTCGACGGCATGGTCGATGCGGTGTTCGCCGAGGCCGAGGTGCCCGCGGGCCCCGACTGGCGGGCCGCGCTCCGGGCCCGTGCGGTGGCGGTGCGGGAGGCGCTGGCCCGGCACCCGTGGGCGATCGGGCTGATGGAGTCGCGCACGACGCCCGGCGCGGCCACCCTGCGCCACCACGACGCCGTGCTCGGCGTGCTGCGCGGCGCCGGGTTCTCCGTGGCGCTGACCGCCCACGCGTACGCGCTGCTCGACAGCTACGTGTACGGGTTCGCGGTCCAGGAGGCGAGCCTCCCGTTCAGCACCGGGGAGCAGGCCGCCGCCGTCGCCCGGACGATCTTCGCCGGGATGCCCGAGGGCGCATACCCGCACCTCACCGAACTGGCGGTCGAGCACGTCCTGCGTCCGGGTTACGACTTCGCCGAGGAGTTCGCGTTCGGCCTCGATCTCCTCCTCGACGGCCTGGAGCGTGCCCGGAACGCGTGATCGGCTCCGGCGCAGACCGTACGCTCCGGATATGTCCCGGTTTCTGGTGATGCTGCTGGAGTCGGCCGCCCGTTCGCCCCGCGGCATGACCACCGGGGAGCCGAAGGCGCCGGTCCGGCGCACCTGGCCGGAGGTGCACGCGACGGCCCGGCGGATGGCGGCCGGCCTGCTCGCCGGCGGTGCCGGCGTGCCCGGGCTCCCGCCCGCGCCGCGGTGGGCGTCCTGGCCGGGGAGCCGGCGTCGATCGCGCCGGCCGCGCAGGCCGTCTGGCTCACGGGCGGCAGCGTCACGATGCTGCACCAGCCCACCGCCCGCACGGACCTCGCGGCGTGGGCCGCGGACACCCTGTCCGTCCTGCGCATGATCGACGCGCGGCTGGTGCTGCTGGGCGCCCCGTTCGACGCGCTCGCCCCGGTGCTCACCGAGCACGGCGCGCGTTCCGGATGATCGGCGACATCGCCGCCGACGGGCCCGGCATCACACCCGACCCGGCCGTCGCCGCTGAGCACGACGTCGCGTTGCTGCAGCTCACGAGCGGTTCCACGGCCGAGCCGAAGGCCGTGCGGATCAGCCACGGCAACCTCTACGCCAACATCACGGGGATGGTCGAGGCGTCCCGGCTTGTCGTGGAGCGGGACGTGATGGTGTCGTGGCTGCCGCTCTTCCACGACATGGGCATGGTCGGGTTCCTGACCGTCCCGATGACCACCGGCCTGGAGCTGGTGAGCGTCACGCCCACCGACTTCCTCTCCCGTCCCCTGCTGTGGGCCGAGCTGATCTCGAAGCACGGCGGCACGGTCACGGCCGCGCCCAACTTCGCCTACGCCGTGCTCGCCCGCCAGCTCACGCGCCCCGCCGACGGCGCGCTGGACCTCTCCACGCTGCGCATCGCGCTCAACGGCGCCGAGCCGATCGACCCGGACGCGGTGGCCGCGTTCACCGCCAACGGGGCCCGGTTCGGGCTGCGGCCGGAGTCGGTGCTCGCCGCGTACGGGATGGCCGAGACCGTGCTCGGGGTGTCGTTCGCGCCGGTCGAGACCGGCCTGGACGTCGACACGATCGACGCCGACGGGCTGGAGGCGCACCGCCGCGCCGTCCCGGCCGGGGACGGGCCCAGCCGCCGGTTCCCCAAGCTGGGTCCGCCGCTGCCGGGCATCGAGGTGCGTGTCGTCGGCGACGACGGCCGGGTGCTCGGCGAGCGCGAGGTGGGCGTGCTGCAGCTGCGCGGCGAGCCCGTGACCGCGGGATACCTCACCGTGCACGGCCCGGTCGCCACCCAGGACGCCGACGGCTGGCTCGACACCGGCGACGAGGGTTACCTAGTCGACGACCAGGTCGTGGTCTGCGGCCGGCGCAAGGACGTGATCATCATGGGCGGCCGCAACATCTACCCGACCGACATCGAGCGGGCCGCCGCCGCGGCGACGACGTGCGCGCCGGCAACACCGTGGCCGTCCGCCGGTTCGCCGGCGAGGACGGTGGGCGGCGCGAGTCGTTCGTGGTGGCCGTCGAGTCCCGCAAGGCGGGCGACCCCGAGGCCGAGGCCCTGATCCGCAAGGACGTGACGGGCCGGGTGGTCGCGGAGGTCGGGGTCCGCCCGGCGGACGTGGTGGTGCTGCCGCCGGGCAGCCTGCCCAAGACCCCGTCGGGGAAGCTGCGCCGCAGCGCGACGGGCGACCTGCTGAAGGCGCGCGCCTAACCCGGGAGAGCGTGGAACCGGTTCTGCGCCGGCTCCAGGCCCTCGGCGAGCAGCGCCTCGGTGGCGTCGGCCGCGAGGTCGACGGCGAAGTCGAGCTCCTTCTTCTCCACGGCGGAGAAGCGCTTGAGCACGAAGTCCGCCGGGTCCTGGCGCCCGGGTGGACGCCCGATCCCGAACCGGACCCGCAGGTAGTCCTTCGCGCCCAGCGACGAGCTGACCGAGCGGAGACCGTTGTGCCCGCCCTCGCCGCCGCCGCGCTTGAGCCGGACGACGCCGAAGCCGAGGTCCAGCTCGTCGTGCACGACGACGAGGTCCTCCACCGGCACCGAGAAGTACTTGACCAGCCCGGCCACCGGCCCGCCCGACAGGTTCATGTACGTGCGCGGCTTCGCGAGCACCACCCGCCGTCCGGCGAGCCGGCCCTCCAGCACGTCGGCGTTCGTCCGGTGCTTGGAGAACCGCCGCCGCCGGCCCGCGCCGCCAACAGCTCGACGACGCGGAACCCGACGTTGTGCCTGGTCTCGGCGTAGTCCGGGCCGGGATTGCCGAGCCCGACCACCAGAGCGGGGCCCGGCGTCATCTCAGCTCTCGGCAGCGGGGGCGGCCGGCTCGCCGGCCGCCTCGCCGCCCTCCTCGACGTCGAGCTGGGCCGCGGTCGGCGCCGGCACCACGTTCACGACCAGCGTCTCCGGGTCGGCCTTCAGCTCGGTGCCGGCCGGCAGCTGCACGTCGCGGCGGTGATCTGCGTGCCGACCTCGGCGCCCTCGACCGAGACCTCGATCTGCTCGGGGATCGACGAGACGTCGGCCTCGATCTCCAGCGTGTTGAGCTCCTGCGTGACCAGCGAGCCCGGGGCGGCGTCGCCGACGACGGACAGCGGCACCTCGACGGCCACCTTCTCGCCGCGGCGGATCACCAGCAGGTCGACGTGCTCGATGTAGGGCCGGATCGGGTGCGTGACCACGGTCTTGGTCAGCGCGAGCTGCGGCTTGCCCTCGATGTTGAGCGTGAGCACCGCGTTGCGCCCCTGCTCCCGGACGACCCGGGCGAACTCCAGCGACGGGAGCGACAGGTGCTGCGGTGCGGTGCCGTGCCCGTAGAGGACAGCGGGGATCTTGCCTGCGCGACGGGTGCGGCGGGCGGCGCCCTTGCCGAACTCCGTGCGGGTCTCGGCGTCGATACGGGCCTCGGCCACGGTACTTCTCCTCGATCAGTGCGACGTTCGGACGCGCGGCGAGGCAGCCCGGCCGGGCCGGTGCTGCGTCGATCACGGCGGGCTAGAGATCAACCCGCCCTCGCCGCGGAACTGACGAAGAGAATACGCGAGCCCCAGGCTCGCCGTCGAAGGCCCACCTGGCGCTTCGGCAGTCCGCTGTGCCGGCGGCGGGACACCGACGGCTCGCGATGCGGCGTGGCCCAGGTCCTTCGCCGCGCAAGCCGCCGCGGCACCCCTGGTCTCGGTCAGGCGGCACGACGCCCGACCCGCCGACCTCCTCGATCCGGAGGCGTCGGATCTGTGGCTCAACCCGAGGACACAGGAATCTTGTTGATCAAGGCGACCAGGCGCAGTCGTCGATGTCGTGATGCGGCGCGAGAGGCTCGACTGCGACCCATGGCTCGGTCACCGGCGCCTGGACTCCATGAACTTCGCTGCGAAGGCCTCGGCGTCGTCCTCGTCCAAGAAGCCGTCCGGCATGATCACCACGTTCGCGTGGAACACCCGTTCGGCGGCCGGCACGGACTCGCGAAGTAGGTGATCATGTCGCGGTCCGGGATCTTCACGCGGTACCCGCCCGGGCGGTGGTTCTTCCGCCAAGGGTCCTGGTCGTGAGTCAGATTCCACAGCGCGGAAGCCGAGTAGTCCTTGTATCGCGCCCACACTGCGTCGAGGAACTCGGCCGCGTCGTCCGGAAGGTCGATCTCCTCTGTGATCGTTGCTCCCTCGCGGACGGCGATGATCTGCTTCCCGGAGTTCCGGCGCCACTCGCGATGCACCACCGGGCCGTTGTCGAAGGCCTCGACATCCTCCGCGAAGAGCCGCCGGCCAGTTGAGGCGAGGTAGTGGCCTGAGCCAGGTAGAGCAGCTTCGCAAGTTTGAGGGGGGTCACGTCGGGTTCGAGGCGGAGGGCGTCCTGCCGCACGAGGTAGTCCGCCACGACATACACGTCGAGGTCATGGCTGAACATGGGATCGGGCAACCCGTTCACGATCCACCTCCCCTCACGACTGGCGCAAGTACTCCACCCGCCACCGACAGCCCGCTGAGCAATCCGTCTCGCCAGCGTCCTGAACAGGGGATTTGTCGCCGCGCCGGCGACTGTGCGCGCTGCCGGCCGCGTTGCGCCGCAGGCCCACGGGCCGCGACAATCCTGCGTTCCCGGTCAGGACGTTCCCGGTCGAAGAGGCTCGTCGACCGAGCCGTCGTCGAAGCTCGTGGATCGCGCGGGCCAGCAGCGGGGCGATCGACAGCACGCTCATCCCGGGGAACCGCTTCTCGTCCGGGATCGGGAGGGTGTCGGTGAAGATCACCTCACGGGCCCCGCAGTTGGCCAGCCGCTCCGTGGCCGGGCCGGAGAGCACGCCGTGCGTGGCGGCGACCACGACGTCCGCCGCGCCCTCCTTGAGCAGCACCTCGACGGTCTTCGCCACCGTGCCGCCGGTGTCGATCATGTCGTCGATCACGACGCAGAGCCGGCCGTCGACCTCGCCGACCACGCGGTTGGCGACGGCCTCGTTGGGCTTGCGCGGGTCGCGCGTCTTGTGGATGAACGCCAGCGGGGTGCCGCCGAGCGTCTCGGCCCAGCGCTCGGCCAGTCGCACGCGGCCGGAGTCCGGGGAGACGACGGCCATCTCCGCGCCGCCGTAGGTGCGCTTGATGTGCTCGGCGAGCACCGGCAGCGCGAAGAGGTGGTCGACGGGCCCGTCGAAGAAGCCTTGGATCTGCGCGGTGTGCAGGTCCACGGTCATGATCCGGTCGCGCCCGCGACCTTGAACATGTCGGCGATCAGCCGCGCCGAGATCGGCTCGCGGCCGCGGTGCTTCTTGTCCTGGCGCGCGTAGCCCCAGAACGGCATGACCACCGTGATCCGCTTCGCCGAGGCCCGTTTCAGCGCGTCGACCATGATCAGCTGTTCCATGATCTGGTCGTTGATCGGCGCGGAGTGGGACTGGAGCACGAACGCGTCGCAGCCGCGGACGGACTCCTCGAACCGCACGAAGATCTCGCCGTTGGCGAACGAGTACGTCGACTGGGGCGTGGATGGTGACGTCCAGGTGCTTCGCCACCTGTTCGGCGAGCTCGGGGTGTGCCCGCCCCGAGAAGAGCATCAGGTTCTTCTTGGGGGTCGCCGACATCGCGCTCACCGTGCTGTGCCTCCGTGGACGTTGTCGGCCGGCTCGACCGCCCGCGCGGCGGCCTCGGCGGCCGGTGTGCCGGGTCGCTTCCGTGCGACCCACCCTTCGATGGTGCGCTGTGACCCCGCGGACACCGCGAGCGCCCCCGGCGGGACGTCCTCGCGGACCACGGTGCCGGCGCCGGTGTAGGCGCCGTCGCCGACCCGCACGGGCGCGACGAACGTGTTGTCCGAGCCCGTGCGCACGTGCGACCCGACGACCGTGCGGTGCTTGTGCACGCCGTCGTAGTTCACGAACACCGACGACGCGCCGATGTTGCTGTGCTCGCCGATCGTCGCGTCCCCCACGTACGTGAGGTGCGGCACCTTGCTGCCCGCGCCGATCTCGGCGTTCTTGACCTCGACGAACGTGCCGATCTTGCC
>MKJX01000248.1:0-1282 GCA_001942415.1 Pseudonocardia sp. CNS-139
GGGGGTGCGGCGCACCAGCGCCCCCGTCCAGCGGCACCGCCGGCACGCGCACTCCTCCCAGCAGTCGGTCGGGTGGTGGCAGCCGCCGAAGGGCCGCGGGCCGGGCGTCGAGGACTCGGCTCGCCACCGCGTCCCGGACGCGACCGACGTGCTGCCCGCGGTGCTCGCGCCGGGCCGCCAGCAGCCGGTCGGCCGGCCGCCGCGGCGCGCCCAGCACGACCGCCCGCTCTCGGCGGCCGAGCGCCGGTCCCGGCGGCTGCGGCTGGCCCGCCGGGCGGTGCTGGGCGCGTTCGGCGCGGTGGTGCTCGGCCCGGCGCTCGCGTTCGCGATCGGCTACCTCGCGTTCGCCGTGCCGAGCCCGGACGACGCGGTCAACAACCAGGTCGCGCTCGTGTCGTTCGGGGACGGCTCGCAGCTCACCCGGCTGGTGCCCGAGGAGGGCAACCGGACGAAGGTGGCGATCGACCAGGTCCCGCCGCACGTCCGGTTCGCGGTGCTGGCCGCCGAGGACCGCACGTTCTACTCGAACCCGGGCTTCGACCTCACCGGCATCCTGCGCGCGGCGTGGAACCAGCTGCGCGGCGGTGTGGGCGGCGGCTCGACGATCACGCAGCAGTTCGTCAAGAAGGCGCTGGTCGGCGACGAGCAGACGCTCTGGCGCAAGTACAAGGAGGTCGTGCTGGCGGTGAAGATCTCCCAGGAGCGCAGCAAGGACGAGATCCTCGCCGACTACCTGAACACGATCTACTTCGGCCGCGGCGCGTACGGCATCCAGTCCGCCGCGCAGGCGTACTTCGGCAAGAACGTCGGCGAGCTGACGCCGTCGGAGGGCGCGCTGCTGGCCGGGCTGATCCAGTCCCCGTCGCGCTGGGACCCGGCCGTCAACCCGGACCGGGCGGTGGCCCGCTGGAGCTTCGTGCTCGACGGGATGACCGCGCAGGGCTGGATCACCCCCGCCGAGCGCGGCAGCGCCGTCTTCCCGCCGACGGCCGCGCGCAAGCCGCTCTCCGGCGGGGTCCCGCGGGACAGCCGCGGGCAGATCGTCGCGGCCGTGCAGGCGGAGCTGGAGTCGCTCGGGATCACCGAGGAGGACCTCGCCCAGGAGGGCCTGCGGATCACGACCACGATCGACCCGCGGCGCCAGGAGCAGGCCGTGTCCGCCGCGCACGCCGCGCTCGGCGGCCAGCCGGTCAACCTGCGCAGCGCGATGGTCGCGATCGACCCGCGCACCGGCGGCGTGCTCGCCTACTACGGAGGCGACAACGGGATCGGCCTCGACTAC
>MKJX01000248.1:1361-24773 GCA_001942415.1 Pseudonocardia sp. CNS-139
TCGACGTTCAAGCCGTTCGTGGTGCTCGCCGGGCTGCAGCAGGACCCGCCCGTCGGGCTCGGCGAGGTGTACGACGGCGCCGAGCTGCCCGGGCTGCGCAACGCCGAGGGCGCCGACTGCGACGAGTGCGACCTCAAGCAGGCCATGACCGTCTCCAACAACGTCGTCTTCCACACGCTGGCCCGGCAGGTCGGACCGGAGGCGGTGGCCGCCGCCGCCGGTCGGCCGGGATCACGGCCCCGCTCGACGACCCCACCGAGGGCATCGCGCTGGGCAACAAGGAGGTCTCGGTCTTCGAGCTGGCCTCGGCATACGCGACGATCGCGGCGGGCGGGGTGTGGCACCAGCCGCACGTCGTCGCGTCCGTCGTCACGGCGGACGGGCGGGTGCTCTACCAGGCCGACACGGAGGGCGAGCGCCGGTTCCCGGAACGCGTCGCGCGCAACGTCACCGAGGCGATGCTCGACGTCGCCGCCCACGACGGGCTCGGCCTGCCCGGCGGGCGCCCGGTCGCGGCGAAGACCGGCACCGTGCAGTCCCGGTTCGAGGGCGAGAACAACGACGCGTGGATGGCCGGGTTCACGCCGTCGGTGGCGTCGGCTGTGTGGATGGGCACCGACATGAACTCCCCGATCCGCACCGCCCGCGGCACCCCGATCCAGGGCAGCAGCCTGCCCGGCAACGTGTGGCACGCGTTCATGTCCGAGGTCGTGGCCGGCTCGCCCGTGGAGCAGTTCGCGCCGTTCCGGGCCATCGGCGAGCCGCCGTCCAACCGCGAGCCGGGCGCGGAGGAGCCGCCGCCGACCACCGCGCCCGTCCCCGTCACGCCGGTGCCCGCGCCCGGGGCCGCCGGCCCGCCCGTTCTCCCCGACGGGCCGGGCCTGCCGGCCGACGGCGGCGCGGTCGCCACGGCGGTGCCCGGCGACCGGCGCGCGCCGGCCCGGACGACGACGGCGGCGGACTCGTCTTCCGCGACACGGAGGACCCCGAGCCGACGCGTGAGCAGGACTGTTCGATCACGCCCTGCGGGTGAAATGCCCGCCAACGGCGGGTGTGTCACACACCACAGGAGGGCTACCGTGAGAGCGTGGCAACGCAGCGTGGCGACCGCACGTTCGAGGTGGTGGCGTGGCCCTCGGAGCGCCACCTCGTCCTGTACGTACCCGAGATCGAGGCGGCCACCACGGCACCTGCCATGCCGGACGCGGACGCGGCGGCCCGCTCCCTGATCGCCGATCTCACCGGCATCGACGCGGCCGTGATCCACTGCGACATCCGGTTCGGGCGCGCCCGCGGCGGGCTGGCCGGCGGCTGGGGCACCGGCTGGGTCGGCTGGAACGGCGCGGCGCCCAACTGAGTGCACGGCCTAGGCTCGGCAGGTGGCTTCGACGGTGACCGACGCGCCCCGCGACGTGGCGGAGCGCATGGCCGCAGCGGCGGCGGCCTGGCTCGACGCGCTCGACGACGGGCAGCGCGCCCGCGCCGCGTGGGTGGCTCCCGCGGCCGACGGGACCGCGGACGCCGAGCGGCGGCGCTGGTTCTACACGCCCACCGACCACGGGGGGCTGACGTTCCACGAGCAGCGCCCGGCCCAGCAGCGGCTGGCGATGGCGCTGGTCGCGGCCGGGCTGTCGGAGGCCGCGTACGTCACGGTGGCGACCGTCATGGGCCTGGAGAACGTGCTCGACCGCACCGAGGGCTTCACCGTGCGGTTCGGCCGCGAGCGCGGGCGCGACCCCGGCCTGTACTACCTGCGGGTCTTCGGCGAGCCGGGCGACACCGGGCCGTGGGGCTGGCGGTTCGGCGGCCACCACGTGTCGGTCAACGTGCTGGTCGTCGACGGCCGGGTCGCCGCGACCACGCCGTGTTTCCTCGGCGCCGACCCGGCGACGTCCCCGCTGCTCGGCGGCGCGGTGCTGCGCCCGCTCGGCGCGGTGGAGGACCTCGCCCGCGAGCTGGTCCGGTCGATGCGGCCTGCGCTCGCGGGCCGCGCGGTGCTGCTGCCGCGCGCGCCGTCGGACATCGTGGGCGGCAACCGTTCCCGGGTGGCCGAGGGCGACCGGGTGATCCCGCTCGCCGGGGTGTGGCGCGGCCCGTTCGCGGACCCGGCCGAGCAGGCCAACCTGCAGCGCGGCAGCGACGCGATCGACGCCGCCGCCGGCCTCGCGCGTCCGACCACCAGGTCCTCGCGCTCACCGCCGCGCCGAAGGGCGTGCCCGCCGCGGAGCTGGACGCCGGGCAGCGCGAGATCCTCCACACGCTGCTCGCGACCTACCTCGGCCGGGTGCCCGACGGCGTCTCCCCGCTCCCTCGCTACACCGACCCGGCCGCGCTCGACGCCGTGCACGTCGCCTGGGCCGGGAGCCTCACGCCGGGCGAGCCGCACTACTACCGGCTGCAGGGCCCGCGGCTGCTGCTGGAGTGGGACAACACCCAGCGCAACGTGAACCACGCGCACTCCGTCTGGCGCGACCCGGAGGCCGACTTCGGGCTCGACGTGCTGGCCGCGCACTGGGCCGCGCACCACTCCTGAGTGCACGCTCGCGGTTGGCGGGTCGAGGGGAGCGTCGGTCGAGGGCCGAGGTGGCCCGGATGTCCGGGTCAGCTCCCGCACGCTGCGGCACGACGACCACCTGGGGCTGGGCTCGGGGAGTCGAGCAGCGCGGCCGGGACGACCAGGTCGGCCCGGTCGCGCGTCGCCTCGACGAGCGCGGCGTTCGGCTCGTCCACGGCGGCGACCCACGCGGCCGCCGCGTCCGGGGCCTTGCCGAACGCCACGTGCCGCGCGACGAGCCGGGCCAGGCGCACGTCCGGGTCCGGGGCGCAGAACCAGACCTCGTCGAGCAGCGGGCGGATTTCGGCCCAGCGCCCCTGCTCCAGGAGCAGGTAGTTGCCCTCGGTGACGATGAGCCGGGCCGCGGGCGGCACCGGGATCGCGCCGGCGACGGGCTGCTCCAGGTCGCGCCCGAACATCGGCGCGTACACGACGTCCTCGCCGGCGGCCCGCAGCCGCCGCAGCAGGGCGACGTAGCCGCCCGCGTCGAACGTGTCCGGGGCGCCCTTCGCGGCGAGCCGGCCGAGCCGGGCCAGCTCGACGTCGGCGAGGTGGAACCCGTCCATCGGGACGTGCGCCACCGGCAGGCCGGGCGCCAGCCGCGCCACGATCGCCGCGGCCAGCGTCGACTTCCCGGCGCCGGGGCTGCCGGCGATCCCGAGCAGGGCCCGCCGCCCGTCCCGGGTCAGGGCGGCGGCGCGGGCGGCGAGGTCCCCGAGATCCATGCCCCGATCCTCGCCGACGGCTGCCATCCTGGGGGCCGTGGACGTCACCGAGTACGTCAGCGCGCGGCCGCACCCGGCCCTCGCGCGGCACGTGCTGGGCTACGTCGGCTACCGGGAGCACAGCACGACGCCCGTGCGCCGGCGGCAGGTGCCGGTCGGCTCGTGCACGCTGATCCTCGGGTTCGGCCCGCCGCTGCGGCTGGTGGGTCCCGCCGGGCCCACGGTGCCGGTCTCGTTCCTCGCCGGGATGCACGACGCGGCGGTCGTCACGGAGTTCACCGGCGCACAGCACGGGGTGCAGGTCGACCTCAGCCCGCTGGGCGTGTTCGCGCTGCTCGGACGGCCGATGCCGGAGCTGACCAACCTCGTCCCGGACGTCGACGAGCTGGCCGTCCCGCAGCTGGGCGCGCTCGCCGAGCGGCTGGGCGCCGACCCGGGGTGGCCGCAGCGGTTCGCGCGGATCGACGCGACGCTCCTGCGGCTGCTGGACGGCTCCCGGACCCGGCCCGACCCGGAGGTCGCGCACGCGTGGTTGCGGCTGCGCCGCACCGCGGGCGCCGTCGGCGTGCACCGGCTCGCCGACGAGACGGGCTGGAGCCGGCGGCACCTGCTCACCCGGTTCCGCGCGCAGGTCGGGCTCACGCCCAAGCAGGCCGGGCGGGTGCTGCGGTTCGAGCGGGCCGCCGAGCTGCTCGTGCCGCGCGCAGGCCACCCGGCCGCACCCGCGCTCACCGTCTCCGACATCGCCGCGACCTGCGGGTACGCCGACCACGCGCACCTCGTGCGGGAGTTCCACGCGCTCGCCGGCTGCACGCCGACGCAGTACCGGGCGGGGACGGTCTGAGCCGGTCCGAGCGGCGGCTCAGACGATGACGACGGCGAGCGTCCCGTCGAGATGACCGAAGTCGTGTCCGTTGCGGGTGTACAGCGGCAGACCGCGCGACGACGCGATCGCCGCGATCATCAGGTCGGTACGGCGTGGCCGCGGATTGCGGTCCGCGGCCACCGTCATCGCCACCAAGGTGCCGTAGCGTGCGGCTGCCTCGTGATCGAACGGCAACGGATCGAACTCGATGATCTCGTCGGTGTCCCGGCGCATCGCCTCGTAGTCGACCCGGGGGAGTCGGCGATGCCGGGCAACCAGCTCTTCTGCGCTGAAGCGGCGCCTCTGGGGAACCGGGCGCACTTCGGCGACGGGCACGCCGTTGCGGGTCACCCAGTACGTCTCCCCCGCCTCGACGGAGTCCATGACCGCCGCGGAGTTGTTGCGGAACTCGCGCTGCGAAATGACCTTCACAGCTCAGGTGTAGCCCCACGTAGCACACCGCTCTACGCCGCTCGCGCCCGGAACCACCGGGCCGCCGCGGCGACCTCCGCGGGTGGGTCCCCCAGCCCGTCGACCACGCAGGCCAGCTCGGCGGCGAGGTCGGCGCGCGCGTGCCAGAACGCCGGGTCGGCGCGCAGCAGCGCGCACAGCAGGTCGCCCGGGTAGAGGTCGCCGGACGCGAGCGGGTCGGCGCGCAGGTGGCCGAGCGCGAGCGGCACCAGCCGGTCCAGCGCCATGCCCTGCCCGACCAGCAGCCGCAGGTCCTCGACGGACAGCTCGCCGACCGGCCGTCGGCGCAGCCGGTGCACCTCCGCGACGAGCCGCGTGGAGCCGGGTGGCGCGGCGCCCCACCGCTCGCCGTCGAGGTCCTCCAGCGAGCGGTGAAGATCGGGCATGCGCCCATCATCGCGGACCCGCCGTCGGCCTGCAGCGACGCGCCGTCAGCGGAAGACGGCGATGGGGTGCACGGTCAGCGTGCGCGTCCCGGCGTCCCAGTCGCCGGCCAGGCCGAGGCAGCGCGCCCGCCCGGCCGGGAGCACGGTGGTGCGCAGCCCCTTCTGGGCGCAGACGAGCCGCACCTTCGGCGCCGCCCCCGGGTCGTCCGGGTCCCCGAACGGGGCCTCGAACGTGGTGGCGTCCGCGGTGCGCCCGGCCACCCGGAACCGGCCGAGCACCGACACGAACGCGTCCACCTCCCGCAGCCGGACGCCCCCGGCGGGCGGGCGGCCGGCGAAGGCCCGGTCGAGCGCGTCGCTCGCCCCGACCTCCTGCCTGGTCAGGTCCACGTCGACGATGTCGGCGGCGCGTTCGAGCACGTCCACGATGATCGAGACGACCGTGATCGGCTCGGCCATCTCGATGTAGGTGCGGAAGACCTCGCTGTTGACGCCGCGGCTGGCCCGCGCCCGCAGCGGCGCCAGCTCGGCGGACGCCTCCAGCTCGCCGCCGCTGCTGATCCGCTCCTGCACCTCGTGCCGCAGCGCCGCCTTGTACTTGCCGCCGTACTGGCGGTAGAGGTCCATCACCGCGCTCTCGTCGAGGTAGATCGTGATGCTGTGGCGGGGCCCGGACCTGCGGTCCCGCCGGTGGGTGAGCACGACGGCGACGGCCACCGCGAGCAGCGCGACCGTGGCGCCCCACACGAGCAGCCACGGCCACCACACGGCGAGCCACGCCCGGTCAACGACAGCCACGGAGATCCTCGAAGGCTCGGGAGATGTCGGTTCCGGCGTCGACCACGCGGCCGCCGGTGGCCGCTGCGACCCTCGCCAGCTCGGCGGCGTCGGCCTCGCCGACCCGGACGGTGAACAGCGGCACGGCCGGGCGCGCCCGCTCGACCAGCTGGTCGGCGGTGAGCCCGGCGTTGTTGACGCCGTCGGTCATCAGCACGATCGACACCGGCGTCGCGGGGTCGGCGTTGAGCACCCGGGCCGCGACGGCGTACCCGTGGTCGGCGGCGCTCCAGACCGCCGTGTGCCCGTCGAACGCGTCGACGCCGACGAAGTCGCGCAGCGCCGCCAGCTCGGCCGGGTCGCCCGCGGCGAACTCGCGCTCGGCCAGCACCGTGGCGCCGAACCGGATCACGGTGACCCGCTCGCCCGCGTAGAACCGCCCGAACGACGCCTCGGCCGTGCCCGTGAGCTGCGCGAACGCCGCCCGCAGCGCTTCGATCCGGGCGCCGCGCATCGAGCCGGAGAAGTCGAGCAGGAAGATCGCGTGGCCGGGCGGGCGGGTCCGCAGCGCCTCGTAGTCGGCGAGCAGCGTGTCGACGACGGCCGGCCGGTCCGGGAAGTACAGCGCGTTGCCGGTGGCCGCCGGCATCTCCGGCGGGCGCGGGACGTCCGGGTCGATCGGCCGCCGCCACGTCAGCTCCATGATCCGCCGCTGGGCGGGCTCGGTGAGCAGCCACGCGACGGCCCGGTCGTACGCCTCGCGGTGCGCCGGGTCCAGCAGCAGGAGCGGGAAGTCGGACTGCACGATGCCGTCGGCCGGGTAGACGATCTCCAGCGGCTCCGCCGCCCGGCCGCTCGCGTTGAGCTGGAGCAGCGTGGACTCCGGTGCCACGAGCGCGTCCAGCTCCGCCGCACGCGCCAGGTACCCCTCGACGAGCGCCGCGGACGTGTCGGCGCGCAGCGCGTGCCCGGCGAACAGGCCGCGGAGCCGGTCGCAGGTGACGTCCTCGGGCTGCAGGGCGCGGCCCGTGCCCGCGGCGGCCGTCGCGACCCCGACCAGCGCGGCCAGGCCGCTCCCGGACCGGCGCGGCTCGGCCATCCCGAAGCGCAGCTCGCCGGCCGCCGCGGCCGCGGCGACGTCCGCCCACGAGATCGGGCCGCCGGCGCGCAGCCGCTCGGCCGCGGCCCGTCTCATGCCGACGACCACCGGCGACAGCATGATCGGCCGGCTCGGCGGGCGCGGCCCGGAGTAGCCCGACTCCGCCAGCTCCAGCTGGAAGTAGCGGTCCGACGACAGCCACGCGGCGTCGTGCTCGTAGGCGCCCGGGCGCAGCGCGCCGACGGCGTCGAGGCCGTGGTCCATGTCGAGCCGCAGGTCGACGCCCGTCTCCGCACGCAGGTCGGCGAGCAGCGGCTCGATGCCGGCCAGCTCGGGGGTGGCGAGCACGCGCAGCGTGACCGGCTCCGGCGGGGCCGCGGCGCAGCCGGCCAGCAGGGCGAGCGCCACGCCGGCCACGGCGAGCGAACGCAGGAGCGGGATCACGTCCGGGTCACCCCGGCATCGGCGGGCAGTCGCCGACGGTGTTGATCATCGCCTCCAGCGTCGGCACGTCCGGCAGCAGCGCCCGCGTGTACCGCTCCGACGTCGACGGCGCCGGCACGCCCCGCCCGGCCAGGAACGCGGGCAGCTCGGCGCTGGAGTCGTCGAGACTGGGGTCGAGCACGCGGTAGCCCAGCTCCAGCGCGCGCCGGCGCAGCACCGGGTCGGTGGTCATGTACTCCCCCAGCCACTGGGCGTCCTCGGTGAGCGCCACGATCGTCGGCTCGCTCTGGAACGTCCGGTCCGGGTAGAGCAGCACCCGGCCCTCGTCCAGGCCGGTGCCGGCGTCGACCCGGCCGAGCTGGTAGGCGAGGTACTGGTGCTCGTAGATCACGACCACCGGGACGATCCCGCGCCCTCGGGGATGAAGTACACGGCGTCCGGGGCGCGGGTCGGCAGCCCCTGCTCGCGCAGCAGCGGCCGGATCTCGCGCGCGAGCTCCACCCCCTCCTGCCCGGAGGTCGGCACGCCACCGCGGGTCACGAAGGCGACGAGCCCGAGGTAGGTGGCCGCGCTGTTCGACTCGCAGACGTTCGAGGTCTGCGCCAGCACGGTGTTCCCGTTCGCGAAGCCCTGGTCCTCGATGCCGAGGTCGTTCCACGTCCGGCCGGCCCGTCCCTGGTCGAGGAACCCGCCCAGCGACAGGTCGTAGTAGAGCGGGCGCGCCGGGTCCTGGCCCGGCTGCGGGTCCGCGAGGCCCGCCCCGCGCAGCGTCTCGGCGTACTCCCGGTACGTCGCGAGCACGATCGGGCTGACGAACACCCGGTGCGCGGACGAGTACTCCTGCGCCTCCTGCCTGCGGTGCAGCACCAGCTCGGCGGCCGGCTGGCCCGACGGGAAGACGAAGTCGACGCCCTCGAACGGCACCCGCGCCGACTCCCGGGACCCCAGGCGCGTGACGTTCACGGTGATGTGGTGGCGCAGCAGCCGGTCCTGCACCTGCGGGTCGCCGAGGTACTCGATCTTCGAGCCGCCGACCCCCACGAGCGTGGTCATCGGCTGGAACGGCAGCGCGACCGTGCCGGACGCCAGCAGCGCGACGACCCCGGCGAGGGCGAGCGCGGCGACCGGCACGAACCGCCACAGGAACGGGGCCGTCCGGTAGAAGGGCGTGGGCCGGGGCCGGACGGCCAGCAACGGCTCGCCCGGCGCGGGCTGGGTTGCGGACACCCTGTTCGTTCCCCCGACGTCGGCTCCGCGATCACACCGTACCGATCACACGGTACGTCGTGAGATCAACTCGGCCCGTTACGACCGCGTCCGGCCGGCCGGGGGAGGTGGGAACGGCCGGGCTGCGGCACATGACCGGCAGCTGACGGCGGAGTTGACTTAGAGTGGACCCGGCCGCACTCGCGGCCGAGGGAGCCCGGACGGTCGCGGCGTGGCAGCGGTCCAAGGCTCGGCCACCGGCACGGGCGACCGGAGTGTGATGGGCGTGAGGCGAGGCGTGCGCGGGCTGGTCCGCGGGATCGCGGCGCTCACGTCGGCGGTGGTGCTGACGGCCGCCGGGCAGCTCTGGGTCCTGCAGCAGCGCGTCGAGACCACGGTCGTCACCAGCCGGGCCGCGATCCCGGCGCCCCGGCCCACCCCGGTGGGCACGGAGTTCACCGCGCTGCTCGTCGGGCTCGACGCCCGCACCGACGCCAACGGCGACCCGCTGCCGCCCGACCTGCTCGACGCCCTGCACGCCGGCCCCGACGAGGCCAGCTGCACACCGACACGATCATCCTGCTGCACGTCCCGGCCGCGCCCGGGGAGCCGGCCACGGCGGTCTCGATCCCCCGCGACTCGTTTGTGGAGATCGCCGGCGACCGCGGCACCCACAAGATCAACTCGGCGTACGCGCGCGGGATGGGCGACGCCGAGGACGAGCTGCGCGCGACGGCGTCACCGGCGCCGACCTGGACCGGCAGGCCCGTGAGGCCGGGCGGCGCACGCTCGTCCAGACCGTCCAGGACCTCACCGGCCAGACCATCGACCACTACGCCGAGATCAACATGGCCGGGTTCGTCGAGCTCACCGACGCTATCGGCGGCGTGCCCGTGTGCCTCAACGAGCCGGTGCGCGACTCGTACTCGGGGGTGAACCTGCCGGCCGGGCCGCAGGTCGTCAGCGGGGCCGGCGCGCTCGCGTTCGTCCGGCAGCGGCACGGCCTCGCCGACGGCGACCTCGACCGGATCGCCCGGCAGCAGGCGTTCGCCGCGGGCCTGGCCCGGCGGCTCATGACGGCCGGCACCCTCACCGACCCGGCGGCGCTGCAGCGGCTCGTCGGGGTGGTCACCCGCCACGTCGTGCTGGACGACGGCTGGGACCTCGACCAGGCCGTCGGGCAGATCGGCCGGCTCTCCGGCGACGACCTCACGTTCCGCACGATCCCGACCGGCCGCCCGGACCTGCGCACGCCCTACGACGGCATCGCGGTGCAGGTCGACCCGGACGAGGTGCGCGCGTTCGTGCAGGCGGCGTTCGCCCCGCCGGGCTCCCCCGCCGCGACGCCCGCGCCGTCCGCCGCGCCCCGCACGAACGCGCCGGACGGGCCGGTCACGGTGGAGCCCGCCGGCACCCCGTTCAGCCCGACCCCGACCCGGACCCCGACGCCGACCCCGGCGACGGGCCCGCCACCGGTGATCTCGGCGGGCGGCCAGACCTGCGTGAACTGACTCCCCGACCTGACCGTTCCGGCTACCGATCCGCCCGCCATCCCCGCAGGTCGCGAGCACGTCGCCCGGGTCGGTGACGATGCGGCCGGTCGACTCGATGCACCCGCGCAGGAACAGGTTCAGGCCGCTGCCCTCCTGGGGCCGCCCGTCCCGGGCCACGGTGCGGCTGTCGGTGAGCAGCCCGACGACGCCGCGCCGCGCCGGGTCGCTGCGGGCGAGGCCGGTGAACAGGCCGACCTCGCAGGCCGTGCCGTCGTCGGCCATCGGGCCGTCGAGCACCGCGACCATGGCCTCCGCGCGGTCGATGCCCCGGCCGTCGACGGCGTAGACCGCGCCGGGACCCACCTGGTCGCCCGGCAGCGCGAACTCCTGCTCGTGCGGGACGAACACCTCGAACCCGTCGTCGCGCAGCATCTGCGCCAGCTCGTCGAGGAAACGCCGCTCGTACGGGGTGAACAGCGGCCCGGCCAGGTAGACGCGCACACCGCGATGCTCCCGCGCGTGGGCAAACGACAGGTTGCCGGCCGTGACGATCCTGTTTCCGACGTTGCCCTGACGCGACCCGACTGCTGGACTCTGCGCCGTCAGAGCAACAGTAATGTCGTGATCTTGGCAGCAGCCGAAAGAAACGACGGTCGACGGGAGGTGCGGATGACGACAACGCTCCCGGCGGCGCCACCCCGCCGCCCGCGGCTCTCGCCCGCCACCTGGGACGTGGTGGTCGCCGTCGTCCTGCTGGTGCTGCTGTGGCAGCTCGTCGCGGGCGTCCTCCTCCCGGGGTCGATGGCCGTCAGCTCCCCCGTCGACGTCGCCGTCCAGGCGTGGGCCGACCGCGGGCTGCTGCTGCGCAACACGTGGGCGACCTGCCAGGTCGCGGTCGCCGGCTTCGCCACCGGCAACCTGCTCGCGGTGGTGCTGGCGGTCGGGTTCGTGCTGTCCCCACTGGCCGACCGGGTGCTCTCGCAGTTCGCGCTCGCGCTCTACGCGCTCCCGACGCTCGTGCTGGCCCCGATCCTGAAGGTGTTCCTCGACCCGGAGAGCACGCGGGTCACGGTCGCCGCGCTCGTCGTCTTCTTCCCGACGCTGGTGAGCACGGCCGCGGGCCTGCGCTCGGCCACACCGGAGACCGTCGACCTGGTGCGGTCGCTGGGCGGCACCCGCTGGACGGTGCTGCACCGCGTGCGGCTGCGCGGGGCGCTGCCCGGGCTCTTCTCCGGCCTGCGGGTCGCGGTGCCCGGGGCGCTGCTCGGCGCCATCGCCGGCGAGTGGCTCGGCGCGGACACCGGCCTGGGGATCTTCATGGTCACGCGCTGGGCTACCTGAACACCGCACGGGTCTACGCGTGCGTGCTCGTGTGCGTGGTGCTGACGGTGGCCGGCTACGCCGCCGTCGGGGTGGCCAACCGGCTCGTCAACGGCTGGCAGCTCGCGGCCGCGCAGGTCCGGTCGTGACCCCGGCCCCGGTCTGGGCGGCCGTCGCCCGCAAGCTCGCGTCCGACATCGGGTGGCTGCTGGCCGCGCTGCTGGCGATGGCCGCGGTGTGGCACCTCGCCGTCACCACGTTCGACCTCGGGGCGTTCGGCACCAAGAGCGTCGGCGACGTGTGGCGCTACCTGCTCACCGAGGAGGACGCCGGCGCGCACCGCGCCGAGATCGGCAGCGCGCTGCGCCGGACCGTGGAGCACGCCGGGCTCGGGTTCGTCGCCGGGATGCTCGTCGGCACCGGGCTCGCGGTGGCGTTCGTGCTGGTCCCGGCCCTGGAACGGCCGCTGCTGCCGCTGCTGCTGCTCACCCAGGCGCTGCCGGTGCTGGCCGTGCTGCCGCTCTTCGTGCTGCTGTTCGGCCGGGGCCTGCTCGTCACGCTCGTGATCACCACGCTCGCCGTGTTCTTCCCCGCGTTCGTGCTGACGGCGCAGGGCCTGCGGGCGGTGCCGGCCGGGCAGCGGGACTGGTTCGCGAGCGTCGCCGCCGGCCGCCTCACCACGCTCGTGCGGCTGCGGCTGCCCTCGGCGGTGCCCAACGTGTGCGCCGCGGCCAAGGTGGCCGTGCCCTCGGCCATGTTCGGCGCGATCGTCGCCGAGTGGCTGGCCACCGGCGACGGGCTCGGCTACCTGATGATCACCGCCGCGACCGGCTCGGGCGGCTACACGCAGCTCTGGGCGTCGGTCGCCGTCACCACCGTCCTGACGATGGCCTGGTACGCCGCCGTCGGCGTCGCCGAGGGGATCTGCCTCGGCCACTTCGCGCCCCACCGCCTCGACTCCCGCACGGCCTGACCCCACCACCGCACCGCACCCCCGAGGAGCGACATGCCGCCCGACGCCGTCACGGCCCGGCCACTGAGCCGCCGAGCCCTGCTCGCCAACACCCTCCGCCTCGGTGCGGGCGCCGTGCTGCTGAGCGCCTGCGGCACCGGTGCCGGGACCGGTGCCGGCGGGAGCGGCGGCGCCGCGGCGACCGTCGACTACCAGCTCTCGTGGGTGAAGGACTACGAGTTCGCCGGCAGCTACCTCGCCGACGACCGCGGCTACTGGGCGGCGCGCGGCGTCGCGGTCAACCTCCAGTCGGGCGGGCCGAACTCGAGCGCCGTGCAGGCCGTCGCGGCCGGGAACTCGCTGGTCGGGAGCGCCTCGCTGGACGAGGCCGCGCAGTTGGTCGCCGACGGCGGCGCCGAGCTGGCGATCATCGGCGCGCTCTTCCAGAAGAACGGGCTCAACATCCTCTCCCGCGCCGACCGCCCGATCAGCACGCCGCAGGACCTGCCGGGCAAGCGCATCGGCGTCTTCGCCTCGAACGACCCGCAGTGGTCGCTCTTCCTGGAGCTGAACGGGATCGACCGGTCGACGATCACCGAGGTGCCCGTCCAGTTCGACGTCACCCCGCTCGTGACCGGCGACGTCGACGGCTTCCAGGGCTACGCGGGCGGCGAGCTGACCACGCTGCGGGCGGCCGGGGTGGACCCGGTCGTGCTGCTGTTCGCCGACCACGGCTACAACCCGGTCTCGGCCGGCTACGTCGTGCGCCGCGAGTCGCTGCAGGACGCCGACCAGCGCACGGCGCTCGTCGGGTTCCTGCACGGGGAGATCCTCGGGTGGCAGGACGTCGTGTACGGGGGCGCGGTCGCCGAGGGCGCCCGGCTCACCGTCGAGAAGTACGGCGCCGACCTGGGCCTCGACCCGCAGACCCAGACGGACTCGCTGCAGGCCCTGCTCGGGTACATCGCGACGCCGTTCACGCAGGAGAACGGGCTGCTGCGGATCTCGCCGGACTCGCTCGACTCGTCACAGACGGTGCTCGACGGCTCCGGCATCGACGTCCGGATCAGCGACCTCGTCGTCACGGACCTGCTGGACGAGGTCTACGGCGGAACGAACCGGCTGACGTGACCGCGGACACGAGCGCGGACACGAGCACCGGCGCCGAGCCGGCCGGAGGGCTGGTCCTGCGGGACGTCACCAAGACGTTCACGCTGCGCCGCGAGACGCTGGTGGCGCTCGACCGCGTCTCGCTGCACGTCGCCGCCGGCTCGCTGGTGGCACTGGTCGGCCCGTCGGGCTGCGGCAAGTCCACGGCGCTGCGGATCCTCGGCGGGCTGGAGACGTGCACGTCCGGCGAGGCGCGGGTGGCCGGCGAGCACCCGGACGAGGCCCGGCGCCGCCACCACGTCTCGATGGCCTTCCAGGACGCGGCGCTGCTGCCGTGGCGGTCGGTGGAGGCCAACATCGCGCTCGCGCTGCAGGTCACGGGCGTGCGCCGGTCCCGGCAGGAGATCCGGGACCTGATCGCGCTGGTCGGGCTCGCCGGCTTCGAGCAGGCCCGGCCCTACCAGCTCTCCGGCGGCATGCGCCAGCGCGCCGCGATCGCGCGGGCGCTCGTCACCGAGCCGCGCACGCTCCTGCTCGACGAGCCGTTCGGGGCGCTCGACGACCTCACCCGCCGCCGCCTGAACATGGAGCTGATGCGGATCTGGAGCGAGCGGGAGATCACGTCGCTGCTGGTCACGCACGGCATCGGGGAGGCGGTCCTCCTCGCCGACCGGGTGGTCGTGATGTCCGCGCGGCCCGGGCGGATCGCGGCGGACGTGCCGATCGACCTGCCCCGCCCGCGCACCCCCGACGTCATGCGCAGCCCCGAGTTCCACCACTACGAGGACCGGATCGCGGCCCTGCTCTTCCAGGACTCCACCACGCCGGTGGCCGCGCCCTAGCCACACCGACCGCAGGAGCAAGCACCCATGGCAGCAGTGCAGAGCGGGACCACCGTCCCGGTCGTCGACATCTCCGGGTTCCTCGCCGGCGCGGACCCCGGACCCGCGGCCGCCGCCGTCCGCGACGCGTGCGAGCGCGTCGGGTTCCTCCAGGTCACCGGGCACGGCGTGGCGCAGCACCTGCTGGATGCCGTCGTCGCCACGATGGAGCGGCTCGTCGCGCTGCCCCCGGACGTCCTCGACGGGCTGGCCTCGCCGACCGGCCACCCGTTCCGCGGCGTCCGCACCCAGCGCGACGAGCGCGGCGACGTGCAGGTGCAGCGGCTGCAGGTCAACCGGTTCGACGACGGCGACGCGGCGGTGGCCGGCGGCGTGCCGCAGGCGTACGCCGACTACTTCCACCCGAACGTCTGGCCGGACGAGGTGCCGGGCCTGGAGGCGGCGTGGCGGGAGTGCTTCGCCGCCACGCGCGGGCTCGGCCTGCGGATCATGCAGCTCTTCGCGCTCGCCCTCGACCTGCCGCAGACGTACTTCGACCCGGCGCTGGCCGTGGACGTCTCGACGTTCTCCGCGAACCACTACCCGGCCCAGCGCACGCTCTCCACGCCGGACGAGCCGCGGGTGATCTTCCCGGCGCACACCGACTCCGGCGTGCTCACCGTGCTGTACCAGACCGGCGACTACACCGGCCTGCAGATCTTCGCCGCCGACCGCACCTGGATCGACGTGCCGGTGGTCGCGGGCTCGTTCGTGATCAACATCGGGGACCTGATGGCCCGGTGGACCAACGGGCGCTGGACCTCCACCACGCACCGGGTCGTCGCGTCGTACGAGGCGGGCCGCTCCCGCGTCTCGATCCCGACCTTCTACCTGCCGGCCATCGACACGGTCGTCGAGCCGCTGCCCTCGTGCGTCGGGGACGGCACGCCGAGGTTCGAGCCGGTCACCCCGTACGCGTGGGAGTCGATCTTCCTGAAGCGGTCGTCGGCCCGCGCCGGCTACACCGCCTGACCCGGAGGGAACCCCGTGCCGTCCTCGCGCGACCCGAACGTCACCTACGAGCTGCGGCCGATGGACCCCGCGGACGAGGTCGCACTCCTCGCCCGCCGGGTGCCCAAGGCCGAGATGCACATGCACCACATGGGCTCGCTGTCGCCGTCCGAGCAGGCCCGGCTGTACCAGCGGGCGCACGGCCGGGCGTTCGGGCGCGACGCCGCCAACGCGGCCTACGACCTGCGCGGCGTCGGCAAGTTCTTCGACGACCTCGACGTCGCCGTGCGGCTCTGGCCGGACGCCCCCGCGGTCACGCTCGGCGTGCTGCGCATGCTGGCCGCGGCCTACGACCGGGGCGTGCGGCACCTGGAGCTGCTGTGCACCCCGGACCTGCACGTCGCGGAGATCGGGATGCCGCCGGACGTGCTGCTCACCGCCGTGGGCGAGGGGTTCGCGGTCGCCCGTGACGAGCTGGGGCTCACCGGCGGGATCATCGTCGAGATGCACCGGTTCGACGGCCCGGACGTGGCGCTGAAGCTCGTGGAGGAGACCGCTCCGCTGCGCGAGCGGGGCGTGCCGGTGCTGGGGTACGGCAACGACGGCGACCACCGCACCGTGCCCTTCGAGGCCCTCGCACCGGCCTACGATCGGGCCCGCGCCGAGGGGTTCCGGACCACCGGGCACGCCGACGAGCTCGAGGACGTGGTCGCCGCGCTCGACATCGGCCTCGACCGGATCGACCACGGCTGGATGGCCGCCGACGACCCCGCGGTGCTGCGCCGCCTGCAGGACTCCGGCGCCGGGCTGACGTTCACCCCGTCCGGGTACGCGGTGGGCGGGCTCGACTCGGTCAGCCCGTGGCACGAGGCGTGGACGGTGCTGCACGCCGCCGGCGTCCCGCTCGCGATCGGCACCGACGACCCGGAGCTGCACCACACCGACCTGGCGGCGAGCTACGCGATGCTCGCGGCCAAGCTCGGGTGGGGCAAGGCGGAGGTCGGCGCGGCGGCGAAGGCGTCGTTCGCCATGGCCTGGTACGAGGCGGACGACGGCCTCGACGCCGCCGCCGAACGGGCGGCATGGGCCGCGGAGATCGACGCGCTCGTGGGTGATCCGCGCAGCCCGCGGCGGTGACCGTCCCGGATACTCCTGCACCGATGGACGCGCCCGCCCTCCCGGCCGAGACCGGCGAACCCGGCCCGCCGTGGCCCGGCGTCGACCCGACCGACCTCGGGATCATCGGCGCGCTGCAGGAGGACGGGAGGCGTCGCTGCTCGGGATCTCCCGGCGCCTCGGCGTGCCCGTCGGCGCGGTCCGCCAGCGCTACGACCGGCTGGTGGGCACCGGTTACATCCGCTCGGTCGCGCTCGTCGACCCCGCCACGGTCGGACGGCCGGTCGTGGCGTTCCTCGAGGCCGACGTCGAGCGCGACGTCGACGAGGTCGAGCGGCGGCTGCTGGCGCTGCCGCACGTCGCCTGGCTCGCCACCGGCGTCGACTTCCGCACGGTGTACTTCCAGGTCTCGACGGCGTCCAACGCCGAGCTGGCCGCGATCGTCAACGACGGGGTCCGGCCGGTCCCGCACGTCGGGCGCATCACCACCCACGTCCACCTGCGCAACTGGTCGCCGGTGTTCCGGTTCGGCGGGCCGCCCGCCCGATCCGGGCCGCCCGGCGACGGGATCATGTGGCGCCGCGGCGAGGCCCCCACCCGGGCCCTGGACGACGTCGACCACCAGCTCCTCGCCTGCCTCGCCGAGGACGCCCGCATGACGGTCACCGCGATGACCGAGCGCACCGGGCTGTCGGTGCCCGCCACCCGCCAGCGGCTCGTGCGGCTGCTCAAGGACGAGGTCGTCCGCATCCGCACCCGCCCGAACCCGCTCTCGCAGCTCGTCCGGACGGTGCGGGTGGTCGTGGAGATCGACGCGACAGCACCGCCGTGGCCGAGGAGCTGGCCCGGCTGCCGAACATCACCTACGTCACGGAGAGCACCGGCGCGGCCGACCTCAGCATGGAGATGACCTGCGCCACCGAGGAGCAGGTCGCCGACGGCTACCGGCGGGTCGGCCGGGTGCCCGGGGTGCGCGGCACCCGCCTGGTCCGCTACCGGCACGTCCTGCGCCACACCGGCCGGTGGTAGGGGCCCCGGTCAGGGCCCCGTCTTCAGGGAGACCTCCAGGCCGCCGCCCGCGGCGAGGGTCACCGACCGGAACGGACCGCCCGGGCGGCGGACCAGGTCGAGGTAGCCGGCGTACTCGGAGCGGCCGGCCACGACGTTGTCGCAGACGACGAGCGCGCCGGGACGCAGCGCCGGTGTGAGGAGCTCCAGGGCCGGCAGCGCCATCGGGATCCAGATGTCGACCAGCACGAAGTCGACCGGACCGGCGAGGTCGCGCAGCGTCTCCCGCAGGTCGCCCTCGCGGACCTCGGCGAACCGGCCGAGCCCGGCCTCGTCGAGGTGGGCGCGGGCGGCGGCGACCTTGGCCGGCTCGTGCTCGGTGCCGATCACCACCCCCTCGCCGCCGTCCTCGGCGAGCGTGTCGCGGACCGCGGCCGCCAGGTAGATCGTCGAGACCCCGTACGACGTGCCCACCTCCACCACCCGCTTGGCCCGCAGCGCCCGGCACAGCAGGTAGCACAGCGCCGCCTTCTCGGGGTCCAGGGCGACCAGCTTGTCCGCCAGCCACTCCTTGCCCTCGGGCGTCTGCGTGGAGTCCCAGCTGCCGGTGCGCCACCGGCTGCGCACCGCGTGCGCCGCCATCGGGAGGACCGCCGGCAGCAGCTGCCGGCGGCTGCGGGCGTGCAGGCGCTCCGCGACGGAACGGGCGCGGTCGTCGAGCGGGGACGGGGCGGTTCGACCAACCATGAAGCTAGGCTAACCTGCGCGCGATCGCGACGTGCGACACGTTCTCGACCTGGGGCGGATGCGATGGACGGCAGGAAGCGGATCGAGCTCGGCGCCGTGCAGGAGACGCTGCTGATCCCGCTCTACGCGCGAGCGCTCGAGTCGGTGCGCCCGCACCCGATGCTCGTCGACGACGCGGCGGTCGATCTCGTCCGCTCGATCGACTACGACTTCGCCCGCTTCGGCCGCGGGCCCAGCATCGTCGGGTGCGTGCTGCGCAGCACGATCTTCGACGAGTGGGTGCGCGCGTTCCTGCGCCGTTCCCCGGGCGGCACGGTCGTGGAGATCGGCGCCGGGCTCAACACCCGCTTCGAGCGGCTCGACAACGGCTCGGCGCACTGGGTCGAGTTCGACCTGCCCGACGTCATGGCGCTGCGCCAGGAGCTCCTCGCCGACGGCGACCGCCGCACCCGGCTCGCGGCGTCCGTCGTGGAGGACGGCTGGGTCGACGCGGTGCTCGCGCACCCCGGGCCGTACTTCCTGGTCAGCGAGGCGGTGCTGCTCTACCTGGCCGAGCCCGACGTCCGCACCGCGCTCGGGCACGTCGCCGACCGCCTCCCCGGCGCCTCGATCGCCTTCGACACCGCCGGGCCGCTCATGATGCGCACCCAGGACCAGCACGACACGCTGCGCCACCTGTCCGCACGGATGCAGTGGACCTGCGCCGACCCCCGGGAGGTCCAGGCCCTCGAACCACGGCTGCGGCTGGTCGAGTCCCGCGGGCTCGGCGACGTCCCCCGCCACGTCATGAGCGCACGGCCGCTGCGCCGGCGCCTCGGGCCCCGGGCGGTCGGGCTCACCTCCCTCGCCACGAGGTACCGCATGAACCTCTTCGACGTGACCGGCTGACGGGCCCGCGGCCCGTCAGCGGCCCTGTGCGGTGAGCCCCAGCAGCGCGTCGACGAGGCCACCCCGCCAGCACGCGCGGTCGTGCCCGCCGCAGTACTCCCGCAGCACGACGTCGCAGCCGTGGCCGGCGAGCACGTCCCGCAGCCGGTGCACGATCGGCCCGAGCCCCCACTCCTGCCGGCCGACCTCCAGCCAGAAGCGCCGCGGGAGCCGGCCACCGGCGGCCAGCTGCTCGATCAGCCACTGCGACCGCGTCCCGTCCGGGCCGGCCCACCAGAACGAGCCGGACTGCGCGACCACGGCGCCGAACCGGTCCGGCCGCCGCCACCCGGCGTGCACGGCCGCGAGGCCGCCGAAGCTCTGGCCGGCGAGGATCGTGCGCGCGGGTCGGCCGACAGCGGGAGCCGGGCCCGCACGTGCGGCAGCACCTCGTCGGCGAGGAACCCGGCGAAGCCCTCGTTGCAGACCAGGTCGTCGACGCGGTGGGTGTCGCCCGCGACGAACACCGCGGCCAGCGGAGGCAGGAGCCCGGAGCCGATCAGCGCGTCGAGGGTGGGGGCGAGCGGGTGGCGCTGCGCCCAGATCTCCCCGTCCAGCAGGACGAGCAGGGGCGCGTCGGCCGCCGGGTCGAGCGGGACGGGCGGCGTGTAGAGCCAGATCGACCGCGGCCCGCCCAGGTGGGCGCTCGGCAGGAGCTCCCGCGTGAGCCGGGCCGGGTCGGCGGGTGCGTCGACCCAGTGCTGCGGCGGGGCGGCGTCGAGCGCCGCGACGGACAGGGCGGTGCCCGCCAGCCGGTCGGGCAGCGGGCTGCGGTTGAACGGGTCGGCGCCGGCGAGGCGCATCAGCGCACCCCGGGCGGCCCGGCCGGTGGGCACGGGCGCCCCGTCCGGACGGTCGGGCAGCGGCCCGAGCGCATAGCTGGCCCGCCAGTCGGCCGGGAGGCGGTAGGTGCGGTGCCAGAGGTCCGTGCCGGGGGCGTGCTCCAGCAGGAACGCCGGCACGTCGTCGTAGTCCGTGTACTTGTTGGCGTGCAGCATGACCGGCGCGACCGGCGCGCCGCGCTCCTCGGGGGTCTGCGGGCCGCGCCACACGAAGGTGACCGCGCGCTGGGCCGGGTCGCCCTCCGGGTCCGGCTCGACGAGCGGTGTGCCGTCGCGGCGCACCTGCTCCCAGAACGCGTCGAGCGCTCCCCGGTCGCCCGCCCGGACGGCGTCGAGAACGGCCGTGACACGGACGCCGACGGTGTGCCGGACCGGCTCCGGACGGGCGAACGCGGGTCGTTGGTTCACCGGGGCCGACATGAGATGAGCCTAACCTGAGAAACGTGCCGGCCGAGGCCCGCAACGGGTCCGTCCGGAACCACGCTGCGGGTAACCTCGACGTCACATCGCGCGGTCGGGGGACGAGAGGACGAGGTTCATGATCGGACGAGCTCGGGAACCGCGCGTCTCCGGACGGGCCGGCCGCACGTCGCTCTCCCAGCAGGCCGCGGAGTGGATGCAGCACCAGATCCGGGACGGCGCGTGGCCGCTGAACTCGCGCATCCCCACGGAGATGGAGCTGGCCGAGCTGCTCGGCGTCGGCCGCAGCACCGTGCGGGAGGCGACGCAGTCGCTCGTCAAGACCGGGATGCTGGAGGCCGCGCCGGGGCGGGGCACGTTCGTCCGCTCGCGCAACGCCGTCAACACGGTGCTCAGCGAGTACCTGGCGCACCAGCCGCTGGCCGACCTGCTGGGCCTGCGCCGGGCCCTGGAGGTCGAGGCCGCCGGGCTGGCGGCCGAGCGGCGCACGGACGCGGACCTCGTGCGGCTGCAGCGGGCGCTCACCCTGGCCGAGCACCAGCACGCCGGGCTCGACCTGCCCGAGGGCTCCGGCGGGTCGCACGGCATGGACCCGACCCCCACACCCGGCTCCTTCCACGCCGACGTGTTCACGGCCGCCCGCAACGAGCTGCTCACCGAGATGTACCAGGCCGCCATCGTCGTCGTGCGCCGCGCGGTGCACGCCGGGCAGCTCGTCGCGGCGCCGGCGAGCGAGCGCGACGAGGACCACCAGCGGATCTACGAGGCGATCGCGGCGGCCGACCCCGAGGCGGCGCGCGCCGCCGCCGCCGACCACGCCGACCGCGACTTCCTGCCGGCCGCCGGAAACCCGTCCCCGTCGGGCCGGCTGGCCGACGTCACCGCTACCGCGCTCGCCGCCACGCGCGGCTGAGCAGCAGCACGAGGTAGATCCCGCCCACGGCGCCGGTGACGACGCCCACCGGCAGCTGGGTGGGCGCGAACAGGCGCTGGGCCGTCAGGTCGGCCGCGAGCACGAGCGCCGCGCCCATCGCCGCCGCGGCCGTCATCCCCACCCCCGGGGACCGGGCCAGCCGGCGGGCGAGCTGCGGGGCCATCAGCGCCACGAACGCGATGGGGCCGGTCGCCGCCGTCGCCACGCACACGAGCGCCACCCCGAGCACGACGAGGCGGCGGCGCAGCCGGTCCGGCGGCACACCCATGCCCGCGGCGACGTCGTCCCCCATCGTCAGCAGCGCGAGCCGGCGGGAGTGCAGCAGCGCCGCCGGCAGCAGCACCGCCACCGCGAGCCCCGGCAGCAGGAGCCGCTCCCACGTCGTCGCGTTGAGCGACCCCGCGAGCCAGTTCGCCGCCGTCTGCGCGGTGTCCAGCGACGCGCGCACCACCAGCAGCGCGTTGACCGCGGACAGGACGGCCCCGATCCCCACGCCCACCAGCACGAGCCGCCCGCCGGGCACCCGCCCGCCGCGGCGGGCGAGCACGTACACGGCGGCGGCCGTGGCGGCCCCGCCGAGCAGCGCCCCGGCCACGATCTGGCCGGGCGTGCCGCCCACGACGATGATGCCGACGAGGGCGCCGGTCGCGGCGCCGGTGGTGAACCCGATGACGTCCGGGCTGCCGAGCGGGTTGCCCGAGACCGCCTGGAAGATCGCACCGGAGACGCCGAGCGCGGCGCCGACGACCACCGCCACGAGCGCCCGGGGCAGCCGCAGCCGCTGCACGAACAGGGTCGCGACGGGGTCGTCGCCGAGCCCGACGAGCGCCGTGAGCGACTCCCCCACCGACGACGTGTAGTCGCCGATCACCACCTCGGCGCACACCCCGGCCGCGACGAGCACCGCGAGCACCGCCACGGTCACCGCCGTCCGCCGCTCCACCCGGGCCACGACCGGGCCGGCCGTGAACCCGACGTGCCGGCGCCGGGCCGGGTGCTCGGCCGGGTGCTCGGCCGTGCGGCTCACCACGTGCCCCGGGCCCGGCGCACCAGCACGACGAACACCGGCCCGCCGAGGATCGCGGTGACGATCCCGACCTGCACCTCGGAGCCCGGCACGACCCGGCGGCCGACGACGTCCGCGAGCAGCAGCAGCCCGGGCGCGTACAGCGCCACCAGCGGCAGCACCCACCGCATGTCCGTGCCGACCAGCGCCCGCACCATCACCGGCACCGCCAGCCCGACGAACCCGACCGGGCCGACCGCCGCCGTCGCGGCGCCGCACAGCAGCGCGACCGCGACCGTCGTGGCGGCGCGCAGCCGCGCCGCCCGCACGCCCAGCGACCGGCCGACGTCGTCGCCGAGGGCCAGCGCGTTGAGCCCGGACGCGACGGCGAGGGCGAGCAGCAGCCCGGCCGCGACGAACGGCGCGACGGCCCCGACCACCTCCCACCGCCGGCCCTCCAGCGAGCCCGCCGCCCAGAACCGGAACTCGTTGAACGCCTCCTGGTCGGCGAGGATCACCGTCTGCACGAGCGAGGACGCCGCTGCGCTCACCGCCACCCCGCCCAGCGCCAGCCGCACCGGCGTCCGGGCCGCCCCGCCGGCCGTGCCGAGCAGGTGGACGAGCACCACCGCGAGCGCTGCGCCGGCGAACGCGAACCAGAGCGAGAACCAGATCCCGACGAACCCGGTCAGCGCCACGGCGAGCACCACCGCGAGCGCGGCGCCCGCGTTGACCCCGAGGATCCCGGGGTCGGCGAGCGGGTTGCGGGTCAGCGACTGCATCACCGCCCCGGCGACGCCCAGCGCGGCGCCCACGAGGAGCGCGAGCACCGTGCGCGGGACGCGCTGCTCGCGCACCACCGCGTACGCCCACGACGCGTCCGGCGAGGTGGGTCCGGCGGCCACCAGCGCGTGCCACACCTCGGCGGGCGGCACGTCCCGGGAGCCGACGCACAGGCTCGCCACGACCGCCAGGGCGAGCAGGGCCACGCCGAGCAGCACCACCCCGGGCCGCAGCCGCCGCTGCACCCGCGCCGCGGCGACCGGCCCAGCGGGCGTCCCCCTAGCCGTGGCGCTTCCCGCGACCCGCGGGCTTCGGCCGCCGCAGCACGAGCAGGACCGCGATCCCGCCCACCACGCGACCGCCACGGCCGCGGCCAGCACGAACGCGACACCGTT
>MKJX01000249.1 GCA_001942415.1 Pseudonocardia sp. CNS-139
GGACCGCGTCGGCATGCGCATCAACTTCCCGGGCGGACGGTCGTCGGAATGGCGGCGCGGGAGTTCAGCGAGCCGTTCATCGGCGACAACTTCGGCGAGGACTCCGCACTCGCGAAACGGGAGATCCGCGAGGGCGGGCGCACTGTCGGCGTGATCGACCTCCCGCGCACCCCGCTGAACCGGGGCGCGCACTTCAAGATCCTCGCGCTGCTCGAACGCGCCGACCCCGCCCCGGCCGGCGCGCCGGCGCGTTCGAGACGCCCCGGGTGGTGGGCGGCATCAAGGGCGGCGTCGGCAACGGCGGCATCCGGGTCACCCGCTCCCGCACCGGGATCTCCTGGATCATGGCCGTGATGATCTGCGTGCTCGCGGTGACCGTGGTCGAGGTCGGGCGTTCGGTCTTCTTCGCCCCGGCGCCCATCGACTGCGTGGCGGGGCAGATCACGCTCGTCGGGTCGACGGCGTTCGAGCCGGTCGTCCGGGAGACCGCGGACACCTACCGGCGCAGCTGCCCCGGCGCGTCGTTCGCGTTCGAGCTCAGCGGCAGCGCCGAGGGCCTGCGCCTGCTGGACGAGCGCGGCGTGCAGGCCGGCGGGGACCCGAGCATGCTGGCGTTCTCCGACGGGCCCAAGCCCGACGGGCTCCCGCAGCTGCTCCCGCGGCCGGCCGCGTTCTCGCTGTTCACGGTGGTCGCCAACCGCGACGCCGGCGTGCTCGACCTCTCGCTCGACCAGATCCGGCGGATCTACGCGGGCGAGGTCACCCGGTGGAGCGAGGTCGGCGGCGCCGACGTCCCGGTCCGGCTGGTCAGCCGCGAGCCGGACTCGGGCACGCGCCGGACGTTCCAGGGGCAGGTGCTCGCCGGCCAGCGCGAGCCCGGCACGAACTCCGACGACTGCGTCAACCCCGACCCGGGCGCGCCGGTCGACGTGATCCGCTGCGAGCGCTCGTCCACCACCGAGCTGCTGGACACCGTCCGGGTGGTCCCGGGCGCGCTGGGCTACAGCGAGCTCGCGCCGCGGCCGAGCGGACGGACGTGGTGGCCGTCCGGATCAGCGGCCAGGACGCCACGGTCGAGGCGGCCGTGCAGGGCGCCTACCCGTTCTGGCAGACCGAGTACGCGTACACGTACGCGCAGCCGGCCGCCATGTCGCTGACCGCGAGCTTCCTGCGCTACCTGACGGCCGAGGTCGGCCAGGACGTCGTGCGCGCGCACGGCCTGCTTCCGTGCACCGAGCTCGCCAACCCGGTGCTCTGCCGGCCCACCACGTAGCCGGGCCGGGCGGGGACGTGATCCGGCTCACCCGCGGGTAGGGCAGACTCGGCCGGATGACCGGCTCGGAGACCGACCCGCGGCTCGACCTCGTGGCGGGCTCCGTCGCACTGCGGCACGGGGAGATCCGGTTCGTCCGGCCACGGGACGCCGCCGCGCTCCTGTACGAGGAGGACGTCGCAGCCGACCAGGCCTACCCGCCGTACTGGGCGGAGCTGTGGCCCAGCGCCGTCGAGCTGGCGTACGCGGTGTCCGGCCGGGACTGGACCGGCGCCGCCGTGCTGGAGCTGGGCTGCGGGCTCGGCCTCCCGGCGATCGCGGCCGCGTCCCGGGGCGCGCGGGTGCTGGCCACCGACCGGGCCGCCGATGCCGTCACGTTCGCCGCGGTGAACGCCGAGCAGAACGGCGTCGCGGTCGAGACGGCTGTGTGCTCGTGGGACGACCCGGAGCGGATGGTGGCCCGGGCGCGTGGCGGCTGGTGCTCGCGTCGGACGTGCTCTACGGGCAGCGCAACGTCGACGAGATGCTCGACCTGCTGCCCCGGCTGGTCGGCGAGCACGGTGCGGTGTGGATCACCGACCCGCGCCGGCCGCTCACCGGGGAGTTCCTCGCGGCCGCGCGGACCCGCTGGCGCACGGTCGTGACGGGCCCGACCCGCCAGGCGGACGTGCTGCTGCACCGGCTGGCCGGACCCGGCCCGGCCGACGGGCCGTCCGGACGCAGCTGAGCGGCGATGCGCTTGGACGAGCGCGGGTTCGTCCGGCCGAACCTCCCCGTGAGCCTGGCCGTCGCCCGTCCGGCGTGCGCCGTCCGCGCCGGTCGCGTTCGATCGGGGTCATGAGCAACAGCAGCTCGCTGACCGCCGCGGACCTCGAGCTCCTCCGCCGCCCCCTGCACGGGTTCCTGTCCGTGGCCGCCGGGCCGCTCCCGCCGCAGCCCCGTCCGGTGTGGTTCGAGGCCACCGCCGAGGGCGCGGTCCAGCTGTTCACGGGCCCGGACACGCTGAAGGTGCGGCAGCTGAGCCGCGACCCCCGCGCCTCGCTCGTCGTCGCGGCCCCGGTGGGGGAGCGCGAGCGCTGGGTGTCGGTCACCGGCCGCACCACGGTGGAGCCCGACGGGGCGCACGACCTGTGTGCCCGCCTCGCCGCCCGCTACTGGGACCTCGACGACCCGGTCCGGGCCCGGGACCTCGCCGAGATCCTGGCCGCTGAGCAGGTGCGCCTGGTCATCCACCCGGAGGCCGTGCGCCGCTACACGTACTGACCACGCAGGTTCGGTGGGCGCTCACGCGGGCGGCGTGACCTCTGCGTTCTCCCGGAACAGGTCGTCGAACACCCGCACCCGGTCGAACGCCATCGCGTGCTCCCGCCCCCGGCGCTCCAGCTCGCGCCGGTCGGCCTCCGGCATCTCCAGCACCACGCGGTCGAGCGCGGCCGTGAGCGCTGCGACGTCCCCGGCCGGCACGATGACGGCCGCGTCGCCGACCGCCTCGCCGGTGCCGCCGGTGATCGTCGTGATCACCGGGCCGCCGCCGGCGAGCAGCTTCTCCGTCAGCGCGATCCCGAACGTCTCGACGAAGTCCGGCTCCTCCTTGGTCGGCAGCGCGTACGTCGCGCACCCGTGCATGAGCAGCGGCTTCTCGTCGTCGTCGACGTCGGTGAGGAACACGACGCGGGGGTCGCCCGCGGCCAGCTCGCGGATCTCCGCCAGCGCCGGGCCGGTGCCCGCGACGACCAGCTTCACCCGCTCCCGGGCCTTCGACGCGGCGTACGCGGCCACGAGGTCGTGGATGCCCTTCGCCTTCGTCACCCGCGAGAGGAACAGCACGTAGCCGTCGCGTTCGAGGCCGCGGCGGGCCAGCTCGGCGTCCACCGCCGCCTGGTCGAGGTCGACGTAGGCGGCGGTGTCGATCGGCGGGTAGCTGACGGTCACCCGGGCCCGGCACCGCTCGGCGAACAGCGTGCCGCAGTGCCGGTCGACGGTCTCGGCGGACGCGACGATCTGCTCCCGGGTGTACTCCGAGACCGCCACGACCTCGTCGTGCGCGAGGAACGTCGTGAGCAGCGCGATGGCCGCGCCGAACCGCTGTTCGCGCAGGCTGGAGCGGATGACGTTGGTGACGTCCGAGCCGACCGCCTTGGCGATCGTGTGCGCCCGGGCGGGCAGCCCGGCCGCACGGGCCACGGCGACGGCGTCCGCCACCACGTTCGCGTGCGGCGCCAGGTACATCGACAGGCAGGTCGTCGGCACGGGCTCGGCGAGCAGCTCGACGAGCGACCGGTGAGCCCGGCCACGAACCGGCCGTCGGGCACCCGGTAGTCGCCGACGCCGTCGGGCCGTTCGACGGTGATCCCGGCGCTGTAGGGCTGGAGCCGGTCCAGCGGCTTCAGCGGCAGCCCGGCCGCCTGCAGCGTCGGGATCGGCCAGGTGAGCAGCCGCACGTCGTCGAAACCGCGGGTCAGGGCCACCTCGGCGAGGTTGCGCGCCTCGCCGGAGTGGCCGCAGATCACCGGGTCGGCCCGCACGACGATCACGAGCCGGCGCTCCGGCCGGCCTACGCCGGTGTTCCCCTCGGGAGGCCGTCGGACAGCGACGGCGGCCGGTTCGAGCGTCCCCAGTCCGACGGCTCCGGACCGAGCTCCAGGTGCAGCACTCCGCCCCGGTGGACCTCCGAGGCGCTGATGTGGGTCGATTCGCATGGCCGTCCGTTCAGCGTCGCCGACTGCACGTATTGGGTGGGTGGCGTCTCCTCGACGCCGTCCGCGCCGATCGGGTGCTCCCGGTGGCCGGTGGTCTCGATGACGAACTCGCCCTCGGCAACCCGGATCGCCGCTCGGGCGAAAGCGGGCGTGTTGATGAGGAAGAGGCTCTGTCCCGCTACGGGGAAGAGCCCCAAGGAGGCCCAGACGTACCACGAGCTGAGCCCGCCGGAGTCGTCGTTGCCCGGAAGGCCGCCGGCGCCGGTGCCGAACTGCCAGGTCAGGGCCGCGTGCACGATCTCGGCCGTCCGGTCCGGGCGGCCGGCGTAATGGTAGGCCCACGGGGCCTCCATGTCCGGTTCGTTGTTCAGCCCCTCGAACCGGTTGAGCGCGAAGCCCTCGGCCATCTCGACGGGCGAGGGCCGCAGGCCGGGCTGTCGCACGGGCTCGGCGCCGAACCCGAAGAAGGAGTCGAGCATCGCGACGAACGCGTCGTCGCCGCCGGCGAGCGCGATCCGCGCCCGCATGTCGTGCAGGAGCCGGAAGGAGTAGTTCCACTTCCCGCCCTCGTAGAACTCCGAGTCGCGCAGCAGGCCGGTCCGCGGGTCGAACGCGTTGACCCACAGCCGGCCGCGCGCCTCCAGGTCGTCGGCCAGCCGCTTGTCGCCGAGCGCGCGGGCGATGCGCGCCGTGCACATGTGCCCGTAGGCCAGGTCGAGCGTGTGCGTGATCGGGTACGCGATGCCGTACTCGAAGAAGTCCTCGCCGTAGAGCCGGCGCAGGTCCGCCTCCATGTGCACCAGCGCCCACGTCCAGTCCAGGTCGCCGATCCCGGCGGCGTGCGCGTCCGCGAGCGCGGTGTGCGCGAGCGCGCTGGCCTGCCGGAAGAACCGGTCCGCGCCGCGGGCCATCCGGTAGCCGATCGGGAAGTTGCCCTCCTCCTCGCTGACCCGGATGAGCGACTCCAGCAGGTCCAGTGCCCGGTTCGGCGTGATCGCCATCATCAGCGGGATCTGGGTCTTGTAGATGTCCCACATCGTGCAGACGTCGAACGCGAACGGCCCCGACGCCGGCCAGAACGGGCTCTCGTCGTCGCCGAAGCACGGCTTGATCAGCGAGTGGTACATGGCCGTCGACAGCACGGTCCGGCGCGCGGGCGTACCGCCCTCCACCCGGACGCGGCCGACGTGGTCGCCCCACGACGCCGCCGTCCGGGCCCGGATCGCGTCGAACGAGGGCTCGTCGTCGCCGCACTCCCGCAGCAGGTTGTCCCGGGCCTGCTCGCAGCCGCGCAGCGAGAACCCGAGCCGGATCTCCACGGTCTCGCCGGCGAGCGCGCGGCCGCGGAACAGCAGGCCGAAGGGCCGCAGCGTGGTCTGCCGGATGCTGTCGAAGTCCAGGCGCGTGCCGCCCTCGACGAGCCGCCGGTCGTACCAGAGCATCTGGCGCCAGTTCGGGCTGTGCACCTGGAGGTAGACCGAGAGCGGCACCCCCTCCATCACGACCGTGCCCTGCGCCCGCCCGAGCCCGAAGCTCTCGACGTGGGCCCGCAGCGGGACCGTCCGCCCCTGGTCGATGGCCAGGCCGCCGCACGAGAGGTCGAGCACCAGCCGCGCGCTGCTGCTCGCCGGGAACGTGTAGCGGTGCACGGCGACCTTCTCGCCGACCGTGAGCTCGCACCGGATGCCGGTGTCGAGCGTGGCGGCGTAGTAGCCCGGCTCGGCGACCTCGTCGTGCAGGGTCCACGCCTCGCCCAGGTCGTCGAGGGGCTGGATCATGGGCGCGACCCGGACGTAGTTGTAGTACTTGCGGATCGCGCCGGTGCCGGACTGCTGGAAGTGCGTGAAGCCCGACGCCTGCAGCGCGTCGAACATCTCCTCCGGCACGCCCTCGGTGCTCTTCGCGTACCGCCCGTACCCGGTCGGGTAGCGCCCGAGTACGCGCACGCCGAGACCATGCCGAGCGGTGCCGTGGCGCCGGGGTGGGTGTTGCCGACCTGTGGCTTCGGGGCCCACCAGGTCGAGGCGAGACCGGACGGGAGCGGGAGGCTGGTCGGTGCCGTCCCGATGAAGGGATCAACGTCGTGGAGGATGCGGGAAGTATGCGGCCCGCAATGTCACACGGAGGTTTCCGCGGTGTGAACCCTGCGCTGCGGCGGGCGGCCGCGGCGCAGGGTTGTCCGGTCAGGCGTCCGGGAAGTTCCTGCGGGTCCAGGCGACCGCCCGGTCGAAGAACACGTGGGCGTTGGGGTGCAGGTTGATGTTGTGCCCGGTGCTCTTGACGACCAGGCTCTCGTAGCTGCTGACCTGCGGGAACAGCAGCCGCTCGACGTTCCACAGGCTCAGCGGCGACGAGCACGGGATGAGCTGGCAGAACACGAGGTCGTTCTCGCCCATGACGTTCAGCACGGGCTTGCGGAAGGCCACCGTGTTGAGCAGCGGGAGCGCGATCGTGCCCAGGTCCGTGACGCTCTGGATGTCCTTGGTGGCCTCGTCGACCTCGACGACCTTGGGGTCGACCGACCGGTAGTAGAAGTCCCCGCGCTGCCCGGGCACGGTGGTCAGGTAGCCCGGGTCCAGCCCGGCGAACCGGCCGCCCTCCAGCCACGCCGGGTGCGTGAACGTCAGCAGGATCTCGACCAGCCCGGGCAGGTCGGGCCCGCGGGAGACGCCGGTGGCGATCACGCCGTCCACCAGGTTGGGGTCCGCGCCGACGGCGGCGTACGTGACCAGCGTGCCGTAGCTGTGCCCGACGATCACGACCTTCGGGAACGCCTGCCCCAGCTTGCCGCTGCGCAGCGCCGGCACGAGCTGGCGGACCACGGCGGCGTGCGACAGCAGCGACATCTCCAGTGACGCCGGCCGGGCGCTCTCGCCGGTGCTGAGCCGGTCGAGCCGGAACGTCGCGATGCCCGCCTTCTGCATGGCGCGGACGTAGGAGTAGCGGTCCGGCTGGTACGGGAAGTCCCAGTAGCTGCTGTTGTAGGTGGCGCCGGGCACGAGCAGCTGCACGAGCTTGTCGTCCGGGGCGGCGCACAGCACCCCCGAGACCCGGGCCGGCGTGCTGACGACCAGCGGGACGTTGACGGCGGTGAAGTCGACCCGCCGGCAGGTCTGCCCGGCCTGCTCCGCCGCGCCGGCGACGGCGGGCGCGGTGACGCCGACGAGACCGGCCGTGCAGAGCACGACGGCCAGCCTGACCAGGGCCGCTTTCAGTGTGTGGTGCACGAGACCTCCAGGCAGCGGTGCTTGACGGCGGCTCCCGACGTGCGGGTCACGAGCCGGCCGGGGGGCGGCGGCGAAGGCGGGCCAGCCCGGCGCGCAGCAGCACGTCCGGCCGGGCCAGCGAGTTGGGGTGCGCGAGCATGGTGGTGACCATGCTCAGCCGCGTGTTGAGCGGCTTGTGTCGGCCGACGCATGAAGATCAGGTTCGCGGCGCCGGCGATGAGCCGGTATCCGGGCGGGTAGGGCCCGTCGACGTGGGGGAGCCCGAGGTCGGCGGTGGTCGAGGTCTGCCACGCGGCGTCGACCACCACCCGGACGGCCGCGAAGTAGTCCCGCGCGGGCTCGTCGAGGCGGGGTGCGCCGTGCAGGTACGCGGACAGCGCCGAGGCGTGCAGCGTGGCCGAGGTCATGCCCTGGCCGTACACGGGGTTGAACGACGCGATCGCGTCGCCGGCCGCGACCAGCCCGGCCGGCAGCCGGTCGAGCAGGTGGAAGTCGCGGCGGCGGCTGTCGGCCTGGTGGTAGGTGATGACCTCGCCGAGCATCTCGGCGCGCTCGGCGACGTCCCCGAACACCGCCGGGAAGTCCCGCCGGCACCGGGTGGCGAAGTCGTCGCGGTCGCGGGCCGGGCGGTCGTCGTCGTACCCGGCCACGAGCATGAGCCAGCGGTCGTCCTCGACCGCGACGATCCCGCCGATCCGGGCGACCTGCCCGGGCCCGGGCAGGTACTGCGAGAACACGGTGTCGGCGTCGCTGATCGCGGGGTCGCGGCGGAACACCGCGGTCGCGTAGGTGAGTTTGATGGGCATCCGCCGCATCGGCGGGGCCGGCCAGCCGTGGCCGGTGAGCCAGTCGCCGAGGCGGCTGGAGCGGCCGGTCGCGTCCACCACGAGGTCGGCGGGCTCGGTCACGGCGTCGCCGTCGGGGGCGTCGCCGGGGTGGTACTCCACACCTGTCACCCGGTCGCCGCTCATCCGGATGCCGGACGCCCGTCCGTGCAGGATCCGCACGTTCGGCACCTGCCCGAGCCGGGCGCGCACGAGCCCTTCCAGGAACGGCCGGGTGGCCGAGAGGGCCCGGCCGCGGATCGTGAGGTCGTTCGCGTAGCGGCGCCGCGTGCCGTTGACGTAGTGCTGGACGAGGTCGGCGTGCGGCACGACCGCGCCGGCCGCGACCGCCTCGTCGGCGAACCCGGGGAACCAGCGTTCCAGCTGCAGCTGCCCCGAGTTGAGCAGCGCGTGCACGTGCCCGCCCTGCGGCACGCCCGGCCGCGCCGTGAACGCGTCGGCCGGCTCGATCGTGTCGCGCTCGACGACGAGCACCTCGTCGGCGTGGTCGCTCAGCACCCGGGCGGCCAGCAGCCCCGCCATGCTCCCGCCGAGCACCACGGCGCGGCCCATCACCCGCTGCGGGTCGGGCGGCCGTTCCGTCGTGCCCAGCTCGGCGAAGGCCCGGGACGCGCTCACCACGACCGCTCCTGCAGGCACCGCACTCTCATCGCCCCCCAAGTTCTTCGGCCGCGGGACGACGACCTCACCCGGCTGGGGAGGACGTGCGGGGTGGGGTGATCGTCCAGGTACCGGCTGTGACCGCGTGATTCGATCACACCCCGCACCGGAGGTGTGACGGAGGTCCCCCTTCCACTTCGCCCGCCGCCGACGCGTCCTCGAACGCCGGGAATGCCACATTCAGGCGCCTGCGGTCCTGAATGTGGCTTTCCGGGCGTGTTGCGGGGCTCGGGCTGCGAGGATCACGCCGTGGACGATGCGGAGTCGCAGCCCGCCGAGCCGGAACCCGACCGGCCCGGCCGGCCCGAGCCGGCGCCGGCGGCCGACGGGACCGGGCCGCGCGGCGTCCCGGCCGTGCGGGCGGCGCCGCTGCTCGGCCTCGCGTCGCTGGTCGTGGTGGTGGCCGGGCTGCGGGTGTCGGGCGGCGTGGTCGCCCCGATCTTCCTCGGTCTGGTGCTGGTGCTGACCGTCGCGCCGCTGGTGCCGGTGCTGCGCCGGCGCGGGATGCCGGGCGGGCTCGGGGTGGTGGTCGTGGTGGTCGCCTCGTACGCGATCCTGCTCGCCTTCGTCGCGGCGCTGGCCTACGCGGTGGCCCAGCTCGCCGGGCTCCTGCCGACGTACGCGGCCCAGCTGGACGCGCTGGTGACCAGCGCCTACGGCGCGCTCGCGGCCATCGGCGTCGACTCGGCGCAGATCGCGTCGGCGCTGGGCCAGATCAACCTCGGGAGCGTCATCGGCTTCCTGCAGGGGCTGCTGGGCCAGCTCGCCGGCACGGTGTCGGTGCTGGCGCTGATCCTCACGGTGTTGCTGTTCATGGCCGTCGACTCGGGCTCGGTCCCCGAGCGGCTGCGGTCGATCGAGGCGAGCCGCCCCGGCGTCGTGGCCGGGCTGCGCTCGTTCGCGGACGGCACCCGCCGGTTCGTCCTCGTGTACACGATCTTCGGGCTGATCATCGCGGTGCTGGACGTCATCGTGCTGACGGTGCTCGGGGTGCCGCTGCCGTTCGTCTTCGGGCTGGTGGCGCTGATCGCCAACTACATCCCCAGCATCGGTTTCATCATCGCGATGGCCCCGCCCGCGCTGCTCGCGCTGCTCGACGGCGGCCCGGAGCTGATGCTCGCGGTGATCGGCTCGTTCGCCGTGATCAACGTGGTGCTGCAGACGTTCGTGCAGCCCCGGTTCGTCGGGGAGGCGGTCGGGCTGTCGATCACGATCACCTTCCTCTCCGTCGTGTTCTGGGGCTGGGTGCTCGGCGTGCTCGGCGCGCTGCTGGCGATCCCGCTGACGCTGCTGGCCAAGGCCCTGCTGGTGGACGTCGACCCGCGCAACCGGTGGATCAACGCGTTCCTCGCCGACCGGCCGCCGCCCGCCGACGGGCCGGCCGGCGCCTGACGTTCAGGCGGCCGGGTTCTCCCGCGCGTTGACGTGCACGACGTGCACCATGCAGTCCAGCAGTTGCCGGAAGCGCTCGGCGCCGGGCACCCCGCCCTGCTCCACCTGCACGCGGCACTCCAGCCAGCTCGTGCTCGGCGGCCGGAGGCCGCGCATGGCGTCGATCGGCGGCACGAACCGCACGTGCGGGAGGTAGCTGCGGTTGCCGTGCCCGAGGCTCGCGACGGCGCCGACGAGGCCGGCGGCGCGCAGCCGGTGCTCCAGCTGCGGGTCCGGCGCGGGCAGGCCCAGGAAGTTGCCGAACGTCCCCGTGAGGAACTGCTCCGCGTCGAGCGTGGTGACGAGCACGTACTCGTCCTCGGCGAACGGGTTGAGGCTGACCCGCCGCCGCTGGCAGTTCCAGGGCCGGCCGCCGTGCGCGCCGACGATCCGGACGACGAACTGGTCCACGGGGATCGACGACTCGTTGCCCGGCGGGCCCGGGTCCGCCCTCTCGGGCCACGCTTCGACGTGGAAGCCGTGGTAGCCGCCGCGCAGGTGCAGGTGGCCGGTCGCCGGCGTGCTCGTGAGCCGGCCGGTGTCCACCACGGGCGCCGCCAGCAGCGGGGCCAGCGCGTCGAGCCCGGCGCGCAGCCGGGCCTTGCGGGCCCGCGGTCGCGCGACGACGAAGTAGCCGACGACGCCCAGCGCGGCGAGCACGGCGACGATCTCCACGCCCACAGCCGTCCCTCCCAGCCAGCCGCGGGCCGTCCGCGGGCGGGACCGGCGAGGCCCGCACCCGGATGCTGCCGTACGGGCCGCCCGGCGCACCACCCGACCGGGTGACGGCGGCCTCGGCCCGGCCGACTTGTGTTCGAGCACAGATCAGAGGGGTCGTTCTTGTGGTCGGAGCACTAGAGTCGGGCGTGCTGGTGGTTCGGTCCGCACGCCGCGAGGCGCGCCGGACCGAGGCAAGAGGGAACCCGGTGCGAGTCCGGGACTGCCCCGCAGCGGTGAGCGGGAACGACAGCCGTCATACGCACTGGGTCGGCCGACCTGGGAAGCGACGGCCGGTAGGTGCATCCGGGAGGGTGCGTGCCCGCGAGTCCGAAGACCTGCCATCGGCACGCACGCCGCCGGCGTGCGTGGATCCGCGGCTCGTGGGTGGGCCGGGCCGAGCCGGACGCCCGCTGGGGCGTCGGGTCGGTGCGCTCCGCCCGGCGGTCGCGGTTCGGAACCGCTCGCGAGGAGAGAGCAGTGCCAGAGATCCCCCCGCTGGGGCCGACCGTCCTCGGCTACCCGCGTATCGGGCCGCGCCGAGAGCTCAAGCGCGCCGTCGAGCGCTACTGGGCGGGCGCGACCGGCGCGGCCGACCTGCAGGACGTGGCCGCGGGCCTGCGCCGCGACACGTGGCAGGAGCTGGCCGCGGCCGGGCTCGGTTCGGTGCCGTCGGACACGTTCTCGTTCTACGACCAGGTGCTCGACGCGTCCCGGATCGTCGGGGCGGTGCCGGAGCGGTTCAGCGCGCTCGGGCTGGACCCGCTGGACGAGATGTTCGCGATGGCCCGCGGGCGCGACGGCGTGCCCGCGCTGGAGCTGACCAAGTTCTTCGACACCAACTACCACTACCTGGTGCCGGGAGCTTGGGTCCCGCACCCGGTTCGCGCTGACCGACCGCAAGCCGGTCGAGGAGTTCGCCGAGGCGCTCGCGCTCGGCATCCGGACGCGTCCCGTGCTGGTCGGGCCGGTGACCTTCCTGCTGCTGGCCAAGCCCGCCACGGGCGCGCCCGCCGGTTCGCCCCCCTCGACCTGCTCGACCCCTGCTCGACGTGTATGCGGAGCTGCTGGCCGAGCTGCGCGCGGCGGGTGCCGAGTGGGTGCAGCTGGACGAACCCGCGTTCGTCGCCGACCGGACGCCGGCCGAGCTGGCCGCGCTGCGCCGGGCGTACGCGCGGCTCGGCGGCGCGCCCGACCGGCCCGCGCTGCTGGTCGCGGGCTACTTCGGGCAGCTCGGCCCGGCGCTGCCGGTGCTCGCCGACAGCCCGGTCGAGGCCATCGCGCTCGACCTCGTCTACGGCGCCGCCGACGCCGACGCCGCGGCGGCGCTGCCCGGACTGCGCGAGAAGACGGTGCTCGCGGGGGTGGTCGACGGGCGGCAACGTGTGGCGCACCGACCCCGACACCGCGCTCGCCCGTGCCGCCACCCTGCTCGGGTCGGCCGGACGCGTGGAGATCGCGACGTCCTGCTCGCTGCTGCACGTGCCCTACGACCTCGACGCCGAGCCGGCCCTCGACCCCGACCTGCGGGAACGGCTCGCGTTCGCCCGGCAGAAGGTCGCCGAGGTCGTGCTGCTCTCGCGGGCGCTGCACGAGGGCCGGGCCGCCGTCCCGGAGCTGACCGGGGCCGGCAGCGGGACGCAGGGGCGGCGCGACGACCGCGTCCGGGCCCGGCTGGACGCGCTCGGGCCGGATCACTACCGCCGCGGCACGGCGGCCGACCGGGTCGCCGCCCAGCGGCGGCACCTCCAGCTGCCGGCCCTGCCGACCACGACGATCGGCTCGTTCCCGCAGACCGCGGCGATCCGGACGGACCGGGCGGCGCACCGCGCCGGACGCCTCGACGACGCCGAGTACACCCGCCGGATGCGCGCCGAGATCGAGCGGGTGGTGCGGCTGCAGGAGGAGATCGGGCTGGACGTGCTGGTGCACGGCGAGCCCGAGCGCAACGACATGGTGCAGTACTTCGCCGAGCACCTCGACGCTTCGCCACCACGGAGCTGGGCTGGGTCCAGTCCTACGGCACCCGCTGCGTCCGGCCGCCGATCCTGCACGGCGACGTCTCCCGGCCCGAGCCGATCACGGTCGGCTGGTCGACCTACGCGCAGTCGCTCTCCGACCGCCCGGTCAAGGCGATGCTGACCGGCCCGGTGACGATCCTGGCCTGGTCGTTCGTGCGCACCGACCAGCCGCTCGGCGAGACGGCCCGCCAGGTCGGGCTGGCGCTGCGCGACGAGGTGCACGACCTGGAGGCGGCCGGGCTGCGCATCGTGCAGGTCGACGAGCCGGCGCTGCGCGAGCTGCTGCCGCTGCGGGTGGCGGACCGCTCGGCCTACCTGGCGTGGGCCGTGGACTCGTTCCGGCTGGTCACGGGCGGGGTGGCGGACTCCACCCAGGTGCACACGCACCTGTGCTACTCGGAGTTCCGCGACGTCGTCGACGCGATCGACGCGCTGGACGCCGACGTCACCACGGTGGAGGCGGCCCGCTCCAGGATGGAGGTGCTCGCCGACCTCGGTCCGGGCGTGCACCGCGCCCTCGGCCCCGGCGTCTACGACGTGCACTCCCCGCAGGTGCCGGACACCGCCGAGATCGCCGAGCTGGTCACGCTCGCCGGGAAGTGGGTCGAGCGGGACCGGCTGTGGGTCAACCCCGACTGCGGCCTCAAGACCCGCGGCGAGCCGGAGACCGTCGCCGCGCTGCACAACCTCGTCGCGGCGGCGCGCTCCCTGCGCTGACGGGGTCGCCGGCGGCGCGCTGGGCTGACGGGGCCGGGACCGGCGGCCCGGGCTGGACCTGACAGGGCTCGTACGAGCGTGGTCGGCCGTCCTCGGAAGGACGGGTGACCTCGTGATCGTCGCGTCGTCCGATCGGTTGGTCCTGCCCGCCGGCCCGGTCCGGTCGGCACGGCGTGTCGCGCGGGCGCCGGTGCGGCGGCTCCTCGATTGCGGGCACCCCGCACGACGGGCATTCCTCACTCGAACGGAGTGCGGATGCGCCCCTTCCGGTGTAGTTGCGCTGCGAATCACCCTGGCCCGCGGCGCGGACTCCACCGGGCGGGGGACGGGTCGAAACGGACACCGCCGAGACAACGAACATCCCTGCCTCTTGCACCTACGGACGCCGTACCGATGTGGCGCCCACCGGTTCGCAGAGGGAGGTACGCACCGATGACCATGCTCGACCATCTCGACGCGCTGACGCGACCACACGTCGTCGGTGAGGTGCCCGGCCCGCGGTCGGCGGAGCTGCTGGAACGCCAGGCGCAGCGGGAGTCCACGCGCGGGTCTACCCCCGGCACATCCCGATCGCGGTCGACGTCGCGGCCGGCAGCTTCGTCCGCGACCTGGACGGGAACGTCTTCATCGACTTCCTGACCGGGGCCGGGGTCGTCTCGCTGGGGCACAACCATCCCGAGCTCGTGCGGGCCGTGACCGACCAGCTGGGCCGGTTCTCCCACGGGCTGGACCTGCCCACGCCGGCGAAGGACGCCTTCACCGACGCGCAGCTGTCGATGCTGCCGCCCACGATGCGGGAGCGCACCCGGGTGCACTTCTGCGGCCCGACCGGCGCGAACGCCGTCGACGCCGCGATCAAGCTCTGCAAGACGGCGACCGGGCGGGCCGACGTCGTGTCGTTCCAGGGCGGGTTCCACGGCACGACGCACCTGGGGATGGCCCTCACGGGGGTGGTCGCGACCAAGACCCCGGTGGCCGACGGCGTGCCGGGGGTGCACTTCTTCCCGTACTCGAACTGCCCGGACTGCCCGCTGGGCCTCGTCCGCGCCACCTGCCGGACCAACTGCGTGGAGTTCCTCGAACGGTCGCTGCACGACCCCAACGGGGGCGTCCCGCGGCCGGCCGCGGTGATCCTGGAGATGGTCCAGGGTGAGGGCGGGGTGGTCCCGGCCGACCCGGACTTCGTGCGCCGGGTGCGCGCGCTGACCCGCGAGCTGGACGTCCCGCTCGTCGTCGACGAGGTGCAGACCGGCTGCGGGCGCACCGGCACGTGGTTCGCGTTCGAGCAGTACGACATCGAGCCCGACGTGATCGTGGCGTCCAAGGCGCTGAGCGGGATCGGACTGCCGGTCGCGATCATCCTCTACGACGAGCGGCTGGACACCTGGGCCCCGGCGCCACACCGGGACGTTCCGCGGCAACCAGCTGGCCTTCGCCGCGGGCGTGGCGGCGGTCCGGATCGTGCGCCGCGACGGGGTGCTGCGCAACGTCCGGGAGCGGGGGGCGCAGGTCGGGGACCGGCTCGGTGTGCTGCGGCGGCACCCGTGGGTGCACGACGTGCGGGGCCGCGGCCTCATGTGGGGGATCGAGCTGGCCGACCCGGACACCGGACGGCCGGCGGGCGCGCTGGCGGCGCGGGTGCAGGCCGCGGCGCTGGCCGCCGGCCTGATCGTCGAGCTGGGCGGCCGGGACGACTGCGTCGTGCGGCTGCTGCCGCCGCTCAACGTGAGCGCCGGGGTCGTCGACGCGGCGTGCGAGATCCTCGTCCGCGCGGTCCGGCGCTGCGCGGCCGGGGACCGATGATGGGCCGGCCGCCCGACCTCGTGTGGAAGTTCGGCGGCACCTCGGTGGCCGATCCGGACCGCGTGCGCGCCGTGGCCGAGCGCATGGTCGCCGCGCACCGCGCCGGGCACCGGCTCGTGACCGTGCTGTCGGCGATGGGCCGTTCCACCGACGAGCTCAACAGGATGGCCTACGCGATGGCCGCGCGGCCGCAGCTGCGGGAGCTGGACGCGCTGCTCTCGGTCGGGGAGAACATCTCGTGCGCGCTGGCGGCGCTGGCCGTGCACGACCTGGGGGCGCAAGCGGTCTCGCTCACCGGGGCGCAGGCCCGGGTGCTCACCGACGACCGGCACGGCTGCGCGCTGCTGCGCGACGTCGACCCGCACCGGATCCGGGAGGTGCTCGACACCGGGGCGATCGTCATCGTCACCGGCTACCAGGGGGTGTCCGCCGCGGGTGACGTCACGACGCTCGGGCGCGGCGGCTCCGACGCGACGGCCGTGGCGATCGCGGCGGCGCTGCGGCTGCCCGAGTGCGAGGTCTTCACCGACGTGCCCGGGGTGTTCACCGCGGACCCGCGGGTCGTCCCGGACGCGCGCCGGCTCGTGGTGGTGAGCCGCGAGGAGATGCTCCAGCTCGCGGCCGCGGGCGCGGCGGTGCTCCAGCCGCGCGCCGTGGAGCTCGCGATGGTGCACGACGTGGACATCCACGTGCGGTCGAGCTTCACGACCGCGACGGGGACGTGGTTGCAGGAGGAGAACGTGTTCGAGGCGAACGAGGTCACGGGGGTGGCCCATCGCGAGCGGGAGAGCCTGTACACCGCGGGTGGTGCCTCGCCCGCGCTGGTCGCCGCGGCGCTGGCCGAACGCAGCACGGAGATCGGCGACATCGTGCGCCACGGCGCCCGCACGCACTTCACCGCGCCGGGTGCGGAGGAGCCGGAGGTCGTCGCCGCGCTCTCGGCGGCCGGGCTGCCGATGGCGGTCGAGGACCACCTCGGCTCGGTGAGCGCGGTCGGCGCCGGCATCGGCAGACACCCCGAGCTGACGGCCCGCGCGCTGCTCGTGCTGGAGGCCGCCGGCATCGAGCCCCGGCTGGTCACGAGCGCGCCGAACCGGGTGTGCTTCCACGTCCCGGCCACGGAGGTGCACCGGGTCGTGCGGCTGCTGCACGCCGAGTTCGGGCTCCATCTCGGCCGCGACCTCGCCGACACGGGGCTCCAGCATGTCTCACGAACGACCTGGTGAGCGGCCCGCGCCCGACCGGCCCGCCGCGACGGCGCAGAACGTCGTGCTGACGAGCCCGGAGCCGGGCCGCGGGATCCGGTGGCGGCCGGGGGAGCGGCTGGAGGAGCTGTTCGAGGCGCGCTGCGCGCGCAAGCGCGCGGACGGCCGGGCCGACGAGCTCGCGGTGGACGGGGCCGGCGCGGCGTTGACCTACCCGCAGCTGGACGCCCGGGCGAACCGGCTGGCCCGGTACCTGCGCCGCATCGGGGTCGGCCCCGGCCAGCGCGTCGCGCTGCTCGTCGACGAGGCCGTGCACGCCTACGTCGGGATGCTGGCGGTGCTCAAGGCCGGCGCCGCCTACGTCCCGCTCGACCCGGCGTACCCGACGGACCGGATCGCGTTCATCGTCGCGGACTCCGGGGTGGGCACGGTGCTCTCGCTGCGGCACCTGGAGCGCACGCTCGGCGACGTCGGCGCGCGGGTCGTGTGCGTCGACGAGGCCGCCGACCGGATCGCGGCGCTGGACGGGAGCCGCCTGCGGTCGGCGGAGCGCGGCGAGCCGGTCACGACCTGGCCTACGTCATCTACACGTCCGGGTCGACGGGCCGGCCGAAGGGCGTCGCGGTGCGGCACGCGAGCATCTGCAACTTCGTGCGGGTGGCCGCGCAGATGTACGGGATCCGCGAGGACGACCGCGTCTACCAGGGGCTGACGATCGCGTTCGACTTCTCGGTGGAGGAGATCTGGGTGCCGTGGCTGGTCGGCGCCACGCTCGTCCCGAAACCGCCCGGCGCCCTGCTGGGACTGGAGCTGCACGAGTACCTCACCGCGCACCGCGTCACCGCGATGTGCTGCGTGCCGACGCTGCTCGCGACGCTGGAGGAGGAGCTGCCCGACCTGCGGTTCCTGCTGGTCTCGGGGGAGGCGTGCCCGCACGACCTGATCGTGCGCTGGCACCGGGAGGGCCGGCGGTTCCTCAACGTGTACGGGCCCACCGAGGCCACGGTGACCGCGACGTGGACGCCCGTCCGCCCGGACCGGGCCGTGACGATCGGGGTGCCGCTGCCCACCTACTCCGTGGTGGTCCTGGACCCGGCCGACCCCGGCCGGGCGCTGCCGTTCGGGCAGGTGGGGGAGATCGGCATCGCCGGGGTCGGGCTGGCGGCGGGGTACGTGGGCCGCGACGACCTCAACGCGAAGGCGTTCGTGCCCGACTTCCTGGGCCTGCCGGGGAACCCGTCGGGGCGGATCTACCGCACCGGCGACCTCGGCCGCGTGAACGCCGACGGCGAGCTGGAGTACATGGGCCGCATCGACCTGCAGGTCAAGATCCGCGGCTACCGGATCGAGCTGACCGAGATCGAGTCGGTGCTCCTGCAGGTGCCGGGCGTGGCGCAGGCCGTCGTCGACACGTTCGAGCCGACGCCGGGCGCCGTCGAGCTGGTGGGCTACTACAGCCTGCGCCACGACACCGGCGAGGTCGACTCCGCGGACGTGCTCGCGCTGCTGCGCGACCGGCTGCCGCCGTACATGGTGCCGGCCTACCTGGAGCACCTGCCCGTCATCCCGATGACGCCGAGCGACAAGGCCGACCGCAAGCGGCTGCCGCCGCCGGCCCGCCGCGCCGCCGCGGACCACGGGTTCCTGGCGCCGGCCACGGCCGACGAGGAGGTGCTGGCCGGCCTGCTCGCCGAGACACTGGGCGTGGAGCGGGTGTCGGTCGCCGGCGACTTCTTCGCCGACCTCGGCGCGAACTCGCTGGTGCTCGCGCGCTTCGCCGCCCGGGTGCGCGAACGGACCGCGCTGCCGCCGCCGTCGATGAAGGACCTCTACCTGAACCCGACGGTCGAGCGGCTGGCCGCCGCCGGCACCGGCGGCCCGGACCGGGCTCCCGTCCGGGCTCCCGTCCGGGCCGAGGAGGTGCGCCCGGTCCGGACGCTGCCGTACGTGGCGTGCGGCGCGGCGCAGCTGCTCGTGTTCGTGGCCTACACGTGCCTGATGTCGGTGGTGCTGGGCACCGGCCTGCAGTGGCTCGCCGTGGCGACCGGCCTCGTCGAGGAGTGGCTGCGTGCGGTCGTCGTCGCCGCGGGCGGGCTCGTGGTGCTGTCGGTGCTGCCGGTCATCGCGAAGTGGCTGCTCGTCGGCCGGTGGAAGGAGCGCGAGTTCCCGCTGTGGGGACTGCGGTACCTGCGGTTCTGGACCGTGAAGGTGCTCGTGCGGGCGAACCCGATGGCGCTGTTCGTCGGCTCCCCGCTCTACAACGTCTACCTGCGCGCGCTCGGCGCGCGCATCGGCCGCAACGTCGTGATCCTCTCGCGCAACGTGCCGGTCTGCACCGACCTGCTGTCGATCGGCGACGACACCGTCATCCGCAAGGACGCGTTCTTCAACGGGTACCGGGCGGTCGCGGGCCGGATCCGGACGGGCCCGGTGACGCTCGGGTCGGACGTGTTCGTCAGCGAGCAGACCGTGCTCGACATCGGCACCTCGATGGCCGACGGGTCCCAGCTCGGGCACGCCTCGTCCGTCCACACCGGGCAGGCCGTGCCGGCCGGCGAGCGCTGGGCCGGGTCGCCCGCCGAGCCGGTCGGCGTCGACCACCGGGCCGTCGGGCCGGCCCGCTGCGGGCGGCTGCGGCGGTTCCTCTTCGCGGCGACGCAGGTGCTGAGCGTGGTGCTGCTCTACGTGCCGGCCGGGCTGGTGCTGCTGCCGCTGCTCGCGAGTTTCCCGCTCGTCGTGGAGGTGCGGGCGGCCGGCAACGAGGTCACGGCCACGTGGGCGTTCTTCGTGGCGGTGCTGCTCGACACGGTTGTGGTGGCCGTCGGCGGGCTGCTGTTCGGGGTGGTGGCCATCGCCGTCGTGTCCCGCGTGCTCGCGCGCTGCGTGCGGCCCGACACCGTCTACCCCCTCTACGGGTTCCGGTACTGGGCGCAGCGCACGCTCGCCCGCGCGACCAACTCCCGCTTCTACACGTTCCTGTTCGGGGACAGCTCGGCGATCGTGCATTTCCTGCGGTTGCTCGGGTACGACCTCGGCACGCCCGTCGTGCAGAGCGGGTCGAACTTCGGGGTCGAGGTGCGGCACGAGACGCCGTTCCTGAGCGTGGTGGGCAGCGGCACGATGGTTTCCGACGGGCTCTCGATGATGAACGCGGAGTTCTCCAGCACGTCGTTCCGGATCCGCCGCACCGCACTGGGCGCCGGGTGTTTCCTCGGCAACAACATCGCCTACCCGGCGGGCGGCCGGACGGGCGCGGACTGCCTGCTCGGCACGAAGGTGCGGGTCCCGCTGGACGGCGAGGTGCGCGAGGGCGTCGGGCTGCTGGGCTCGCCGAGCTTCGAGATCCCCCGCTCCGTGGAGCGGGACCGCGCGTTCGACCACCTCAAGGCGGAGGACGTGCGGCTGCGCCGGCTGCGGGCCAAGAACCGGCACAACGGCGTCACCGCGGGCATCTTCCTGCTCGCGATCCTCGTGAACCTGTACGCCGTCGCCGTGCTCGGCCTGTTCGTGCTCGACCACCTCGACGGCCTCGGGTTCCTGGCCGTCGCGGCGTGGACGCTCGGGTCGCTCGTGTTCGGCGTCGCGCTCCTGGTGTTGCTCGAACGCGCCGTCACCGGCTTCCGCGCCTGCGTCCGCAGTTCTGTTCCATCTACGACAGGGCGTTCTGGCGGCACGAGAGGTACTGGAAGATGAGCGGTGGGCGGTACCTGGCGCTGTTCAACGGCACCCCCATGAAGAACCTGGTGTGGCGGGCGCTGGGCGTGCGGATCGGGCACAAGGTGTTCGACGACGCTGCGCCATTCCGGAGAAGACGCTGGTCACGATCGGGAGCAACGTCGCGCTCAACGCGGGGAGCACGATCCAGGCGCATTCCCTGGAGGACGGCACGTTCAAGTCCGACCACATCACGATCGGCCCGGGCTGCACGCTCGGCACGAGCGCCTTCGTGCACTACGGCGTCACGATGCGCGAGGGCGCGGTGCTCGACGCGGACTCCTTCCTCATGAAGGGCGAGGAGGTCCCGGCCCGCGCGCGCTACCGCGGCAACCCGGCGCGGGAGCTGCGGGACCCGGGGCCGGGCGCGTGACGCCGGACGCGGGTCCCCCGGCCGGTGGCCGCCGTCGCCGCGGCTGGGCCGCCGGGGCGGGGGTGGTGTTCGCCGTGGCCGTCGTCGCCGTGTTCCTGGTGGTGGTCGGGCGCGGGCCGCAGGCCCCGGTCAGCGGCGAGTGCGTGGCCGAGCCGGGCGCCGAGCAGCAGGACGTCGACGTCGACGACAGCCCGGAGGCCGCGTGGGAGCACGAGCCGGGGCAGGAGTTCACCGTCTACTTCGCCACCGGCGGGCTCCCGGCCCGGTACGCGGGGTTCGTCGGGCAGGGCGCCGGCCTCTGGTCGCACAGCCCGTGCCTGCAGGCCGTCGCGGTGGCGGAGTGCCCGGAGGGCGAACGCTGCTCGGAGGTCGTCGCGGCGGAGTCGAGACGCGGGCGCGGGGGCAGCACCGACGGCGAGTCCCAGGGCCGGGACCGGGGCGGCGTCCGCTACGGCAACACGATCCGGCTCTACACCGACGTGCTCGACCGGGAGTCCGACAACGGTGCGCTGGCCACCGTGGTGCACGAGATGGGGCACGCGCTGGGCCTGGTGCACCGCAACGACCGCGGCTCGGTGATGAACGCGGTGACCGACGACAACACCGACCCGATGCCCGACGCCGTCGACTTCGCGAACCTCACCGCGATCTACGGGGCGCCGGCCGACTCCGCGGTTCGGCCCTGAGCGGCGCCGGCTACCGCTACTGTCCGGGCGTGCCGGACGAGCACGACGCCGTCGACCGGATGGTCGCCCTGTGGGGTCGCCGCGACCCGGACCTCGACGTGAGCGCGCTCGAGGTCGTGGGCCGCGTGCTGCGCCTGGCCGAGCTGGTCGAGTCGGCGATCGGCGAGACGCTGCGCCCGCTCGCGCTGAGCTACAGCGACTTCGACGTGCTCAGCACCCTCTACCGGCTCGACGACGCCGAGGGCACCCACCCGCGCGACCTCGCCCGCTCGGCGCTGATCACGTCCGGGGCCATGACGGCCCGCCTGGACCGGCTCGCCCGGGCCGGCCTCGTCGAACGCAGCGCGGACCCGCACGACCGCCGGGCCGTGCGGGTGCACCTCACCTCCGGCGGACGTGCGGTCACCGAGACGGCCGTGACGCGGGTGCTCGCCGTCGACGAGTCGGTGCTCGCCCCGCTCGGCGCCCGGCAGCGCGAGCAGGCCGCCGCGCTGCTGCGGGCGCTGCTCGCGCCGCTGGACGTCTGACGCGCGCCGACCCCCGAAGGGTCAGTGCGCCTCGGCGTAGGCCGCCTTGTACCCGGCGGCGCCCTCCAGCGAGTCGAACGGCCAGCCCACGAGCGTGACCGTCGCGCGGTCGCCGACGGCCGCCTCGACCAGGGCGGCGGTGGCGAGCGGCTTCCCGCCGCAGATCTCCACGGTGTCCGCACCGGCGGCGACCGCGTCCTCGGCGGCGCGCACCGCGGCGGCGTCGTCGGGCACGCCGACCACGGTGGTGCTCGTGGCGCCGTGCTCGACGACCACCGGCTCGGTGGCGACGTCGTCGCCGAAGATCGTGACCGACCGGCCCGCGCGGCCCCCGCCGGCGCGGGCGGACAGCCCGACCGGTGCGCGGCCGGCCACGGCCTCGGCCACCCGGGCCGCCGCCGCCAGCCCGAACCCGCGGTACAGCTCCAGCAGGCGCAGCCCGGCGGCGGCCTGCTCGCCGGCCACCCGCGCGGCCGCGTCGCGTCCGGCACCCAGACGAGCGCGATGGGGCCCGCCGCGGTGGTGCGCTCCACGCGCCGCCCGGCGGGCCCGGTCTCCGGGGCCAGGAACAGGAACAGGGTGTCGACGGCGGCCATGACGTCCTCCTCAATAGCTTGGTGTCAAGCTACATGACACCAAGCTATGTGGCGTCCCGGATGTTCCGCTCAGCCGGCGGCGGCGCCGAACCACCGCGGCAGGTGGTCCCGCAGCTCCCGCTGGTCGTCGCCGACCCACACCACGTGGCCGTCCGGCCGCAGCAGCGCGGCCGGGACGTCCAGCTCCTCGCCCGGGTCCACGGCGTCCACGACGTGGTCGACCCGGTCCGCCCAGCCCGCCACCGAGAGCCGGCCGGTCTGGTCGAGCAGCAGCCCGCGGCCATCGTGCATGAGCCCGTAGAGCCGGCCCTGCTTCAGCGCCACGTCCCGCATCCGCCGGCCGACCAGCGGATGGCCCGCGCCCAGGTCGTAGCGCACCCCGATCGCGGTGAGCTTCTCCACCAGGAACCGGTTCACCTCCTCGAAGTCCATCAGCTCCGCCACCAGCCGCCGCACCGCCTGCGGCCCCGGCTCGGTGGACAGCAGCTCGGCCTGCGCGCGGGTGTTGGTCAGGCGTCCGCGGCGACCGGGTGCCGTTCGGACTCGTAGGTGTCGAGCAGCCCGTCCGGCGCCCAGCCGGCGACCTCGGCGGCCAGCTTCCAGCCGAGGTTGAACGCGTCCTGTACGCCGAGGTTGAGGCCCTGCCCGCCCATCGGCGGGTGGACGTGCGCCGCGTCGCCGGCCAGGAACACGCGGCCCTGCCGGTAGCGCTCGGCCTGCCGCGTGGCGTCGCCGAAGCGGGAGAGCCAGCGCGGGGAGTGCGCGCCGAAGTCGGTGCCGGTCGTCGCCCGCAGCTGCTGCCGGAACTCCTCGATGGTCGGTGGGGTGGCGCGGTCCTCGGCCACCCCGGCGGCGGGTACGACGACGCGGTAGACCCCGTCCCCGACCGGCCCGGCGCCGAACCGCTTCTGCGTCTTGCGGACCTCGGTCATCACGGCGGCCACCGTCTCCGGCGCCGCGTCCAGCTCCATCTCGCCCAGCAGGTTCTCGGCCGTGGCCGGCTCCCCGGGGAAGCCGATGCCGAGCAGCTTGCGCACCGTGCTGCGGCCGCCGTCGCAGCCGACGAGGTAACGCGCCCGCAGCTGCGCGCCGTCCGCCAGCACGGCGGTCACCCCGTCGGCGTCCTGGCTCAGCCCGGTCAGCTCGCGGCCGCGCCGGATCTCGGTGCCCAGCTCCGCGGCGCGCTCGGCCAGCAGCCGGTCCGTGACGGGCTGCGGGATGCCGAGGACGTAGCCGTGCGCGGTGTCCAGCCGCTCGGGCGCCGGCTTGCTGATGCCGGCGAAGAAACCGTTCAGCGGGTGCTTCTGGCCGTTCGCGAGGAACCGCTCCAGCAGGCCGCGCTGGTCCAGCACCTCGATGCTGCGCACGTGCAGGCCCAGCGACCGGACGTACGGCGCCGGCTCCGCGTCCTTCTCCAGCACGAGCACCTGCATGTCGTGCAACCGCAGCTCGCTCGCCAGCATCAAGCCGGTCGGTCCGCCGCCGGCAATGATCACGTCAAACATGAACCGCCCATTCACGCGTTTCGCGGGTCGTCGATTTCCGCAGGTCCTGGCTTCGGCGGGCGATTCTGCGGCACAACAGGGGTCTTGCCGCAAGACCCCCTGTGCGCTATACGTTGACAGTGGCGGGGGAAGCAGATGCACCTGCGCCTTTGCGATTCCAGCTCAGCCCGCAGGGTCCGGCATCCGGCCGGTCACGACGTAGACGACGCGGCGGGCGACCGCGACGGCGTGGTCGGCGTAGCGCTCGTAGAAGCGGGCCAGCAGCGTCACGTCCACGGCGGCGCTCACGCCGTGCGTCCAGTGCCGGTCCAGCAGCACGGTGAACATGTGGCGGTGCAGGTCGTCCATGGCGTCGTCGTCGGTCTCCAGCTCCG
>MKJX01000250.1 GCA_001942415.1 Pseudonocardia sp. CNS-139
CTGCCGTGTCGTGCCGGCGACGCGGACCTCTGGTTCGCCGAGTCCCCCCGCGGACCTCGAGCGGGCCAAGGCGCTCTGCGGTGGGTGCCCGATCCAGGCCGAGTGCCTGGCCGGGGCCTGCGCAGGGAGGAGCCGTGGGGGGTCTGGGGCGGCGAGATCCTCGAGCGCGGGGTCGTGATCCCGCGCAAGAGGCCTCGCGGCCGTCCGAGCAAGGCCGACCTCGCCCGCGACCGCGCTTACGCGGCCGCGGCGGCGTCCGCCTGACACGGCACGCACATCCGTGGGTCCTGCGAGGACCCGACCGAGAGGAGATCGCTTCCGATGAACGACGCCAAGCCGCAGAACGCGCCGGCGCCCAGCACCCAGGCCGTCCGTGACCGAGAGGGAACGATGATGTTGCTCCACGAAGCCCTGGCCAGATCGCGACAGCAAGAGGCGATCGAGTCCGCCCGGCAGCACGCGCTGGCCCGCCAGTTCGTGGCCGGCCGGCGCTGGGCCCTGCTCGCCCGCTTCGCCGCCCGGCGGGCCGCGCGGGCCCGGGCCGCAGCGAGCGCCGCGCAGTACGCCGCGGTGCTCACACGATGAACGGATGATCACCCGACCGGCGGCGCCCGGCCTAGGCCCGGGGCGCCGCCGGCGTCCGTCAGGCGTGCTGGTCGGCGTCCTCGGAGTCGAAGATCCACGGCTGCCAGTGCCGCACGATCCCGCGCAGCGGCACGTCGGCGTCGAGCTGGCAGAGCACGCCGAGCGTGCCCATCGTGACGCGGTGGATCAGCAGGTACTCCGGGGGCAGGTTCAGCTCCCGGCCGGTGCGGAACTCCGGGCGCCGCAGGTCGCCGATGCGTTCCGCCTGGCCCTGCAGCCAGTGGCGGTCGAAGTGGAACGTCTCGGTGCGCAGCGGCTCCGCGAACGGCGCCAGGTAGTTCAGCGCCTCCTCGGCGGGCAGGGCGGCGCCCGACCGCACGAAGCCGTGGTCGCGCAGCAGTTCGAGCAGGTCGGCGGGCTTGTCCTCCATCGCCAGCCGCACCATCTCCGACAGCGGCCGGGGCAGCCCCTCGGGTAGCCGGGCCACCGCGCCGTAGTCGATGACCATCAGCCGGCCGTCGGCGAGCAGCTGGAAGTTGCCGGGGTGCGGGTCCGCGTGCAGCAGCCCGACCCGTGCGGGCGCCGAGTAGTGGAACTCGGCTAGCAGCGCCGCCGCCGCCTCGCGCTCGGCGCGCGCACCGGACCGGATCACGTCCGAGAGCCGGGTGCCCGTGACCCACTCCGTGACCATCGCCCGCGGCGCCGACGCCACCACCCGCGGCACCTTGATCTTGTCGTCGCCCTCGTACGCCGTGGCGAACGCGCGCTGGTTGGCGGCCTCGTCGCGGTAGTCGAGCTCCTCCTCCATGCGCTCGCGCAGCTCCGTGATCAGCGGCTTGATCTCCAGGCCCGGCACGAGCGGCTGCATCAGCCGGCTCATCCGCGACAGCTGCCGCAGGTCGGACCGCAGCGCCTCCTCGGCGCCCGGGTACTGGACCTTCACCGCGACCTCGCGGCCGTCGCGCCAGACGGCCCGGTGCACCTGCCCGATGCTCGCGGCCGCCGCCGGCGTCTCGTCGAACTCCCGGAACCGCTCGCGCCAGCCGCGCCCGAACTGCTCGGCGAGCATCCGGTGCACGTCGGAGGCGGCATCGGGGGCGCCGCCGACTGGAGCTTGACCAGCGACTCGCGGAACGGCGCCGCGTACTCCTCGGGGATGGCGGCCTCGAACACGCTCAACGCCTGCCCGAACTTCATCGCGCCGCCCTTGAGCTCGCCGAGCACGGCGAAGAGCTGCTCGGCGCTCTTGGCCATGAGCTGCGCCGAGATCTCCTCGCTGTCGCCGCCGACGAGCCGCCGGCCCCAGCCGGCCGCCGCCCGGCCCGCCACGCCGAGCGGGAGGCTCGCGAGCTTCGCCGTGCGGGTCGCCGCGCGCCGCGGGATGTCCGTCACCGGACCACCCCGGCCCGGGGTCCGCGCGTTACGGCGATCGGGGGCGGGCACTCACGATCGTTCACGTCTCGATTGTGTCCCGTGTCCGGCCCGGCGCGCATGTCACCACCCCGTGGCCCGTCCCACGCCCGGCGCCGCACCCGCACTCCGGCCGCGGCGTCCAGAGCCGGCGCACGAGCGTGCCGGCCGTCGGGTCGATCTCCAGCGTCGCGTCGAGCGTCGGCGGCGGTGCGCCTCCGTCGAGCGCGGCGAGGGCCTGCGCCGTGGCCAGCCCGGCCGTCGCCGTGACGCACTCCGGGCCCGCCTGCCCCGCGCGGCCCGCGAGCTGCGCCGACACCGCCGGCCACGACGCGTCGCGGGCCCGGCGGTGCAGCTCCAGGCAGCCAAGGCAGGCCGTGCGCCCCGGCAGCACCAGCGGGCCGACCACCCCGGTGCCCTCGCGCAGCGCCGCGACCAGGTGCGGGGTGCCGGCGGCCTGCAGCGCGCCGATCCGCACCGCGTCGGGCGCGACGTCGGCGAGCACCAGCAGGTCGGCCACGGTGCGCTGGGGCGGTGGGCCGGTACGGGCGCGCGGGACGAGCCGGCGCACCGCGTCCGCCGTGGCGTCCGCGCGGTCCGCGCCCAGATCGGCGTCGACGAGGCCGGTGCCCAGGTCGGCGGCCAGCACGGGCCCCGCGGCCTCGACGTGCACCCGGCCGACCCCGGCCCGGACCAGCCCGAGCACCACCCCGGCCGTCAGCGGGCCGCCGCCCTGCACCACCACCGTGCTGCTCGCCCGGCGCCGTGCGCGCAGCCGCGGCCCGTCCGCGTCGACGAGTGCCCCGGCCGCGAGCAGCTCCCGCAGCAGCGCCTCGGCCTCCGCGGCGTCCCCGCCGCGCGCCACCACCCGCGCGACGAGATCGGCGGTCGGCACCGGGCCGGCCAGCCCGTCGATCATCTCCGCGAGCGGCGGCGAGAGGTCGTCGGCGGCGACGGCGGTGTCCGGGGCGAACCCGACCAGCCGGGAGCGGGGGCCGATCCGGAACACGGCGCGGTGCGGCGGCAGGCGGACGGCGGTGGGAAGCGCGGCGGGAAGCACGGTCACCTCTCCGATGGTGGGCCGGATCGGCCGTCCGTGCGTCGAGTTGTCCACAGATGTCGGTTGCCCATCGTTGATCGCCGGTTCGGCCCTCGCCGGCGCGCGTGCCCTAGGGTGGGGTGATGGCGCACCCCGCTGTCGTGGAGGTTCGGCGCAGCGATCGCCGCCGTCGAATGGTCAGTGCTCGACGCGAAGGCGACACCGTGATCGTGTTCATCCCGGGGTGGATGAGCGACGCCGAGGAGAGCCGCTGGGTCGACGAGATGGTGCGGAGGCTCGAACGCAGCGAGGCGCGCCGCCGCTCGCCCGCCCGCAAGGGGGACGACGCGCTGCGCCGCCGCAGCGTCGAGCTCGCCCGGCGGTACCTCGACGGCCGGGCCGAGCCCACCACCGTGCGCTGGGTGCCGCCCATGCGCACCCGCTGGGCGTCGTGCACCCCGGCCGACGGCACCATCCGGATCAGCGAGCGGCTGCGCGACGTGCCCGGCTGGGTGGTCGACTACGTGCTGGTGCACGAGCTGGCCCACCTGCTGGAGCCGGGCCACGACGCGGCGTTCTGGGCGTGGGTGCACCGCTACCCGCGCACCGAGCGCGCGATGGGCTACCTCGAGGGACTGTCGGCCGCGGCCGGGCTCGGGATGCAGGGCATCGACGGCGAGGAGCCCGACGCCGAGGCCGGCTGACCGCCGTCAGGCCCTGTCGGCGCCGCCGTCCTCGGGCTCGTCCTTCTCGTCGTCCTTCGGCGCCGGCTTGTCGGCGAGCTTCTCCAGCTCGGCGATCGGTCGCCCAGCTCGTCGCGCGCGACGAACGCGGCCGGGTCGTCCAGGTCGTCGGCCGACGGGATCAGGTCGGGGTGCGCCCACAGCGCGTCCCGGCCGGCGTTGCCGCGCTGCTCGCCGAGCAGCCGCCACAGCTCCGACGCCGCCCGCAGCCGCCGCGGCCGCAGCTCCAGCCCGACGATCGTGGCGAACGTCTGCTCGGCGGGACCGCCCGACGCGCGCCGGCGCCGCAGCGTCTCGCGCAGCGCCTCGGCGCCGGGCAGCCGCTCGCCGACCGCCTCGGCGACGACCGCGTCGACCCAGCCCTCGATCAGCGCGAGCAGCGTCTCCAGCCGTGCGAGCGCGGCCTTCTGCTCAGGAGTGGTCTCCGGCTCGAACATGCCCGACTGCATGGCCTCCTGGATGGCGGCCGGGTTGGACGGGTCGATGCCGCGGGCCAGCTCCTCGATGCGCGAGGTGTCGACGCGGATGCCGCGCGCGTACTCCTCGACGGTGCCGAGGAGCCGCTCCTTCAGCCACGGGACGTGCGCGTAGAGCCGGTGGTGCGCGGCCTCCCGGGCGGCGAGGTAGATCATCACCTCGCCGGCGGGCCGGTCAAGGTCCTTCGTGAACTTCTCGACGTTCTCCGGCAGCAGCGCCGCCACCCGGTCCGGACCGACCGGCACCCCGATGTCCGTGGCGCCGACGACCTCGGCCGCGAGCTGGGCGAGACCGTTGCCGAGCTGGCTGCCGAACGCGAGCCCGCCCATCTGCCCGAGCATCGCGAGCATCGGGCCGGCCGCCGAGCGGACCTCCTCGGGCATCGCCTCCACCCAGGCCCCGGACACGCGCTGCGCGACCGGGTCGCACAGCCGCTTCCAGGTGGGCATGCTCGCGTCGACCCACTCCGTGGCCGACCACGCCTGCGTCTCCGCGGCCCCGGCCGGGAACTCGGTGGCCGGGTCGAGCCACAGCTCGGCGAGCTTCACGGCGTCCGAGACGGCTGCCCGCTGCGCCTCCGTGAGCGAGGACGTGGTGGCGGCCAGCTGCTGGCGGGCGAGCTGCGCCGCGAGGTCGTAGTTGACGGGGCCACCGCCGCTGCTCTGCGCCTGGCTGAGCATCTGGCCCAGCTGCGTGAGCATCTGGCCGAGCTGGCTGACGTCGAAACCGCCTGCACCGCCGGGACCTCCCGGCATCCCGGGAATCCCCGGGAACCCGCCCGCCGGCATGCCCGGCAGGTTGCCGAAGCCGAAGGGGTCCTGCGGGCCGTCGCCGCGACCGGGCTCCTTGCGGCCCTCGTCGTCGGGGTCACGGTCGGCAGAGCCGAAGCCGAACGGGATATCGCTCATATCACTACGGTACGCGGACCGGCCCAGCTCAGCTGTTCGCGCTCCGGTGCAAAGCGGACAGATAACGCGCGGTCACACGGCGCTGCACGAGCCCGCTGACGGGCGCCCCGAGCCGCGAGTACCACCGGTCCGGGCGGGAGAACGCACGGACGACCAGCAGCGTCCCTTCCGCCGTCCGGTGCAGCACGAACGACTCCTCGCCGCGCTCCGGGTGCCCGGGGAGCGTGCCGTAGGCGAACCCCGCACGGCCGGGCTCGTCCACGGCCCACACCACCCGGCACGGCGCCGTGACGTGCAGCGGCCCCGCGCCGAGCCGCAGCACGACGGTCGTGCCCGGCACCGGGCGCGCGTCCGGCGGGTGCACGGCGACGCGGGCGTGGCGCTGCAGCGCCCAGGCGAACAGCCCGTCGCGGGCCCGCGCGAACTCCTCCACCCCGCCCACCCGCGCCCGCTCCTCGACGTGGTCGTAGCCGGCCGGCAGCGGGCCGTCGCCGACGGAGGCACCCACCTCCGGATAGGTGGGTGCGGCCGCAACCGCCCGGTCGTAGGTGCGCCGCACCGGGGCACCATACGAAGAGCTGACCGGACGTCGGCCTAGAGTGCCTGCGTGGATCGCCGGACGTGGACGGTAGTGGCCGCCGGGCTGCTCGCGCTGGCGATCGGGGTGCTCGGGATGAACCTGCCCGTTCCGATGGTGGCGGTCGGGCCGGGCCCGACCTACGACACCCTCGGGACCGTCGACGACACCCAGGTCGTGTCCGTCGACGGCCTGCCGGTCTTCCCGACCAGCGGGCACCTGAACATGACGACCGTCTCGGTCACCGACGGGATCACGATGTTCGACGCGCTGGCGTTCTGGGCGTCGAACGAACGCCGGGTCGTGCCGCGCGAGCTGATCTTCCCGCCGAACGAGACGCAGGAGGAGATCGAGCGCGAGAACGCGGCGCTGTTCGCCTCCTCCGAGGCCAACGCCGAGTCGGCCGCCGTCACGGAGCTGGGCCTGCCGGCCACGGTTGTCGTCACCGGGCTCGTGCCGGACGGGGCGGCGAGCGGCGTCCTGCGCGAGGGCGACCAGCTCCTCGCCGTCGGCGGGCGGCCGCTCGGCTCGGTCAACGACCTCACCGCCGCCCTCGCCGACACCCGGCCGGGCGACCGCCTTCCCGTCACCTACCGGCGCGACGGCCAGGAACAGACCGCCGACGTCGTGCTCGGGGCGAGCCCGGACCGCCCGAGCGGCCTGCTGGGTGTGCTCCCCGGGGCGATCTCCCGCGAGGGCGAGATCACGATCAGCCTCGGCGGGATCGGCGGGCCGTCGGCCGGGCTGATGTTCGCGCTGTCCCTCGTCGACAAGCTGACGCCCGGCGAGCTGACGGGCGGCCGGTTCGTCGCCGGCACCGGCGCGATCCTGCCCAACGGGGTCGTCACCCAGATCGACGGCATCCCGTTCAAGATGCACGCCGCCCGCGAGGCCGGCGCGACGGTCTTCATGGTCCCCGCGGAGAACTGCGCGGAGGCCGCCGCGACCGTGCCCGACGGCCTCCAGCTCGTGCGGGTCGGCACGCTGCACGACGCCGTCGCCGCGCTCGACGCCCTGCAGGCGGGCCAGACCCCGGTGAGCTGCTGAGCCACCCGCGGGTTCCCGCCCACCGGAAACCGGGCGAGCCGGACATTCGAGGCCCCAACGGGAACCCCACGCCGGGTCCGTAGAGTTGGGTGGGCAGGGCGCGCCGTCGGGCCGGCCGGAGGCGATCGCAGCAGGTCGCACTCTGCTCGGGCCGGCGCGGGCGCTCGCGCCAGACCCCCGAGTTCCAGGAGCGTGCCCAGTGGCCATGCGGCCCCCGGCGGGAGCCCCGACGCTGTCCCGCCGCACCCGGATCCTGCTGATCGTCGCAGGAATAGTGGTGCTCCTGCTGCTCGGCGGTTCGCGCCTGATCAACTTCTACGTCGACTGGCTGTGGTTCGGCGAGGTCGGGTACCGGAACGTCTTCACGACGGTGCTGTTCACCCAGATCCTGCAGTTCCTGATCGGCGCGCTGCTGATCGGCGGCCTGGTCGCGCTCTCCCTCTGGGTGGCCTACCGCACGCGGCCGGTGTTCGTGCCGGTCAGCGGCCCCGAGGACCCGATCGCCCGGTACCGCACGGTGATCATCCAGCGGCTGCGCCTCTTCGGCATCGGCATCCCGCTGATCGTCGGCGTCATCGCGGGGCTCGCGGCGCAGGGCGACTGGCAGACCGTGCAGATGTTCCTGAACTCCACGCCGTTCGGCGTCACCGACGCCGAGTTCGGCATCGACGTCAGCTTCTACGCGTTCCAGCTGCCGTTCTACCGCTACCTGCTCGACTGGCTGTTCGTCGCGGTGGCGATCGCGTTCGTGGTCTCGCTGATCACGCACTACATCTTCGGCGGCATCCGGCTCACCGGCCGCGCCGGCCAGGTCTCCGGGCCCGCGCGGGCCCAGCTGGCGATCCTCGCCGGTGTGTTCGTGCTGCTCAAGGCGGTGGCGTACTACTTCGACCGCTACGAGCTGCTCTACAGCAACCGCAGCGACATCTTCACCGGCGCCACCTACACCGACCTCAACGCGGTGATGCCGGCCAAGCTGATCCTGCTGTTCATCTCGCTGATCTGCGCGGCGGCGTTCTTCGCCGCCGTGTTCCGGCGCAACCTGCAGCTGCCGGCGATCGCGACGGTGCTGCTCGTGCTGTCGAGCATCCTGATCGGCGCGGCGTGGCCGCAGGTGCTGCAGCAGTTCGTCGTCGCGCCCAACGCCAACGAGCGCGAGGCCGTGCCGATCGAGCGCAACATCGCCGCCACCCGGCAGGCGTTCGGGATCGGCGACGACCGGGTCACGGAGGTGCCGTTCAGCGGCACGTCGGAGGTCTCGCCCGCCGAGGTCCGCAACGACACCGCCACCGTGCCGAACATCCGGCTGCTCGACCCGGCGAAGCTCTCCGACACGTTCACGCAGCTGCAGCAGCGCCGTACGTTCTACGGCTTCCCGCAGCGCCTGGACATCGACCGGTACACGGTCAACGGCGAGACGCAGGACTACATCGTCGCGGCGCGCGAGCTCAACAGCGCCGGCCTCACCGGCAACCAGACCGACTGGATCAACCGCCGGCTCGTGTACACCCACGGCAACGGCCTCGTGGTCGCGCCCGCCAACCGCGTCAACGCCGTGCTGGACGAGGAGGGCGGCCAGGGCGGTCTCCCGGACTTCACCAGCATCGACATCAGCAGCAACACCTCGACGACCATCCCGGACAGCCTGCGGGTCGACGAGCCGCGCGTGTACTACGGCGAGCTGATCGACGGCTACTCGATCGTCGGGGCCGAGCCCGGCGCCCCGCCGCGGGAGTACGACTCCGACACCCAGAGCTACACCTACACCGGCCAGGGCGGCGTCCCGCTCGGGAACGTCGTCAACCGGCTCGTGTTCTCGCTGTTCTACGGCGAGCGGAACATCCTGTTCAACAGCTCGATCAACGCCGACTCCAAGATCATGTACGTCCGTGACCCGCGCGACCGGGTGCAGGCCGTGGCGCCGTGGCTGACGCCCGACACCGACCCGTACCCGGCGGTCGTCGACGGCCGGATCGTCTGGATCGTCGACGGCTACACGACGCTGGAGAACTACCCCTACGCGGAGCGGATGGCGCTGGGCGAGGCCACGGCCGACGCGCAGCAGACGCTGCAGCGCCAGCAGCAGGGCGACCAGGACGTCAGCTACCTGCGCAACTCCGTGAAGGCCACGGTCGACGCCTACGACGGCACCGTGCGGCTCTACGCGTTCGACGAGTCGGACCCGGTGCTCCAGACGTGGATGAAGACCTTCCCGGGTGTCGTGCAGCCGGCGGCGACGATCAGCGACGACCTGCGGGCGCACTTCCGCTACCCGGAGGACCAGTTCAAGGTCCAGCGCGAGCTGATCACCCGCTACCACGTCGACAACCCGATCGAGTTCTACGGGAACGTCTCGTTCTGGGACGTGCCGTCCGACCCGACGGTCCAGGGCGCGGGCAGCGGGGGCGGCGCACCGCAGCCGCCGTACTACGTGCTGGCCGGGCAGCCGACGGCCGGCGGCCAGACCACCGCGTCACCGAGCTTCCAGCTCACCAGCGCGCTGGTGTTCCGCAACCGCGACATCCTGTCGGCGTACATGTCGGTCAGCTCCGATCCCGACACGTACGGCCAGATCACGGTGCTCCAGCTACCCCAGGACACCCAGACGCTGGGCCCGCAGCAGGTGCAGACCCAGTTCGTCGGCTCACCCGAGGTGAGCGCGAACCTAGGACTGCTATCCCGAGGCGGGCAGAGCACGATCGACTACGGGAACCTGCTGACGCTTCCCGTGGCTGGCGGCCTGCTCTACGTCGAGCCCGTCTACATCGAGCGCGCCAACCAGCAGTCGAGCTACCCGCAGCTGGCCCGGGTGCTCGTCTTCTACAACGGCAGAGTCGGCTACGACGCCAGCCTCTCGGTGGCGCTCGACGAGGTCTTCGGTGCGGGTGCCGGGGCCGGTGCCACGCCGGTGCCGGGCGCGACCACACCGACGACCCCGACCACGCCCGGCCAGGCGGGCACCAACCCGCCGGCGGCCCCGGCCGCGCCGCCGGGCGGCACGAGCCCGCAGGCAGCGGCCGCTGCCCAGGCCATCCAGCAGGCCATCACCGACCTGCGGGCGGCACAGCAGCGCGGCGACTTCGTCGCGCAGGGGCAGGCGCTGCAGGCGCTCGACCAGGCCGTTCAGCAGTTCCAGCAGGCGAGCGGCCAAACCCCGCCCGCCACTCCCGGCGGCTGAGGCAGCGGGCCGCCCGGACCACCGTCCGGGCGGCCCTGCCGCAGGGGACCCCCCGCGGCAGGCGCCTGTCGGGTAGGTGTACAGTCGTAAACACAACAGCGACGCGGGGTGGAGCAGCTCGGTAGCTCGCTGGGCTCATAACCCAGAGGTCGTAGGTTCGAATCCTACCCCCGCTACAACCGCCGAGAGGGCCCCTGACCAGCAGGTCAGGGGCCCTCTCGGTTGTCCGGGCTTCATGTCGGACGTCGCACTGGGGTCTGCCCGGCGCCCGTCGTCCTGCAGGTCATGACGTCCTTCGGATGCTCTGGAGGAACCTCCCGGAGCCATCGTCCAGCAACCAGAAGGACCAGCCGTTGCGGTTGGGGCTGACGTCCGGCTTGTAGTGCGCGACGACAGCGCGCGCCGCACCGGTCGGAGTCTTGAAGCTCTGTCCGGAGAGCGGTCCCGTTGTGATGTCGATCCGCGTGGTCCGGGGGTCGTATCTGCCTTGAGTCCGGCGGCCCTCGTAGTCCACGTACACCGCCACTCCGCTGAGGGTCGTTCGCTGCTGCTCGGAATCCTCCTTCGCCACGGGAGGCGGCATGCTCGCCGCGGCTACCAGCTGCGCCACAACCTCGCCGGCAGTGCGACCGCTCATGCGTGCCGCGAACTCGAGCGACCGGTAGGTCTGCTCGTCAACCTCGACTGTCTCACTCACGTCATTCCCTCCTCGAAGTGAGGATAGTGTACAAAAGGAGACAGAGAAGCAAGCAGAGAATTTGGAGATGAGCCGGCCTGGGATCGTGAGCCCCAGACCGGTGCAGCCAGGCCGCGTCGTCCGGCCCTCACCGCTCCACGTGCACCAACCCCAGCCGCTGCGTGGCGCGGGTGATCGAGACGTAGAGGTCGGCGGGGTTGTGCGCCCGGATCCGTTCCGGGTCGACGATCACGACCACGTCGAACTCCAGGCCCTTCGCCGACACCGGCGTGTGCCGGTCGACGGCGAAGCCGGCGAGGCCGCGCAGGTCGTCCGGGCCGGCGGTGATCACCGCGAGCGTCCCGCGGCCGAGCCGCGCCAGCTCGTCCTCGACGGCCGCGCGCACCGCGTCGGCGAGGCCGCTGGCGGGCACGGTGCGCTGCCAGGGTTCCTCGCCCGTCGACCGCACGGACTCGGGCGCCTGCCGGTCGGGTGCGAACTCGGCCAGCACACCGGCGGCTAGGGCCATGATCTCGGACGGGGTCCGGTAGTTGACCGTGAGCGTCCGGTAGGTCCACCGGGAGTCGAGGTACGGGGCGAGCACGTCGGCCCACGCCTGCGCGCCTGCGGGGGCGCTGCGCTGTGCCAGGTCGCCGACCGCGGTGACCGAGCCGGACGGGCAGCGCCGCAGCAGGACGTGCCAGTCCATGGCGGAGAGCTCCTGCGCCTCGTCGACGACGAGATGCCCGTAGCGCCAGTCCCGGTCGCCGGCCGCCCGTTCGGCGACGCTCGCGAGATGCGCGGGCACCTGCCGGGCGGCGAGCACGTCCGCGGTGACGAAGTCGGTCGGGCGCAGCTCGTCGGGTCCTCCCCGGCCAGGTCGCGGTCGGCCTCTTCCAGGATGGTCAGCACCTCCGTGGCGTACCTGCTGTCGGGGACGCCGTCGGATCCGGCCGGGGCGTCGGGCGGCGGCCCGAGCAGCTCGGCCAGCTCGTCGAGCAGCGGCGCGTCCGCCACCGTCCATGGGGAGCCCTCCGCACGGTGCAGCGCGGAGACGTCGTGGTCGCCGCCCGCCGACGCCAGCCGGTCCGGCGCCGCGAACAGCTCGGCGAGCAGCCGTTGCGGGGTCAGGACGGGCCAGAGCCGCTCGACCGCCGCGTGGAAGTCGAGGTTCGCGCGCAGGTCGTCCCGCAGCTCGGCGCGCAGCTCCGCGGACACCTGCGCCGCGCCCATCGGCTCGATCTCGGGGAGGTCGCCAAGCTCGCGGAGGATCGCGGCGAGCTCCGGCGGGTCCTCCAGGTCGCGGTCGAGCCGTTCCATGCCCTGGTCGACGAGCAGGCTGCCGAGCGTGTCGCGGAACGTCGTCCGGGCGGTGTTGTGCGGGAGCCGGGTGTCCCGGGCGCGGCGCCTGGCCTGCGCCGCGGTCGCGTCGTCGAGCTCGATGGTGACGTCCTCCAGCTCGATCGCGATCGGTGAGCCGGGCAGCTGCTGCCGGTCGGCGACGGCGCGACGGAGGACGTCGAGCATCGCCAGGCCGCCCTTCGTCCGGGCGACCGCGCCCTCGTCGAGGGCGGTCGCGACGACGCCCTGCGCCAGCCGGCCGGGGGTGGTGAACACAACCGCCGACTCACCCAGCCCGGGCAGCACGCCCCCGACGTAGCGGATGAAGCCGGCGCTCGGGCCGACGACGAGCACGCCGCTGCGGGCCAGTCGCTCGCGGTGGGTGTAGAGCAGGTAGGCGGCGCGGTGCAGCGCGACCGCGGTCTTCCCGGTGCCCGGGCCGCCCTCGATCACGACGACCCCGGAGAGCGGGAGCCGGATGATCGCGTCCTGCTCGGCCTGGATCGTCGAGACGATGTCGCGCATCGTCGACCCGCGCGGTGCTTTCAGCGCGGCGAGGAGCGCCGGATCGGACGCGGACTCGGCGTCCTCGTTCTCGGCGGCCGCCCCGTCGAGCACGTCGTCGTGGAATGCGGCGACCCGTTCGTCGGGCGCCAGCCCCGCGAGCTGGAAATGCCGTCGGCGGGCCACGCCGAGCGGCGTGGCCAACGTCGCGCAGTAGAACGGCTGGGCGGCCGGTGCCCGCCAGTCGACGAGCGCGCTTTCCCCGTCCGTGGGGTCGGTCAGCCCGATGCGGCCGATGTAGCTGGTGGACCCGTCGGTGTGGTCGAGCCGGCCGAAGCACAGCCCCGAACGGGCGGCAGTGAGCGCGCGCACCCGGTCGGACCAGCGGTGCACGGAGACGTCGCGCTCCCAGCGGGCGCTGAGCTCGCCGCCCGTGGGCGCGGCCAGCATGCCCCGTGCCTGGGCCGTGGCGTCCGCGAGCTCGGCGCCGAGCAGCGTGTGCAGTGCGCGGATCCGCCGGGTCTCGGCGGCCAGCTCGTGCGCGAAGGGGGGCCTGTCGACGCTCTCCCCGCCCGTGCTACTGTCAAAATGCGGAGCTACGAATTCGTTCTCTGGTTGCACGTATCAGAATAGCTTTTCCGCCCATTCCTTGGCAAAGTCGTGAACGCCGAGAGGCCCCTGACCGGCACGGTCAGGGGCCTCTGGCGTCCGTGGATCAGGCCACGTCGTACCGGTCCAGGTCGGTGACCTTCGCGAACGCGGCCACGAAGTCGCGCACGAACTTCTCCTGCGCGTCGTCGCTCGCGTAGACCTCGGCCACCGCCCGCAGCTCGGAGTTCGAGCCGAAGACGAGGTCGGCACGGGTGCCGGTCCACCTGACCGCACCGGCGGCGTCGCGGCCCTCGAAGGTCTCCGCGTCATCGCCCGTCGACGTCCACGTGATGCCCATGTCGAGCAGGTTCACGAAGAAGTCGTTGGTCAGGGTGCCGACCTTGTCGGTGAGCACGCCCGCCGTCGACCCGCCGGTGTTGGCGCCCAGCACGCGCAGGCCGCCGACCAGCACGGTCAGCTCCGGCGCGCTCAGGTCGAGCAGGTTCGCCCGGTCGACGAGCAGGTACTCGGCGGGCAGGCGGTTGCCCTTGCCGCGGTAGTTGCGGAACCCGTCGGAGGTCGGCTCCAGGTGCGAGAACGACTCGACGTCGGTCTTGTCCTGGGTGGCGTCGGTCCGGCCCGGGGTGAACGGGACCTCGACGGTGTACCCGGCGTCCGCGGCGGCCTTCTCGACCGCAGCGACACCGCCGAGCACGACCAGGTCGGCGAAGGAGACCTGCTTGCCGGCCGCGGAGGCGTTGAAGTCGGCCTGGACGCTCTCCAGCGCGCGGATGACCTGCGCCAGCTCGTCGGGGTCGTTGGCCTCCCAGCCGCGCTGCGGCTCGAGGCGGATGCGGCCGCCGTTGGCGCCGCCCCGCTTGTCGCTGGCGCGGAACGACGAGGCCGCCGCCCACGTGGCCTTGACCAGCTGCGAGACGGTCAGGCCCGCGGCGAGGATCTTCGCCTTGAGCGCGGCGACGTCGGCGACGTCGACGAGCTCGTGGTCCACGGCCGGGACCGGGTCCTGCCAGAGCAGCTCCTCCTGCGGGACGAGCGCCCCGAGGTAGCGCTGCTTCGGGCCCATGTCGCGGTGGGTCAGCTTGTACCAGGCCCGGGCGAACGCGTCGGCGAACTGGTCCGGGTTCTCGTAGAAGCGGCGCGAGATCTGCTCGTAGACCGGGTCGAACCGCAGGGCGAGGTCGGTGGTCAGCATGCCCGGGGTCCGGTTGAGCGTGCCGCTCTCCGGGTCCGGCACCGTGTTCTTGGCCTTGCCGTCCTTCGGCGTCCACTGGTTGGCGCCGGCGGGGCTCTTGGTCAGCTCCCACTCGTACTCGAACAGGTTGTGGAAGAACCAGTTGCTCCACTGCGCGGGGGTCGGGGTCCAGGTGACCTCCAGGCCGCTGGTGATGGCGTCCCGGCCCTTGCCGCTGCCGAAGCTGTTCTTCCAGCCGAAGCCCTGCTCCTCGATCGGGGCGCCCTCGGGCTCGGCCCCGACGTACTGGTCCGGGTCGGCCGCGCCGTGCGTCTTGCCGAACGTGTGGCCGCCGGCGATCAGCGCGACGGTCTCCTCGTCGTTCATCGCCATGCGGCCGAACGTCTCGCGGATGTCACGGGCGGCGGCCAGCGGGTCCGGCGTGCCGTTCGGACTCCGGGTTGACGTAGATCAGGCCCATCTGCACGGCGCCGAGCGGCTTCTCGAGCTCGCGGTCGCCGGTGTAGCGCTCGTCGCCGAGCCAGGTGCGCTCCGGGCCCCAGTAGACGTCCTCGTCCGGCTCCCAGACGTCGGCGCGGCCGCCGGCGAAGCCGAACGTGGTGAAGCCCATGGTCTCCAGGGCGCGGTTGCCCGTGAAGACCATCAGGTCGGCCCACGAGATCTTGCGGCCCCACTTCTTCTTGACCGGCCACAGCAGGCGACGGGCCTTGTCCAGGTTGCCGTTGTCCGGCCAGCTGTTCAGGGGCGCGAAGCGCTGCATGCCGCGCCCGCCCCACCACGGCCGTCGTCCACCCGGTAGGTGCCGGCGCTGTGCCACGCCATGCGGATCATGAACGGGCCGTAGTGGCCGAAGTCGGCGGGCCACCAGTCCTGCGAGTCGGTGAGGACCGCGTCGACGTCCCGGGCGAGCTCGTCGAGGTCGACGGTCAGGAACTCCTTGCCGTAGTCGAACTCCCCGCCGAAGGGGTCGGACACCGGCGTGTGCTTGCGGAGGATCTTCAGGTTGAGCTGGTTCGGCCACCAGTCGAGGTTGCTCGCACCCTCGGTGGGGTGGCCGAGGCGACCGGCGCGGACGGGGCACCCGGCGGCTTCCTCGACGTTCATCTCGCCGACCTTGGCGTCTGGGCTGTCAGACACGGGAGTCCTTCCCTGGATCAAAGCGTGCGCTCGGTGCGGAGTGCGGTGGAGCATCCGGGGCACAGGCCCCAGTAGATGACCTCGGCTTCGTCGATGGTGAAACCGTGGTCCTCGGATGCCGTCAGGCACGGGGCGTCGCCGACGGCGCAGTCGACATCCGCAATCACTCCGCAGGAGCGGCACACGACGTGGTGGTGGTTGTCGCCGACCCGTGCCTCGTAGCGGGCGACGGAGCCGTGCGGCTGGATGCGCCGGAGCAGTCCGGCCAGGGTCAGCGCGCGCAGCACGTCATAGACGGCTTGGTGAGACACGTCGCCGAGGGTCTGGCGCACGACACCGATGACGGACTCCGTATCGGCATGCGGGTGGTCGTGCACCGCGGCGAGGACCGCCACCCGAGGGCGAGTCACGCGAAGATCAGCTCCGCGTAGCATGCGCTCGAAGTCGGCGGTCGTCGGCACGGGCCGAAGTCTGCCGCGTTTTCTGGAATCAATCAAGTTTCCAGCGACGGTTCGCGGCCGCGTGTCGCGCCGGCCGGCCCGGGGGGACCGTGATGACCGACGTCGAGATCCGCACCTTCACCGAGCCCGACCGCGCCCCGCTGCTCGCGGTGTTCCGGCGGGCGGGCGAGGGTGCGCCGACCGCCGACCTCTGGGGGCACGACGAGTCCGAGGCGGACGTCTACCTCACGCCGTACATGGACCACGAGCCCGACTCGCTCTTCCTGGCGGTCGTGGGCGGCGAGCCGGCGGGCTACCTGGCCGGGTCGCTCGGGAGTGGCGCGCCGGACCCGGTGCCGGCCGAGGACGCCCGCATCGCGCAGGCCATCCGCGACCACCGGTTGGTGCTCCGCCGCAGGCCCGCCGCGTTCTTCCTGCGCGCGGGCCTGGACGCGGCGTGGGCCGCGGTGCGGCGCGAGCCGACGGCCGGCGAGCTCGACGATCCCCGCTGGCCCGCCCACCTGCACATCAACGTCGTGCCGCAGGTGCGGGGCACGGGTGCGGCCGCCGCGCTGATGGCGGCGTGGCAGGACCGGCTCCGGGCGACCGGCACGCCCGGCTGCTACCTCCAGACGCTGGTCGAGAACGTCCGTGCGGTGCGGTTCTTCGAGCGCAGCGGGTTCGAGAAGCACGGCCCGACGCCGGTCGTGCCGGGCCTGCGGCACGAGGGCCGCCCCGTGCACCAGCAGACGATGACCTGGAACACCCGCCGATCGGCTAGGCGGCGGACGCGGGCGGTGGGAAGCGCGTGCGGAACGTGAACGCGGCGGGCGTCGGGCCGTGGGCGCGCAGGTGCCGGACCGCCTCCTCGGCCTCGGCGGTGGACGGGCGGTGGCCGGCCGGAACCCACCAGAGCGCGGTGGTCGGCTCCGCCGCGGCGGCGAACCACTCGCGCCGGCGGCGCATGATCCCGACGTGCCGGCCGGAGTACGCGAAGTCCCTCAGCGCTTCCGCCGACGTCCAGACCGTGAGGTTGACGATCACGCCGTGGGCGCCGGCGTCCCACTCGAAGGCGCGGACGGCCATCGCGTTGCCCTGCTCGGTCTGCAGCCGCCACACGAACCCGGGAGCCTGCTCGCCCAGCGCGTTCACCTCGTCGATCGCCGCCACGAACTCGGCGAGCTGCGCCGAGTCGATCGGGGCCAGCAGACGGGAGAAGTTCACCTGCGCCAGTTCGTGGGCCACGTCGTCACGGTATCGGCGTCACGCGTGCGTCGCGTCCCGTTTCCGGTCCGCCCGCAGCTGCAGGCGACGGCGACCGCCGCGAGCGCGAGCAGGCCCGCGCCGGTGAACGCCGAGAGCGCGACCGCGTCGGTGACGCCCGGAACGCGCGCTCCAGCAGCGGTCCGGCCAGTGCCGGGGCAGCGTCACGGCGGTGGCGACCGCCCCGCCCAGCGTCGCGGCGGCGGCCCCCGCGGCGTCCGGCGGGAGCGCCGCGGGGAGCCGTCGGCCATCCCCGACCGGTACACGCTGGTCGCCACGCTGCCGAGCGCCGCGATCCCGAGCGCCCCGCCGAGCTCGCCGCCGGTCTCGCCGATGGCGGCGGCCGCGCCCGCGCGGTCGGGCGGCGCCGCGGACACGATCACGTCGATGGCCCGGGACGCGACGATGCCCATGCCGGCGCTGAGCACCACGTAGCAGGCGACGAGCGGCGCCGGTGCCCCTGAGAGCCCGAGCGCGCCGAGCAGCACGAGCCCCGACGCCGCGACGACCAGCCCGACCGCGAGCACGGCCCCCGGGTGCACCGCCCGGCTCAGCGCCGTCGCCGCGCCGATGCCGAGGAACGTCCCGACGACGGTGGGCAGCTGCCACAGCGCGGCGGCGACGGGCGACAGCCCCTGGACGACCTGCATGAGCTGCACGACGAGCAGGGCCGTGCCCGCGCCGCCGACCACGACGACGGTGTACGCGACAACCGCCGTGCTGAACGTCCGGCTGCGGAACAGCCCGACGTCGACGAGCGGCTCGGCGAGCCGGGTCTGGCGGCGGACGAACAGCGCTCCGAGCGCCACGCCCGCGACGATCGCGGCGGCCGTCGTCGCGTGCACGGTGCCGGTGTAGGCGATCTCCTTGCCGCCGTAGGTCACCAGGAGTGCGGCCCCGATCGACATCCCGGCGCTGACCAGGTCGAACCGGCTCGGCACCCGTTCCCGCGACTCGGGGAGCAGCAGCGGGCCGACGATCAGCAGGACGTCCACACCCCGACGGCGGCGGCGCGCTGGCCGGCGTCGGCGAACATCGTCCGGATCAGCGCCGGCGTGGACGGGGCGAGCGTCGCGCCGACGACGCCCAGCAGCGCGCGGGAGGCGATCAGCATCTCCGCGGTGGCCGAGTACGCGGCGCCAAGCGCTGCATCATCGAGAAGGGGTTCGCCCACACCACGGCGCGCGACATCGTCGCCGCGTCGGGCACGAACCTGGCGTCGATCGGCTACCACTTCGGCTCGAAGGAGGCCCTGCTCAACGCGGCCGGCATCGACTCGTTCGACGACTGGGACGACGCGATCGACGGAGCCATGGCGGCCCGCGAGGGCGACCGGCCCGACGAGCGGCCGCGGGCGCTGCTCGCGGGAGTCCTGCAGTCGATGGGCGAGCACCGGCCGATGGTCGTCGCGAGCGTCCAGGCGTTCGCGCAGGCCGAGTTCTCCGACGACGTCCGTGAGCAGATCGCGACGAGCTACCGCGGGGCCCGGCGGTCGTTCGCGGCGCTGCTCCTCGGGCTCGCCGACGACGAGGTCGACGACCACGCCGCCGCGACCGTCGGCTCGCTGGGAATCGCGTTGGTCAACGGGCTGGTGCTGCAGCACCTCGTGGACCCGGCCGACACCCCGTCCGCGGACGACGTCGTCGAGGCCGTCCGGGCGCTCTCCGGCCGGGCCGCCGACGACCTGCGAGGATGATCGGCGTGCCCCGCCCGCCGATCCTGGACGTGCCCATCGCCGAGGCCCCGATCCGCCTCGGCCAGTTCCTCAAGCTGGCCGGGTTCGCGGAGGACGGCGGGCACGCGCGGGCGCTGCTGGACGCGTCCGAGGTGCAGGTGAACGGCCGGGTCGAGACGCGCCGAGCGCCCAGCTGACCGCCGGTGACGTCGTCGCGGTGCGCGGGCGGCGAGCCCGGCCGGTGGCGGGCTGAGCCCGACCGGCCCGACGCCTACCAGCCCAGCGCGTTGAGGATCTGCGCCTCGACGACCGGTGCCATCGAGGCGCTGTAAGCGGCGGAGACGTGGTTGTCGTCGAGGTAGACCAGCACGTTCCCGATCTCCGGCGGGCAGCGGTCGCCGTCGCACACGACACCCGCGACGTCGAGGAACCGCACGTTCGGCGGCACGTCCGTGAGCTGCTGGTACGGCGGGACGTCCGCGTAGACCGCGTGCCGGTCGACGCCGCACAGCGCGGCGTCGGGCCCGTTGCGCTGCACGCAGTCGGGCACCGAGAAGTCGAAGCGCGGGTTGTCGCGGATCGCGAGCACCGGGATGCCCAGGTCGTTGAGCCGCCACCACTGTGCGACGAACCCGGGCGGGGTGTGCTCGGTCAGCCCCGGCCGGACGTCCCGGGTGGCGAGCGTGACGACGGCGTCCGGGCGCATGGCGGCGATCTCGTCGACGGCCGCGGTGTTCCAGGCGAGGCAGCCCGGCTCGTCCGGCACGACCTCCGACACCGTCGAGAACGGGCATGCGCCCCGCAGGATCGCGATGATCTGCCAGTTGTGCTCCTGCGCGATCGGGATGAGCGCGCCCGAGAGCTGCTGCACGTGCGAGTCGCCGACCACCACGATGCGGCGCGTGGGCGCCTCGACCTGCTGCGCGCAGGCGTCGGACGGGTAGGCCGCCATCGGCGCGCAGTTCCACTGCTCGACGGGGACCCAGTCGTCGTACACCGAGACCGGGGCCGGGACCAGCGGCGCCGGCTCGGGGCGGCCCTCGACGAGGGCGAGCGCGCCGGGGTGGGTGGTGTCGCTGACCGGGCCGACGTCGGCCCGCTGCGCGGTGACGTACTGCCAGCAGGCCGCGGCGAGCAGGACCGCGACCACGCCCGCCGCACCGAACCGGTACGCGTTGCGTGCGGAGAGGCGCAGGCGCAGCACCGGCTGCTCGACGAAGCGGTGCGTCAGCACGGCCAGCACCACCGAGACCGTGATCACCGCGACGCCGCCGAGCGGGCCGACCTCGCCCTGCTCGCGCGTCGCCATGAACAGCACCAGCACCGGCCAGTGCCAGAGGTAGAGCGCGTAGCTGAGGCCGCCGACGTACTGGACGGGCCCGAGCGTCAGGATGCGGTCGACGCCGCGCCGCGAGCGCGTCACGCCGGCGATGAGCACGAGCGCCGCGCAGCCCGTCGGCCACAGCGCGGCGAAGCCGGGGAAGACCGCCCCGACCGGCAGCACGGCGCCGCAGACCAGCAGGCCGATCACCCCGACCCAGCCGAACGTCACCCGTTCCTCGCGGGTCCACGGGAACCGCCGGCCCCACAGCGCCACCAGCCCGCCCAGCGCGAACTCCCACAGGCGCGTGAGCGTGTGGAAGTACGCGAGCGGCTGGTTGGTGAGCGTCAGCGCGACGGAGAACGTCAGCGACGCCACGAACACGCCGAGCAGCGCGATCGTCAGGTAGGTGTGGAAGCGCTGCAGCACGCCGCGCGCCACCATCGCGACGACCACCGCCACCAGCGGCCAGAGCAGAAAGAACTGCACCTGGATCGACAGCGACCAGAAGTGCTGCACCACGCTCGTGGTGTTGTTGCGCGCGGCGTAGTCGACGGAGTCGGCGGCGAGCTGCCAGTTCTCCAGGAACACGCCGCGGCGACGACCTCGCGCACGGTCTGGTTCCAGCGGCCCTCCGGCAGCAGCAGCGCCCCCGCGAGCACCGTGGCGAGCAGCACGGTGACCGCGGCCGGGAGCAGCCGCAGCGCCATCCGGCTCCAGCGCCGCGGCAGGTCGAACGCGCCGTGCTCGGCCGCGCGCGCCAGCTGCCCGGTCAGCAGGAACCCGGAGATCACGAAGAAGACGTCGACGCCGCCGGAGATCCGGCCGAACCAGACGTGGTAGACGACCACGAGCACCACGGCCAGGGCACGCAGGCCCTGCAGCTCCGGGCGGAAGTGCGCCGCCGCGGTGGGCGGGTGCGCGGTGGGCCGCGGGGCTGCTGGTCCGGAGAGGTGCTCAGTAGCCGACGTAGTCCCCGGAGCTGTTGGTGCGGCCGCCCGCCTCGAGCGTGTCCATGCCGTAGTTGGCGATCATGTAGCGGACGCCGGCGGTGATGTTCGCGACGGGGTCGGTGATCGGCCGGTCGGCGACGTCGGGGTGGACGTAGGCGCGGTAGGTGGACGGGATCGTCTGCATGAGGCCCTGCGACGGCGTGCCGCGGCGGGCGTTGCTGTCCCAGGTGTTGATCGCGCGGGGGTTGCCGCCCGACTCGGCCATGATGATCCGCTTGATCGCGGGCGAGAGCGACTGCGGCAGGTCCATGATCTGCAGCGCCTCGGCGATCCAGCCGTTCAGGCCGCCCTTCTCGATGAGCGCCTCGACGCGGTCGCGTTCGGCCTGCTCACGGGCCTGCTGCGCGTGCAGCTCGGCCAGCTCCGCGGCCAGCGTGGCGGCCTTGTCGAGCAGCGCGATGTGGATGTCGCCGTCCTCCGGGTCCGGCTCCTCGGCGTACTCGACGGGCAGGACGGCCGTGGAGACGGACCGGGCGGACGCCAGCTCCTCGACCAGCTCGGCGCTGTTGGACGCCAGTACCGCTGAGAGCGGCTCCTCGTCGGCGGCCGCGGTGGTCGTCGTGCCGTCGCCGGGGGTGGGGATGAGCGCCGTGAAGGTGCCGCTGGCGACTGCGCCGAACGCGGCCGCGGTGGCCAGCACGCCGGTGGCGACCGAGGGCCTGCCGGGCGGCGGCCGGTGCGCCGAGTGGTGGCGTGCCGACGCGGACCCGGAGGTCCGGGGCGCGCGCACACCACCGGGGGAGCGGTGTCCTGCCAAGTGACGAACTGCCCTTCCAGCGCGGGGGAGCGGCCTGCTCAGCGCTGCCGGTCGGGGGTCCGGTGGACCGGTTGGGGAGGACCGGTCCGGAGACGCGCGTGATCAGGTCGTGACGCTGGACAGGACCCTATTGCCGCCGATCAGTCGACGGCAATAGACGTGACGACGTTTCGGCGCAGCTCGACGGCCGTTCGTCGGGGCCGCCACTACCGGGTGACGTTCCGGGCGGCCACGTCCGGGAGGAGCAGGCACGAGTCGCCGAACTCGTGCCACAGGTACCGCTCCGCCAGGGCCGCGGCGTACGCCCGGCCGACCAGCTCCGCACCGGCCACCGCCTCCAGCAGCAACAGGTGGGAGGCCTCCGGCTGGTGCCAGCCGGTGACGAGCCCGTCGACCACCCGTACCGGGTGGTCCGGGCCGAGCACGAGGTGGGTCCACCCGGCCCGGGCGGTGACCTGCCCGTCCTTGTCCGCGGCGGTCTCCAGCGCGCGGGTCACGGTCGTCCCGACCGCGACGACCCGCCCACCGGCCTGCCGCGTCGCGTTCACCGCGGCGGCGGTCGCCGGCGGCACCCGGAACCGCTCGCGCAGCGGCAGCTCGTCGGCCTCCAGCGACGACACCCCGGTGTGCAGCACGACCTCCGCCACCCCGACGCCTGCGGCGTGCAGCCCGGCCAGGACCGCGGGCGTGAACGGGCGGCCCGCGCTCGGCATCTCCGCGCTGCCGAACTCGGCCTCCGCCCGCGCGAAGACCGTGCGGTAGTCGGCGAGCGGCCACGCGCCGCGCACGTAGGCGTAGCGGATCGGCCGCCCGGCGGCGGCCAGCCAGCCACGCAGCCCGCCGGCGACCGGGATCCGGGCCCGCCACAGCCGGCTCCCGGCGACGACGTGCGGGTCGGGGTGCGCGGTCAGCAGCGTCGCCGCGACGCCCGCCGGCAGCAGCACGGTCTCACCCGCGACCGCGTCGGTGACCCGCCGCCCGTCCGGCGTGCGCAGCTCGACCACGTGCAGCCCGTCCGGCGCCGGGCCGGAGACGTGCAGGGTGACCCGGCGGCCGTCGTCGCGGTGGCCGTCGACGGCCGCCGGCTCGGTGTCGGAGGTGTTCACGACGACGAGGTCGCCGGGGCGCAGCGCCGACGGCAGGTCGCGGAAGCGCAGGTGCCGCAGCGGGGCGCCGTCCGCCGCGACGAGCAGCCGCACCTCGTCGCGGGCCACGCCGCGCGCCTCCGCCGGCTCGGTGGCCGCCAGGCCGTCGGGCAGGCTGAAGGCCGTCGCGGGGGCGGGTCGCGGGAGGGTAACCGCGGCTCCCGGCAGCCAGGTCGGCGGCGCGGTGCCGGCCGCTCGGGATCGGCTCGTCGAGCAGCCGCAGCAAAGCCGGCACCACCGTCTCCGGCTCGGGCCGGTCGGAGATGTCCTCGCCGGGGAAGGCCCGCTGGTGCATCGCCGTGCGCATGTCGCCCGGGTCGAACGCGTGCACCCGCAGCCCCGGCTCCTCGACGGCGAGCACCGCCGCGAGCTGGTCGAGCGCGGCCTTCGCCGCCCCGTACCCGCCCCAGCCCGCGTACGCCTCCACAGCCGCGTCCGAGCTGAGCGTCACGATCGTGCCGGTCGCGGACGCGCGCAGCAGCGGCAGCGCGAGCTGGGTGAGCGCGAGCGGGGCCAGGACGGTGGTCTCCAGCACCGCGCGCAGGGCGTCGAGCGGGTAGCGCTCCAGGCCCGGCAGCGGCGACGGGCCCAGCTCGCCCGCGTTGTGCACGAGCAGGTCGAGCCCGCCGCGGTGGCGGGCGGCCGCGACGAGGTCCGCGCGGAAGGCCGGGTCGGTGACGTCTCCGGGCAGCGCGAGCACGCCGGGCAGGTCCGCGGTCGCCGCCCGCAGCCGGGCGCGTCCCGGGCGCAGGCGAGGACGGTGGTGCCGCGCGCGCTCAGCGCGCGGGTGAGGGCGAGCCCGAAACCCTGGCCCGCGCCGGTCACGATGGCGGTGTCGAAGGTCATGCGGGTACGGTGCGACTTGAAGTCAGCTTTAGGTCAAGGGGGAACCACCGGTGGACGCGAAGGAGCTGCTCACGATCGGCGAGGTGGCGCACCGCAGCGGCTTCCCGCCGTCGGCGCTGCGCTACTACGAGCGCGAGGGGCTGCTGCGGACCACCCGGACATCAGGTGGGCAGCGCCGCTACGAGCGCTCGGTGCTGCGCCGGCTCGCGTTCATCAGGGCCGCCCGGACGATCGGCATCGGGCTCGACGAGGTGCGGGTGGGCCTCGACCAGCTCCCGGACGGCCGCACCCCGACGAAGGCGGACTGGTCACGCCTGTCGCGCGCCTGGCGCGGGCGGCTCGACGAGCAGATCCAGGCGCTCGTGGCACTGCGCGACGGCCTGGACTCGTGCATCGGCTGCGGTTGCCTGTCGCTGCAGCGCTGCCGGCTCTACAACCCCGGCGACCGCGTCGGGGAACTCGGCCCCGGTGCGCGACTGCTGCCGCCGATGCTGCGCCGCACACCGGCGGAGGGCGTCTGAACGCACCCTCCGCCGACGGCGGGAACTCTCAGGAGGAGAGCAGACGCGGACGGGCGGACCAGCGGGCCGGCAGCGTCCGGTCGACCCACGCGTGCAGGTCCTCCTTCGGCGGGCGGGTGCTGATCGCCGACTGCTCGTGCTCGGCCAGGAACGCCGTGGTGCGCTCCTCCCAGCCGACGCCGAGGCAGGGGACGCCGGTCGAGACCGCGAAGATCAGGGAGTGGATGCGCAGGCCGAACAGCGCGTCCGCCTCCCCGACCACGGCCTTCGCCAGCGCCGGCGGGAGCTGCGGGCCGAGCACCGGCAGCGGCCGGCCGAGGCGCTCGCCCAGCTCGTTCACCAGCACCTCGTCGCGGCGGGCGAGACCGAGCCCGTAGTCGGCGTGGGTGCTGATCGCGAGGCCGGCGACCGCGCCGCCGCGCTCGATCCAGCGCCGCGCCAGCGTCTCGGCGGCGTCCTGCAGCGCGTCGACGAGGATCGGGTTGGGCAGCGCCTTCGGTGCGACCAGCAGCAGCGGCACCGCGGGGTCGATCCCCGCCGCGGCGAGCGCGCGCCGGGCGTCGGCCGCCGGGGCCGGCTTGAGGCCCATCGCGAGGTCGCCGACCACCGGCGCCACGATGTCGTCGCCGAGGGTGGCCGCCGAGACCTCGTCGCGCACGCTGATCCGGCCGGGCTTGCGGACCGACCGGCGCAGCAGGTCCAGCACGCGGTCCGGAGTGCCGGGGTAGACGCCGATGGCCAGGTAGGTGATGTCGCGGCCGCGGGCGGTGGTGGCCCACACGATCGCCGGCAGCACGTTGACCAGCGAGGACGAGCCGGTGCCGAAGAGCCCGCCGCCGACGACGGCGATGCCGTCGCACCACTTGAGGGACTTCGTGAAGGGGATGCCCTCCATCGGGACCGCCGGCACGCGGTGCAGCGCTCGACCATCCGCGGGTTGCGCGACATCACGCGCACCTCGGTGTCCTCGGGGAGCTCCTGCAGGGTGCGGGCGAGCATCGCCTCGTCGCCCGTGTTGCCGTTGCCGAAGTTGCCGATGATCAGCACGCGGGTCGGGCGGGGCGCGGCGTCTCCCTGGCTCGCCCGCGCGGCGTGCCTCCGGCCCAGGTCGGCGAGTTGCTGGCGGATCAGGTTCGTGCGGGGGTCCGTCATCGAGTTCCTCGTGTCGGGCGGCGACTCTCTGTGACCACCGGCGGTCACTCGTTCGCCGCAGCCTACGGCGTACCCCTCTCGGGTCTGCACGGCGTTCTCCGATCGGCCGCCCTGGCGCGGCGGGCGGCACGCCGCTCGGCGTGTCCGTGATCACGCCGGGATCACGGAGCGCGAGTGCCGTCCACCGCAGGATCGGGCGCCCGCCGCATAGGCTCGACGGCATGATCTACGAGCTCAGGGAGTACACCACGGTGCCCGGGCGGTTGCCCGCGCTGGTCAAGCGGTTCAACGACCACACGCTGCGGATCTTCGAGCGGCTGGGCATGGACGTCGTCTTCATGTCGCTCACCGACCTCGGCGCCAACACGACGAACGAGCTCGTCTACGTCATGCGGTTCGACTCCTACGAGGACATGGCCGCGAAGTGGGCGGCCTTCCGCGCCGACCCGGAGTGGAACGACGTCCGCGGCGCCTCCGAGGTCGACGGCCCGATCGTCGCCGCCGTGAGCCGTCGGGTGCTCAGCCCCGCGGCGTTCACGTGATCCTCGCCCGGGTCGGGTAGGAAACGCCGATCACGTCGGCCAGGGTGGCGGTGTGTCTGCATCCGTGGAGCGCTGGCTCACCCTCGAAGGCCTCGACAACGTCCGGGACGTCGGCGGGCTGCCGCTGCGCAGCGGCGGCACCACCCGCAGCGGCGTGCTGCTGCGCAGCGAGTCGCTGCACTACTGCACGCCGGGCGACGTCGAGCACCTCGTCGGCACCTACGGGCTGCGGCTCGTGCTGGACCTGCGGACCCAGCGCGAGATCGACAAGGAGGGCCCTACCGCGGTCGCCGCGGCCGGGGTCGAGACGGTGGCGCTGAGCTTCATCCCCGAGTCGGGGCGGGAGCTGCCCGAGGCCGATGTCGTCGACCGGCTCGTGCAGATCTACGCCGGCTACCTGCGCGACCGCCCGGAGAACGTGGTGCAGGCCGTGCGCCTGCTCGCGGCCGTGGACGCCGGGCCCGCGCTCGTGCACTGCGCCGCCGGCAAGGACCGCACCGGCACGCTGGTGGCGCTCGTGCTGGACGCCGTCGGCGTCGAGCGCGAGGCCGTGATCGCCGACTACGCGCTCTCCGGTGAGCAGGTGGAGGCGATGTTCCGGCGCTGGACGACCGCGTCGGGCGAGCCCATGCCCACCGACCTCACGCTGCACATCCCTCGCGCCGAGGCGATGGAGACCGTGCTCTCCGGGCTCGACGCCCGGCACGGCGCGAACGGCGCCGGCGGCCCCGCCGGCTGGCTGCTTGCCAACGGGTTGGCCCCGGAGGAGCTGGAGCGCCTGCGGGCGAGGTTCACCCAGCCCGTCTGATCCCTGGTCGGCAACCGATCAGGGCAGCTCCTCGATCGTGACCGAGGTGTCCAGCTTGCGCAGGCTCCCGGGCTCGCCGGTGACGGCCGGCCAGCCCCGCCTGCGCGCGCTCGCAGCCACCTGACCGGCGACGATGTCGTCCTGGCCGGCCGCGGCGAGCAGCCGGCCCGACTCCAGCGCCGCCGCCGTGCCGAGCTCGTCGATCACGGTGTTGGGCAGGTCGAGCAGCACCTGGAGGGCGGGGCGGTGCTCCGGCGCGAGCATCGCCCACGCCCGGCCGAGCGCCGTGCTCGGCACGGCGAGCACGATGTTCTCCTCGACCGCCGCCCAGACGAGCGCGCGGACGTAGACGGGCCGGCCGATGGCGAAGGCGGCGAGTGCAGAGGCGTCGAGGACGCGGCCGCCGATCATGCGGTGAAGGTACAGCGGTGCCCGGCGCGGACCTTCATCATCAGACGGCGGCCGCCGGGGGCACCAGGCGCAGCGTGCGCCGCGCGAGCGCGAGCTCGTCGGCCGGGGGCGGACCGCCGTAGAGGTCGGCGAGCGCGGCCAGCGACCGGTCGCGCAGCTGGCGGGCCGACACGGCGTCGACGATGTAGGCGGAGACGCTGTGTGCCGCCCCGCGCCGTACCGCGTTGCGCGCCTCGGCCATCACCTCGGCCGGCAGGCTCACGGTCACACGCTCAGTGCGCATGTGCGGAGAGTACCGCTCGGCTCGGCCGTGCTCACCGACCGTCAGGTGCGCCCGCCTGGGTGCGCGCAGGTTACCGGTGAGTATGCCAAGGTGGACGCAGGTGGCGAACCAGCGCGCGAGGAGGCCGCGATGGATCTGACCTACACCCCCGCCGAGGAGGACTTCCGCCGGGAGCTGCGCTCCTGGTTGCGGGCCAACGTCCCCGGCGAGTGGACCCGGCCGGGCTTCTGGACGGCCCTGGACGACGACGAGAGCTTCCGCCTGCGGCGCGGCTGGGAGCGGGACAAGGCGCTGGCCGGGTTCGCCGGCATCGAGTGGCCCACCGAGTACGGCGGGCGGGGTGGCACGCCCGGCATGAAGGCGATCTACGACGAGGAGACCGTGCGCGCGAACGCACCGCGCACCGTGAACCCGCTCGGGCTCGCGTTCCTCGCGCCGACGGTGATGGCGATCGGCACGGACGCGCAGAAGAAGGAGATCATCGGCCCGCTCCTGCGCAACGAGGTGATCTGGTGCCAGGCTTCTCCGAGCCCGGGGCCGGCTCGGATCTCGCCGCGATCGCGACCCGGGGCGTGCGCGACGGCGAGGACTTCGTGGTGAACGGGCAGAAGGTCTGGACCACCAACGCCGTGCACGGCGACAAGATCTTCACGCTCGTGCGCACCGAGCCGGGCTCGCAGCGCCACCGCGGCCTCTCGATGCTGCTGATCGACATGCACCAGCCCGGCGTGGACGCCCGGCCGCTCAAGCAGATGAGCGGGGCGAGCGAGTTCGGCGAGGTGTTCTTCGACGACGCGCGAGTGGCCGTCACGGAGTCGCTCGGCGATGTCGGGGAGGGCTGGCGCACCGCGATGCTGCTGCTCTCGTTCGAGCGCGGCGCGTCCGGGATCGGGCAGTACACCGAGTTCCGCCGGCAGTACGACGAGATCGTGGATGTCGCCCGCCGGCTCGGCCGCGACCGGGACCCGGTGGTGCGCGACCGGCTGGCCCGGGTGCTCACCGAGCTGGAGTGCCTCCGGCTGCACGCCATGCATGTGCTCACGCAGGTGGAACAGGGCCGGGACCTGGGGTTCGAGTCGTCGATGACCAAGCTCCAGTGGTCCGAGGCGTTCCAGGACCTCTGGGAGGTCTTCGACCAGGTGCTCGGCGAGCACGCCACGCTCGACGAGGTGGACGGCGTCGACCTGCGCCCGTTCCACGCCCAGGCCCTCTGGTCCCGGTCCGTCACGATCTGGGGCGGGTCGTCGCAGGTGCAGCGCAACGTCACGGCCGAGCGGGTGCTCGGCCTGCCCCGGTAGGAGGCGCAGGTGTTCTTCGCACTCACCGACGACCAGCGCGAGTTCGACGCCGCCGTGCGGTCGTACCTGGCCGAGCGGTTCGACCTGGCCGCCGTGCGTGCCGTGGTGGAGGACCCCGGCTCCGACGGCAACCCGGAGACCCTGTGGAAGGCGGCGGGCGAGCAGGGGTGGCTCGCGGTGCTCGTGCCGGAGGAGCAGGACGGGCTCGGCCTCGGGCTGGTGGAGGCCCAGGTGATCGCGCGGGCGCTGGGCGCCGGGGCGGCTCCCGGGCCGTGGCGCGGCACCGTGCTCGCGGCCGAGGCCGTGCGGCTCGCGGGCTCGGACGAGCAGCGCGCCGCCTGGCTGCCCCGGCTCGCGGCGGGGGACGCGGTGGGCGCGTTCACCCTGAGCGGGGCCGCTCCCGGGCCGCTCCCGGCCGTCGAGTACGCCGGCATCGCCGACGTCGTGGTGGCCCGCTCCGGCGCCGGGCTCGCGCTCGTCACCGACGTCGCCGCCACACCGCGCGTTCGTACGACGGGACCACGCGCCTCGCGGACGCCACCACCGGCGCCGTGGAGGCGCTGCCGGGCGCGGCGCGAGGTGGTCGACCGGCTCGCCGCTCTGGCGGCCGTGCTCGTGGCGGCCGACCTGGCCGGGATCGCCCGGGAGGCGCTGACCAGGACCGTGGCCTACGACCGCGAACGCCGGCAGTTCGGGGTGCCGGTCGGGTCGTTCCAGGCGGTCAAGCACGCTCTGGCGGACGTGCACGTCGGCGTGACGATGGCCGAACACGCGGCGCTCTACGCCGCCCACGCCCTCGACGCCGGGCTCCCGGACGCGGCGCTCGCCGTGGCGGTGGCCAAGGCGAAGGCGAGCGACGCCGCGCTGGACGCGACGGGCGCGATGATCCAGTACCACGGCGGCATCGGCTACACGTGGGAGCACGAGTCGCACTTCTTCTACAAGCGCGCGAAGCGCCTGGCCGGCCAGTACGGCGACGCCGCGGCACACCGGGCGCGGATCGCCGAGCTGACGATCGCTGACCGCCGGTAGCCTCGCTCGGCGTGACGCCTGCGGAGATCATCGGGTTGTTGGCGGAGCCCGAGCGGCTCCGGGTGCTGTCGGCGCTCGTGCTCGCGCCCGCACCACGGGCGACGTCGCCGCCGCGACCGGCCTCGGTGCCCGCGAGGTGGGCCGGGCGCTGCAGAAGCTGCAGGCCGGCGGCCTGGTCGACGCGGACCTGCGGGTGCGGGCCGAGCTGTTCAAGGAGGCCGCGAAGGCGGCGGCGCCGTCGGCGCCCGCAGCCGACCTCGGGTACGCCGACCCGGGAGTGGAGCAGCTGGTCGGGCGGTTCGTCCGGGACGGCCGGCTGCTCGGGTTCCCCGCGCAGGACGCGAAGCGCCGGCTGGTGCTGGAGCACGTCGCGCAGAGCTTCGAGCCCGGCCGCCACTACGCGGAACGGGAGGTGGACGCCGTGCTGCGGGCCTGGACGGACGGCGGCCCGGCCGACCACGCGACCCTGCGTCGCTATCTCGTCGACCACCAGCTCCTCGCCCGTGGGGGCGGTGAGTACTGGCGCGCGGGTGGCTGGGTGGACGTGTCGGGCGCGTCGGGCGACGCGCACTGACGGGGCGGCGGTCTCGGGTCGGGCCATGCGTCCGACGTTAGGGCCGAATCGGGCGGGAATCGGGACGTTTCCCGAATCTGTGGATAGCTGGACCGCGATGTGGACAACTCGCCGGGAACGGCGCCGGACCAGCCGGAATCGTCGGTGCCGTCTGGAAGAATGGAAGCCAGGGGAGGGGGCATTTCCCCATTAGTAAGGAGTGAGGCCCCGAACCACGGCCGCGCGTCACGAGGCCGTACCTGCCCCACCGTGCTGGTCCGGATGGCCCAACTCCGCCTGGGACCCGCCGCTCGCGGGTAGCAACCCGGTCGAAGGGTGTCCGCCGCAGAGGAAGGGGACTGCCATGGCCGTCGACGAGGACAAGCTGAACGACCTGCTCGGGACGTTCGTCACCGATCTGGGCGGGAGCTACCACGCCGTCAGTGCCGTGATCGGCGACCGGCTCGGGCTGTACCAGTCGTTGCTGGCCGTGATGCCGGCGACGCCGGACGAGCTCGCCGCCGAGGCGGGTGTCGGCGCGCGGTACGTGCGGGAGTGGCTCCTGGGACAGGCCGCGGGAGGCTACGTCACCTACGACGCCGCCACCGGACGGTTCTCGCTCACGGAGGAGCAGGCGTTCGCGCTGGCGGCGCCGGACGGGTTGCAGCTCGCCGCGGCGTTCCACCTCACGGTGGCGGTGGGCAAGAACGTCGAGCGGATCACCGAAGCGGTCCGGACCAACGGCGGCTTCCCGTGGCACGAGCACGACCCGGCGATGTTCGAGGGGGTCGAGCGGTTCTTCCGGCCGGGCTACGTCGCGAACCTGGTCTCGTCGTGGATTCCCGCGCTCGACGGGGTCGAGGAGAAGCTGCTGGACGGCGCGAAGGTCGCCGACGTCGGGTGCGGGCACGGCGCGTCGACGTTGTTGCTCGCCGAGTCGTACCCCCGGTCGACGGTCACGGGTTTCGACTACCACGCCCCGTCGATCGAACAGGCGCGCAAACGCATGGCCGCCGCCGGTCTCGCGGGCCGGGCGTCGTTCGAGGTGGCCGCGGCCGCCGACTACCCCGGCACCGACTACGACCTCGTCGCCATCTTCGACGCGCTGCACGACATGCCCGACCCGCTCGGTGCGGCGACCCACATCCGCCGGTCGCTCACGCCCGACGGGACGTTCCTGCTGGTCGAACCGTTCGCCAACGACCGGGTCGAGGACAACTTCACCCCGGTCGGCCGGCTGTACTACGGGGCGTCCACCGTCATCTGCGTCGCGCACTCGATGAGCGAGGAGCCGCGCACGGCGCTCGGCGCGCAGGCGGGCGAGGCGCGGATCTCCGAGGTCCTCCGCGACGCCGGCTTCACCCGGATCCGCGTGCGGCCGAGACGCCGTTCAACCTCATCCTGGAGGCGCGTCCCTGAGGGGTGTCAGGAGGGGGGTGTCAGGAGGGGTCGGAACCCCGGACCGCCGCGAGCCAGAGCCCCAGCGCCGCCGCCAGTGCCGTCACCGCGGCCCACGTCGGGAAGCCGCCGCGGTCCACGTAGGTCCACAGCAGCCCGACGAACGGCGCCGGCACCACCAGTGGCAGGTCCGCCCGCAGCCGGCGGCGCATGCGGGCGAGCGCGGCAGCGCGGTCGCGGACCGTCGCGTCCGGGCGGGAGGGGTTGTCCGTGCGGTGCCCGCGCGGCTCCTGCAGCCGCACGGGTCCCGACGGGACGAGCGGCACGTCACCATCGGGGCCCGGGACGGTCGCGGCCACGAGCCGGTCGCGCAGCGGGTCGCCGTGCAGCCGCGCGGTGGTCGGCGACGGGAGCCCCACCAGCACCGGGTCGAAGTGCACGGGGATCCAGCGCTGCGGGTGCGTGTCGGTCTCCAGGTACGAGCGTGTGCTGAGCCCGGCCTGCCAGCGCACCCGCCGCACCGGCACCGAGCGGACCGGCTGCGCGAACGCCCGCCGCCGGGTCACCACCTGCCAGGCGACGGTGCCGAGCACGAGCGCGACCACCACGACGGCGAGGGCGAGCATCGTCAGCGCCCGGTCGGCCGCCACGAGCACGTCCGCGCCGGGGACCAGCGGGTTCTGCGGGTCGGCCGGGTCGAACGCGACCTCCGTGCGCACGCCGGCGCGGGCGGCGGGCCGGCGACCGGCACCGCGTCCACGCGTTCCGGTCCGCCCGGCGGTGTCCAGCGCACGAGCACCGTCGGGCCGTCGCGGACCTCGTCGACGACCCCGACGGCGCGCCCGGTCGCCGCGCCGATCCGGGCCGCCGACCCGGCCAGCCCGACGCCCGCGTAGCCGGCGAGCGCCGCGCTCACGACCAGCACCAGGCCGGTCGTGAGCGCGGCGTGCCGCAGCGGGCGGAAGACGCCGGAACGTCCTCCGCCCACCGTCACCGCGTCACCGTCACTGCGTGAAGCCGATCAGCGTGTAGTCCGGGTCGCCGAAGCCGAACGCGCCGTAGTTGGCGACGTTGTTGCGCACGGCGTAGGCGTCCGGGCGCTGGTAGAGCAGCAGCGAGTGCCCCTCCTCCCAGATCTGCTGGTCGAGCTGGTTGACGATCTGCTGCTGGCGGGTCGGGTCGAGCTCGGAGTTGGCCTGGTCGAGCAGCTCGTTGATCTGCTCGTTGCCGATCCGCCCGTAGTTCTGCCCGATCTCGTCGACGAGCCGGAAAATGCCGCTCGACGAGCTGATCGGAGTCTGGGTGCCGAGCCAGGCGAAGTGCGTGATGTCGAAGTTGCCGACGTTCACGAACTGCTCGAAGAAGTTGTCGAGCGGCACCGGCTCGATGTTCACCTGGACGCCGATCTCGCGCAGCTGCTGCTGCACGATCCGGGCCTCGGCCTCGCTCGTCGCGACGCCGGTGGGGATGACGTCGCGGATCGCGAGCGGGCGCCCGTCGCGCTGCCGCACGTCGCCCTGCAGGGTCCAGCCCAGCGCGTCGAGCTCCTGGCGGGCCTGGTCGGGGTTGTAGGCGATCACACCGGAGTTGTCCTGGTAGCCCGCGAGGCCCTCGACGTACAGGTGGTTCCCGAGGGGCTGGGCGTCGGGGACGATCGGGCCGATCTGCGACTGGGTGATGATCCGCCGGTCGATGCCCTTCATGATCGCCCGCCGCAGCGCGGGGTCCTCCAGGATCGAGCCGGGCGCGCCGCTGAACGTGATGTGCCGGTAGTTCGGCCCGTTCGACGTCCGGACGACCGCGTCGGCCACCTGCTGGGCGCGCTGGAAGTACGCCACGTTCGGGCCGATGTCGAAGAAGCTGAGCGTGCCGTTGGCGAAGGCCTCGGGCGCGGCGTTGGGGTCGATGCCGACGTAGATGATCCGGTCCAGCGCCGGCGTCGGGCCCCACCAGTTCGGGTTGCGCACCAGCGTGAGCCGCTGGCCGGTCTGGTCGATGCTGTCGAGCGTGAACGGCCCGGCACCGACGCCGGGGATCGGCTGGTTGAGCCACCCGGTGTTGAAGACGTTCGGGTCGAGGTTCGTCTCCCGCGGGTAGAGCGGGATGAACGTGCCGCGCCAGTCGGCGAAGTTCGACGAGTAGGTGACCACGACCTCCTGCGGGGTGGCGCCCTGCGCCACGCTCGCGATCGGCGAGTAGAACGTGGTGCCGGCGACGAGGTACGCCGGGTTGGTGCCGTTGAGGGCCCGCCACTGCGCCTCGAAGTCGGTCCAGTCGACCGGGCGCCCGTCGTTCCAGCGGAACTCCGGGTTCAGCCGGTACGTGACGACCTGCGGGTTCGTGCCCGTGACCTCGGCGGACTCCAGGTAGCTGGGGTCCGGCTGCAGCACGCCGTGCTCGTCACCGCGGAAGATCACCGGCAGGATCGCGTGCACCACGTCGCGGTTGTCGGCCTCGGTGCCGTCGACCTGGTTGCGGTTGAACTGCGGCGGGAGGCTGGCCAGCGGCCAGAGGAAGTCGCCGCCGTCACGCAGCTGCTCCCGCGGCGTCTCGTTGATGTCCCAGCCTGCCTGCGCCGTGCCACCGGTGACGTCGCCGACGGACGCCCCACCGCCGGCACCGCCTCCCGCGCACGCGCTGAGCACGAGCGCGGCGGTCGCGGCGAGCGCGACCAGCCCCACTCCTCGTCGTGCCGATCTCATGGTTCCTCCTGGATGTGGGGACGGACGGGTGAAGGTGACTCCGTCATCCGTCGGACGGCGGAGGGTTCGGGGGAGCGGTCCTACACCACCGTTCGGACGCGTGCCCAGTGGCAGGCCACCTCGTGGTCGGCGACGGGTTCGCCCGCTGCGCCGGACAGTGCGGCGCTGCGCGGCGGCTCCAGCTCGACGCACCGCCGCCGGTGCCCCTCGTCGAGGGTCGCGAAGAGCGGGCAGCGGGTCCGGAACCGGCAGCCCGACGGCGGGTCCGCGGGGCTGGGCAGGTCGCCCTGCAGCAGGATGCGCTCGCGGCGGCGTTCGACCTCGGGGTCGGGCACCGGGATCGCGGAGAGCAGCGCCTGCGTGTACGGTGCTGCGGCGCGGCGAACACCTCGTCGACGGAGCCGATCTCGACGATCTTGCCGAGGTACATGACGGCGACGCGGTCGGCGATGTGCCGCACGACCGACAGGTCGTGGGCCACGAACAGGTACGCCAGCCCCAGCTGCGCCTTCAGCTCGTCCAGCAGGTTGAGCACGCCGGCCTGGATCGAGACGTCGAGCGCGGACACCGGCTCGTCCAGCACCAGCACCTTCGGCTCCAGCGCGAGCGCTCTCGCGATGCAGATGCGCTGGCGCTGGCCGCCGGAGAACTCCGCCGGGTACCGGTTGATCTGCTCCGATCGCAGCCCGACCAGCCGCATGAGCTCGGGCACGCGCTGCGCGATCCGTTCCTTGGCGTAGCCCTGGATCTCCATCGGCTCGGCGATGAGGTCGCGCACCGGCAACCGCGGGTCGAGCGAGGCCATCGGGTCCTGGAAGACGATCTGCATGTCGCGGCGGATGCGCCTGCGGCCGGCCTTCGACAGCCGCGCGGTGTCGGCGCCCAGCACGCGGACCGCCCCGCCTATCGGCGGTTCCAGGCCCATGATCTCCAGGATCGTCGTCGACTTCCCGCATCCCGACTCGCCGACGAGCCCGAGCGTCTCGCCCTCCCGCACGTCGAACGTGACCCCGTCGACGGCGTGCACGGTGCCCACCGAGCGCCGGAAGAACCCGCCCGAGCGCACCGGGAAGTGCTTGACCAGCCCGTCGACGGCCAGCACGGGCTCCCGTTCGGCCCGCGGCGCGGCGGGCGCGGTGTCTGGCGTCTCGCCGACGTCGTAGATCTCCGCGGCCAGCTCTCCGCCCTCGGCGTCGGCCGAGACGAGATCGCCCACGCGGATGCAGGCCGCGTCGTGGCCCGGCGCCGCCCCGGGGACGGGCAGCAGGTCCGGCTCGGCGGTGTCGCACGTCGCGACGTGCAGCGGGCAGCGCGGCCCGAACGGGCATCCCGGCGGCAGTGCGACCAGCGACGGCGGCTGGCCGTCGATCGGCACGAGCGGCTGCCCGCGTCCGGTGTCCAGCCGCGGCACCGAGCCGAGCAGGCCCAGCGTGTAGGGCATGCGTGGGGTGGCGAAGATGTCGTCGACCCCGCCGGTCTCGACCGCCCGCCCGGCGTACATGACGATCACCCGGTCCGCGGTGCCGGCGACGACCCCGAGGTCGTGCGTGATCAGCACGATCCCGGCGCCGGTCACCTCCTGCGCGGTCCTGAGCACGTCCAGCACCTGCGCCTGCACGGTGACGTCGAGCGCGGTGGTCGGCTCGTCGGCGATGATCAGGTCGGGGTCGTTGGCGATGGCCATGGCGATCATCGCGCGCTGCCGCATCCCGCCGGAGAACTCGTGCGGGAACGCCGAGACCCGGCCCGCCGCGTTCGGGATGCCGACCAGGTCGAGCAGCTCGACGGCGCGTTTGCGGGCCGCGCGCGGGCTCCCCCCGCGGCCGCCGTGGATCAGCAGCGCCTCGGCGATCTGGTCGCCGACGCTGTAGACGGGCGTGAGCGCCGACAGCGGGTCCTGGAAGACCATCGCGATCCGGCGGCCGCGGATCCGTGACAGCTCGACGTCGGACAGACCCAGTAGCTCCCGGCCCTGGAGCCGGATCGAGCCGCCGACCCGTGCGGAGGGCGGCAGCAGGCCCATCACCGCCAGCGAGGACACCGACTTGCCCGAGCCGGACTCGCCGACGATCCCCAGCACCTCGCCGGGCGCCACGCGGTAGCTGACCCCGCGGACCGCACGGACCCGGCCCTCCTCGCTCGGGAACGAGACATCGAGGTCGGTGACCTCCAGCAGGGGCTCGGCCGGGGCGGGGCGGGCGCCGCCGGGCTCGGCGAGCACGTCGGTGTCGAACGTCGTCATGACGCGGCCGCCTTCTTCCTGCGGGTGCGGCGCGCGGACCGCGCCTGGGGGTCGAGCGCGTCGCGCAGCCCGTCGCCGATGAAGTTGACGGCCAGCACGGAGACGACCAGCAGACCGCCGGAGAAGAGGAAGAGCCACGGGGTCGTCAGCGAGGAGGTGCTGCCGTCGCGGATGAGCGTGCCGAGGGAGACGTCCGGGGGCTGCACGCCGAAGCCGAAGAACGACAGCCCCGTCTCTAGCAGGATCGTGCCGCCGACCGTGATCGTGACGTCGATGATCATCAGTGACGCCATGTTGGGCAGGATGTGCCGCCGGATGATCGTCCCCGACGGCGCGCCCATGAACCGGGCCGCCTTGACGAACTCGCGTTCGCGCAGCGTCAGCGTCATCCCGCGCAGGATCCGGGCGGTGATCATCCACGCGAACACCGCGAGCAGCAGCACGAAGAGGATCCAGCTGTCGCCGCGCAGCGCGGGCGAGACCACCGCGATGATCAGGAACGACGGCAGCACGAGCAGCAGGTCGACCAGCCACATCAGGCCACGGTCGACCCAGCCGCCGAAGTAGCCGGCGGACGCGCCGACGAGCGAGGCGATCACGATCGAGATCGCCGCCGTCGTCAGGCCGATGGTGAGCGAGCGCTGCAGGCCGCGCATGGTCTGCGCGAAGACGTCCTCGCCGATCTGCGTGGTCCCGAACCAGTGGCTCGCCGAGGGCGGCTGGAGGAACGCCGTGTAGTCGTACTGGTCGTAGTGCCACGGCGCGAACAGCGGGCTGAGCAGCGACAGCGCGTACAGCAGCACCAGGGTCGCGAGCCCGGCGAGCGCCATGCGGTTGCGCAGGAAGCGGCGCAGCACCAGGCGGCCGCGCGTGACGCCCTGCGTCTCGGCCGGGTCGACCGGCACGTCGACGGGCGCGCCCCCGGAGGCGGGGACGCGAGCCGTGCCGTCGGTGATGTCGGTGGTGGTCATGGCGGGCTCCCCTCGGTCAGCGCAGCCGCACGCGCGGGTCGAGCAGGGCGTAGAAGACGTCGGAGAGCCAGCCGGAGATCAGCACCAGCACCGCGACGAACAGCGTGACCGTGGCGGTGATGTTGATGTCGTCCTGCTGGATGCCGTAGACGAGCCAGTCGCCCATGCCGAACCAGCCGAAGATGCGCTCGGTGAAGACGCCGCCGGTGATCAGCAGGCCGAACCCGAACGCGAAGAGCGTCGCCATCGGCACGAGCGCGGTGCGCAGCCCGTGCTTGAAGAGCGCTCTCCGCCCGGGTGGGGCCCTTGGGCCTGGCGCGGTGCGCAGGAAGTCGGCTGCCGAGCACGTCGAGCATCGCGTTGCGCTCGGTAGCGGCTGTAGTACGCGATCTGGCCGAGCGCGAATGGTGAGCGTCGGGAGGACGAGGTGCTGGAGCCGGTCGAGCAGGGCGGCGCCGAAACCGCCCTGGAACCCGGGTGTGGTCTCGCCGGTGAAGACGATGAGCTGCGCGCCCGCCGCCGCGTTGACCTGCAGGGCGCCGTACTTGAGCAGCAGGCCCAGCAGGAACACCGGCGTGCTGAGGATGACGAACGAGAAGATCGTCGAGAAGTAGTCGCTGAACCGGTACTGGCGGATCGCGCCCGCCACCCCGACGACCACGCCGAGCGCGATGCCGACGACCGTCCCGATCAGGAACAGCCGCAGGCTGACGCCCGCTCGCCGGGGTAGCTCCTCGCCGACCGACTGGTTCTCCACCGTGCGGCCGAAGTCGCCGACGACGGCGCCGCCGAGCCAGGCCACGAACCGGGCCGGGATGGGCTCGTCCAGGCGCAGCTCCGCGCGCTTCGCGTCGATCACGGCCTGGGGCGGCGGGGGGTTGCGCTCCATCAGCCGGCCGACCGGGTTGAAGGTCAGCGCGGCGAGCGTGAACGCGAGGAAGGTGGCGACCAGGCACAGCGCCACGTAGTTGACCAGTCGGCGCGCGAGGAAACGTGCCATGGATCTCCTTGCCTACACCGATGGGTTGCACCGGCACCGTCCGCTCGGCGCGAAAACCGGTGGGCCCGCCGGGCTACTGCGCGGTACCTTGGGGTTGGCAGTGTGAGTTCGGTGTGAAGTTCCGTCCACGGTCGATCGGACGTAACACACCGATGCCGAGTCGTGTCCTGGTTCGCCCTGGCCTCTGCGGGTGTTGCTCGTTCCGCAACGTTGCGATCGTTACGTGTTCGACGCACGCCGGCCGGGGTCGGCGCACGGCACGCCGGGGTCGGCGCGGCCGGCGGCCGGGCGTTGCGCCGAGCGGTCGACACGGGCGGGCCGGACCGGCGGCACCGTCCCGGGCACGGGGCGCGGTGGCGCGTAACCTGGAGCGTTGTGAACCCCGACGTCGCAGCCGATCTCAAGGACCTCTCGACCACCCTGGAGGGCATCGAGGCGGTCACGAACGTGCCTGCGCTGCGCGCCGAGATCGCCGATCTCTCCGACCAGGCCGGGCAGCCGGACCTCTGGAACGACTCGGACGCCGCCCAGAAGGTCACGAGCCGGCTCGCGCACGCGCAGGGCGAGCTGCGGCGGGTGGAGGACCTCCGCCGCCGCCTCGAGGACCTGCCGGTGCTCTACGAGCTGGCCGAGGACGAGGGCGGGGCCGAGGGGGCCTCGGCCGTCGCGGATGCCGACGCCGAGCGGGCCAAGCTGCGCCAGGACATCGAGTCCCTGGAGGTGCGCACGCTCCTGTCCGGCGAGTACGACGAGCGCGAGGCGCTGGTGACGATCCGCGCCGAGGCCGGCGGCGTCGACGCCGCGGACTTCGCCGAGATGCTCATGCGCATGTACCTGCGCTGGGCCGAGCGGCACGGCTACGGCGTCGACGTCTACGACACCTCCTACTCGGAGGAGGCCGGCATCAAGTCGGCGACGTTCCAGGTGCACACGCCGTTCGCCTACGGCACGCTCTCGGTCGAGCAGGGCACCCACCGGCTGGTGCGCATCTCGCCGTTCGACAACCAGGGCCGCCGCCAGACCTCGTTCGCCGGCGTCGAGGTCACGCCCGTCGTCGAGTCGACCGACCACGTCGACATCGACGAGAAGGAGCTGCGGATCGACGTCTACCGCTCGTCCGGGCCCGGCGGGCAGGGCGTCAACACCACCGACTCGGCCGTCCGCATCACGCACCTGCCCAGCGGCATCGTCGTGAGCTGCCAGAACGAGCGCTCGCAGCTGCAGAACAAGGCCACCGCGATGCTGGTGCTGCAGGCCAAGCTCCGTGGAGCGGCAGCGCCAGGAGGAGCGGGCCCGGATGGACGCCCTCAAGGACACGGGCACCTCGTGGGGCAACCAGATGCGCTCCTACGTGCTGCACCCCTACCAGATGGTCAAGGACCTGCGCACCGACCACGAGGTGGGCAACCCCACCGCCGTGCTCGACGGCGACATCGACGGCTTCATCGAGGCCGGCATCCGCTGGCGGCGCAGCCAGGCCGAGGCTTCCTGAGAAAGCTGATACATCAAGTAGCCGCTGGTCGGCCGGACGGCGGCCGTCCGTCGCCGACGGGCGGGCCGGTTGCCGGGTCGGGCTTGTGCGGGCGGTACGGTCCCGGCTCGTGATTCGCCTGGAACGCGTCACCAAGCTCTACAAGACCTCGACGCGCCCCGCTCTCGATCGCGTCTCGGTCTCGATCGAGCGGGGCGAGTTCGTCTTCCTCATCGGGCCGTCGGGCTCGGGCAAGTCCACGTTCCTGCGGCTGCTGCTGCGCGAGGACGTCCCGCGCGCGGCAACATCTTCGTGTCGGACCTCAACGTGGCCAAGATCCCGCGCCGCCGGATCCCGCGCCTGCGGCAGCGGATCGGCTGCGTCTTCCAGGACTTCCGGCTGCTGCCCAACAAGACCGTCGGCGAGAACGTCGCGTTCGCGCTGGAGGTCATCGGCAAGTCGCAGTCCACGGTGAAGAAGGTCGTGCCGGAGGTGCTGGACCTGGTCGGGCTGCGCGGCAAGGCCGACCGCATGCCCAACGAGCTGTCCGGCGGCGAGCAGCAGCGCGTCGCGATCGCGCGCGCGTTCGTCAACCGGCCGCTCGTGCTCCTCGCGGACGAGCCGACGGGGAACCTCGACCCGGACACGAGCCAGGACATCATGCTGCTGCTGGAGCGGATCAACCGCACCGGCACGACCGTGCTGATGGCCACGCACGACCACTCGATCGTCGACTCGATGCGCCGGCGTGTCGTCGAGCTCGACCTCGGGCAGGTCGTCCGCGACGAGATCCGCGGCGTCTACGGCGTGGGGCGGTAGCGGGAGGTGCGCACGGACTTCGTCCTCCGGGAGGTCTTCACCGGCCTGCGGCGCAACGTCACGATGACGGTCGCGATGGTGCTGACCACCGCCATCTCGCTCGGTCTCGTCGGCACCGGCCTGCTCGCCGTCCGGACGATCGACCGCACGGAGGCGCTCTACAGCGACCGCGTCGAGGTGCAGGTCTCGCTCACCGCGGACGTCTCGGCCGCCGACCCCGACTGCGTCCAGCCGATCTGCACCAACCTGCGGACGCTGCTGGAGAACTCGCCCGACGTCGAGGCCGTGCGGTACGAGAACCAGCAGCAGGCGTACGAGCGGTTCCAGGAGCTGTTCGCCGGCCAGTCGCTCGCCGAGGTGGTGCGCCCGCAGTCGCTGCCGGCGACCCTGCGCGTGCGGCTCGTCGACCAGGACACCGGCGCCCAGGCCGTCCGGGCGCTGGTCGACGGGCAGGTCGGCGTGCGCGGCGTGATCGACCAGCGGGAGGTCGTCTCCCAGCTCTTCGACTTCCTCGGCGGCGTGCGGAACGTGACGTTCGCGCTCGCGCTGGTGCAGGCGGTCGCGGCCCTGCTGCTGATCTCCAACACGGTGCAGGTCTCGGCGTTCACGCGGCGGGTGGAGGTCGGCGTGATGCGCCTGGTCGGGGCGACGCGCTGGTACACGCAGCTGCCGTTCCTCATCGAGGCGGTGGTCACCGGCGTGATCGGTGCGCTGATCGCGACGGCCGGGCTGGTCGCGGGCAAGTTCCTGTTCATCGACCAGCTGCTGTCGTCGATCGTCTCCAACGGCGTGGTCCCGCCGGTCGAGGTCGCGGACATCCTGTGGGTGTCGCCGATCCTCGTGATGATCGGGGCCGGGATAGCCGCGGTCACCGGGTACGTGACGCTGCGGCTCTACGTGCGGCTCTAACTGCCCGTCGGCCCGTTCCCGATCCACGTACCCTGGACAGGTGGTGAAGGAGAAGGGCCGCTCGGTGATCGCACAGAACCGGAAGGCGCGGCACGACTACACGATCATCGACACGTACGAGGCCGGCGTCGCCCTGCTCGGCACCGAGGTGAAGAGCCTGCGGCTGGGCCGGGCGTCGCTCGTCGACGCGTTCGCCACGATCGACGACGGCGAGGTCTGGCTGCGCGGGCTGCACATCCCCGAGTACACGCTGGGCACCTGGACCAACCACGAGCCCCGCCGCACCCGCAAGCTGCTGCTGCACCGCGACGAGATCGAGCGGCTGATCGGCAAGACCCGCGAGGGCGGGCTCACGCTCGTGCCGCTGTCGCTGTACTTCAACGACGGCAAGGTCAAGTGCGAGCTCGCGCTGGCCCGCGGCAAGAAGGCCTACGACAAGCGCACCGACCTGGCCAAACGTGACGCCGACCGGGAGATCCAGCGGGCGTACGGGCGGGCCGCCAAGGGCCGGGCCCGCGCGATGCGGTGACCGTCCCCCCGCCCGCCGGAGGCGACGACGACGTCCCGCGGTTCCTGGCCGCGCTGGGGGTGCCCGGCGTGGTCGACGCGCACGTGCACTTCCTGCCCGAGCGCGTGATGCGCAAGGTGTGGGCGTACTTCGACGGGGCGGCGGCGCACTACGGCACCGACTGGCCGATCCACTACCGCCTCCCGGAGGCGGAGCGGCTCGCGACGCTGCAGAAGCTCGGCGTCCGGCGGTTCGCGCCGCTGGTCTACCCGCACAAGCCGGGCATGGCCCGCTGGCTCACGCAGTGGGCCGCGGACTTCGCCGCGGCCACGCCCGACGCGGTCCCGACGGCCACGCTCTACCCCGAACCGGACGTCGCCGACTACCTCGGTGCGGCCGTCGCGGCCGGCGCGCGGGTGGTGAAGGTGCACGTCCAGGTGGGTGGGTTCGACCCGCGCGACCCGCTGCTCCGGCCGGCGTGGGGCCTGCTCGCCGAGGCCGGCGTGCCCGTCGTCGTGCACTGCGGGCACGGGCCGGTGCGCGGCGCGTTCACCGGTCTCGACGTGTTCGGCGAGGTGCTCGCCGCGCACCCGCGGCTGCCGCCGTGCTCGCGCACGCCGGGATGCCCGACTTCGCCGACGCGCTCGCGCTCGTCCACCGCTACGAGCGGGTGCACCTCGACACGACCATGGTCGGCACGGCGTTCAGCGAACGGCTGGCGCCGCTGCCGCCCGACTGGCCCGCCCGGCTCGCCGCGTCGGTGACCGGGTCGTGTTCGGCTCGGACTTCCCCAACATCCCGTACGCCTACGCCGAGCAGGTGGCCGCCGTCGCCGGCTGGGCCGCGGCCGACGACCGGCTGGGCCCGGCGTTCGCGCGCGCGGTGCTGCACGACAACCCGGCCCGGCTCCTCGGGATCGAGGAACGTCAGTTCGGCGCGATGCAGAGCACGTAGCCGTCGAGCCCGCCCTGGCTCTGGATCCCGCCGGTGGCCGCGGGTACGTCGCCGCACGCCAGGTCGACCCCGATGAACGGGACGTCGACGCGCTCGACCACGCGGTAGGCGGCGTCCGGCGCGCCGCAGTCGACCTTCGCGTAGCCGGTGGGGTCGCCCGTCTCCCGCAGGCAGTCACCGGCCTGCGCGGTGTCGGGCGACGTCGCCGGGTCGACGCCCGCCGGGCCGAGGCAGAACAGGACGTCGGTGCTGTCGATGTCCGTCGTGATGATCCCGGTGCTGCTCGTCGTGTCGAGCGACCAGGCGTAGGTGGCCGTCGTGCCCGGTACGTCGTCGCACTCGAACCCGAGCTCGAACACGTCCTCCTGCCGGCTGATCACCTGCGCCCCGGCGGCCGGGTCCGCGCAGTCGACCCGGTGGACGTCGTCGCCGCCCTGCCCGCTGCCCGCGTCCACGCCCGACAGGCAGTCGCCGACCTGGGCGACGTTCACCGCTGCCGCCGGGTCGACGTCCAACGGGCCGAGGCACAGGCTGTAGTCGCTGGAGTAGTCGGTGAAGCTCTGTGTCACGCCGGGGACGGCCGTGCAGTCGGCGTCGGTGCCCTCGATGCGTTCGAGCACGCGCAGTTGCGCGCCGGCGCAGTCGATCCGGGTGTAGGACGTGTCGCCCGACTGCTCGACGCAGTCGCCGGTCTGCGCGGACGCCGGACCCGAGCACGCCGTCATCCCGGCCGCCAGCACCACGGCGAGCAGCACCCCGAGGGCCGACCACCAGCGCATACGGGACGGTCGAGGGGCTGTCGGTCGGGTCACGGGTCCTCCGGAGTCGATCAGTGCCGGAGACGACCATGGACGGAACCGGCGCCACCGCCAAGCCGCGGAAGTCGCCTGTGACCGGCGTCACTGCTGCTACGCGCCGTAGGCGGAACCGGGATGAACGCCGGGACGCGAGGCGTTACCCTGTGCGGACACCCGAACGCGGGCCGACAAGGGGGTGAACGGTTTCGACTCCGGACGTCGATCAAGGGGAAGCGTGCCGAGGAAGGCGACGATGATCTCGAAAACCACGCGTCGCAACCCTATAAGCGCCGACTCCAGTCAGCGCGAGTACGCCCTCGCCGCCTGAGCGAGTGCGACTCTGTCGGACCGGGTGCGTTCCCGACCCGGACCCCGGCATCAGCTAGGGAACTCACCTGCTCGCCCGGTCGCGGGGCGGGCAGGGACACCGAACAGCGACTGGGATCGTCACACCGGCTCGTCCGCATGACCGGTGGGTCCGAGTAGAGGCATAGCGGACTGCGCACGGAGAAGCCCTTGTGAAGCGACGGAGGACCCGGGTTCGATTCCCGGCACTCCACGAGGTGGACGGCTCATGCTCACGGAGAGCGTGAGCCGTTCCTCGTTCCGGGTGTCTTGTGGGGGCGGAGCCCCCACAAGCCGCCCCGAGGGCTTCGCCCCCCGGACCCCCACAGCCTGGTCCCGTTGGGCCTCTTCAGCTTGGGTTGGCTCGCTGTCGTCTCGACGCACACACCTCCGGTACTCCGCACACATGGTGGGACGTGTGTGCGGAGTACCGGCGGTGTGTGCCGGTCTGCGCGCCTCGCCTTCACGTCCCGCACTCGGCGGGCCGGCAGGGTGGCCGGGTCGACCACCGAGATCAATACTCGAACAATCGAGTTGGCAGGAGGTCGATGACGAAGAAGAAGGCCGCAGAGATCGCCACAATGCTGCCGACGTGCAAGAGGGCCAACGGCAGGAGCGTTCCCTCCCTGAAGCCCATTCCGTCGGCGAGGATCTCCGAGCCGGGGAGAGGGTTGGGGTACAGCGTGTGGTCGGGGTGCGACCCCTTCCGCACTCCGAGGACCAGCGCGCTGACGTACTCGCTGCGGTCACCGAAGAACTCATAGGAGTCCGGGTCGGCGCGACCGCTGCCCACGGTCCAGACGACGAGGCCGGCGCCGAGGCAGACGAGTTGTCTCCGTAACCGGGGGCCAATCGGCAGCGCTTGGACATGACCACGCCTCCTGCCCCAGGATAAGTACCCTTTTTGACCGTTCCGGGCGAGAAGTCCATGATTCACCGATTGTTCACCGGCAGCGGCGAACAACTGTGGGTGCCGATGTGAGGTCGGCTCCCGTCGGGGCGACGACGGCCTCGACCGCACACACCTCCGGTACTCCGCACACATGGTGGGACGTGTGTGCGGAGTGCGGGAGGTGTGTGCGGTGGGGTGGAGGTCGTGCGGTGCCCACCCCATCAGGGCGCCGCACGACCTCCGCCTACGCGACCGGCAGCTCGGAGACGTGGGCCGCGACGATGCGCCAGCCGGTGGGCAGGCGGGCCCACGTCTGGCTCTGGCGGCCCTCGACCGCGCCGTCCGGGTAGCCGAACAGCGTGGTCACCACGGCGGTGCCGGTGTCGAGCGCCAGCACCCGCGTGTCGTGCAGCACCCGGCCCGGCGGGACGGTCGGGTGGGTGTGGCGCCACGCCGTGATCTCCGCGCCGCCCTGCTGCCGGTCGGTCACGCCGAACCGGACGCAGCGCGGGTCGTCCCAGAACAGCTCCGTGAGCACGGCGACGTCGCCGTCGGCGAGCGCCCGCTCGTACCGGTCGAAGGCCGCGCGGACCTCCGCGACGACCTCCGGCCGGTCGAGCTCGACGTGCCGGTCGAGGGTGTCGTCGAGCGTCACGCCTGGGCGCCGTCGGCCGCGGGCACCGGGGCGGCCGGCTCGGGCTCCGGTTCCGGCTCCGGGGTGGGCTCGGGACGGCGGCGCGTCGCGAGCCCGAACGCGGCGAGCAGTACGGCGGCGAACAGGTAGCCGAGCGCGATCTGCCCGCCGACGTTCCAGCCGACCTGCTCGGCGTGGATCAGCCCGATGAACCCGAGGACGGCCCCGGCGAGCGAGTACGCGGCCGCCGCGAAGAACCGCTTGTCGATGACGAACGCGACGATCGCGCCGAGCACCAGCCCGGCGAGGATCGCGCCGCCGCCCAGCAGCTTCGTGCCGTGGTAGACGAGGCCGGCGCCGACGAGCGCGTCCTCGCCGACCTCCGTCGCGGTCGTCCCGGCGGCGGCGAGCGCGTGTCCATCAGGCCCGCGGCCCACGACGCGATGTTCGGGATGATCGCGATCACCACCGCGACCGCGTGCGCCTTCGGCACCTCCTGGAACGCCTGCGCCCCGATCAGCAGGCCGATGTAGAGCAGGATCGGCACGATCGCCGGCAGCGGAAGCAGGGCTCCGAGCAGCGAGAACATGCCGAGGAAACACAGCACCGCGATCACGATCCCGGACGCGAGCGAGTACGTCGTCCGGCCGCCGCGGCTCCAGCCGGTGCCGATGTAGACGCGGCGGACGGCAGCCAGCGCGGAGCCGACGATCGCGCCGGTGCCGTCCGCGAGCAGGATCGCGCGCAGGTTGTACTCGTCGCCCGCGACCGCCGCGCTCTCGACGTTGGTCATGCCCTCGGTGAAGTTGTAGATGCCGAGCGGGATGGCCGTGGCGAGCAGCGGGGCGACGTTGGACAGCCCGTCGATCAGCCGCGGGATGTCGATGCTCGGCAGCGACAGCGCGACGTCCTGCGCCGCGGTCACGACGTCCGGGGCGGACATGTAGCCGCCGATCCAGCCGATCGCGCTGCCGACGAGCAGCGCGGCGAGCCCGACGGGGATGTTGCCGGGCAGCTTGAGGTCGGTGAAGAAGCCGATCAGGATGATCACGAGCACCGGGAGTGCGATCCAGAGCGCCTCCCACATCTGGGCGGCCGGGCGCATCGAGATGAACGCGATCGAGATACCGGCGAGCGTGCCGAGCATCGCGGCCTGCGGCGTGTACTTGCGGATGTAGGGCCCGACGAACGCGCCGATCAGCACGATCACGCCGATGATGAACGACCACGCGAGCCCGGCCGTCCACGCCGCGATCGGGTCGTTCGTCTGCAGGTAGATCGGCAGCATGATGACGAAGACGACGATGAACATGTGCGGGACCGAGGGCCCGTACGGCATCGCGCAGACGTCGGTGCGGTTCTCGCGGCGGGCCAGCCGGCGGGCGAGGTAGGTGTAGTACACGTTGCCGATCAGCAGCTGCACGCCCAGCGCCGGCAGGATCACGCCGAACACGTCGCCGCCGGGGATGTTCACCACGCCGAGGCACAGGCCCGAGAGCACGAGCACGTTGACCAGCGTGTTGAAGCCGAGACCGAAGAACGCGTTCGTGTCGCCCGCCACCCACCAGGCAGCTTCAGCTGAGCGGGCTGGGACGTGGGTTGGGTCATGACGCGACCTCCTGCGGGACCAGTGCGGTGATCAGGGCCTCGGACGGCGCGACCCAGCCGAAGATCCCGCCCTGCGCGGCGATCATGGCCAGGCCGACCCGGTGGAACTCGGGGAAGTAGGAGCCGGTGCAGTCGGACAGGACCAGGCACTCGTAGCCCCGGTCGTTCGCCTCCCGCACGGTGGTGTGCACGCACACCTCGGTCGTCACGCCGGTGACGACGAGCCTGGTGATACCGCGCGCGACCAGCTCGTCCTGCAGGCCGGTGGCGTGGAACGAGCCCTTGCCCGGCTTGTCGACGACCAGCTCGCCGGGCAGCGGTGCCAGCTCGTCGACGATGTCGTGGCCGTACTCGCCGCGCACGAGGATGCGGCCCTTCGGGCCCTCGTCGCCGATGCGCAGCGTCGGCTCGCCGCGGTTGAGCTTGGCCGGCGGGCAGTCCGACAGGTCGGGCACGTGCCCCTCGCGGGTGTGGATCACGGTCAGGCCCGCGGCGCGGAACGCGTCCAGCACCTTCCGCAGCGGCGGGACGACGGACTGGAGCAGCGCGACGTCGTTGCCGAGCGTCTCGCCGAAGCCGCCGGGCTCGACGAAGTCGCGCTGCATGTCGATGACGACCAGGGCGGTGGTCGCCGGGTCGAGCGTGAACGGGTACGGGTCCGCGGGGATCGTGATCATCGGGTCGCCTCGATCAGGGCCGTGGACGTCGCGACGGCGCCGAACACGCCGCCCTGCATCGTCACCATGTGCAGCGCGGCCTGGTGGTTGCCGGCGTCGGTGGCGCCGGTCGCGTCGGACAGGATCAGGCACTCGTAGCCGCGGTCGTTGGCGTCGCGCATGGTCGTGTGCACGCAGACGTCCGTGGTGATGCCGGTCAGCACGATGTGCGTGATGCCGCGGTTGCGCAGCACCAGTTCGAGGTTGGTGGCGTAGAACGAGCCTTGCCGGGCTTGTCGACGAGCACCTCGCCCGCGACGGGGGCGACCTCCGGCACGATCTCCCAGCCGGGCTCGCCGCGCACGAGGATCCGCCCGGCCGGGCCGGCCGAGCCGATCTCCGCGCCGATCTGCGCCGAGCGCCAGCGCTTGTTGGGCGGGCAGTCGGACAGGTCGGCCGCGTGCCCCTCGCGCGTGTGCACGACGAGCATCCCGGTCGCGCGGGCGTGCGCCAGCATCGCCGCGGCGGCGGGCAGCCCGGCCCGGGTCAGGCCGATGTCGTAGCCCATGCGGTCGACGTAGCCGCCGGGGCCGCAGAAGTCGACCTGCCAGTCGATCATGAAGAGAGCCGTTCGCGCCGTGTCGACCGAGCCGTCGTACGGCCAGGCGTAGGGGGTGGCGGCGACCGGGCCGATGCGCGCGCCCGTGCGCACCGGTGCGGGATGTACGTCGGTGGTCATGCGGCCTCCCTGCTGGAGCAGTGCGGGCGGAGATGAGGCGGCGACCCCGGCCGGAGGACCGGCCGGATTGCACTTCGTCGATTGTCGACCGTTTGGTGTCAGCGAAGGACGCGCTCCGTTACGACCGTGTCACGCGAACGGGCCGGCTGCGGCACCCCTCGGACGAACGGGCGAGTTGCCCGGGCCTATCGGTCGAGCGCGCCGTGCGGGTGGTAGTCGGCCGTCAGGTAGGTGCGGGCGCGTGGTGGTGCAGGACCGCGATCACCTGCTCGGGGTTGCCGCTCAGCACGGCCTCGAAGAGCCGGCGGTGGCGCAGGGCCCCGTCGCGCGGCGACCGGTCGCGCGCCTCCCGGCGCAGGTTGGTGGCCATGTAGAGCTGCATCTGCAGCAGCACCGGCTCGTAGACGCGCAGCAGGTGGGCGTGCCCGGCGAGGCCGACCAGCGCGAGGTGGAACGCCCGGTGCGCGGCGGCCTGGGCGAGCGCCTCGCCGGCCTCGGCGGCCCGTTCCATCTCCTCGACGGCGTCGCGCAGCGCGGTCACGTCGGGCGGGTTCGGGCCGCCCAGGGCCGTACGGACGGCGAACTCCTCCAGCACGCCGCGCAGGCTGAACAGCTCGTCGACGTCCCGGTCGGACAGCTCGGCCACCCGCACGCCGCGGCGCGGCAGGTGCTCGACGAGCCCCTGCTGGCCCAGCAGCCGCAGCGCCTCGCGCAGCGGGGCCCGGCTGGTGCCGAACCGGCGGGTGAGCTGCTCCTCGACGAGCCGCTCTCCGGGCGCGAGCGCACCGCTGAGGATCTCGCCGCGCAACCGCTGCACGGCGAGGTCCACGAGGCTCTGCGCCTCCAACCCGCCCTCGTGGGCCGGTTCTGCCGTCACGGACGCTCTCCTCAGCGAACTCGGGTGTCTGGGTCAACAGTGTCAGACCGGGCGCTCGGCGTAGGTTCAGGCGGGCAGGACGGAGGACGCACGGGGTGGTCGACAGCGAGGCGGCCGGGCCTCCCGGAGCGGTACCCGTCCGGGAACGCATGCCACGGGCCATCTGGGTGCTCGTCGCAGGGTCGTTCCTCATCGCGATCGGCTTCGGCATCGTCGCGCCGACGCTGCCGGTGTTCGTCCGCTCGTTCGACGTCGGGATCTCCGCCGCGTCGCTGGTGATCAGCATGTTCGCGCTCTCCCGGCTGGTGTTCGCGCCGGTCGGCGGCCGGCTGGCGAGCCGGTTCGGCGAGCTCCCCACCTACGCCGCCGGGCTCGTGATCGTGGCGGTCGCGACCGCGCGTGCGCGTTCGCGGGCGAGTACTGGCACCTCGTCACACTGCGCGCGATCGGCGGCATCGGGTCGACGATGTTCACGGTCAGCGCGCTCTCGCTGCTGATCCGGCTCGCCCCGGTGACGCTGCGCGGGCGTGCGTCGGGCCTGTGGGCCACCGGGTTCCTCATGGGCAACATCGTCGGGCCGCTGGTCGGCGGGGCGCTCGTGGCCGTCAGCCTGCGGGCGCGTTCCTCGTGTACGGCACGGTGCTGCTGGTGGTCGTGGGCTTCTCGGTGCCGCTGCTGCGCGGCCGGGCCGCACCCGCGCCCGAGGACGGCGCGCAGCCGCCCGCCCGGTTCCGGACGGCCCTGCGGCACCCGGCCTACCGGGCCGCACTCGCGGCGAGCTTCGCCAACGGCTGGGCGGTGTTCGGCGTGCGGGTGTCGCTGGTGCCGCTGTTCGTGGTCGAGGCGCTGCGGCTGCCGGACGCGTGGGGCGGGATCGCGCTCGCGGTGTTCGCCGCGGGCAACGCGGCCACGCTCGTGGTCGCGGGCCCGCTGGCCGACCGGCGCGGGCGCCGTCCGCCGCTGCTGGTCGGGCTCCTCGTCGCCGGGGTCGCCACGGCGGCGCTCGGCCTCCTCGTGCAGCCCGTACTGTTCCTGCTGGTCAGCCTCGTGGCCGGGATGGGAAGCGGGCTGGTCAACCCGCCGATGAACGCGGCCGTCGCCGACGTCATCGGTTCGCGGGCGCGCGGCGGCACCGTGCTCGCCGGGTTCCAGATGGCCGGTGACCTCGGCGCGATCACCGGTCCGCTGCTCGCCGGGCTGCTCGCGGAGACGGCCGGGTACCCGGCCGCGTTCGCCGTGACCGGGCTGGTGCTGCTCGCGGCGTTCGCCTGGTGGCTGCGCGCGCCCGAGACGCTTCCGGCGGCGCCGGTGCGCGCCCCGGCCGCGCCGCCGTGCACCCCCTAACCGGTGACCCCGACCCCGATCAGCATCCCCACCAGGTAGGTCGCGCCGGCCGCGATCGCGCCGAACCCGAGCTGGCGCAGGCCGCTCAGCAGCCGGCCCCGGCTGGTGAACCGGGCGGTCAGCGCGCCGACCACGAAGAGCCCGGCCGCGCCCACCAGCAGGCCGAGGAGCAGCGACGACGACCCCAGCAGGAACGGGACCAGCGGGACGGCGCCGCCGACCGCGAAGCAGAGGAACGACGAGATCGCCGCCAGCCAGGGCGAGGGCTGCTCGTCGACGTCGACGCCCAGCTCCTGCGCGACGTGCACCTTGACGGCCAGCTCCGGGTTCGCATGCACCTCGCGGGCCATCGCCGCCGCGGTCGCCCGGGTCAGCCCCATCTGCCGGTACATGCCGGCCAGCTCCGCCTCCTCGGCCCGCGGGTGCCGGCGGATCTCCTCGCGCTCGACGGCCACCTCGCTCGCGACGGCCTCGTTCTGCGTGCCGACGGACGCGAACTCGCCCAGCGCCATCGAGAACGCGCCGGCCACCAGCCCGGCCGTGCCGGTCAGGATGATCACGTTCCGGTCGGCGCCACCGCCGCCCACGCCCGCGACCAGCGCGATGTTGGTGACGAGCCCGTCCATCGCGCCGAACACCGCCGCCCGCAGCCACCCGCCGGAGACATCGGAGTGGTGGTGGTCGTGCACGTGCTCGGCGAGCTCGGCCGGGCTCGGGGGCTGGCTCATGCGGAGAGCCTAGGAGCCGGATCCGACGGGCCGGCCTTCACGGACGCCTGACCAGCGACGGCGCTACGCTTTTCGTGTGAATCGCGGTCGCGCCCTTGACGTCGTCGGGACGCTGGCACGGCTCGGGCTCGCCGCGGTCTGGCTGGTGTCCGGCACGCTCAAGGCGATCGACCCCGACCAGACCTACGTCGCCGTCCGCGCGTACGACGTGCTGCCGCCGGCGGGCGTCGAGATCGTGGCGGCGCTGCTGCCGTGGGTGGAGCTGGCGTTCGGGGTGCTGCTGCTGGCCGGCATCGGGGTGCGGCTGGTCGCGGTGCTGTCGGCCGGGCTGCTCCTGGTGTTCGTCGCCGGGGTCACGCAGGCCTGGGCGCGCGGGCTGTCGATCGACTGCGGCTGCTTCGGCGGCGGCGGGGTCGTCGCCCCGGGTGAGACCGCGTACGTGCAGGAGCTGCTGCGCGACGCCGGATTCCTGCTGATGGCCGGGTGGCTGATCGTCCGGCCGCGCACTCTTGCCGCTCTCGACGAGCGGATCGGGAACACGGGAAGGACCTGAGATGGGCGGAGCCTCGCGCAACGAGAAGCGGCGCAAGCAGGAGGCGGCCGACCGCAGGCTCGCCGCGGCCGGGATCCGGCCGCCGCAGCGGCGCAACCGGACACCCCTCGTCATCGTGGGTGTGGTGCTCGTGGTGGCCGTCGTCATCGGGATCGTGGTGGTCGTCGTGCAGCGCTCGTCGGGCGGCACCCCGCCGGCGTACGCCGCCGCCGTCCCGACCGCGGTGTCCGGCGCGGTCGTCTCGGTGGGCGACGGGCCGGTGGTCGTCGACGTGTACGAGGACTACCTCTGCCCGATCTGCGAGCGCTTCGAGGAGCGCTACGGCGACGAGATCGCCGCGGCGGTCAACGCCGGCCAGATCACCGCGCGCTTCCACACCATCGCGATCCTGGACGCCGCGACCAGCCCGCCCGGCTACTCGACGCGCGCCGCCAACGCCGCCCTCTGCGCCGCGGACGCGGGCGTCTACCCCGCGTACCACCACCAGCTCTTCGCCGAGCAGCCGGCCGAGCGGAGCGCGGGCCTCACCGACCAGCAGCTCGTGCAGTTCGGCACGCAGCTCGGCGCGTCCGGCGACTTCGCGACGTGCGTGACGAGCGGGGCGCACACCGATCAGGTCACGGCCGAGACGGCCGCCGCCGAGTCGAACCCGGCGCTGCTGACCGACGGGCAGTTCGGCACCCCGACCGTGGCCGTCGGCGGTCAGAAGATCGACCTGAACGACACCTCCTGGCTGCAGGCCGCCATCGCCCGCTGACTCACCCGCGGGACGGGTGGTCCCACGTGATCGCCGGCCGCCGGCCGCCGAGGTGCCGCCCGAACCAGTCGAGGATGATCTCGGCGCGCTGCACCCGGTGCCGGGGCGAGCCGCTGCGCGACAGCTCGTGGCCCTCGTTCGGGAACCGCCAGTACTCCACCGGCCGGCCCAGCAGCCGCAGCGCGACGAAGAGCTGGTCGGCCTGCTCCACGGGGCAGCGCAGGTCGTTCTCGGAGTGCAGGATCAGCATCGGCGTCTCGATGTCGCGGACGTACGAGATCGGCGACATCCGCAGGTAGGCGTCGGGCGCGTCGAGGTGGGTCGCGCCGAACTCGAAGCGGAAGAAGCCGGCCGCGTCCGACGCCGTCTCCAGCGACAGGAGGTTGTTGGCGGACCGCTCGCTGCACGCCGCGGCGAAGCGGTCGGAGTGCCCGACGAGCCAGGTGGTCATGTAGCCGCCGTACGAGCCGCCGAGCACGCCGACCCGGTCCCGGTCCAGCCGCGGCTCGCGGTCGAGCGCGGCGTCGAGCACGGCGAGCACGTCGTCGGCGTCGATCCCGCCCCAGCCGGTGCCCGGCAGCGTCGCCGCCTCGGACGGGCGGATCGAGCGGACCCACGCCTCGGAGTCACCGGTGGACCCGTGCGGGTTGCAGTAGACCACCGCGTAGCCGGCCGCGGCCCAGAGCTGGAACTCGTCGAAGAAGAGGTTCGCGTACTGGGTCATCGGGCCGCCGTGGACCGACAGCAGCACCGGCACCGGCTCGCCGTCGGCGATCCCCGGCGGGCGCACCAGCCAGGCGTCCACGTCGCCGTCACCGGCCGGGACGGACGGTGAAGTGCTCGGGCGCGGCGGCCGGGACCGCGGCGTGGAACGCGGCGCCGAGTGACGTGAGCTTGCGCTCGGTGCCGTCGGCGTCGCGCACGAACAGCTCGGGCAGCGCCGTCGGGGTGCTCGCGACGAACGCGAACGTGCCGCCGCGCACGTCGAAGCCGGTGACCACGCGGGTTCCGTCCAGCAGTGGTTCGGGCGCGCCCGACCGGTCCGCCGGGACGCGGTAGACGCGCACATCGCCGTGGTCCTCGACCCCGAAGACGAGCCCGGCGCCGTCCCACACCGGGCGGCCGCCGGTGAACGGGGCGCACTGCCGGTCCAGCGCGGCGCTGAGCACGTGCTGCCGCCCGCTCACGACGTCGGTGACGGTCACCTGCGCGTGCGCCGGGACGATCCGTGCGTCCTCGGCGAGCGACGCCACCACCGTGCCGTCGGGGCCGAACACCGGGTCGCGGTGCGACAGGCTCCGGTCGGTCAGCCGCCGCGGCTCGCTCCCGGCTCGACCCCGACCAGGTACAGGTCGTCGACGGGGTCGAGGTCGCCGTCCTTCTCCCGGTTGGCGGTCACCACGAGCGTGGTGCCGTCCGGCGACCAGGCCGGGTCGCCGTGGTCGTACGGGCCGCCCGCGACGAGCCGCGGCGGCACCGACCCGTCGGCCGGCACGACGAACACGCCGCGCGGCCGGTCCACGGTCCAGCCCTCGCCGTCGACGCGGCTGAACAGCCGGTCGATCCGCCGCGGCGGGCGTGCGCGCTCGTCGTCTCCCGCGGCGTAGCGGCCGGTGCGCTCCCGCGAGCCGAACGCGATGCGGGTGCCGTCCGGGGACCACACCGGGCGGCCGATCTGCTCCGGCCGCCCGGTCACGGTGATCTTCTCGCCGGGCCCGGTGACCGGGATGACGTGCAGTGTCGTGGCGTCCTCGGCGGAGCGGCGGGTGGTGAACGCGAGCCGGCGCCCGTCCGGGGACCACGCCGGCTGCGCGTCGGTGTGCTCGCCGGACGTGAGTGGGAACGGCGCGGCGGAGCCGTCGGCGGCCGCGAGCCAGACCGCGCTGCGGTAGCGGTTGCCGTCCAGGTCGACGCGGGTCACGACGAAGGCGACGGTCCGGCCGTCCGGGGAGACCTGTGGGTCGCCGACGGAGACGAGACGTCCGATGTCTGCAGGCTGCACCCGACCGACCGTAGATCAGCTCGTGGGTCCGCGCGAGCACGATCTACCGCGTGTAGAGCTCCTCGTAGTTGCGGTAGAGGATCCGCTCCTTGAGCTCGTCGCTCACCGGGGCGCCGCGGATCTTCCAGTACTCGGACCAGAAGTCGCTCCAGGGCTCGTCGGAGGCGAAGAGCACGCGGTCGGCGCCGACGCCCCGGCGTTCGATCTCGGTCATGAGCCAGCGGGCGCCGAACCCGATCGTCCACGTGGTGTCGCAGTAGACGCGGTAGCCCTGCTCGACCCAGTCGAGGAACTTCGGCACGAGCTTGATGTGCCCGCTGACGCCGCCCCCGAAGTGCACGAGGTAGATCGCGACCCGGCGGCCGAACTCCTCCACCAGCGGGACGAAGTGGTCGATGTCGGAGTTGCCGCCCGGGCTGGTGTGGAAGTGGAAGACCAGGTCGTGCCGTTCCGCGGCGTCGAAGCAGGCCTCGGCGACCTCGCGGGTGGCCGCGTCCCACGTGGCCGGGTTCGGGTTGCCGCCGAGCAGGAACGTCGTCTTGAGCGCGACGATCCCGGGCTCGCCCACGTGTTTGAGCGCCTCCAGCGTGCGTTCGCGGTTCTGCGGCAGGAACGAGACCCACAGCCCGCCGACGAGCCGGTCGCTGCTCGCGACGGAGTCGAGGATGAGCGGGTTGAGCGTGAACGCGTGCTCCTGCACGGGGATGCCGTAGTTGGGCAGCACGAGCCCGCGCTCGACGCCGAGCGTGTCGAGGTGGGAGAGGTACTCGGCGCCGGTCGCGAACTCGTAGACGGTCGGCTTGACCGGCTCGGCGAGGTCGTAGAACCGCCAGGCGGCCATCGTGCCGATGTGCCCGTGCGCGTCGACCACACGACCCCGCACCCGGTCCGGTCCGGCCATCGACCCCTCCGCCCACGCGTTCCATCATCGGAAATGACGTGTCGGATAGTAGCGGACGATCCCGCGGTACTCAGCCCGGGACGAGGCGCCAGCCGAGCGCGCGGCTGCGTTCGAGCCAGAACGCCGCGTACCGGCCGCCGGTGGCGAGCAGCTCGACGTGGGTGCCCCGCTCCACGACGGCGCCGTCGTCGAGCACGAGGATCTGGTCGGCGGCCGTGACCGTCGGCAGGCGGTGCGCGATCACCAGCAGCGTCGAGCGTTCCCGCAGGGTCTGCATCGCGGCCTGGACGAAACGCTCGTTCTCGGGGTCGAGCGCGGCCGTCGCCTCGTCGAGCAGCACGATCGGGGCGTCCTTGAGGATCGCCCGCGCGATCGACACGCGCTGGCGCTCGCCGCCGGACAGCGACGTGCCGCCCTCGCCCACGCGAGTGGCCCAGCCCTGCGGCAGCCGCTGCACGATCTCGTCCACCCCGGCGAGCCGCGCGGCGTCGCGGACCTCGGCGTCGGACGCGTCCGGGCGGCCGAGCCGGATGTTGGCCTCCAGCGTGTCGTCGAACAGGTAGACGTCCTGGAAGACCAGCGAGAGCTGGGCCATCAGGGCCTCGGAGGTCTGCTCGCGCACGTCGAGCCCGCCGACGCGGACGGTGCCGGCGTCGGTGTCGAAGAACCGGGAGATCAGGCGGGTCACCGTGGTCTTGCCCGACCCCGACGCCCCGACCAGCGCCGTCATCGTCCGGGGCGCGGCGGTGAACGAGACGTCGCGCAGCACCGGCCGGTCGGGCCGGTACCCGAACGTCACGGCGTCGAGCTCGATCCGGCCGGGTGCGGGCGGCGGATCGGACGCGGGCGGCTCGGGAAGCGGCGACTCGGTCAGCACGCCGATGATCCGGCGCAGGTCGTTGCGGGCCATGCGCAGCACGCCGGCGTACTCGCGACCTCGGCGAGCGGCCCGGTGAAGCGCGCGACGAGGGCCAGCACCGCCACCAGCTGCACGGGGTCCACGGCGCCGCCGAGGGCGAGCAGCACCCCGACGACGATCAGCACCGTGAACGTGAACTGGACGGCGACCCCGCCGGCGACGAGCCCGGTGACCGCCATCCACATCGTGCGGCGGCCGACCGAACGCTGCCGCTCCAGCGCGTCCTCCAGTGGGCGGTAGCCGTCCACACCGCGGCCGAAGGCGCGCAGGGTGCGCTGGACCTGCGCGAACTCGACGACGCGGTTGCCGGCCTCGACCGCGGCCGCGTCGGTGAGCTCGTCGCCGCGCCCGACGAGCAGCGCCGCCCAGCGGAACGCCAGGTAGAGCAGCGGGCTGCAGACCAGCACGGCCACCGCGAGCCGCCAGTCGAACGCGAAGAGCGTCACCGCGATCGTCGCCGGGGTGGCGATCCCCACCACGAGCGGGGTGAGCAGGTGGGCGAAGAGGCCGCCGACACTCATCGTGCCGCCGGTGACGATCCGCGACAGGCGCCCGACCGTCTCCGTGGTGAACCAGCCCAGCGGCAGCCCGACGACGTGGTCGCCGACCCGGCGGTGCATCGTCGAGAGCACCGTGAGCGCCACGGCGAAGCCCTTCATGGCCTGCACGTAGTGCGCCACGCACGTGACGGCGGCGGCCGCGGCCACGGCGGCCAGCCACAGCCCGGCCCCGGCGAGGTCGCCGGCGAACAGGCTCTGCAGCGTGGGCACGAGCAGCGCCATCGCGAGGCCCTGCGCCACCCCGTAGGCGACGACCCACGCCAGGTAGACCTGGACGGGCCGGCGCTGCTCGGGGCCGAGGATCGTGAGCAGGTCGCGGATCACGCCGCACCTCCGGTGGGCTCGGTCGCGGTGGCTTCGTGGGCGCGCCACATGCGCGCGTACAGGCCGTCGGCTTCCAGCAGGTCGGCGTGCCGCCCGGACTCGGCGACGGCGCCGCCGTCGAGCACGACGATGCGGTCGGCGCCGGCGATCGAGTGCAGCCGGTGCGCGATCACCAGCAGCGTGCGGCCGCTCGCCAGCTCCGACAGGGCGTCCTGGATGGCGGCCTCCGACTCCGGGTCGGCGAACGCGGTGGCCTCGTCGAGCACGAGCAGCGGGGTGTCGGCCAGCAGCGCCCGGGCGATCGCGACGCGCTGGGCCTCGCCGCCGGAGAAGGCGGCGTCCTCGCCGACCACGGAGTCGTAGCCGCGGGGCAGCTCGGTGATCCGGTCGTGGATCCGGGCCGCCCGCGCGGCGGCGGTGACGTCGTCGTCGCCCGCCCCGGGACGGCCGAGGCGGATGTTGTCGGCGACGGAGCCGTGCACCAGCGCGACGTCCTGGAGCACGAACCCGACCGTGCGGTACAGGCGCTCCGGTGCGATGTCGCGGACGTCGACGCCGCCGATGCGCACGGCGCCGCCCGTGACGTCGTGGAACCGCGGGAGCAGCGTGGCGAGCGTCGACTTGCCGGAGCCGGACGGGCCGACCAGCGCCGTGACGGTGCCGGGTTCGAGCCGCAGCGACACGTCGCGCAGCACGTCGGTGGTGCCGTCGTAGCTGAAGCGGACCGCGTCGAACTCGGCGGCGTGGCCGTCCGGGACGCGTGGCTCCGCCGCCACCGGCAGCACCGGCGTGTGCAGCAGGTCGTGGATGCGCAGCGCGGCGGCGGCCGCCGTGCGCCGGGACTGGGCGCCGAAGCCCAGCGCCAGGACGGTGGTGGGCACGACCATGGCGATCAGCACCTCGGTCATCGCCTCCGCCGGGGTGACCCAGCCCTGGGAGACGAACCAGATGCCGCCCCCGAGGCTGATCACGCCGACGACCGGGGCCGACAGCGCCATCGTGCTCACGGCCTCGACCGACAGCATCGGGCGCACCCAGTCGCCGTAGAAGACGGCGAACTCGTCGGCGGCCCGGCGGTAGGCCTCGTGCGCGCGCCGGGCCCGGCCGAACGCCTTCACCACCGCGATGCCGCTCACGAACTCGACGACCGCGGCGCTGATCCGGGCGAACCCGGAGTTCATCTGCTCCATCTTCTCCTGGTAGCCGCGCATCATCCACGCGTACGCGGCGGCGTAGAACGGCAGCGTGCCGACCGCCAGCAGGCCCAGGCGCCAGTCCAGCCAGAACAGGTAACCCAGCCCGCCGAGCGGCAGCACCACGGCCGCCGTCATCTCCACCGAGTGGTGCGCGACGAGATGGTGCAGGTCGCCGACGTCGTTCTGGGCCGCCTTGCGCACGAGCCCCGAGGAGTTGGCCGAGAACCAGCCGAGCGGCACCCGCCCGAGCCGCTGCACCATGCGCAGCCGCAGGTCGGCCTGCAGCCGCACGTCGGCGAAGTGGGTGATCCCGAGCGCGACCCCCGAGAGCAGCCCGCGCAGCCCCAGCCCGGCCACGACCAGCCACACGATCCCCACGAGCCCGCCCGGGTCCGCGCCGCCGGGCGCCAGCAGCACGTCGGCGAGCCACCCGAGCGCCACGAACGGCACGAGCCCGGCCAGCGCGCCGAGGCGCCGAGCAGCATCGCCAGCCACGTCACCCCGCGGACCGGCCTGGTCAGCTCGGCGAGCGCCGCGGCCTCGCGGCGGGCGGCACCCCGCTCCCCGTCCGCGGTGCTCACGGGTGCTTCGCGCGGGCGCTGTGTCATCGACTCGCTCGCAAGCTCGCTCATCGGGCGGCCGCCTCGAGCGCGGCCATGCGGGCGGCGGCGTCGGCGGGCGTCCCGAGGGCCGTGCCGCCGCCGGCGAGCGTCGCGAGGTCGTCCAGCAGCCACCAGGTCGCGAGCGCCGTGCCGCCCGACCACATCTCCCCGTTGGCGCGGGCCGTGCGCCCGTCCCGGACGGCGGGCAGCGACCCGAACGTCGGGACGGCGGCCACCGCGTCCGCGTCGTAGATCGAGCCGTCGAGCACCACGACGACGTCGGCGTCGTGGCCGCCGAGGGTCTCCGGCGACACCGGCACGGTCGACGCCGACGCGCCCGAAGCGGCGGCGAGCTCCGGCTGCGGCCGGCCGAACCCCGCGGCGGCGAGAACCTGCGAGCCGGGGTTCGGCGGCGCGGGGCTGTAGAGCAGGTTCTGGAAGCTCCCGAGCACGGAGATCGAGTGCACCGGCTCCGCCGGGTCGGCGGCGAGGTCCGCGACGCGCCGGTCGAGCGCGGCGAGCGTGCGCCCGACGCTGTCGTCGCGGTCGAAGGCGCGTCCGACCAGTTCGAGGGGCGCGCGCCAGGGTCCCTCGAACGGCACGACCACCGTCGGGGCGATGCGCGACAGCTCCGGGTACGTGCGGTCGAGCGCCGCCCCGGACGACGTCAGCACCACGACGTCGGGCCTGGTGGCGGCGATGGCCTCCAGGTCGGGCGAGACGATCATCGTGGGGGCCGGCGTGACGTCGATGCCGCGCGCGGCCAGCACCTCGGCCCCCACCTCCGAACTGAGCCCGCCGAACACCGCGACCGGCTCGATCCCGGCCGTCAGGAGGTTGAGCGCGGCGTACTCGTCGAGTGCGACGACGCGGTCCGGCACGACCGGCACCTCGACCTCGCCCCGCTCGTGGGTGACGGTGCGCGTGCCGGGTGCGGGATCCCCGGGGGACGCGGGGGCGGCCGGGGCCGCGCAGCCGGCGAGGGCGAACACCGCGGCGACGAGCAGCGCGGATCGGACCCGGAAGAGGCGGGAGGGGAGCATGGACACGCACCTGAGATGAGGGAAGCCTTACTAATTTCCCAGAGTCTGTGGGAAACGGAGGGCCCGGTCAAGGCATTCGTCGGGGACAATGCGGGTGTGGCCCTGTTCGATCCGCGCCGGCGCCGGGGCGGCCCGCCGTCGTCGACCGCCACCGGGTCGGCACCGCCGCGCTGGAGATCGGCGCGGACACCGCGACGCTCAGCGCCGTCGCGCGCCACCTCGGGGTGCACCACACCACGCTCTACGGGCACGTCACCGACCGCGCGGACCTGGCCGCGGCCGCCGCCGACGTGCTCGCGCACGGCGCGGCGTGGCCGGCGCCGGACCTGGAGTGGCGGCTGCTGCTCACCGCGGTGGGCGAGACGTTCTGGGAGATGTTCGAGCGCTACCCCGGAGCCGCCGAGCTGATCCGCTCCCTCCCGGCGCCGCCGGAGGCGGCCGTCCGCCGGTTCGCGGCGCTGCGGGACGCGCTGGTCGCGCAGGGGTTCGCGGCGGACGACGCGCTGCTCGCCCTGGACATCGTGGCCGACCTCGTCATCGACACCGCGGCGGGCCTGGAGCGGCTGGACCGGGACGCCCAGGTCCGGGCGTGGGCGGCCGCCGCGCCGGAGATCGCGGAGGCGGTCACCGCCCGCCGCGGCTGGTACGACCGCAAGCTCGCGATCGTGCTCGACGGCCTCGCCGTCCGCCGGTCGGCGCGGTAGCCGGTCGAGCCGGGACGGCTCAGTCGGCCGGGCCACCGCCGACGCCGACCTCGTTGCCGTCCGGGTCGCGGTAGAGGGCCTTGCGCACGCCGTTGCCGTACGTCTCGCGCTCCTCGGGGTGGACGCCGCGCCCGCCCGCGGCGGCGACGAACCCGTCGAGGTCGCCGAGGAACAGCGTGACCTCGGACCGCCCGGCGCGCTCGGGCTGCAGCCGCACGTACACGTGCCGGTGCTCGGCCAGCGTCCAGACGCGCTCGACGTCGTTCGGCTCGAACGTCTCGACCTCGCCGAAGAGCCGGTCGAACCACGCGACGGCCCGCGGCAGGTCGCTCACCGCGACACCGGCGAACAGATCGACATCCATGCGTTCCTCCACGGGACCTGTGACCCGGCCGCGGCACGGAACTCATCGGTCGTTCGTCGCGTTCCGCAACGCCGGACCGCGGGCTAGCCTCGGGCGAGCCGGCAACTCCGCATCTGCGGAGAAATGCCGCCACTGACGACGCATCTGCAACGGAGCAGTTCCCGGCGAGAGGCGAGTACACATGAGCGTGACCAAGGAGACGCGGGCCCTGCTGAGCGCCCCCGACCGCTTCTACATCGGTGGCGAGTGGGTCACCCCGTCCTCGGACGCCACGATCGAGGTCGTCGAGCCGGCCACCGAGGAGCTGTTCCTCCGGGTCGCCGAGGCGCAGGCGCCGGACATCGACCGGGCGGTGACGGCCGCGCGCACGGCGTTCGACTCCGGGCCGTGGCCGATGCTCAGCCACGCCGAGCGGGCCGGGTACCTGCGAGCGATCGCGGCCGGCCTGCGCGAGCGGGCGGCCGACGCCAGCCAGATCTGGCCCCGCGAGTCCGGCGTGCTCTTCCCGATCGCCCAGGCCGGGATGTCGCGGATCCCGAACGTCTACGAGTTCTACGCCGGACTGGCCGACGACTACCCGTTCGAGGAGCGCGCGCAGCCGACGGGCGGCGGGGCGTTCGGGCTGATCGTGCGCGAGCCGGTCGGCACGGTCGCGGCGATCATCCCGTGGAACGCGCCGATGTCGCTCATCGCCTACAAGGTCGCGCCCGCGCTGCTGGCCGGCTGCACGATCGTGCTGAAGGCGTCTCCCGAGGCGCCCGGCGCCGCGTACCTGGTGGCGGAGGTGGCCGCGGCCGTCGGCCTGCCGGCCGGGGTGCTCAACGTGGTGACCGCGGACCGCGAGGTCTCCGAGCTGCTCGTCCGTGACCCGCGCATCGACAAGATCGCGTTCACCGGGTCCACCGCCGCCGGCCGGAGGATCGCCGCCATCTGCGGCGACCGGATCGCCCGGTACACGCTGGAGCTGGGCGGCAAGTCGGCGGCGGTGATCCTCGACGACATGGACATCGCGCAGGCGGCGGCCACCCTGTCGCAGGCGGAGTGCTTCCTGTCCGGGCAGGTGTGCTCGTCGCTGACCCGGATCGTCGTCAGCCGGTCCCGCCACGACGAGCTGGTCGAGGCGCTTGCGTCCACGTTCTCCCAGGTCAGGGTCGGTGACCCGTTCGGTGACGGCGTGCAGATGGGGCCGCTGGCCATGCGTCGCCAGCGCGACCGCGTGGAGGGCTACATCGCCAAGGGCGTCGAGGAGGGCGCCACGCTGGCGACCGGCGGCGGGCGGCCCAAGGACCTCGACCGCGGCTGGTTCATCGAGCCGACCGTGTTCGGCGACGTCGAGAACTCCTCCACGATCGCCCGCGAGGAGATCTTCGGGCCGGTGCTGTCGGTCATCCCGGCCGCCGACGAGGAGCAGGCCGTCGAGATCGCCAACGACACCATCTACGGCCTGAACGCCTCCGTCTTCACCCACGATGTCGACCGGGCCCGCCAGGTCGCCCGCCGGCTGCGGTCGGGCACGGTCGGCCACAACGCGATGCGCACCGACTTCGGTGTGGCCTTCGGCGGGTTCAAGCAGTCCGGCATCGGGCGCGAGGGCGGCCGCGAGGGCGTGGCACCCTACCTGGAGACCAAGACCGTGATCCTCAACGAGGTGCCCGAGGCGTACCGCTGACCGTGAGCGACGAGATCCTCTTCTCCTACGGCACGCTGCGCCAGCCCGAGGTGCAGCGGGCCGTCTTCGGCCGGGTGCTCGACGGGTGGGCGGACGCCGTGGCCGGCTACACGGCGGAGACGCTCGTGATCACCGACCCGGCCGTTGTCGCGACGAGCGGCAGCGACCGGCACCCCGTGCTGCGGCCCGCCGCGGACCCGGGCGCGACGGTGCCGGGCACCGCCTTCCGGGTCGGTCCCGCCGACCTGGCGGCGGCCGACCGCTACGAGGGGCCGACTACGCGCGGGTCCGGGTGCCGCTGCGGTCCGGGCCGCAGGCGTGGGTCTACGTGTTCGACGAGAACCGGGCGGCGGGGCGCTAGGGGCGACACGGCGTTCACCGCGAGGTCGTGCTGATCCGCCCACCGTGCGCCGGCTGCGCAAGGAGCGGTGAAACGCGGGAGCCGCTGCCGGCCACTCACGGTCGTGACGATCAGGACGATCAGACCGATGACGACCGGCGGGGAGGTGGCGGGATTGTCGGGGCCTCCGGTGGGGGACCACGAGCTGTGGGAGCTCGCGAGAACGGGCGACCGTGAGGCGTTCACGGCGCTGTACCACCGGCACGCCGATGCCGTGTGGAGCCATGCCCACCGGCTCACGGGGTCCGGCAGCGCCGCCGAGGACGTGCTGGCCGCGACCTTCCTGACCGCGTGGCGCCGGCGTGGGTCCGTGCGGTTCGTCGCCGAGTCGGCCCGGCCGTGGCTGCTCGCGGTGGCCGGCAACGAGGCCCGCACCGAATGGCGGCGCACGGCCCGGCACCGGCGGCTGTTCCAGCGGCTGGGGTGGCTGGGGGCCGCGCCGGTCGTGGACGACCACGCGGAGGCGGTCGTCGCGTCGCTCGACGACCGGCGCCGCGTCGACGCCGCGCTAGGGGGCGTCCGGCGGATCTCCGATCGCGATAGCCGCGCCCAGGCGGCCCCTGGCGACACCGCCGGATCGCCCGAATACGCCCGGTATGAGGACGATCCGGCGGCGCCGCCAGGAACCACCTGCATCACGGCTCTCATCGACCAAGACCCACCGGACACCCCCTAGCCGCGATCGCCGAACTGCCGGCGACCCAGCGGGAGGCGGTGGCGCTGTGCCTGGTCGCCGGGCTGTCCCAGGCGGACGCCGCCCGCGCGCTGGGCATTCCGGAGGCGACGCTGCGCTCGCGCATCTTCCGGGCCAGGGCACAACTGCGCGACACGCTCGCGGAGGAGATCGGATGAACCACCACGACCACGATCGCGACCTTCGGCTCGGCTCGTCGGACGCGCCGCCGCTGCCCCCCGAGGTGCGTGAGCGGGCGCTGCGCACCGTGCTCGCCGGGATCGAGGCACCGCGCCAGCGCCGGGCCGGTCCGCTCGCCGCCGCAGCCGCCGTTGTCGCGGTGACGGCGGTCGCGGCCGCCCACACGCTGCCCGGCAACGGTGTCCCGGGAGATCCGGCCGGCCTCGACCAGCTCGCCCCCGCCGACTCCCCGGCGCCCGTCTCGCCTGCGCCGGTCTCTCCGGCGCCGCCGATCACCACAGGGGACCCCGTGACCGACGAAGCCCTGCTGCGCTGCGCCGACGCGGTACACGCCGACGGGCGCGCCGACGACTACCCGCCGACCGGCCAGTGGCACGTCAGCGACGTGCTTCTCAGCTCCGCGGGCGGCCTGGACACCGCCATCGCGATCAACGACGCCTTCGCCTGCTTCGTCGGGCAGCGCGAGGTCTACGTGACCGCCGGGCGGGGCGCCCGGCCGGAACGGCGTCACTGGCCTGGCTCACCCCGGCCCAGCTGGTCGTGCTCAACCCGGAACGGGAGCCGGTCACGCTGGTCCCCGCGGCGGCCGCGGTGGTCCTCCCGGCGACCCGGCCGCCCCCGTCCAGATCCTCGGCTTCGGGGTGTCCGGGGTGGACACCGCCAACTACCGGATCACCGTGGGCGACTCCTACCGCGGGCCGATCCCCGACCCCGTTCCCGTCGCGGTCATCGTCCAGGACCGGTAGCCGGCGGGTCAGGCGTCGAGCCACTCCCGCACCGCGGCGCGAAGGAACGCCAGGTCCGCCGGGATGTCGCGCGGGTTGCCCGCGCGGTGTCCCCAGATGCTCGGGATCGGCCGCAGCTCGCCCGTGCGCAGGTGCGCCAGCTCGGCGGCGTTGTCCTCGACGCGGAAGTACAGGTCGGTCTCGCCGGGCAGCAGCAGCACCCGCGCCGTGATCGCGCCGAGCGCCGCGGCGAGGTCGCCGCCGTAGCGGTCGTTGGCGGAGATGTCGGCCTCCTGCCACGTCACCGCCTGCGCGTACAGGTTCGCCGCGCGCCGCTTGCCGAACGAGCCCTCCCAGTCCTGCTCGATGAACGAGCCCAGGTCCGGGTGCCCGAGCGCGGAGCGGTAGAGCCCCGCGCGGTAGAACTCCTGGCTCAGTCCCCACGCCGCGTACACGTGCGCGAACGCCTTCACCGCCGCCACCGGCTCGGCCGAGAACCGTCCGCCGCCGAGGTGCTCCGGCGCGGCCTCCAGGATGCGCAGCAGCCCGGAGAGGAACACGCGGTTGTGCACGGCGGTGCGCGCGCTCCCGCAGACGACGATCGCCCGCTCGACGAGGTCCGGGAAGAGCGCAGCCCAGTGGTAGGCCTGGATCGCGCCCATCGAGAACCCGTACGCCGCGGCCACCCTCTCGACGCCGAAGCGCTCGGTGAGCAGCCGGTGCTGGGCCTGCACGTTGTCCCACGCCGTGACGACGGCGGGGAACTGCGGGTCGTCCGCCGCACTCGACGAGAGCCCGCCTGCGAACATGTCCGGCACCACGACGAACCACCGCGTCGGGTCGAGCACCCCGTCCGGCCCGACGAGCCAGGCGAGGTCGTCGTGCTGTGCCGTGTAGCTGCACGGGTAGACGATCACGTTGTCCCGCGCGGCGTTCAGCGTGCCGTGGGTCTGGTAGGCCAGCTTGGCCTGCCGGACGACGCCGCCGCGCTGCACCTGCAGGTCACCGAGCGCGAACACGCCCTCCTCGGTCGGCCACCCGGCACTCATCCGATCACCCCGTTCGGCAGAACGGCGTGCACCCCCCACGTCTGGTTGGCCACCTGCGTGACGCGCAGGTCGACGGTCGGGCTCGCGAGCGCGAGCGCCGTCGCCTTGTCGAGGCCGTACAGCGCCATCAGCCACCCGAGCATCGCGTCCAGCGCCTCCGCCATGGCCTCGTTGAGGTCGGCGTCGAAGCCGAACGTGATGCGGCCGGTGGGCGTCTCGGCGTGCACGCCCGGCACGGCTGTGCCGGTGACCAGGTCGAGCACCACCTCGGTGGTCATCGGGCACTCGATCGCCGTGCCGCTGACCTCGCCGTCGCCCTGCGCCGCGTGCCCGTCGCCGAGCAGCAGGTTCGCCCCGGGCACCGTCACCGGGATGTAGAGCGTGGAGCCGGCCACCAGGTCGCGGCAGTCGATGTTGCCGCCGCCCGCGGCCCGCGGCGGGATCGTGGAGTGCGCCCCCGGCTCGGCCGGCGGCAGACCCGTCACACCGAGGAACGGGTGCAGCGTGACCGTGTGCCCGAGCTGGTTGGTGCCGAGTCCCTTCTCCGCGTCGAGGTCCCACAGCAGATGCCCCGGCGGGCCGTCGGCGAGGCCGAGCCTGCGGGTGAGCCAGTTGTCCTGCACCGCCGAGGCCGTCCAGCCCCACTCGCCGGGCTGCAGCGACCTCAGATGCACGGCCAGCACCGTGCCCGGCTCCGCGCCGCGGACGGCGATCGGGCCCGTCAGGCAGTGGCCGCGGCGCTCGGCGAACATCAGCGGGCGCTTCTCGCCGGGCGTCTCCTGCCGCTCCAGGTGGCCGATGGCGTCGAGCGAGCGCACGACAACCGTGTCGCCGGGGTCGACGGTGAGGACCGGTGGCGTGTCCCGGTCGAAGACGTCGACCGTCGTCTCGGCGGTCGGGTCCAGCTCGTAGGCGGTCATGCGGTTCCTCTCTGAGTGACCAGCTCGGCCGGGACGGGGGAGAGCGGGTGGTGGCAGGCGACCGCGTGCCGGCCCGCCGACTCCTCCAGCATCGGCTCCTCGGTGGCGCAGCGCTCGGTGGCGAGCAGGCACCGGGTGCGGAACCGGCAGCCCGACGGCGGGTCGATCGCGGACGGCAGCTCGCCGCCCAGCCGGGCGGCGGACCTGCGCTGCGCGGGGTCGGGCAGCGGGATCGACTCGATCAGGCCCGCCGTGTACGGGTGCCGCGGCGCGCCGTAGACCTCGGCGCTGGTGCCCAGCTCGACGAGCTTGCCGAGGTACATCACGCCGATCCGGTCGGAGAGGTACTTCAGCAACGACAGGTCGTGCGAGATCACCACGTAGGTCAGCCCGTAGCGGTCCTGCAGGTCGCGCATGAGGTTGAGGATCTGCGCCTGGACGGACACGTCGAGCGCCGACACCGGCTCGTCGGCCACCACGATCTTGGGCCGCAGCGCGAGTGCCCGGGCCATCGCGATGCGCTGGCGCTGGCCGCCGGAGAACTCGTGCGCGTAGCGCTCGCCCGCGTCGGCGGGCAGGCCCACCGCGTCGAGCAGCCGGGCCACCTGCGCGCGGCGCTCCTGGCGCGTGCCGACGCCTTGCGCCACCAGCGGTTCGGCGATCAGCGCCGACACCCGCATCCGCGGGTCGAGGGCGGCGGCCGAGTCCTGGAACATCATCTGCAGGTCGCGGCGGGTGCGCCGCAGCGTCGTCCCGCGCAGCGTCGCGAGGTCCGTGCCGTCGAACCGGATCGTGCCGCTCGTCGGCTGCTCCAGCCCGACGAGCATCCGGCCGATCGTCGTCTTCCCGCAGCCGGACTCGCCGACGATGCCCAGCGTCTCGCCGGGCAGCACCGTCAGCGAGACGCCGGAGACGGCGTGCACCTGCCGTCGCCGCCACGGCACCGCCGAGCGCAGCCGGAACTCCTTGTGCACGTCGGCGATCTCGACCAGCGGCGTCGCGTCACCCGGTGGCAGCAGGCGGAGGCGCTCGGCGCCGTGCTCCCGCATCCCCGCCTCGTCGGGGCCACGCGGGTGCAGGCACAGGTGCCGGTGTTCCGGTGCGACCGTGACGGACTCGGGGTCGAGCGCGCGGCAGTCGTCCTCGGCGAACCGGCAGCGCGGGGCGAACCGGCACATCGGCGGCAGGCCGGAGAGCCTCGGCGGCGAGCCGGGGATCGTCGCGAGCGCGCGCCCCGAGTCGAGCTCCAGCGTCGGCATCGACTCGAACAGCGCCTCGGTGTAGCGGTGGCGCGGGCCGGCGAAGAGCGCGGGCGTGCTCGCCTCCTCCACCACCCGCCCGCCGTACATGACGACAACGCGGTCGGTGTGCCCGGCGATGACCCCCAGGTCGTGCGTCACCAGCAGCACACCCATGCCGAGCCGCTGCTTGAGGTCGTCGATCAGCTCCAGGATCTGGGCCTGGATGGAGACGTCGAGAGCGGTGGTCGGCTCGTCGGCGATCAGCAGCTTCGGCTCGCAGACCAGGGCGAGCGCGATCATCGCCCGCTGCCGCATGCCGCCGGAGAGCTGGTGCGGGTAGGTCGGCGAGGCGTTCGGCGGGGCGCGGCATGCCGACCAGGCCCAGCACCTCCTCGGCGCGCCGGCCGGCCGCCGCGAGCGTGCCGCCGCGGTGGATCCGGTACGCCTCGCGCAGCTGGCTGCCGATCGTGCGCGTCGGGTTCAGCGACGACATCGGGTCCTGGAAGATCATCCCGATCTCGTCGCCGCGCAGGGCCCTGATCTCGCGCTCGTCCAGCGTCGTGAGCTCGCGGCCGGCGAACCGCACCGAGCCGCCGACCACCGCCCCGCCGGGTGGCAGCAGCCGGATCAGCGACATCCCCGTCATGGTCTTGCCGGAGCCGGACTCGCCGACCGGCCCCACGGTCTCCCCGGCCGCGACCGAGAACGTCACGCCGTCGACGGGGCGCACGACCCCGTCACCGGTGGCGATCTCGGCGCGCAGGTCGGTCACTTCCAGCAGCGGTGCCATCAGGCGCCCGCCTCCCCTCGCCCGGGTGCCTCGCCGCGCAGCAGCGCGCGCAGCGAGCGCCGCCCCCGCCTGCTGCGCGGGTCGAGCACCGCCATCGCGTAGTCACCGGTGAAGTTGGCCAGGAGGATCATCACGGTGATCGCCAGGCCGGGGAACGTCGAGAGCCACCACGAGTCCGCGAGGTGCGTCGCGCCCGCGGCGAGGTCGCTGCCCCAGTCGGGGGCGGGGAGCCGCACGCCGAGCCCCAGGAAGCTCAGCGTGGTGGAGGTGAGGATCGCCCAGCCCAGCGCGCTGCTGACCAGCACCACCACCTCGGTGGCGAGGTTGGGCAGCAGGTGGCGCAGCGCGGTCCGGACCCCGGTCGACCCGAACACCCGCGCGGCCTGCACGTAGTCCGCGGCGCGCAGCCTGCGCACCGACGACTCGACCACGCGGGCGAAGCCCGGGGTGAAGGCGATCCCGACGGCGAGCACGATGCTCGGCAGTCCGGAGCCGACCGTCGCGATGAGGATCAGCGCGATCATCAGCACCGGCATCGCGAGCAGGACGTCCACCACGCGCATGACGACCGCGCGGACGAACCGCGGCGCGACTCCGCCCAGCACCCCGATCGCCACGCCGCCGACGGTGGCCAGCAGCACGCCGCCGACGCTCGCCGCCAGCACGGGCCGGGCGCGTGGACGACACGGCTGAACGTGTCGCGCCCGAGCTGGTCCGTGCCGAACCAGTGCGCGGCGCTCGGCGGGGCGAGGAAGTCGTCGCCGGTCGCGACCGGATCGGTGGGCGCGAGCAGGCCGGGGGCGAGCAGCAGGACCAGGAAGGCGGCTGCGGCGAGCGCCACCACCGCCCAGCCCACCGCCCGGCCCACCCGGCCCGCCTGCGCGATCCGGACCGGCACGGGAACCGGCAGGACGGCTGCCGCGGTCATCGAACCTCCTCCGGACATCAGGCGATCGCCGTCTCGAGCCGGGTGCGCGGGTCCACGGCGCCGACGACCAGGTCCACGACGAGGTTGATCAGCACGTAGCCGGCGCCGATGAGGACGACCGCGCCCTGCACCACCGGGATGTTCTTGTTCGTGATCGAGGTGGCGAGGAAGCTGCCGATCCCGGCCCGGCCGAAGATCACCTCGGTGACGGCGGCGCCGGTGAGGATGTTGCCGAACTGCAGGCCGAGCGTGGTGATCGCCGGGATCGCGGAGTTGCGCAGGGCGTGGCGGAAGAGCACGCGCGGCTCCGAGCACCCGCGCGCCCGCCCCGACTCACGTACTCGCTGCGGTACTCGTCGATGATCCGGCCGCGCACGAGCCGCGTCAGGATCGCCGAGTAGCCCCAGCCCAGGGAGAGCGCCGGGATCACCAGTGCCTGCGGGGTGCCGTCGTCGATCGCCGGGAGCGCCCCGAGCTGCACGCTCAGCACCAGCACCATCAGCAGCGCGAGGAAGAAGTACGGCACGGCCACGCCCAGGAACGACAGCGCCCGCGCGATGCGGTCGAGCACCGAGCCCGGCCACATCCCGGCGACGAGCCCGAGCGGCACGCCGATCACGACGGCCACGGCCATCGCCGCGACCGTCAGGGTGAGGGTGCTCGGCAGCCGCGAGAACAGCTCGAACGACACCGGGTTCTGGGTCAGGTAGGAGGTGCCGAGGTCGCCGTGCAGGAGGCGGCCGAGGAACTCCACGTACTGCAGCCACAGCGGGTCGTTCAGCCCCAGCTGGTCGCGGAGCCCGGCGATCTGCTCGGGGGTGGTCTGGGCGCCGAACAGGATGATCTGGGCCGGGTCGCCCGGCATCACGTGGATCAGCAGGAACGCGACCAGCGTGACGCCGAGCAGCACCGGTACCGCGGCGGCCAGCCGCCGGAGGACGTAGCCCATCGATCAGGCCAGCTTCGCGCCGTGGAACAGGATGTAGCCGTTGAGGGTGTTCTGGAGCCCCTGCACCGACGGGGAGTCGGTGAACGCCCCGTTGACGTCCCAGAGCGGGAGGTAGACCGCGTCCTGCATGAGCGTCATGCAGACCTGCTCGTACTTGGCGTTGCGCGCGGCCTCGTCCGCCGTGACGTTGGCGTCGGCGATCATGGCGTCGAGCTGGGGGTTCGCGTAGTGCGACCAGTTGAAGCCGGACGCGATCGCGTTCGAGTTCGCCCAGATGTTGAGCAGGTACGGGTCGGCGCCGTAGTAGCCGAACGAGCCCAGGTTGTGCACGCCCTGGTTGAACGCGCCCTGCGCGGTGGCGAAGGGCTGCACGGTCGTGTTGGCGGTGAACCCGACCTTGTTGAGCTGGGAGACGACGAACTGCGCGGGGAGCTCGAACCCGGCGTTGCTGAACAGCAGGATCTCCAGGCTGAGCTTCTCGCCGCCGCGGGTGCGCACGCCGTCGGCCCCCATCGTCCAGCCGGCCTGGTCGAGGAGCGCGCCTGCCTTCGCGGGGTCGTAGGGGTAGAGCCCCGCGGACTCCTGGCTGTAGCCGGGGGTGATCGCGGTGAGCACGCTGTGCGCGGGCTTGTTGACGCCGAAGAGCACCTCGTTGACCAGCGTCTCCTGGTCGACGGCGTGGATGATCGCCTGCCGGACGCGCACGTCGTCGGTCGGCGGCTTGGTGGCGTTGATCGGCATCCCGCTCGGCGTGCCGATGGACGGGACGCTCAGGTGCGTGTACCTGCCCGACTTCGACGCGGCGGAGATGTCGTTCGCCGGGAGGTTCATCGCGACCTGCAGCTGGCCGGCCTGCAGCGCGTTGTAGCGGCCGCTGTCGTCGGCGACGATCCGGAACGTGAGCTCCTCCAGCGTGGCCGGGCCGCTGCCCAGCGCCGCCGGGCCCCAGGTGTAGTCGGGGTTGCGGGTGACCGTCAGGTGGTCGCCGGAGACGTACTCGCCGAACACGAACGGCCCGGTGCCGACGGGGTGGTTGCCGAACCCGGTGGCCCCGTACTGCTGCAGCGCGGCGGGGGAGGAGATGCCGAAGTTGCCCGCGGCCTGCTGGTGCAGGAAGGACGCGTTCGGCTGGTCGAAGACGATCTCGACGGTGTACGGGTCGATGATCCGCGTCTCGCGGTACGGGCCGAGCGCGCCCAGGCCGCTCTTGGACTGCGTGGCCGGGTCGACGATGTGGTCGTAGGTGGCCTTGACGGCGGTGGCGTCGAACGGGGTGCCGTCGTGGAAGGTCACGCCCTGGCGGAGCGTGAAGGTGTACGTGGCCGCGTCGGGGGAGACCGTGTAGCTCTCGGCGAGGCCGGGGTGGAACTCGCCCGCCCCGTTGGGGCCGGTCGGGAGCCACCAGGTCAGCGGGTCGAACATCGTGAAGCTCATCAGCAGCGTGAGGGCGAGCCCGGTGGCGCCCGGGTCCAGGGTGTCCGGCGTCCCGGCGATGCCCATGACCAGCTTCTGCGTCCTGGGGCCGCCGCCGGCCGCTCCGCCGCCGCTGCCGCACGCGGCGAGCAGCGGCCCGAGCGCGATTCCGGCCGTCAGCGCTCCGCCGACGCCCAGGAAGCCGCGGCGCGAGAGGCCGCGGCGCATCGCGGCCTCCAGCGGGGACAGGGGTGGGGCCGGGTCGGCCGGGCGGGTAGTCATGTGGTGCTCCTCGGGGTTCCTCAGCGGCAATGACCTCGCCGCGGCGGTGGGTAGCCTGTATTCGATTGAGGTCCGCGCAGTGTCCGTCGAATTAACGGTGCGTTACCTCGATCGCGGTGAGAACAATTCTGAGGGGCCGGTGACGCGGTCCTGCTCCATTCGGCCGAGCGGGCGATGTGACGCCGCTGACCAGGCACTATGCTGAGATATTGGCCACGTCACCGTTATTCAGGGAACGGTGTTGGAGGGTGTCTCATTTATCGCACTGCGATGGTCCGGAACCGTTCTCGGGGAGGGCTCCGGAGGTCGAGTCCGCGGTGGTTATCGGCGGCTGGAGATCATTTCTTCGCGCCCTCGGTGCTCATTTCGGCGGTCCGTCGACGTCGGCGAGGAACCCGGCGATCAGTGCCATGAACGCCGCGCGCTCCTCGACGTGCGGCATGTGGCTGGAGTCGGGGAACACGTGCCGGCGGACGTCCGGGACGTGGTCGGCGAAGGGCTGCACGCACGCGGCCGTCGCCTCGTCGTGGGCGCCGGAGACCAGCTGCACCGGCACGTCGATGCGGTGCAGCCGGTCGATGATCGACCAGGTCCGGAGGCTGCCGATGACGTGGAACTCGCTCGGGCCGTTCATCGTCATGTAGACGGTCGGGTCCGCCTCCATGTGGGCGAAGGTCGCGGCCACCTCGGGCGGGTTCGGCACCACCCGGCACACGTGCCGGGCGTAGAAGACCTGCATGGCCTCCTGGTACGCCGGGTCGTCGTAGGTGCGTTCCGCCTCGTGCTTCAGCAGCGTGGCGTTGACCTCGGGCGGGAGCAGCTCGCGCAGCCGGTTCGCCTCGTTCACCCACAGCTCCATCGAGGCGGGGGAGTCGGCGATCACCAGGCTGCGCAGCCCGGAGGGCCGGCGCACCGCGTGCTCGGCGCCGAGCATCCCGCCCCAGGACTGCCCGAGGAGGTGGTAGCCGTCCTGGATGCCGAGGGCGGCGAGCAGGCTGTCCAGCTCGGCGAGGAACAGCTCCACGGTCCAGAAGTCGGCCCCCTTGCCGGGGAGGTGGGTCGAGCGGCCGTTGCCGAGCTGGTCGTAGTGCACGACGGGGCGTCCCGTGCTCGCCGCGAGGTCCGCGATCGTCAGCAGGTAGTCGTGGCTGCACCCGGGACCGCCGTGCAGCGCGACGAGCGGGGTCACGCCGGGGCGCAGCTCGCCGGTGATCCGGTACCAGGTCTCGTACTCACCGAAGGGGACGGTGCCCTCGCGGTCGGCGGGGGCGAGCGTGCGCGACGTGGTCACCACCCGATCGTCGGTGTTAATTGGTACTCAGACAAGTACCTTTGTGTGAACCAGCGGCGCAGAACGGACAATGGGGACGTCACGGGGCGGTCGTGGGGTGTGGAACGCGACAACCCGGCAGGCTGCATCCGGCGGGCCCGGACCCAGCACCATGGAGCGGCGGGCGGAACGGCAGCGGGGGGAACATGGACGGGGCGAGTGCCGGGGGCGAGGAGCGGGCGCAGCTCGGCCCGGTCCGCGTGGGCCGCAGCGTCGACGCGGTCACCGACCGGCTCGTCGCCGCGATCGCCGTCGGCGACTTCTCTCCCGGCGAGCGGCTCCCCCCGGAACGGGAGCTGGCGGCGCTGCTCGGCGTCGGCCGGCAGACCCTGCGCGAGGCGCTCGCCCGGCTGCGCGACGCCGGGTACGTCGTCACGCGCCGCGGGCGCAACGGCGGGGCCGTCGTGCAGGACGGCTGGGGCGCGCTCACCGAGGGCGCGCTCGGGCGCACGCTCGTGCCGAGCCTCGACGAGCTGGCGGAGCTGTCCGACGCCCGGTGCCTCGTCGAGTCGCTCATCGCCCGCACCGCGGCGGCCCGCCGCACCGCGGCCGACATCGCCGTGATCCGGGCTGCGCTGGCCGACTACGAGCGCGCCGACGACGCCGTCGCCGCCCGGCGCGCCGACCATGCGCTGCACCAGGCATCGTCGCCGCCACCCGCAACCGCGACCTCGCCAGGCTCTCCCGCGAGATGCTCGCCCGGGTCAACGTCGGGCTGCCCATCGAGCCGTTCGACGAGGCCCTGTTCCGCAAGGCCGTGCCGGAGCACCAGGCGCTGGTCGCGGCCGTCGCGGCGGGTGACGGGGACGAGGCCGCCCGGGTGGCCATGGCGCACTTCGCGTTCACCGAGCAGGCACTGCGCCGGGCCGCCGCCCGGGCCGGGGGCCACCCCGACCCCTCGGCGTGAGCACCCCGGGTCAGTAGAAGTGCACCGTGTCCATGACGTTGCGCATCGGTCGGCCGGCGACGAAGCGGCGCAGGTTGTCCGCGAACAGCTCTGCGGTACGCACTGGCGCGGCCGAGTGGGCGCCCGCGGTGTGCGGGCTGATCACCACCTGGGGCATCGACCAGAGCGCGGAGTCGGCCGGCAGAGGCTCGACCGCGGTGACGTCAAGTACGGCGGCGCGTACGTGCCGCGACCGCAGGACCTCGACGAGCGCGGTCTCGTCGAGCACGGTGCCGCAGCCGATGTTGACCAGCACCGCTCCCGGCTTCGTCGCGAGGAGCAGTTCGCGGCCCAATAGGCCATCGGTCGACGGCGTGCCGGGCAGGGCCGCGACGACGCCGTCGGCCTGCGAGAGCACCACGGGAAGTTCCTCGACCCCGTGCACCGACTCGACGTACGGCGTGGGGCCGGGGGTCCGCCGGACCCCCAGAACGCGCATCCCCACCGCGCTGAGCAGGCGTGCGGTCTCGGTCCCGATCGTCCCGAGCCCGAGCACGACAACCGTCCGGTCGTGCAGGCGGCTGATCCCGGAGTGCGAGCCCACGATGTACCGCGGCCGGCGCTCCTGCAGGTGTGGCAGGCCGTTCGCGCCGGCCAGCAGCCCGAACAGCGCGAACTCGGCGAGCGGGCCCGCGTGGACGCCCGTCGACGTCGTGAACACCACTCGGGTGAGCTCCGCGGATGTCAGGCCGGCCTGGCGGATCTGTGCACACTCCCCGGCGGCGACGGTGTGCAGCCACCGCAGCGGCGCTCCCGCTCGCAGGATGCGGGCGAGCATCGCCGGGTCCTGGCCCGGCACACCGATCAGCACGTTCGCGGTGCTCATGAGCTGTTCGTAGGCGGTCTGTTCGTCAGCGGTGCGGGCGAAGCGGGGATCCGCCGGGTCGTCGCCGGAGAAGCGCATCGGCCGCACGAGGTCGTGGTCGGTGACGACCTCGATCTCGGGGTCGACGCGCATGACGAGGTCGGCGAGCTCGGGTGCGGCCGTCTGCGCGGCGACCACCCGCAACGGTGACACAGGCATGAGTTCATCGCTCCGATCGGTCGGAAAGAGCCCCGCCCGCTGACGCCGCAGCATAGTGCATTCATATTTGGGTGCAATCTCGACGCCTCTCGTCGAGACGATCTTGTTCCGTCCGGGGGAGCTGTCGCCGCCTCGGCCCAGCTCCCGCCGGGTTCCGCGAGGTCGCCGTTCCACCGGGGCCGGCTGCGCGCCGGGCGGTCGGAGCTGCCGAGGGGCCGCCTTGACTCTGGCGCATGCCGGCCGGTACAGTTCGCCCGCCCAGTAATGTATGCATTTTTGTCGGCGAAATGAACCCCGTTCCGGTCAGCGTTGACGAACAGGAGCTCGGTCATGGTGGACCGCGAGATGCCGCCTCCTTCACCTGCGGACGCCACAGGCGGCCCGGCGTCGCCCACCGCCGAACCGGTGCTCGCGAGGCGCGCCGCCGTCGCCGTCGGGTTGGGAACGCTGATCGAGGTCTACGACTTCGCCGTCTACGCGTTCGTCGCCGTGACCATCGCCCCGATCTTCTTCCCGAGCGACGTCCCGGGCGTCTCGATTCTCCTGACGTTCGCGGTATTCGGTACGGCATACGTGGTTCGCCCGCTCGGTGGTTGGTTCTTCGGCTGGCTCGGAGACAGCCGAGGCCGCAAGCCGGCGCTCGTCGCCTCGGTGCTGTTGATGGGGGCGGCGTGCGCTCTCTTCGGCCTGTTGCCGACGTACGAGCAGGTGGGCATCCTGGCGCCGGTCCTGTTGGTCGTCGTCCGTCTGGTCCAGGGCTTCTCCGTGGGCGGGGAGGTCGGCGGCGGAGCGACCTATGTCGGGGAGTTCGCCCCGGACGGCAAGCGCGGCTGGTTCACGGCGTTGCTCCCCGCAGGCGCGACGATGGGGTCCGCCGTCGCCGCGGCGGTCGTCGGCCTGATGTCCGTCCTGACCACGGACGAGCAGATGGTGTCGTGGGGCTGGCGCATCCCGTTCCTGGTGGCGATCCCGCTGGCCTTGCTGTGCCTCCGGGTCCGTTCGCGCCTCGAGGACACGCCCGGATTCGTGGCGGCGGAGAAGAAGTCGGGGACTGTGCGCAGCCCGCTCCTGACCGTCCTGCGCGAGCGTCCGGGCTCGGTCGTCAGGGTGCTGGCCCTGACGGCCGCCATGAGCGGGGCGGGCTACATCTCGACGTCGTACTTCAACACCTACCTCATCAGCACGCTGGGGTTCGGTCGAACCGAGGTGTTGTGGACATCGGCGGTCAGCATCTTCCTCGGCGCGCTCACGTATCCGTTCTCCGGGAAGCTGGCGGACCGGCTCGGTCGGAAGCCGACGTTGACGCTGGCGTTCGTCGTGTATCTCGTCATCGCCTGGCCCGGTTTCGCGCTGCTCGGTGCGACGTCGAGTCTGGTCGTGGTCGCGCTGGTCTTCATCGCCTTCATCGCGGTGAGCGGCACCGTCCAGGCGGCGGCCTTTCCCGTGTTCACCGAGCTGTTCCCGCTGCGCATCCGCTACACCGGCGTATCGCTCGGGTACAACGTCGGCGTCATCATCGCGGGTGGAATGGCGCCGTACATCGCGGCCCAGCTCGTCGTGAGCACGGGGAACGCGATGTCGCCCGCGTACTGGGTGATGTTCACCGCGGTTGTCGGCCTGCTCACCGTCCGCACGCTCCGGGAGACGGCGCACACGAGTCTGCCCACCTGATTCCGTGACCTCCCGGCCGGCGCGCCCTCGACCCCTCTGCACCGGCGAGAAGCCGGCCGGCACGTCACCCGTCTGCGAGAGAGGAACCGGACGAGCTCATGGAGATCATCGCGACAGCGGCCGTCCCCTGGGAGCCGACGCCCGTGAACACCCGCGGCGGCAGGGTCTCCCGCAAGTACCTCCGGGAGGGCGAGCTCCTGCCCGGGCTCGGCTTCTACGCGCGGCTCGTGAAGTACCACGAGGGCGACGGGGTCTTCACCGCGCCCCGGCACAAGCACAACTACGACCAGATCCGGTTCACGATCTCCGGAACGCAGGACTTCGGGCAGGGGCAGGTCTGCAAGGAGAACTGGCCGTCCTTCTTCCCGGAGGGTGCGCCGTACGGGCCCGAGCGGATCGACGGGGCCGAGGTCATCGTCATCCAGTGGGGCCGCACCTGGGTGAGCCTGCAGGACAACGACCGGGCCGTCGCGGAGCTGAAGAAGCACGGCACGTTCTCCGGAGGCATCTACACCCGGGTCGACGAGAACGGCGTCCACCACAACACCGACTCCATCGAGGCGATCTGGCAGCAGGTGCACGGCCGCACGCTCGAGTACCCGCGGCCCCGCTACCCGCAGCCGATCCTCATGGACCCGGCGGCGTTCCCGTGGAGTCCGTGAGCCCGCAGTTCTCCGTCAAGAACCTCGGGAGCTTCACCGAGCAGGACGTGAACTTCTCGATGGTCCGCTTCGACGCGGACGCAGCCCTCGAGTTCGGCAAGGAGCGAACGCAGCTGCTGTTCACGCTGGACGGCGACATCGAGGCCGACGGCGAGACGTATCCGGCGCAGACCGCAGTGTGGTCGAGCTTCGGTGAGGCCGACCGCATCACGGGCCGGACCGGCGCCACCGCGGTCGTCTTCGGCTTTCCGAAGGACGAGACGACCGAGGGCGTCCGGTGCGCCCCCTACCCGGTCCCCGCGTGAGGCGCGGCCGTGCGTGACAACGGGGTGCGGCGGAGGCTCGCCGAAGGGCGCCCCGCGCTGGGCGTCTCGCTGACCGTCACCGATCCCTTCGTGACGGAGGTCGTGGGCGCAGCCGGGTTCGACTTCGTACTGATCGACGCCGAGCACGGCCCGATCGCGCTCGACCAGCTCCAGGTCATGCTGATCGCGCTTCGGGGCTCGTCCTCGACCGTCTTGGTGCGGGCTGCGGCCAACAACCCCACCTCGGTCAAGCAGATCCTCGACCTCGGGGCCGAGGGGATCGTCGTTCCCGAGGTCTGCGATGCCGCGGACGCAGCCGCTGCGGTGGCCGCGGCGAAGTACCCACCGCTCGGCATCCGCGGGTTCGGCCCGCGTCGCGCCGCCCGACTCGGGGGCGGCCGCGCCGCCTACATCGATCGGGCGGACAGCGAGACCGCCGTCATCGTGATGATCGAAAGTGCGTCGGCCGTGGAGAACATCGACGGCATCCTCGCCACGCCCGGGCTGGACGGGATTCTCGTCGGGCCGGCCGACCTCGCGGTGTCGATGGGCCATCTCCGGGATCTCGGCAACGGCGAGGTGCAGGACGCGATCGAGCGGGTGGTGCAGGCCTGCGACCGGCGGGGGTTCCCGTTCGGGATCTACGCCGCCGCCGAGGCCGCCGCCCGCAAGTGGGTGGGACGAGGCGCTCGCCTGGTCACGATCGGCTCGGACATCCAGTTCGTCGACGCCGGCATCGCACGGACGCTGGCCCTCGCGCGCGAGCTGGGTGCGGAGAACACGTGAACCGGGGCGGGTCCGGACACCGCTCGCGATCGCGGGCTCGGGCTTCCGGGAGGTCGGCCGGCACCTCGTCGACGGGGCACGGCCGGCCGGCCCGTCGCGCTGGGAGGTCGCACGTGACGTCTGCGCACCGTCGCTCGCGGGACGGGTCATCGGATCGGCGACGCTGACGCTCGGCTACGCGTTCCAGGGCGTCCATCACGGCCGAGCTCGCCGGCCAGGGCCCCCGGCCATCTCGTCGTGTCGGGGGAGGCCGCGCTCGGCGTCGACCGGATCCGGGCCGCGCCGGCCGCGGTGGTCGTCATCGCCGTGGCGCTGGGCGCGAGTCCTTGTCCGCCAGCGATATCCCGTATACGGTTTGCTCGTCGCAGGCCGTGTCGGCCGGCCGCAACGAGGCGAGCCCTGTTGCGGCTTCGGCGAAACTCGACGCCGGCCAAGAGGCGTTGCGTGCTTGCAGAGCTGAGGAGAATGCCGCGTGACCGCAAGTATCGAGGTTCGGCTGCAGAACGCGTTGGACGTCGCGCTCGAGCGTGGTGAGCGAGGCGTCCAGATCGCCGTCTTCATCGGCGGCGAGCTGGTGCTGCAGGGAGCCGCGGGCACGGCCGACGACCTCGGGACCGCCGTCACGCACGACACGCTCTTCCCGATCTTCTCGGTGACCAAGGGGCTGTCCGCCACCGCACTGCACATCCAGGTCGAGCGGGGCCTCGTCGACCTCGACGAGCCGGTCGCGCGCTACTGGCCCGAGTTCGCGGCCGAGGGAAAGGGGAACATCCGGGTCCGCGACGTCCTCGTGCAGCAGTCGGGAGTGCCCCAGATGCCGCCCGGCACGACGCCCGAGCTGCTCGGTGACTGGGACTGGTGCGTGACCGGGCTGGCGCGGCTGAAGCCGTTGTTCCCACCGGGAAAGAGCTCGTACGCCTCGATCAGCTACGGATGGCAGCTGGGCGAGATCGTCCGGCGCACCGACGTCAAGGGCCGGTCGTTCGCCGACTTCGTGACCGAGGAGATCTTCGAACCGCTGGGCGTCGAGGACTACCACCTCGGCATGGGGGGCGAGAACCACGACCGGGTCGCCCAGCTCTACACCGCCGGGAACCTCCGCCCGCGGCCCAGCGAGTACCGCGAGCTGGCGATGCCCACGACCATCACACCCGGCCCGATCTGGAACGATCCCGTCTTCTACGACGCGGTCGTGCCCGGTGCCGGCGGAATCGCCAGCGCGACCGGGGTGGCGCGGTTCTTCAGCCTCCTCGCCAACCGCGGCCGGCTCGGCGACGTCCGGCTCCTCGCCGAGGACCGGGTGATGTCGTTCACCGAGCCGCGACCCCGGTCGGACGAGTACGACGAGGTGCTGGGTCAGGTTCCCTGGATCGGGTGCGGTGGCTACTGGCTGGGCGGGCCGACGCCGCCGGCGGAGCCCGTCATCGGGACGAACCCGCACATCCTGGCGAGCAACGGATCGGGTGGCTCGATCGGCTGGGCCGACCCCGACTCGACGCTGGCGGTCGCCATCTGCCACAACCGGATGTTCCGGATCAACCCACCTCTCCCGCCCGAGGAGCATCCCTTCACCGCGCTCGGTGAGCTGGCGCGAAGTCTGGTGGGCGAGCGGAGTCTCGTGGAGTAGAGGCCGGCGCGCCGCACCGAGGAACCGCGCGGGCCTGCTCATCGACGTTCGAGAAGAGGTTGTTCTGCAATGGCCACACCCAAGGGCCACCAGCGCGTCGCCGCGCTCGACGCCCTCGACTGCACCTCGGGGCGGGCGTACCTCACCGGGTCCGACGTCCTCATGCGGCTGCCGGTGATCCAGCGCAGACTCGACGCAGAGATGGGCCTGCACACCGCCGGGTACGTCTCCGGGTACCCGGGCTCCCCGCTCAGCGGCCTGGACTCCCTGCTGCGGCGGGAGCGGTCGCGCCTGTCGGAGCTCGGGGTGGAGTTCGAGCCGGCCATCAACGAGGACCTCGCGGCAACCGCCCTGTGGGGCACGCAGAACCTGGGTCTGGGCGACAATCCCACCGCCTACCAGGCGTCTTCGGCATGTGGTATGGCAAGGGGCCCGGCGTCGAGCGCTCGACGGACGCGATGCGCACGGCGAGCTACTTCGGCACCTCCCGGCACGGCGGCGTCCTGGCCCTCGCCGGCGACGACCACGAGGCACGCAGCACGGTCACGGCGCAGCAGAGCGAGACGCTCTTCATGCACATGGGGATGCCGATCCTGAGCCCGGCGACCCTCCAGGAGTTCCTGACGTTCGGGCTGACCGGCTGGGCGCTGTCGCGGCACAGCAAGCTCTGGGTCGGCATGATCGCGCTGAACGACCTGGTGGACGCGGCCGGCACGGTCGACCTCGGGCGGCTGCCGGCCATCACCAGCCCCGGCGAGGGGGCACCGCCGATCCAGCTCGGCAAGAAGCTGCTCGACGTCGAGCACGACGTCCGGTACCTGCGCATGCCTGCGGTCCAGGAGTTCGCGCGGCGCAACACACTCGACCGGATCGCGCTCGGCGGCGAGCGGCGGCGGTACGGGATCGCGGTGGGCGGCAAGGCGTACCTGGACGTGCTCGACGCGCTTGCCAGGGTGGGGTTGACGGAGGAGAGCGCGGCGGCCGCCGGCATCACGATCTACAAGCTCGGGATGGTGTGGCCGATCGAGGAGCAGGGCGCGGTCGAGTTCCTCCGCGGCCTGGACGAGGTGCTGGTCGTCGAGCCGAAGCACCCGCTGATCGAGGACCAGCTCAACCGCCTGTGCAACCGGCTGCCCGGCCCCGAGCGGCCGTTGGTCGTCGGCAAGACCGATGAGCGTGGCGACCGGCTGGTTCCCGAGGTCGGCGGCCTGAACGCGCCGATCGTCGCCGCGGCGCTGCGCAAGCGCCTCGGGCGGTTCGGCATCGAGCTGACCCGGCCGGCCGCGCCGGCGGTGGGCCTGCGCACCCTCAGCCTGACGCCCGTCAGCGGCGGGCTGGTGCGGGCGGCCGGCTTCTGCTCCGGGTGTCCGCACAACACCTCGACGCGGGTGCCGAAGGGCACATGAACCTCGGCGGCACCGGCTGTCACGCGATGGCCGCGATGCGCACGATGGAGGGGCGTGAGACCGCGATCCTGCACCACATGGGCGGCGAGGGCGCCATGTGGATCGGGATGTCGAGGTTCGCCGAGCGTGACCACATGTTCCAGAACATCGGTGACGGGACGTTCTCCCACTCCGGCTCCATGGCGGTGCGAGCCGCCGTCGCCGCGAACGTCAACATCACGTTCAAGGTGCTGGTCAACGGCTTCATCTCGATGACGGGCGGCCAGGAGATCCCCGGTCAGCTCGACACGGTCGGAATCTGCCGGGACGTCCTCGCCGAGGGCGCGCGGAAGGTCGTCGTGGTCACCGAGGACCCGCGTCGGGTCCGCAGGCACGGCACCCTGCCGCGCGGCGTCCGCGTCGAGCACCGCAAGAAGCTCCTGCAGGTCCAGACCGAGCTCGCGAAGCCCCCGGCGTCACGGTCCTGATCTACGACCAGGAGTGCGCCGCCGAGCTGCGGCGGCTGCGCAAGCGGGGGAAGGCGGCCGACCCCGACAAGCGCACCTACATCAACACCGACGTCTGCGAGGGCTGCGGCGACTGCAACGCGGTCTCCAACTGCATCTCGGTCGAGCCGGTCGAGACCCCGCCCCGGGCGCAAACGCAGGATCGACCAGTCGTCGTGCAACAAGGACTTCAGCTGCGTCGACGGGTACTGCCCGAGCTTCGTCACGCTCTACGGTGCGTCCCCGCGCGTGCGCACGCTGAGCTCCACGGGCTCGCTCGACGCGCTGCCCTCCGTGCCCGAGCCCCCGCGGGCCGCGGAGACCGGCGGCACCTACGACATCGTCGTCGGCGGCATCGGCGGCAGCGGCGTGCTGACGATCGGCGCGATCGTCGGACGTGCGGCCTACATCGAGGACAAGTTCGTGTCCGTGCTCAACGAGACGGGGATGGCGCAGAAGAACGGCAGCGTCGAGAGCCACGTCCGGATCAGCTCGGCGAACGACGCGCAGCTCGCGCCGCGCATCGGGCCCGGCAACGCGGACCTGGTCATCGGCGGCGACATCGTCGTCGCGTCCGCCCGGCCGACGCTCGCGCTCTACGATCCGGAGACGACAACCGCGGTCGTGAACCGCGAGGTCAAGCCGACGGTCGCGTTCGCCGAGCAGCCGGATCTCGACCTGGCGGACGAGAACATGATCCTCACGCTCAAGGAGGCGACGCACGGTCGCCTCGAGCTGGTGGACGCCAACGAGCTGGCGGTCGCCGCGCTCGGTGACGAGATCTACTCCAACGTCATCCTGATCGGCTTCGCTGCGCAGAAGGGCCTGCTGCCGGTGGGCGTGGAGGCCCTGCAGGCCGCGATCGAGCAGAACGGCGTGAGCGTGCGCAAGAACCTCGACGCGCTGCATCTGGGCCGGCTCGTGGCGGTGGGCGACACGTCGGTGTGGGCCCTGCTCGCCGAGGTCGCCGGGTCCGGCGAGGCCGGCGACCCCGCGGACGAGACGGTCGAGGGCATCGTCCGCGACCGCGTCGAGCGGCTCGTGGCCTACCAGGACCGTGCGTACGCCGACCGCTACCGCGTGCTGGTGGAGCGGGTACGGGCCGCCGACCGGGCGGCGGGGCACCCCGACGGCGAGCTGTCGGCGGCCGTCGCCCGGTACCTCTTCAAACTGATGGCGTACAAGGACGAGTACGAGGTCGCGCGGATGTACACCGACCCGGAGTTCACGCGTCGGCTGCGCCGCGAGTTCGAGGGCGACTTCCGGATCAAGGTCAACCTCGCGCCGCAGGTACTCAACAACCGTGACGCACTGACCGGCCGCGCCCGCAAGTGGGAGCTGCCGCTCGCGCTGGTGGCGCCGGCGTTCGCGCTGCTGGCCCCGCTCAGGCGGGTCCGCGGCACGTGGCTGGACGTGTTCGGCCGCACGGCACACCGCCGCGCCGAACGGCAGCGTGTCGAGGAGTACGAGCGCACGGTCGCCGAGCTGATCGACGGGCTCGACGAGCAGCGCTACGAGCTCGCGGTGAAGATCGCGTCGATTCCGGAGCTCGTCCGCGGCTACGACTCGGTGAAGGACGAGTCGGCGGCGCGGGCGCGCGAGACCGAACGGTCCTACGTCGACGCGTTCCGTGCGATCTCACGAGCCGGGTGACGTGATCGCACACGGCGCGTGCCCGCAACGCATGACGAGAGAAAGGCTCGGTCATGGCCGACACTGATGTTCAGGCCCTCGTCGACGTCGACGGAAGGTGTCCGTACGGGTACTACGCCACCGCGCGCGATCGCGGTGCGGTGGCCTACGAGGCGAAGACCGGCTACTGGGTGGCGGCGACGTACTCCTCGGTCTCCAACGTGCTGACCGACGAGGTGACGTTCCCGCGGCTGAGTCCGGAGGAGATCGTGTCCGATCCCCGCTACGTCCGGACCGTCTCGACCCCGTCGTTCCTCACCGGCGAGGCACGCCTCGCACACCACCGGTGGTGGCTGGAGATCTTCAACCCGCGCGCGCTGCGGCAGTACCGGGGCGGGCTGGTGACCGAGGTCGTGCAGGCGATGCTCGACCGGTTCGCCGACCGCGGGTCGGCCGACCTGGTCCACGAGTACGCCGAGCCGCTGGCCGACCGGATGATCGCCGGCGTGCTGGGCCTGCCGTGGCGCGACGACGACTGGATGGCCGAGCTGCGGCGCAACTTCAACCTCGTCGAGCGGTACAAGGCCTCGATCTACCTCAAGCCCGAGGAGTCCCGGCCGTTCGCCGAGGACGCGCTCGCCGGCACGTACCGGATCGACGACCTGCTCCGCCCGTTCATGGAGCAGCGCAAGCAGCAGCCGGACGACTCGGTGATGAGCCGCGCCATCCACGACGATGCGATGGCCGGGTGGGACGACGAGCAGCTCTACGGGCTCGTCCGGACGTTCTTCACCGGCGGCAGCGGGACCACGAGCGTGCAGCTCGTCAACGCGATCCACCTGATGCTGACCACCGAGGGGATGACCGAGGCCGTCGCCCGCGGCGACGACAAGCTCACCGCCCGGTTCGTGGAGGAGGCCCTGCGCCTGGTGCCGACCAACCACTTCCGGACCCGGGTGGTGGCCGCGGACACCGGTTCGACGGCGCCGACCTGCGCGAGGGCCAGACCATCGCGGCCGTGATCGCCTCCGGGAACCGGGACGAGGCTCGCTACGAGCGCCCGGACGTCGTCGACCTCGAGCGGCCGAACCCACGCCAGCACCTCACGTTCAGCGTCGGGATCGGTGCCTGTGTCGGCTCGGGCCTCGCGAGGCTGGTGCTCCAGGAGGCCGTCGGGCAGCTGGTGGCGCGGCTGGGCGGCCTGCGGCTCGACCCGGCCGCCGGCACACCCGAGCTGGGCGGCTCGATGTTCCGCCAGTACTCGCCGTTGAACGTCCTGTTCGACGCCGCGTGATCAGAGACAGCCGGTCGGCCGGCCGGGCCGTCCGTACCCGGCCGGCTCCGGGAGAAGGAAGATGATGATGGGACGCATGACGGACAAGGTCGCCCTGGTGACGGGCGGTGCCTCCGGGCTGGGCGCGGAGACGTGCATCCTGTTCGCCGAGGAGGGTGCGAGCGTCGTCGTGGCCGACGTGAACGACGGCCGCGGCGCCGACGTCGTGAAGGCGATCGAGGACAAGGGCGGGCGCGCGACCTACCAGCACACCGACGTGACGCGCGGCGCCGACATCGAGGCGGCCGTCGCGCACGCCGAGGCCACGTTCGGCAAGCTCGACGTGGTCGTGGCGAACGCCGGGATCGGCGGCGCGGCATCCCGCCGCCGGCTCGAGGACCTGACCGAGGAGCAGTTCGACGAGGTCATCCAGGTCAACCTGAGCGGTGTGTGGCGGACGTTCAAGTACGCGGCCCCGGCGTTGCGGCGGGCCGGAGGCGGGGCGATGACCTCGACCGCGTCGGTGGCCGGGCTGTCGATCCTCGGTGGGACCACGCTCGGCGGCTACACCGCTTCCAAGCACGGGGCGGTGGGCCTCACCAAGTTCGTCGCCGCGGAGCTCGCCCCGGACAACATCCGGGTCAACTGCGTCTGCCCGGGCCGGATGCTGACCAACATCGACGAGAGCTACCACTGGACCGACGAGGAGCTCGCGGCCGCGCGCACCCGCCGTGGGGGGATCGAGTCCGCCGGCGGGATGCGCACGATGGCCCATCCGCGCGAGGTCGCCTACCTGCACCTGTTCTTCTGCTGTGACGAGTCGTCCTTCGTCACGGGCCAGGCGATCGAGGCCGACGGCGGGCTGAACCTGTTCATGAACAAGACAGGCCTGGTCACGGAGACCCCGGCCGACAGCTGACCGGCCCGAACCGGAGCGAGTGCGAAAGGAGTCCGACATCGCCAGGCTCGTGACAGTCGAGGACTACCGCCGGGTCGCGAAACGGCGGCTGCCGCGGTTCGTCTTCGACTACGTCGACGGCGCGGCCGGGGACGAGACGACGATGGCGCTCAACCGCACCGCGTTCGAGAACCTCCGCCTCCATCCGCGCCAGCAGGTGGACGTGAGCAGCCGCTCCATGGCCACGAGGGTGCTCGGCCGGGAGGTCCCGATGCCGCTGCTGCTCGGGCCGACCGGGCTGCAGCGCCTCGTCCACCGGCGCGCCGACCTGGAGGTCGCCGAGGCGGCGGGCCGGGCGGGAGTCCCCTTCGTGGTGAGCGCGTCGACCGCCTTCACCGTGGAGGAGATCGCCGCCGCCGGGTCGGGGGACCTATGGCTGCAGGTCTACCCCTGGCGGGACCGCAGCGCACTGGAGCACGTGATGAAACGCGCTGCTGCGGTGGGCTTCTCCACGCTGGTCGTGACGATCGACGTGCCCCTGCTGGCGCTGCGCGAACGGGACGTGCGCAACGGGATGAGCATCCCGCCGCGGATCACACCGGCGAACGTCTACCAGGGGGCGCGGCATCCGCGCTGGGTCACGCACCTGCTGCGTGGTCCGGAGATCTCGTTCGTCAACTTCAAGGGCCTCGTCCCCGAGTCGAAGGGGATGGCGCTCATGCGGTGGGTGAACGACGAGCTGACCAACCCGGGCGCCCGGTGGGACGAGCTGCGCCGGCTGCGTGCGGTATGGCCGGGGCCCATGGTCGTCAAGGGCGTTCTGACGGTCGCGGACGCGCGGCTGGCGGTGGCGGAGGGTGCGGACGCGATCGTCGTGTCGAACCACGGCGGCCGCCAGCTCGACGGCACCCCGGCGACGGCCGACGTGCTCCCGCGGATCGCCGACGCGTCGGCGACGCGACGGAGGTGCTCGTCGACGGCGGGATCCGCCGGGGGACCGACATCCTCAAGGCCCTCGCGCTCGGCGCCCGGGCGGTGCTGGTGGCGAGGCCCTACTGGTGGGGGCTCGCAGCCGGCGGTGCACAGGGGGTCGGCGAGGTCATCGACATCCTGCGCAGCGAGCTGGACATGGCGATGGCGCTCTCCGGGAGGCCGACGATCGCCGACGTCGGCAGGGACCTGCTGTTCCCGGAGGAGTGAGCGGGCAGGGCCGAAGAATCGGCGTTGTCCCGTCGGATAAAAAGGGATACGGTATACGGGCGGCGTTTGGTGTCGGCGCCCGCAAGCAGACAGCGCCGCACGGACGCTGCTCGACGAGGAGTTGACGTGTTCCGACACGCAGTGTTGATCGAGTTCGCCCCCGGCGTCGGGAGCGCCCAGATCGGCGAGATCACGGACAAGGTCGGCGAGCTGACGGCCCGCGTCCCGTCGGTGGTCTCGGCGGTCTGCGGCCGGGACGCGGGGGTGACCGCGGGCAGCAGCGACTTCGCGATCGTCGTGGACCTGGCGGACCCCGCGGACTATCGGGCGTACTCCACCCATCCCGCACACGACGAGCTGGTCGCGGTGCTGGGGCCGTGCGTGCGAAGCCGGTCGGTGGTCGACTTCATCGTCTGACGTCGCAGGTCCGGGCAGAGCGCACCGGGCGGTAGCGGGAGTGTCGGGCGGTTCCGCCGCGGCGGAGGCGGCCGGACAGGACGGGCTTGGGAGGTAGCGGACGTGGAAGCGGCAACGGGGCCGGGACGGCTGGCCGGCAGGATCGCCATCGTCAGTGGCGGGGCGCGCGGGATCGGCAGGGCGATCGCCGAGCGGTTCGTGCAGGAGGGCGCGAAGGTCGTCGTCGGTGACCTGCTCGACGACGAGCTCAAGCAGGTCGAGGCGGACGGTCTGGTGGCCGAGCACCTCGACGTGCGCGAGAGGTCGGACTGGAAGCGCGTGGTGGACCGGTGCATCGCCGAGTTCGGGCCGCCGAACGTCCTGGTCAACAACGCCGGCGTGATGCTGGCGGCCGGCATCGCGGACACCGACGGCAGCGAGTTCCGCAACAGCTTCGACGTCAACGTGCTCGGCGCGGTCTTCGGCCTGCAGGCCGTGATCCCGAGCATGCGGGACGGCGGCGGCGGCTCGGCGATCATCGTGTCGTCGACGGCGGCCGTCGTGGGCGCTGCGGGGCTGGCGCCGTATGCGGCGAGCAAGGCGGCGAACATGTCGCTGGCGAAGTCGGCGGCACTGGAGCTCGGGCCGCTGGGCATCCGGGTCAACTCCCTGCACCCCGGCGGGGTGGAGACCCCCATGAGCCAGGGCCCGCTGTTCGACGGCTTCGACCAGGACGCCTTCTACTCGCGTCTGCCCATCCCGCGCATCGCGCAGCCCGCCGAGATCGCCGGTGCGGCGGTGTTCCTGGCCTCCGACGACGGCGGCTTCGCCACCGGGTCGGCCTTCTTCGTGGACGGCGGTCAGCTGGCCGGGCCGCTGCTGTGAGGCCCGGCCGCCGTCCGCAACACGACATGTGACCAACCCATCGGTAGTCGGTCAACGACGACAAGAGGAACCCCATGCCAGTAGAGGCAGCACTGCCGGACGTCATCCCGTTCGAGGATCCCCGGTTCTACGTCGACAACCCCTGGCCGATCTTCTCCCGGCTCCAGCGCGAGAACCCCGTCTACTACTACGCACCGCTCGACGTCTTCATCCTGACCAAGCTCGACGACATCCGCGACGCCGCGGGCCGGGCCCAGGTCTTCTCCTCCGGGCACGGGCTGTTCCTCAACGACCTCCGGATGATGAAGGAGTCCGACGGCGGTGGGTCCGTCTTCGACGGCTTCTTCCCGGCCGATGCGGAGCACTTCGCCTTCGCCGACCCGCCCCGGCACAAGACCCTCCGCGGCCTCATCACACCGGCCTTCGCGGCGCGCAACCTCGCCTCGCTGCGCCCGGTCATCGAGGAGTTCGTCGACGAGCTCCTGGAGAAGATCACGCCGGGCGAGACGATCGACTTCGTCGCGGAGATCGCGGACCAGCTGCCGATCCTGATCGCGACGAGGCTGCTCGGCATCTCGGTGCAGGACGTCGAGACGGTGAAGAAGTGGAGCGACGCGCTCGAGGCGATGAACTCCGTCGACACCCGTGAGGAGATCGAGGAGGCCAAGCGCACGTTCGCCGGGATGAACTCGGTGTTCGAGGAGGAGTTCCGGGCCAAGCGCGGCAAGCCGGGGACCGGCCTGGTGTCGGACCTGCTCAACGCCACGCTCGACGGTGAGCCGGTCTCGAGTCGAACATCCTGACCTACTGCACCACCGTGCTCGCGGCCGGCAGCGACACCACCCGCGCCCTGCTCACCGGGACCGTTCTGGCCTTCGCCGAGTTCCCGGAGCAGATGACCCGGCTCAGGAACGACCGCTCGCTGATCAACTCCGCCATCGAGGAGTCGCTGCGCTGGACGACCCCGGCGCGGTCGTTCGTGCGGACCGCCCTGCAGGACACGGAGATCCGCGGGCAGAAGATCAAGGCGGGGCAGCGGGTGTTCCTGCTGTACGCGGCCGCGAACTTCGACGAGGACGCGTTCGACGACCCGTTCACCTACGACATCGGGCGGGCGAACGCGATGCAGCACGTCGCGTTCGGGTTCGGTCCCCACACCTGTATCGCCTCGCAGCTGGTCCGCATGGAGATGCGGATCGTGCTGAACAAGATGCTCGACAAGTTCTCGGCGGTGCGGAAGGTCTCGGAACCGACGCCGGTCGTCCACGTGCTGCGCCACAGCTGGTACGACGCCGAAGTCGTCTTCGACGCCTGATCCGCCCTCCGCAACCGAGAGGAATCCGAATGGCCATCACAGCTGTCGACAAGGCCGCGCTGATCGTGCTCGACCTGCAGGTCGCCACCGCCGGCCTGCCGGCGGTGCCGCACTCGACCGCCGACATCGTCAAGCGGTCGGCCAGGCTCGCCGACGCCTTCCGTGCCAAGGGGCTCCCGGTCGTCTGGGTCACCGTCGGTGGCGCGGTCACCGGCCGCACCCAGGCGCCGGCCGGCGGCGGCGAGCTTCCCGACAACTGGACCGAGCTCCTGCCCGAGCTCGGCGTACAGCCCTCCGACCACACCCTGACGAAGTACGCCTGGGGGGCCTTCCACGACGACCGGCTGAGCACGCTGCTCGCCGGCCTCGGCGTCGAGCAGGTCGTGCTGACCGGCGTGACGACGAGCTATGCGGTGGAGTCCACCGCGCGCGCGGCCTACGAGCGCAACCTCAACGTCGTCGTCGTGACCGACGCGATCGGCGACCTGGACGAGCGCGCCCACGAGAACAGCGTCGAGCGCATCTTCCCCAACCTCGGCGAGCTCGGCACCTCCGACGAGGTCCTCGCCCGACTCTGCGTCCGCTCCCCGGCGGCGGCCGGGCCCGGCCGACACGGGCACGACCCGACCGCACCGACTACGAAGGCGTGGCTCTCATGTACGTACACCGAGCACTCGCTCGCGCGCTCCACGACAACGGTGTCCGGCACCTGTTCGGCGTTCTCGGCGACGCCAACCTGCACCTGGTCGACAGCTTTCGCCGGCACTCCGGGGCGCAGTACGTCGGGATGGCGGCCGAGGGCGGGGCCGTGCTCGCGGCGCTGGGCTACGCCCAGGTCTCGGGAGGGCTCGGGGTCGCGACGGTCACCCACGGCCCGGGCCTGACGAACGCCGTGACGGCGCTGGTCGAGGCCGAGCGGGCCCGGGTGCCGCTGCTGCTCGTCGCCGGGGACACGCCGTTCTCGGCGCACGACCACATCCAGGCCATCGACCAGCGCGCCGTCGCACTGGCGGCCGGTGCCCGCGTCGTGCAGGTCCGGTCCGCGTCCAGCGCGGTCTCGGACCTGGCCGCGGCGATGCGCACGGCGTGGACCGAGCGTCTGCCGGTGGTCCTGAACCTGCCCATCGACCTGCTGTGGGAGGAGGTCGAGTACGAGCCGGTCCCGTCCGGCAGCACGGCGGCCGCGGCCCCGAGCCCGATCCGGCCGCGGTCGAGGACGCGGTCGGCGTCATCGCCTCCGCCCGCAGGCCCGTGGTGCTCGCCGGCCGCGGGGTCGCCGTGTCCGGCGCCAGGCAGGCGGTGCTCGAGCTGGCCGAGCGGATCGGAGCACCGGTGGCGACGACCCTGCGCGGCAAGGACCTGTTCGCCGGCCGGCCCGAGGCGATCGGCATCTTCGGCTCGCTGAGCGACGACCTCGCCACCGAGGTGATCGCACAGGCGGACTGCGTCGTCGCCATCGGCTGCGGCCTGAACCGGTGGACGACGGCCGAAGGGTCCCTGCTGCAGGGCAAGGGCGTCGTCCACGTGGACGTCGACCCGGGCAGGCTGCACCGCTTCAGCACGGTCGCGGCGCCGGTGGCGGGCGATGCCGCGAAGACGGCCGCCGCCCTCGTGCGGCTGCTCGACGAGGCGGAGATCCCGCCGACGGCGTTCGCCGCGGACGTGATGGCGCGGGCCGGCGATCGGCGCGGGCCGGCGACGGGGCCCGACCGCAGCACGGACACGACGGTGGACATCAGGACGGCACTGCGCCGCATCGACGAGGCCGTCCCGAAGAACCGGGTCGTCGTCACCGACAACGGCCGCTTCATCCTCACCGCGTTCACCGCGCTCCACGTCGAGCACCCGCGGCTCTACGCGCACGCGGTCAGCTTCGGCGCGATCGGGCTCGGCATGTCGACGGCGCTCGGCGCCTCGTACGCCGAGCCGGACCGTCCGGTGCTGGCTGCCATCGGCGACGGCGGCTTCGCCCTCGGCGGCCTGTCCGACCTGGTCACCGCAGTCACCCAGAACCGCCGGATCGTGGTCGTCCTGCTCAACGACGGGGCCTACGGCGCGGAGTACGTCCAGCTCGTGAACCGGCGTCTGGATCCGGCGCTCGCGACACTCCCGTGGCCGGACTTCGCGCGATCGCCGAGGCGATCGGCGCCCGGGGCCACACGGTCCGGAACCTGAAGGAGCTGGACGCGCCCTCGAGGAGATCGACTTCGAGGCCGGCCCGGTGCTCCTGGACGTCCGGCTCGATCCGGACCACATCTGACGGGAAGGAGAGCGAGGTGCGCACCAACTCGCTGTTGACTACCTTCCGCGACGGCGGTTTCGCGGTGGCGAGCTTCGTGACCATACCCGACCTCCTCGTCGCGGAGGTCATGGGCGCGTCCGGGGTGGACGTGCTGCTCGTCGACACCGAGCACTCGGCCATGAGCCTGACGCAGCTGCAGGGCGTGCTCACCGCACTGCATCCGACCGACTCGACGGTCGTCGTGCGCGTCCCCGGCAACGACGACGTCGCGATCAAGCACGCGCTCGACCTGGGCGCGAGGGTGTGCTGATCCCGGACGTGCGTTCGGCCGCGGATGCCGAGGCAGCCGTACGGGCATCGTTCTACGCGCCGAAGGGGGAGCGTGGGTTCGGCCCCCGACGGGCGAGTCGGCTGCACGGCGACCGCGCCGACTACCTCCGCCGGGCGAACGACGAGATCGCGGTGATCGCGATGGTCGAGAGCGCCGAGGCGGTCGAGTCGATCACCGACATCGTGAAGGTCCCCGGCCTGTCGGCCGTCTTCGTCGGCGTCGCTGATCTCGCGGTTGCGATGGGCCACCTGGCCGACATGGGAAATCCCGCGGTCGGGACCGCGGTCGAGCGGATCGCCGAGGCGGCAAGGGGCCACGGCCTTCCGTTCGGGCTCTTCACCGGCACCGAGAAGGCGGCCGCCCACTGGATCTCCCGGGGTGCGCAGCTGGTGACGGTCGGGTCGGACCTGCAGTACGTCGACGCGGGTGTCGCCCGGACCAAGGAGGCGATGGCGAGGCTCGCCGACCCTGCCTCGCGCGCTTCGACGATCGACGGTTGAGTGACAGGAGGCGTTCGTGTTCGTTCTGGAGACCGAGACGATCCCGTGGGAGCCCGTGCGGGCGAACACCCGTACGGGCCGGATCTCGCGCAAGTTCATCCGTGAGGGCGAGCTCGCCAAGGGCGTCGGCTACACGTCCGACCTGGTCTGGTACCACGGCGGCGAGGGCGTGTTCACCGCACCGCGGCACCGGCACAACTTCGACCAGATCAGGCTGACGCTGGACGGCACCACCGACTACGGCCACCAACAGGTGGCGACGCGGGCGACGCCACGTTCTTCCCGGCCGTGCCTACTACGGGCCCGAGCGCTTCGAGGAAGCCCAGATCTTCCTGCTGCAGTGGAGCCCCGACTGGGTCACCCGGGAGCAGTCCGACGCCGCGTACGCCGAGCTCTCGAAGCGGGGCACGTTCGCCGACGGCTTCTACGTGACGACCGACGAGGACGGCAACGAGGTCCGCAAGGACGGCACCAACGCGGTGTGGGAGGCCGTCAACCAGAAGCCGCTGGTCATCCCCAGCCCCAAGTACGGGCAACCGGTCGTGATGCGCCCCGACGGCTACGACTGGCGGTCCGGCCCCGCGGGCGTCGAGTCCAAGAACCTCGGTCACTTCACGGAGGGGGACCTGACCCTCTCGACCTACCGCTGGGCAGCCGGCGGGCGGGTCGCGCTGGGCGCCGAGCGCACCTCGATCGTGTGGCTCGCGCAAGGGTCGGTCTCCCTCGACGGCCGGACGCTCGGGCCGCGGACGCTGGTCTTCTCCGACTACGGCGAGGAGCACGAGCTCGTCGGGGAGGAGCCGGGAGCGGCGACCGTGATCGGGCTCCCCGTCGCCGAATGACCACCGGATGAGGGCGGGAGCCCGCGTCCCCACGCGCGGTTCGCGGACCCACGGAGAGAGGTGACTGCCCGGTAGCTGCACGGGACGACGACGTTGCCGTGTTCGGAGACGACCGACGATCAGTGAGAGAGGCCCTCATGTTCTTCCGCCGGAGATGGTCCCGACGGGCGGTACCGGTCATGGCTCCCCTGGTGCTGGCACTGAGCCTGAGTGGCTGCGGTGGTGTCGCGGAGGGAGCGCGGACCGGCACCGGCGCATCCCGATCAAGCTGGCGCACCAGTCGGCAGGCTCACTGACGTTCCTCGCCGTGCGGGTCGCGCACGACAGGGGCTTCTTCCGGGAGGAGGGCATCGAGCCCGAGGTCGTCACGATCGGTGATCCCGGAGTCATCGGGGCGGCGCTCGAGAACGGGTCGGTCGACGTCGCGGTCGACGACACCTCGGTCATCGCCTCGAACCTGAGCAGGGGCATCGACCTGCGCATCTTCGGCGGCATGCGGGTAGGCGTGGACCTGCAGCTGGTCACCGGGCGCGACTCGGACGTGCCGGAGATGGGCGATCCGGGCGTGACCTGGCACGACGTGATGGCGGCGATGCGGGGCAAGACGATCGCGATGCCCGGCGTCGCGGTGTCCGGAGGCCGGATCTTCCGCGCGCTCGCCGCGGAGGCCGGTCTGGCGGAGACCGACTACACGCTCGTGGAGACCGCGGCGGGCGCTCCGCTGATCAGCGCGGTGGACAGCGGCCGCGCCGACGCGTTCATGCACGCGTCGGCGACATCGCTCGCCGCCGAGAACGCGGGCATCGGGCGGATCGTCCTCGACCTGACGCCGGATGTGCCGGAGTACTTCGCCGACCTCGCCTACATCGCACCCGCGGCGTTGCGCTCGACGCTGGAGACCTACCCGGACCTCGCGGCGAAGTGGCAGCGCGCACTCCAGAAGGCCGTGGACGTGATCCGCGACCCCGCGAACCTCCCGTACCTCACCGACGTGTCGCTGCGGACGGTGGAGACGATGCCGGGTACGACGGACTTCCCGCAGCTCCGGGCGACGATCGAGCGGCTCGCCCCGAGCTACACCGCCACGATCGACGCGGCCGGTCTCGACACGACCCTGGACTTCTGGCGGAAGATCGGGACGCTGACCGCGGACGTCACCGCCGACCAGCTCCTCGCACTCCCGGCCGGGAGCAGCTCGTGAGCATCGGACCGGCCGTACTCGGCGACGAAGGGCCGGCCGAGGGCGTTCCTGCGGTGCCCTCCCGTGCGGCGGACGGGATCACCGTGACGTCGCTGTGGGTGTGGTTCTCGGTGGCGGGCTCCACGCGGGTCGCCCTGGAGGACGTGGACCTGGACGTGCCGGACGGGCAGTTCCTGTCCGTGGTCGGTGCGAGCGGGTGCGGCAAGACGACGTTGCTGAACGCCGTCTCCGGATCCGTCCGGCCCGGCTACGGCGCGGTCACCCTGACGCTCGACGGGCGGCCCCAGCCGCTGCCGTCCCCTCAGGTGGGCTACATGTTCGCCCGGGACGCGCTCCTGCCGTGGCGTACCGCTCGGCGGAACGTGGAGGTCGGACTCGAGATCAGGGGTGTCGGGACGCGGGCGCGCCGGTCACGGGCCCGCGAGATGCTGGACCTCGTCGGGCTCGGCGCGCACGAGGCGAAGCTGCCGGGCGAGCTCTCGCAGGGGATGAGGCAGCGGGTCAACCTCGCGCGCGTCCTGGCGGTGAGCCGCGGCTGCTCCTGCTGGACGAGCCCTTCGGTGCGCTCGACGCGCAGACGAAGGCGGTCCTGCAGACCGAGTTCCTGCAGATCTGGGAGCGGGAGCGCACGACCGTCGTCTTCGTCACCCACGATCTCGCCGAGGCGGCCCTGCTGAGCGACCGGATCATCGTCATGGGCTCCGGCCGTGTCCTCGAGGACATCGCGGTCCCGTTCGACAGGCCCCGCGATCTCGACACCCTTCGCTTCGAGCCGGAGTTCAACGCCCTCGTCCAGCACCTCTGGACGCAGATCAAGGAGGTGCCACGATGACGGCGGTCGACGCCTCCCGGGTCGGTGAGCGGCCCGTTCCCGCCCACATCGCGGCGGCGATGCGGGCGAGCGAGGCGGGCCGTCGCCGCCTGCGGCGGCGGGAGACGGCCGTCGTGCGGGTCTGCCAGCTCCTCACCGTGGTGGCCGTCCTCGCGGCGTGGGAGGGCCTGGTGCGGCTCGGCGTCGTTCGTGAGCTGTTCGTGAGCCGGCCGATGTCGGTCGTGACCTATCTGATCGACGAGCGGGTCGAGCTGCTGGTCAACGCCCAGGAGACCTTCCTGGCCGCGTTGGTCGGGTTCGCGATCGGGTCCGGCGCCGGTGTGCTGTCCGGCGTCGCGCTGGGCTGGTGGCGGCCCCTCGGCCGCATCTTCGACCCGTGGGTCACGTTCCTGGCGAGCCTGCCGCGCATCGCGCTGGCGCCGCTGTTCCTGCTGTGGTTCGGCATCACCTTCCAGGCCAAGGTGGTGCTCGCCGTGAGCATCGTCTACTTCGTGGTGCTGGTCGGCACGCAGGCGGGCATGCGGAGCGCCGACCCGGACCTGCGCCGGTCGGTGACGCTGCTGGGCGGCAACGGCCGGGACGAGCTGCTCAAGGCGGTGCTGCCGGACGCGCTCCCCGCGGTGTTCGGGGCCTTGCGGCTGGGGGTGATCTTCTCGCTCCTGGGAGTGGTGGCGAGCGAGATGATCGCCTCCCGGGTGGGGCTGGGACAGCTGATCGTCCGCAGCTCGCAGGAACTGCGGCCGGAGGGCGTCCTCGCGATGCTGATCCTGCTGGGGGGTCGCCGGTACGGCGATCAACGCCCTGCTCCGGGTGATCGAGGACCGGGCGCTGCGATGGAAGGGGTGACCGCGCCGGCCGGAGCGCCTGGCGCCGCCCCGGCGATCGATCCGACCTCGTCGGCGGTGAGTGGCCGGTCCTCCGGACTACGGCTTGGATTTGGGATACAATTTTCAGTGGTCAACACGTCGGCCGGCGAAACTCCCGGCAGGACGCGCGTCACTGCGAGGGGAACACAGAGGTGTCGATGGAGTCCGTCGAGGAGAGGAACGAGGTCCATCGAGCAAGTCTGCTCGGCAACCAGATCGCCGATGCGCTGCGCCGCGACGTGCTGCTCGGGCGTCTGGTGCCCGGCACCAAGATTTCGCAGCAGGAGCTGTGCGAGCGGTTCGGCACCAGCCGGATGCCGGTCCGGGACGCCCTGCGCAGTCTGGTGCACGAAGGGCTGATGTTCGTCGACCACGCCCGCCACATCGTCGTGGCGCCGCTGAGTCGCGAGGACCTGATCGACGCGTTCAGCATCGAGGCGGCGCTGACCGGCATGGCGGTCGAGCGGGCGTCGCAGCGCGCCACGGCGAAGGACATCGCCGAACTCGAGGATCTCGACGCACAGATGATCGAGGCGGCGCGGTCCGGTCGCCAGGACCTCATGGTCAGCCTGAACTGGCAGTTCCATCGCAGGCTGAACCAGATGTCCGGTTCCCGGAAGCTGCTCGTGGCGATCCAGCGGAACTCGGTCGACCTCCCGCGCGACTTCCTGGCGCAGCTGCCGGAGTGGAACGAGAAGTCGAACGCGCAGCACCGGGCGATCATCGACGCGTTGAGCAGCGGGGATCACAAGGCCGCCGGCCGGTTGATGAACGAGCACGTCTCGACTCCGGCCACGGCCTGGTCGAGCACCTGGTCGCCTTCGGGGTGCAGTTCGGCTGAGCCTTCGGGTGGCAACGAGTGTTGTTTCTGAGTCTCAATCCGTATACCGTATCCGTATACTGGCTGAGCTCCCAGGTGTCAGGGCGAGTTCGGTGGCCGTCGGTCGACGCTCCTGAGGTGCACTGCGCATCGAGAGGGTGTGACGGGAGAGGTAAAGGCAGATGCCAAGAGTTACGTACGTCCAGCCGGACGGTTCGCGCGAGACCTTCGATCTCGGAGCCGGGAAGTCGCTGATGCTCGCTGCGCAGTCGAACGGCGTCTCGGGCATCCTCGGCGAGTGCGGCGGCCAGGCGATGTGCGCCACCTGTCACGTCTACGTCGACAGCCGCCATCTCGACCGGCTTCCTCCCATGTCCGAGGAGGAGGACGTCATGCTCGAGGACGTCGCCTCGGAGCGGAAGCCCAGCAGCCGGCTGTCCTGCCAGATCGAGCTGACCGACGAGCTCGACGGCATCGAGCTGCACGTGCCGGAGGAGCAGGTCTGGTGAGCGGACCGCGAGTTGTCGTCGTCGGGGCCGGTCACGCAGGCTTCCACACGGCGTCGTTCCTCCGCTCCCGCGGATGGACGAGCGGGATCACGCTCGTCGACGCGCAGGACGGGGCGCCCTACCAGCGCCCGCCGTTGAGCAAGGAGTTCCTCGCGGGCAAGCAGGAGCTCGTCGACGGGGAGTTCCGGTCGGCAGCCTTCTACGCCGACAACGGCATCGAGCTGGTCACGGGAGTGCGGGTCGAGGCGATCGACCGCAGGTCCCACAGCGTCGTCGTCGCCGACGGCCCTCCGATCGAGTACGACGCCTGGTGCTGGCGACCGGATCGCGCCCGCGGACGCTGCGCATCCCCGGCACGGAGCTGGACGGGGTGCTGCACCTCGCGACGGGCGCCGACGCCGCGGTGCTGCGCGAGCGGCTGGCCGGTGCCGAGCGGCTGGTCGTCCTCGGTGGTGGGTTCATCGGGCTGGAGACCGCCGCGATGGCGGCCTCGACCGGGAAGAAGGTCAGGGTCTTCGAGGCCGCGGACCGCCTCATGGCCCGCGCGGTGTCCGAGCCGACGTCCCGGTACTTCGAGCAACTGCACCGGGCGAACGGCGTCGACGTCCACCTTTCCTCGGCGGCCGCGGCGATCGAGGGTGAGGCCGGATCGGTACGGACCGTCGTGACCGCGGACGGCTCGCGGTACGAGGCGGACCTGGTCGTGGTGGGCGTCGGAGCGGTTCCGAACGATGCGCTCGCCGAAGCTGCGGGCATCGCGACCGACAACGGGATCATCGTCGACGCGGCCCTGCAGACCACCGCCCCTCGCATCTTCGCGATCGGCGACTGCGCCAGGTTCGCCACCAGGTACGCGGCGACGCTGCCGAACGTGCGGCTCGAGTCGGTCCAGAACGCGACCGACCAGGCGCGGTTCGTGGCCGGCCGGCTGGCCGGCGGGCAGCCGGAGAGCACCTACGACGCGGTGCCCTGGTTCTGGACCGAGCAGTACGGCCGCAAGCTCCAGATCGCGGGCCTGACGCACGGGTTCGACCGCGTCGAGCACGTCGCGACCGGCGACGACAGGTTCTCGATCCACTGTTACCAGGGGGACGTCCTCCTGGGATGCGAGTCGGTCAACTCCCCTCGCGACCACATGCAGACCAGGCGGAGGCTGGCCGAGCTGATCGAACCTTCCGCATCCGGACACGGCAGCCGCGGGTCCGTGCGATGACGGAGCTTCCTCAACACAGGGCATGCCGAGGCGTAGGAGCGGAACTCGCGCGGGCATCGACATCATCCGAGTTCCGCAGAGGAGTTGACGGGCGATGACACGCACCGTCTACGTCGCCGGCACGGGCATCACGGCGTTCGGGAAGTTCGCGACGGCGTCACTCGGGTCGTTGGGCCGGGAGGCCGGTGCCGCGGCGCTCGCCGACGCGGGCATCCAGGGCCGCGACATCGACGTCGTCACCTGCGGTTGCGCGCGAAGCGGCACCCTCCACGGCCGGGAGAGCGGGGTCGGCCAGTACCTCGGCTGGGAGCTCGGGATCGAAGGCGTCCCGGTCTACAACGAGAAGGCCTTCTGTGCCTCGGGTGCGATGGCGCTCAACGTGGCCCACCTCGCGATCGGCTCCGGCCGCCACGACGTCGCGCTGGTCCTGGGCGTGGAGAAGATGTCGTCGCGCGGCGGCCGGGGCCGTCCGCTGACCTCCGACGGCATGGTCCTGGAAGGCGAGGTCGGCTTCACCCCGCCCGCCTACTACGCGATGGCGGCGCGCCGGCACATGGCGGTGTACGGCACGACGCGCGAGCAGATCGCTGCCGTCGCCGTGAAGAACCGGCGGGCGGCCGTCGACAACCCCAAGGCGCAGTACCGCGCGCCGATCACGCTCGATGACGTCCTGGACTCGAAGCCGATCGTCGCCCCGCTCAACCTGCTCGACTGCTGCCCGACCGGGGACGGCGCCGCGGCGGTCGTCCTCGTCAGCGAGGCCGGGGCGGAGCGTCTGGGCATCGAGCCCGAGATCGAGGTGGCGGCCTCGGTGGTGGGCAGCGGCTACTACCGCAAGCAGGACCGCGACATGACGACGTTCTCGCTCGACCGCTCGACGGCGGCGAAGGCGTACGAGCAGGCCCAGGTCGCCCCGTCCGACATCGACGTCGCGGAGGTGCACGACTCCTTCTCCGTGGCGGAGATCCTGCACTACGAGGATCTCGGCCTGTGCGAGCCGGGCATGGGCGGCAAGCTGGTCCAGGCGGGCGAGACCGCGCTCGGCGGCCGGATCCCGGTGAACACCGGCGGTGGGCTGCTCAACCGCGGGCACCCGCTCGGCGCCACGGGCGTCGCGCAGATCGTCGAGCTGGCCGACCAGCTGCGAGGCCGGTCCGGGACCCGCCAGGTGACGGGCGCGCGCACGGCGCTCGCCCACATCTCCGGGGGCTTCCAGGACGGAGACTTCGCGACCTCGGGGGTCACCGTCCTCGCGCGCCGGCACGGGACGGCGGCATGATCGAGGTCGGTGTCGAGTCGATCGGGTTCTCGGTGCTGCAGCGCGACGCCGAGGGGACGTACCATCTCGCGGCGAGCCGTTGCCCGCGTTGCGGCGACGTGCGGCTCCCTCGCCGGGAGCATTGCGTGAACGACGGCCTGGCCTGCGAGACGATCCTGCTCTCCGGCAAGGGACGGATCTACGAGGCGGTACTGATCACCGTGCCGCCGAAGGGGTTCGACCGACCCTTCTGGACCGGATACGTCGACCTGGACGAGGGCGTGCGCATCTTCGCGCAGATCGCGCGTGCCGAGGGCGAGCCTCCGCCGTCCCACGGGCAGCCGGTGCAGATGCAGCCGCAGGAGATCGGTACACGTTCTGTGCTCGCGCCGGTCTTCTTCCGGATCTGAGAGGACCCGTGGTGCGCAGATCGGATCTGGCGGACGAGTTCGCGGACCTCGCCGCGATGACCCGCGACGTCGCGACCGAGAAGATCGGTCCGATGATCGCCGAGACGGAGATCGCGGCGACGTTCAACCCGGAGATCCGCGCCGTGCTCGCCACGGCCGGGCTCTTCGGGCTCGTCGTCCCGGAGAACCACGGCGGAGCGGCCGGCGACGTCCGTCACCAGGTCATCGTGCTGGAGGAGCTGGCTCGGGTGTACCCGAGTGCCTGCACCTACCTGACCGCGCACTGGCTGGCGACGAAGCTGATCGCGCTCAACGCCACCGGGCCCGCGGAGGCCGGCTGGGTGCGTCCGCTCCTGGCCGGCGCGGCTGAGGGGACGGCTCTCGGCGCGATTGCCGTCACCGAGCCCGACCACGGCTCGGACCTGGGCGGAGTCGTCACACGGGCCCGGCGGGACGGCGACGACTGGGTGATCAGCGGGACGAAGCGCTTCATCACCAATGGCGGGTTCGCCGACTTCTACACGGTTCTGGCGCGCACCGGTGGACCCGGCTCCCGAGGGCTGTCGCTGTTCATGGTCGAGTCGGACCGGCCGGGGGTCCGGGCCACCCGCTGGGAACGGAAGATGGGCCTGCACGGGTCCGCCACCGCGGAGATGACCTTCGACGAGGTCCGCGTGCCGGCCGACCACCTCGTCGGGGAGGTCGACAGGGGCTTCCGCCATCTGATGCGCGGCTTCGACGAAGGCAGGCTCGGCGTCGCCGCGATGTGCCTGGGCATCGCGCAAGGCGCGTTGGACGCCGCGGTCGAGTACGCATCGGTCCGGACCCAGTTCGGCCGGGAGATCGCCGGCTACCAGGGCGTCCAGTTCCTGGTCGCGGACATGGCGATCGGCGTCCACACGACACGGTCGATCCTCTACGACGCCATGAACGCGTTCGTCGCCGGAGATCCCGAGGCGTCCCGCCTCGCCGCCGTGGCCAAGACCTACGCGTCGGACGTGGCGATGAAGGTCGCGTCCGATGCCGTCCAGGTGCACGGCGGAGCGGGGTACGTCACCGACTTCCCCGTCGAGATGTTCCTGCGCGACGCGAAGATCGGGCAGATCTACGAGGGCACGAACCAGATCCTGCGAATGGTCATCGCCCGGACCTACTTCGGGGACCTGGCGCGGTGAACGAGCGGTTCACGGATCTGGCCGGCGAGGTCGAGAGGGCATCGGCGGGAACGGTGCGGGTCGGCGGCGCCGAGAAGGTCGGGGAGATCGTCCTCGCTCGTCCGGCGAAGTTGAACGCCATCAACTCCGACGTTCTCGCCGGCGTGGTCGCCGCACTCGCCGGCTTCGAGGAACGCCCCGAGCTCCGTGCTGTGGTCATCCGTGGCGAAGGCAGGTGCTTCTCCGCCGGGGGCGACCTGGCGGAGGTGAAGGAGCTGGTCCGGGACCCCGTCCGGTACAGCGAGTTCCTCGACCGGTGGCACGCCGGTCTGGCCGCGGTCGAGAACAGCCCGCTGCCGGTCATCGCGGCGGTGCACGGATTCGCGTTCGCCGGCGGGCTGGAGCTGATCCAGGTGTGCGACCTCGCGGTGGTCGGCGACAGCACCCGGATCGGTGACCAGCACGCGAAGTTCGGGCTGTTCCCCGCCGGTGGTTCGACCCAGCGGCTGCCGCGGCTCGTCGGACGGCGTGCGGCGAGCTGGATGCTGATGAGCGGCGAGGCGGTCACGCCGGCCGAGGCGGTCGCCCTCGGCCTGGCGAACAGGGTCGTTCCCGAAGGTGAGGTCGTCGCGGAGGCCCACCGCATGGCCGAGGTCCTGGCCTCCCGCAGCCGCGGCGCCACCGCGGCGATCAAACGGGCGGTCCGCGCCGGTGCGGAGCGGGTGCTCAGCGACGCCATAGCGATCGAACGGCCGATCGTGTTGTCGCACATGGCCTCGGACGACGCGCAGGCCGGCATCGCCGCGTTCGAGGCTCGAACCGAACCTCGATTCTGACGAACCACCGCCGAGAAGGGCGCGAGGGCACGACATGCAACTGACCGATGTTCTGTACGAGGTGACCGGCGGCGTCGCGCGGATCACGATCAACCGGCCGGAGAAGTACAACGCCTTCCGGGAGGAGACGCTCGACGACCTCATCGCGGCGTTCGGCGCCGCCGAGGCGGACCGTACCGTCGGCGTGATCGTCCTCACCGGCGCCGGTGAGAAGGCGTTCTGCTCGGGCGGGGACATCTCGTGGGAGGACGCCTCCGACCCGGCGGGCGCGGCCAGGATGAACCGCCGGACCAGCAACCTGTCGCTCATCATGCGCGGTTGCGCAACGACGTGATCGCGCGCGTGCGCGGCTTCGCGGTCGGCGGTGGGAACGAGCTCCAGATGCTCTGTGACCTGACCATCGCCTCGGACGACTCGACGTTCGGCCAGGCCGGGCCGAAGATGGGCAGCGTCCCGGTGTGGTGGGGGACCCAGCTGTTGCCGAGAATCGTCGGGGAGCGGCGGGCCCGGGAGATCGTGATGCTCTGTGAGCGCATCCCGGCGCCGGAGGCCCTCGCCATGGGGCTGATCAACAAATGCGTCCCGGCGGACGAGCTCGACGCAGCCGTCGACGCCTGGTGCGAGCGGCTCCTGTCGCTGAGCCCGCAGGCGCTGCGGGTCGCCAAGATCTCCCTCAACTTCGAGAGCGACCAGCTCTGGGCGTCGGTCCAGCACGGGCAGCAAATGATCAACTTCATTCACGGTACGGAAGAGTTCCACGAAGGAACTCAGGCGTTCCTGCAAGAAGCGGGAGCCCGATTTCGGGAAGTTCCGCAAGTAGCCTCGGGAGGGCGACATGAACTTCGACGGCAAGGTCGCGGTCGTGGTGGGTGCCGGCAGCGGCATCGGCCGGGCGACCGCTTCGCTCTTCGCCGAGTACGGCGCGCGCGTGGCGCTCGCCGACATCGACAAGAACGGCCTGGTGGAAACCGCGGAAATGCTCGCCGGGCGGGGCGCCGAGGTCTCCCAGCACGTCTGTGACCTCACCGACCAGGAGCAGACCGAGGCACTGATCGAGGACGCGCGGCGTTCGCACGGCCGTATCGACAGCGTCGTCACGACGGTCGGCTGGTCCGACACGACGTTCTTCGCCACGGAGGAGGCCGAGTACTGGCGCAGGATCATCGACATCAACCTGATGACGTCGATCTTCCTGTGCCGTGCCGCACTCCGCGTGCTGAGCCCGCAGAAGTCGGGGTCGATCGTGCTCACCAGCTCCGACGCCGGCAAGGTCGGGACGATGGGTGAGACCGTGTACGCCGCGGCGAAGGCCGGCGTGATCGGCTTCGTGAAGTCGCTCGCCCGCGAGACGGCACGGGACGGAGTCCGGGTCAACGCGATCTCGCCGGGCCCGACCGACACCCCGCTGCTGCGCGCCCAGTCCGACCAGGACGTGATCGAGAAGATGATCCGGGCCGTGCCGCTGAAGCGGATGGGCACGGCGGAGGAGCAGGCTGCGCCGATCGTCTTCCTGGCCTCGGACGGCGCCAGCTACATCACCGGGCAGACGCTCAGTGTCAGCGGTGGATTGACGATGACCTCGTGACCGGTGGGCCATCGGGCGAGCACCGGACCGAGGTGATCCGACTTCCGGCTCCCCGACAGCGAGGGCACGTCGAAGGTGATGGGCCTGGCCGAGGCCGTCGGGGCCTTCGTCAAGCCCGGCGACGTCGTCCACCTGGCCTACTCCGACGCCCGGCCGAACGCGGCGATCCAGCAGCTCGTGCGTACCTTCGCGGGCACCGAGCCGCGTTTCACCGTCGTCTCGGCCGGACTGGTCAACATCCAGCACGCGATGATCGAGCTGGGCCTCGTCGACAAGGTGATCGCCTCGTTCGCGGGTGAGAACTACCCGGTGGCTCGCCCGAACCCGGCGCTCGTGCGGGCGGTCGCCTCGCGGGGCGTGACGATCGAGCACTGGTCGCTCTGGTCGCTGGTCGCCCGGCTGACCGCCGGCGCCCTCGGGGTCTCGCACTTCCCGGTGCGGTCGATGCGCGGCAGCTCGATGGGGCAGGAGGCGGCCGATCGCGGCGAGCTCGTCGAGCTGCCGGGTTCCGACGGGGCGACCTGCCTGGTCTCCGCGCTGCGGCCCGACGTCGTCCTGCTCCACGGCGCGGCTGCGGACGAGAACGGGAACGTCATCCTGGCCGCCCCGTACGGCGAGGGTCAGGCCGGGGCACTCGCCGCGAGGACGGGCGTGATCGCCACCGTCGAGCGGATCGTCACGACGGCCGAGCTGCGCCGGATGAACACACTCACCCGGATTCCTGCCCACGTGGTGCGTGCGGTGTGTCTCGCGCCGTTCGGCGCGCACCCGTACGGCTTCAACAACCCCGGGGTGCCCGAGGTGGCCAGCTACAGCGAGGACGACGACTTCATGGCGCAGGTCCTGCGAGCGTCGAAGCAGCCGGAGACCTTCCGGCACTTCATCGACGAGTGGGTCGTCGGCGTGCCCACCCACGAGGCCTACCTGCACAAGCTCGGGGACCAGCGGCTCAAGGCGCTGCTCCGGTCGGAGCCGGCCGCGACCGCCCTGCGGGTGCCGGTCGTCGCCGGTGCGAAGGCGACTCCGCTGGAGGACCAGGTGGTGGTGACCGCCCGCCGGGTCCGGGAGGCGGTGCAGCGCTCGGGCCACCAGGCGGTCCTCGCCGGGGTCGGCCTGGCGAACCTCGCGGCCTGGATCGGCGCCCGCAGCCTGCACGATGCCGGCGTCGACGTCGAGCTGATGGCCGAGATCGGCCTGTTCGGCTACTCCCCGCGACCGGGCGAGCCGTTCATCTTCGCCGGGCAGAACGTTCCCACCAACAAGCTGCTCGGCGACGTGATGAGCGTGCTGGGGACTATGTGCCCGGCCCGGGCACGCGAACTCTCGGCGTGGTCGGGGCGGGCCAGATCGACCGGACCGGTGCGGTCAACTCCACCTATGGCGACGACGGGGGGTTCCTGGTCGGCTCGGGCGGTGCGAACGACGTGCTCTCCGGGGCCGACGAGGTGATCGTGACCGTCGGGCACCGTCCGGGTCGGCTGGTCCAGGAGGTCCCGTACGTGACGTCCCCCGGCGGGCGCGTGCGCACGATCGTCACGGACCTGGCCGTGTTCGAACGGGCCGACCAGGCATCCGGTTTCGTGCTCGCCGCCTTGCTGCCGGCCGCGGGGGGCGATCTGGCCGCGGGTGTCGCGCGAGTGCGGGCGGCCACCGGCTGGGAGTTCGATCTGGCCTCCGAGGTCGTCCGGGAGCCCCCCGCAGAAGCGTCCGAGCTGGCGACACTGCGGGCGTTCGACCCCGATGGGGTGTTCATTCGCGACCGGCGATAGCGCAGCCGCCCATCGGGCGGGCTGCGACAGCACCCGGGCAGAACTTCGTCGGAACCGGCGATTGCGCGGCAGCTTGATACTGGCTACGGTATACGGGATCATCCCGTGCTCCCGAGGGGATTGCTCCGGGAGCGTGATCATCACAACGTCGTGAGGAGGACGTGGTGTCGACACCTGGCAGTCACGTGGATCGTCTGCTCGAGTTCTTCTCGAAGTGGGACTCCGACTTCGAGACGATGGTCCAGTCGTTTCGGGACATATTTGCGGAGAACTGTGCCTGGTGGAATGCCGACGCGCTCCCGATGGTGCACGGCATCGACGAGGCCATCGAGAAGGTGCTCATCCCGTCTCGGGACACGGCGCTGGCCATGGAGTGCATCCGGGTGGACATGGTCAACGTCGCGCAGACCGGGAACACGGTCTTCCACGAGCGCATCGACCACATCCTGAAGAAGGACGGGAGTGTGGTCATCTCGATTCCCATCGCCGGCGTCACCGACTTCAACGACGACGGCAAGATCGTCAGCTGGCGTGACTACGCCAACCCGATCGGCATGCTGGACATCATCGCGGGCAAGACGCCCGAGGTGACCGCGTAGTCCTGCTGCTGTTCCGATCCCGCGAGCTCGTTCCGGACGCGTGTCGTCGATGTCGCGCGGCGTGTGCCGGAGGCTGCGTCCCAATGGTGTGCGAGGCAGGCGGAGGGTGAGAAGATGACGGCAACCATCGATGTGCGGGGCACCGAGATTCCCGATCTGACGAACCCGCAGAGCTACGTCGCCGGGGTTCCGCACGAGGCGTTCGACGCGATCCGGGCGCAGCCCGGACTTCCGTGGCACCCGTCGGAATTCGGCACCTACAACGGCGGGTTCTGGATTGTCACCCGATACTCCGACGTGATCGAGATCGAGCGGGACCCCACGGTCTTCAGCTCGGTGCCCGGCGCGTTCTTCCCGCTCGGGAACCAGGACCGCAACGGTCCCATGAGCAAGCACATCCTGTTCATGGACCCGCCCGTGCACACCCGCGTGCGCAAGGTCGCGACCAGGGCCTTCGGACCCCGGGTCGTGGCGCAGTTCGAGACATGGATTCGCGAGATCGTCGTCGAGGTGCTCGACGCCGCGCTGCCGCTCGGCGAGTTCGACTGGGTCGAGCACGTGGCCCGGTTGATCCCGGCCCGGGTGGTCGCGGTGGTCATGGGCGTGCCCCCGGAGGACCGGGCCGACATCGTGCGGTGGTCGGACGACATCTTCAAGGGGCAGGCCAACTCCGAGGACGGCGCGCTCATGGCGGCCGCGTTCCAGGCGGTCGGTGCGTACATGGACCGGCTGGGCCGGCGAAAGCTCGCGGAGCCGGCCGACGACGTCGTCTCGCTGCTGGCGCAGTCGTTGGCCCGGGGCGACCTCGACGAGGGCGAGTACCTCATGTACACGACGGCGCTGCTCATCGCCGGGTACGAGACGACTCACACCCTGATCGGCCAGTCCACCCGACTGCTCGCCGAGGACGAGGCCGTGCGCGTGGCGACGCGGGAGGCGATCGCCCGGGGAAGGCAGCGGGAGGTCGTCGACGAGCTGCTCCGCGTCATCACGCCCGCGATGAACGTGACGCGCACGGCGACCCGTGACGTCGAGTTCCAGGGGCAGCAGATCCGTGCGAACGACGTGATGCTCCTGCTGCTCAACGCGGCCAACCGGGACCCCGCGGCCTTCCCCGAGCCGCACCGGTTCGACCCGCTGCGCACCGGCGTGCAGTCCCTCGGCTACGGCCGGGACGGGCTTGCGTTCGGCAGCGGCATCCACCGCTGTGTCGGAGCCCAGCTGGCCAAGCTCGAGCTGCGGATCCTGCTCGAGGAGCTCCATCGGCGCGGCACCCGCCTCGAGCTGGCAGGGGAGCCGCAGCGGGGCTGGAGTGCCCTGGTCAACCAGCTCACCTCGCTTCCGGTCCGCATCGGCTGACCCGAGGGGCCCGTTCCGAAGGAGGTTCTTGTCAGCGTGACGCAATCCGTATACCGTATCCGGTATCGATGATGGAGATCGAGGGAGCGAGAAGGCACCGGGGTCCTGGCAGATCGCGTCGCGACGAAGGCCGGGCGTTCGGACCTCGTTCCACCGTCCGTTCGGGAAGTGAACTCGGGTTGTCCGCGCCGGCTGACCGGCGGCGCGACCACCCGTCATGCGCTCGTCGGTTGTTCTCCGCAAGCACGGGTGAGATCGGCCCGCGCGTGCGCGAACCACCGAAGTGGTCGCCGGGGCGGAGACGTCGCGCCCGGGTCGGGGAGGCCCAGCTGTTCACGGACGACGACGCACCGTCGTCCGGCACGACGCTGTGATCAGAGACAGCCGCCCACGCCTGCGCCTTGAGCCGGTTCTCCGGCGCAGCCGGGGTCTTTCCTCATCAGGGGTAGGTCATGACTTCATACGACAACGTGGTCGGCACCGAGCCTGCCGCCACCAACGACGGGTGGACGCCGCGGCGTGTCCTCGTCGTCCTCGCGCTCGTCGGGAGCCTGGTCGGCGCCATCGCGACCATTCTGCTGGGTCCGCAGGGGCTGCCGATCGTCACGAAGGAGTTCAACACGACCCAGGGGGCCTGGTTCGTGACCGCCGAGCTGCTCGGTTCGGCCGTCCTGACACCGCTTGCGGCCCGGATGGCCGAGCTCTACGGCAAACGGCGCATGGTGATGGTCGTCATGGCCTGTGGGATCGTCGGGTCGGTGATCGTCGCGGTTGCGCGTGGTACAGCCTGGTTGTGGTGGGACGGTTCTTGCAGGGCGCCACGCTGGCCGCGTCGGTGCTCGGCCCTGCGATCGTGCGTGAGTCCTTCCCGGAACGGATCGCTCCACTCGCCGTCGGTCTCGTCGCCACCGGCTCGGGCCTTCCCGGCGCGCTGATTCCCTTCGTCACCGGGCCGGTCATCGACCAGTTCGGGTTCCGGTTCGTGTTCGCCGGCCTCGCGGTGGTCATGCTGCTGCTGGCCCTGGCGATTCTCGCCACCGTGCGGGAGTCGGAGGTCGTGGACCGGGGCAGGGTGGACTACCGCGGGGCGGTGCTCCTCGGCGTCAGCGTGGCCGCGCTGCTGGCGGCAATCAGTCTCGGGCCCGTCGAAGGCTGGACCTCGCCGGTGTTCGTCGGCCTGGTCATCGTCGCGGTCGTGGTCGGCACGCTCTGGGTGTGGAGCGCAACCCGCACCGCCGAGCCGCTGATCGACCTGACGATGCTCCGCAACCGCGGGATCTCGGTCGGCATTGCCGTAGGCGGCCTCGTCGCCGGCACCGGCACGACGTTTCTGATCGCCTCCGCTCTCGTCTCACAGACTCCCGAGAGCGCCGGCCTCGGATACGGCTTCGGGTTGTCCGGTGCCGAGTACGCCTACCTCCAGACCTTCTACTTCCTGGGGTTCCTGATCGGCGGCGTGATCGCGGTCCGCTGTCTGCGCCTGATGTCCTACGTCAACCTGCTGTTCACCGGCCTCGCGCTCCTCGCTGTCAGCGCAGTCGTGGGTGCGCTGGCCCTGCACCAGGTCGTCGTGTTCGGCGTCGTACATCTGGCCGTCGGTACGGTGATCGGGCTGTTCTTCTCGGCGAACTTCAACTTCATCTTCTCGAGGTCGCCGCGGAACGTCGATCCTCGGCGGGCAGCCTCTACCTCACCGCCACGACGGCCGGGCAGTCGCTGTTGTCGGTGCTGCCGCTGAGCCTCGCTGCGGTGTTCATCGACGCGGCAGCCAGGGGCGAGACGACACTGCCGGTGATCCAGTTCTACTTCTGGTTCATCCTCGTCGTCGCCCTGGTGTCCGGGGCGCTGGCCCTGACGGCACGTAAGGCCGTTCCGTCGGCCGCGGCATAGCGTCGGCGGTTCCGCGAGGCCCTGCGGCCCTGCCGGCCGACCGCCGGCAGGGCCGCAGGGCCCGCCACGTCGGTGGCGAGAACGGCCGTTGCCGTGGGCTGGACTCGCGGCCGGGTGATCGGCACAGGACGAATCCGGAATGCGAGGGCGTGATCTCGTGGGTTCACTCGAAGGCAAGGTCGCCTGCGTCACCGGTGCGGCGCGCGGGCAGGGTCGCAGTCATGCACTGGCGCTTGCTCTGGAGGGCGCGGACATCATCGCTCTCGACGCATGCGCGCCGATCGAGACGGTGCCCTATCCGCTGCCGACACCCGACGACCTCGCCGAGACCGCCGACCGGGTCGAGTCCGTGGGGCGCAGGATCGTCCACGGTGTCGTCGATGTTCGTGACCTGGCCGCGACGCGGCGGTTCGTCGACGCGGCGGTCGACCGGCTCGGGCGCCTCGACGTCGTCTGCGCGAACGCAGGCATCAGCACCTTCGCGTCGCTGACGGACATGGACGAGCTGACCTGGCAGACCATGCTCGACGTGAACCTCGGTGGGGTCTGGAAGACCTGCAAGGCGACGGTTCCGCACATGATCGCCGGTGGCCGGGGCGGCTCGGTGATCATGACGAGCTCGTCGGCCACGTCGATGATCTCGGAGAACATCGGCCACTACGTCGCCGCGAAGCAGGGGCTCGTCGGGTTGATGCGGGTGCTGGCCAAGGAGCTCGCCCGCCATCACATCCGGGTCAACACCCTCCATCCGACCGGTGTGGCGACGCCGATGATCCTCAACGACGCGATCTACCAGCTCTTCCGGCCTGATCTCGAAGATCCGGGTCGTGCCGAGTTCGAGGCGGCCGCGCGGCCCCTGCACGCGCTCGGGATCCCGTTCGTCGAGCCGGAGGACGTGTCCCGCGCCGTCGTCTACCTGGCCGGCGAGTCCGGCCGGTACATCACGGGGACCACGTTCATGCTCGACGCCGGGGATCGGTCGGCTGAGGACCCTCCTCCGCACCGCCGGGCTCACCCTGTCGTGGGTTCGACGTCGCCGCGTTTGACCGAGGCGAGCAGCATTTGGGAGACGTCGAGGATCTCGACGTG